>CAYMPG010000007.1:0-17903 GCA_964392455.1 uncultured Clostridium sp. | reverse complement strand
CAGAGGAAGCCAAGCCCTTTACCGAGGCTGCCCGCCTCAGAGTCAAGTACAATGAGGAAGTAGTACCCCAGCTCAAGGAAAAGTTTGGCTACGAAAACGTAATGCAGGTACCCAAGCTTGAGAAGATAGTTCTCAACATGGGTCTGGGCTCCGAAAAGGATAACCCCAAGGGCCTGGAAGTAGCTATGGAAGAGCTTGCTGCCATCGCCGGTCAGAAGCCCATCATCACCAAGGCCAAGAAGTCCGTTGCAAACTTCAAGGTTCGTGAGGGCATGAACATTGGTACTAAGGTCACTCTGCGTGGCGACCGTATGTACTACTTCGCTGACAAGCTCATGAACATCGTGCTCCCCCGTGTACGCGACTTCCGTGGCGTACCCGATACCAGCTTTGACGGCCGCGGCAACTATGCCATGGGCGTTAAGGAACAGCTCATCTTCCCCGAAATCAACTATGATGACGTGGATAAGATTCGTGGTATGGACATCGTGTTCGTAACTACCGCCAAGACCGACGAAGAAGCCAAGGCGCTGCTCACTATGCTGGGTATGCCCTTCGTGCAGGCTTAATTTAGGAGGATGACACAGTGGCAAAGACAAGCATGAAAATCAAGCAGGCTCGTGAGCCCAAGTTCTCTACCAGAGCCTATACCCGCTGCCGTATATGCGGCCGTCCCCACTCCGTGCTCCGCAAGTATGGCATCTGCCGCATCTGCTTCCGCGAGATGGCCTATAAGGGAGAAATCCCCGGCGTCCGCAAGGCAAGCTGGTAATTCGGCGAAAGGAGGAAATTAGAATGGTTATCACTGATCCCATCGCTGATATGCTGACCCGTATCCGCAACGCTTACACTGCCAAGCATGACACCGTGAGCGTTCCCGCTTCCACCATCAAGAAGGCCATTGCCGAGATACTGCTCGAGGAGGGCTATATCAAGGGCTACGAGCTGACCGAAGAAGGTCCCAAGAAGACCATGACCATCAGCCTTAAGTATGGTCCCAACCGTCAGCGCGTTATCACCGGCCTCAAGAGGATTTCCAAGCCCGGCCTGCGTGTATACGCTCGCAAGGACAATGTACCCAAGGTGCTCAACGGCATGGGTATTGCAATCCTCTCCACCAGCCATGGCGTTATGACCGACCACGAAGCCCGCAAGCAGGGCGTAGGCGGCGAAGTCCTCTGCTACATCTGGTAAACCCAACCCGCCGCAGCAGCGGCATGCATAATACAAATTACAAAATTTCTGGAGGTGTAACACATGTCACGAATCGGAAAACTTCCGATCAACATTCCCGGCGGAGTGACAATCACGGTTGGCGACGATAACACCGTTTTTGTTAAGGGCCCCAAGGGCGAGCTGTCCGAGAAGATTTCCCCCAAGATGGAGCTGTCCGTAGAGGATGGCGTCCTCACCGTTAAGCGTCCCAATGACCTTAAGGAAAACAGGGCTCTGCATGGTCTGTCCCGCACTCTGATCAACAACATGGTCGTAGGTGTAACCACCGGCTACTCCAAGACCCTTGAGATCGTAGGCGTAGGCTACCGTGCCCAGAAGCAGGGCAACAAGCTGGTTCTCAACCTGGGTTATTCCCATCCCGTTGAGTTCGAGGAGCCCAAGGGCATTACCTTTGACGTTCCCACTCCCAATAAGGTAGTGGTTTCCGGCATCAACAAGCAGCAGGTCGGTCAGATGGCTGCGGACATCCGCATCAAGCGTGCTCCCGAACCCTACAAGGGTAAGGGTATCCGTTATGAGGGCGAGTATGTACGCCGCAAGGAAGGCAAGACCGGTAAATAGTGCATAGAGAAGGAGAATAATCATGATTTCTAAGATCGATAAGAACTCTGTGCGTAAGGCTCGCCACGATCGTACCCGCCGCTATATTTCCGGCACTCAGGAAAGGCCCAGGCTCAACGTTTATCGCAGCCTTAACAACATCTACGTGCAGATAATTGACGACGTAGCCGGCAACACCATCGCTTCCGCTTCCACCATGGACCCCGAGGTAAAGGCCCAGCTGGAAGGCAAGACCAAGAAGGAAGCCGCCAACCTGGTTGGCGAAACCGCAGGCCGTCGTGCTCTCGCCAAGGGCGTAACCAAGGTCGTATTTGACCGTGGCGGTTATCTCTACACCGGCCGTGTAGCAGAGGTCGCCGAGGGCGCCCGCAAAGCCGGACTGGAATTCTAAGGAGGTACAACATGCAGAAACGTATTGATGCATCTACAATGGAACTGCAGGAAAGGCTCGTATCCATCAACCGTGTTGCCAAGACCGTTAAGGGCGGCCGCAATATGCGCTTCTCCGCTCTCATGGTAGTAGGCGACGGCAACGGTCACGTTGGCGTAGGCATGGGCAAGGCCGTGGAAATCCCCGAGGCCGTTCGTAAGGGCATCGAGGATGCAAAGCGTCACCTCATCGAGGTACCCATCGTTGGCACCAGCATCCCCCACGCCGTAGAGGGCAAGTTTGGCAAGGGCCATGTTCGCATGCTCCCCGCCGAAGAAGGTACTGGCGTTATCGCCGGCGGCCCCGCCCGTGCGGTTCTGGAAATGGCCGGCATTAAGGATATCCGTACCAAGAGCTTTGGCTCCAACAACCCTGCAAACTGCGTAAAGGCCACCATCGACGGCCTGACCCAGCTCCGCACCGTTGAGGAGATCGCCAAGCTCCGTGGTAAGACCGTAGAAGAAATTCTGGGCTAACAGGAGGTTGTGCAATGGCTAATCTGAAAATAACTCTCGTTAAGAGCACCATAGGCGCCCTCAAGGACCAGAAGGCTACCATCGCTGCCCTGGGTCTGCATAAGACCAACAGCGTAGTCGTAAAGCCTGACAATGCCTGCATTAGGGGCATGATCTTCAAGGTAAAGCACCTGGTAAAGGTCGAAGAAGTATAAACGGAGGTGCACAAATGAATCTTCACGATTTGAAGCCCACTGAGGGCTCCACTAGCGCAAGAAAGCGCGTTGGTCGCGGCACCGGTTCCGGCCTTGGCAAGACTTCCGCCAAGGGTCACAAGGGCCAGAAGGCCCGCAGCGGCAGCAAGAAGAACGGCTTTGAAGGCGGCCAGATGCCCCTCGCACGCCGTCTGCCCAAGCGCGGCTTTACCAACATTTTTGCTAAGGAATACAGCACCGTTAACGTAGAAAGGCTCAACGCCTTCGAGGATGGTACTGTTGTAACCGCTGAGCTGCTCAAAGAGACCGGCATTCTCAGCAAGATCGAAAAGGACGGCCTCAAGGTTCTGGGCCGCGGCGAATTGACCAAGCGTTTGGATGTAAAGGCTGCAAAGTTCACTGAGACAGCCCGCAAAGCCATCGAGGCCGTGGGCGGAACTGCTGAGGTGATCTAATGCTTAAGACCCTCATCAACGCCTGGAATATCAAGGACATCCGCTCCAAGATGCTCTATACGCTGCTGCTTATAGTCATCTACAGGTTTGGTTCCTTCATTCCTGTGCCCGGCGTAGACGCTTCCAAGATAGCGGCTGCAGCCAGCCAGTATGATATTCTGAGCTTCCTGAACCTGCTCTCCGGTGGCAACTTTGGTGAATTCACCATCTTTGCCATGGGTATCACTCCCTACATCACCGGCAGCATCATCATCCAGCTCCTCACCATTGCCATCCCCGCCCTTGAGCGCCTGGCAAAGGAAGAGGACGGCAGGCAGAAGATTGAGCGTATCACCCGCTACACCGGTATCGGCCTTGCTCTGGTTCAGAGCATCGGTATCGTAATGGGTCTGCAGAATCAGTACGGCGTTGTCAGCAACCCCGGCTTCCTCACCTACCTGACCATCGGCATCGTCTGTACCGCAGGCACTGCCTTCCTGGTATGGCTGGGCGAAAGGATTACCGATAAGGGCATCGGCAACGGTATCTCCTTCATCATCTTCACGTCTATCGTGTCCCAGGTTCCCACTGTGGTCGTGGGCATGATAAGCGGCGTGTTCGGTGGTACTTATAAGTGGTGGATACTCCCCGTGCTGCTGGTATTCGTGCTGGTGATGGTATCTGGCGTAGTTGCCGTGGACCGTGCGGTTCGCCGCATCCCCGTGCAGTATGCCAAGCGTGTTGTCGGCCGCAAGATGTACGGCGGTCAGAGCACCAACATCCCCCTGAAGGCCAATGCAAACGGCGTTATGCCTCTGATTTTTGCAATGACCCTTATACAGGTTCCTGCAATGATTGGCCAGTTCAGGCCTGACAGCAGCTTCTATGCTTTCTGGCAGAAGTGGATGATGCCCGGCACCACTGTAGTGGGCGCCATCGTCTACTATGTGGTATATGCTCTGCTCATCGTGGCATTTGCCTACTTCTACAGCTCCATCTCCTTCAATCCGATTGAGATAAGCAAGAATCTGCAGCAGAACGGCGGCTTCATCCCCGGCATTCGCCCCGGTAAGCCCACCGGCGAATACCTGGCCAAGATATGCAATCGCCTGACTCTGTTCGGCGCACTGTTCCTGATGGTCATAGCTATCGTTCCCACTGTGGTGATGGGCGCTTTCGGGCTCAGGTCCATGTTTGGCCCCACCAGCATACTGATAATGGTAAGCGTGGCTCTGGAAACTGCATCCCAGCTTGAGTCCATGATGCTCATGCGTCATTACAAGGGCTTCCTCGGTTAAAAGAAAAGGGATATACGTCCATGAAACTGGTATTTTTAGGACCTCCGGGTGCGGGCAAAGGCACCCAGGCTGAAAAAATATGCGAGCACTACGGTATTGCCCACATCTCCACCGGCGACATGCTTCGCCGGGAGATGAGGGAAGGCACTGAGCTTGGCGCAAAGGCCAAGTCTGTGATAGAGGCGGGTGGCCTTGTGAGCGATGATATAATCATCGGCATGGTCAAAAATCGCGTAAAAGAGCCGGATTGCGTTAAGGGTTTCCTTTTGGATGGCTTCCCCAGGACTATTGCCCAGGCCGATGCTCTCTGCGATATAGAGAATATCGACATGGCGGTAAATATCGATGTTCCTGCTCAGGTGCTGGTGGACCGTATCAGCGGCCGCCGCATGTGCAGCGGGTGCGGAGCCGGTTATCATATTTCCATGTACAGCGGCAGCGTGTGCGAAAAGTGCGGCGCAGAGCTGTATATCAGGGATGATGACAGGCCAGAAACGGTTTTGAACCGGATAAACGTTTATAATGAAAAGACCCAGCCCCTCATAGAATACTACGAGGCAAAGGGCCTGCTCAGAAACGTTGACGGCAACAGGACACCCGACCAGGTGCTTGCGGATATTAAAGCACTTGTGGAGACGATCTGATGCTCACCATTAAAAATGCCGCTGATATCTGCAAAATGCAGGCGGCGGGAAAAGTCGTACAGGAAGTACTGGAGCTCATGGCTCAAATGGCCCGCCCCGGTATTACCACAGAGGAGCTTGATGCCGCCGCCGAGGAGCTTATCCGCTCCCGGGGCGCTATCCCTTCCTGCCTGGGCTACAATGGCTATCCCAAATCCATCTGCACCTCGGTAAACGATCAGGTGGTACACGGGATACCCGGCAAGTACAGGCTGAAGGATGGAGATATCGTAAGCTGCGATGTGGTAGCAAAGCTGGATGGCTTTCACGGGGATGCCACCCGTACCCTTATGATAGGGGATGTGGCTCCCGAGACCAGAGAGCTTATCAGGGTGACAGAGGAGTGCTTCTTTAAGGGGCTGGAATTTGCTCGGGTAGGATACAGAATATCCGATATATCCGCCGCTATTCAGGCCCACGCCGAGGCCCATGGCTACGGCGTGGTGCGGGATATGATAGGCCACGGGATTGGGAGAGATATGCATGAAGCTCCCGATGTCCCAAATTACACAGGCGGAAGGTATGGCAGAGGCATACGCCTTGTTGCAGGCATGACCCTTGCCATAGAGCCCATGATAAACATGGGTACCTGGCAGATAAAGGTGCTGCCCGATGGATGGACGGCAGTCACGGCGGACGGCAAGCCCAGCGCACATTATGAAAACACCGTTGCCATAACCGATGGCGATCCCATCATACTTACTCTCAGCGAGGGCAGCCATGCATAGCGAAGCAGTAGGAATGATAGTCACTGCCCTATCCGGCAGGGACAGGGGAAGGAGCTTTGTGGTTATCTCCGCAGAGCCCGAGGGGTACGTAATGCTTGCAGACGGTAGGACAAGAAGCCTTGGCCGGCCCAAGAAAAAGAAGCTGAAGCACGTAAGGTTCCATCAGGACAGGCTGGATATGACCATGCTGCCTGAGGATACGGCCTGTGCAGACGCATTTATCCGCAAGGCCCTTATTCAAAAAGGGTACAACAACAAAACCGCATCCGAGGAGGGATAGCTTGTCTAAGACGGACGTTATTGAAGTTGAAGGCGTAGTTACCGATTCATTCCCCAACGCAATGTTCGAGGTGGAATTGGTAAATGGCCATAAAATACTGGCTCACATTTCCGGCAAGCTGAGGATGAACTTCATCCGCATACTGCCGGGAGATAAGGTGACAGTTGAGCTGTCTCCATACGATCTGACACGCGGCCGCATTACGTGGCGCACCAAGAACTAACAGGAGGAAGACACGATGAAAGTAAGGCCTTCGGTAAAGCCCATTTGTGAAAAGTGCAAGATCATCAAGCGCAAGGGTCGCATCATGGTGATCTGCGAGAACCCCAAGCATAAGCAGAAGCAGGGTTAATGGCTTAAACGCCGCACCTGTTTTATCATCCGCAGCGGGTCATTTGCGGGAAAATCACTCCGCAAATGACTGGCCCGGCGGGATTTGGCCAAACTGACGAATATTTTCGCCAGTTTTTGCCATTTTTCGGGCAAAAAACAGCCCTTTTACGGTTGACAAAGCCCATGTACAATTGATACAATGTTTAAGTTGCCGCAGTAGCGTTTTCGCTGCTGCATTAAGCCTGTACAAAAGGCAATTTTTACCCTGATAGATACTCCTTTCGGGCGGCTGCCCCGGTATGCTGACCGGGGAATTCCGAAATGAGCAGCTATATATCTCCGATGCAGCTCCACATATAAGCTGCTGAGGGGCGGGACATCCTTCACATCCGGGATATCCCCTGCGGAGGTGAGAGCCTGCCGCACTCGGCGTTTGACCCACGCTGAGACAACCCACAGGCGGGCAGTACGAATACCACTGCCCCTGCGAAGGACCAATGGCCCTTTGCACACAGCCAGCCATAGCTGTGAAACCAAATATTTTACGGAGGTAAATGAATCAATGGCACGTATTTCTGGCGTTGACCTGCCAAGAGACAAGCGAGTTGAGATCGGCCTGACCTACATCTACGGTATCGGCCGCAAGACCGCTCAGGACATTCTGGCTGCTACCGGCGTAGACCCCGACATTCGCGTACGCGACCTGTCCGAGGATGACGTAAGCAAGCTCAGAGAGTACATCGACCACAACGTTAAGGTAGAGGGTGACCTCAGGCGTGAGACTTCCATGAACATCAAGCGCCTCATCGAGATCGGCTGCTACCGTGGCGTTCGCCATCGTAAGGGCCTGCCCGTTCGCGGTCAGAGCACCAAGCAGAACGCACGTACCCGCAAGGGCCCCAAGCGTTCCGTAGGCGGAAGAAAGAAGTAAGGAGGGAAATAAGCAATGGCAACTAAAGGCAAGATTAAGAAGGCCGCAAGCCGTAAGCGTCGTGAGAAGAAGAACATCGAGCGCGGTGCAGCCCATATCCGTTCCTCCTTTAATAACACTATGGTAACCATCACCGACGTAAACGGCAACGCCCTGTCCTGGGCTTCCGCAGGTGGCCTCGGCTTCCGCGGCAGCAGGAAGAGCACTCCCTTTGCTGCACAGATGGCCTCCGAGACCGCCGCTAAGGCCGCCATGGAGCATGGCCTTCGCACCGTTGAGGTCTATGTAAAGGGCCCCGGCTCCGGCCGTGAAGCAGCTATCCGTGCCCTGCAGAGCGCCGGCTTGGATATTACCCTCATCAAGGACGTGACGCCTATTCCCCACAATGGATGCCGTCCGCCCAAGCGCAGAAGAGTTTAAGGAGGCAGCACAACAATGGCAAGATATACTGAATCCGTTTGCAGACAGTGCCGCAGGGAAGGCGTTAAGCTGTTCCTTAAGGGCGATCGCTGCTACACCGCAAAGTGTGCCGTCGTAAAGCGTCATACCATTCCCGGCCAGCATGGCCAGTCCCGTCAGCGTAAGCAGTCCGAATACGGCCTCCAGCTTCGTGAAAAGCAGAAGTGCCGCAGGGCATATGGTATAGTAGAGTCCCAGTTCAGGAAATACTATGACATGGCTGCCAATATGCGCGGCGTAACCGGTGAAAACATGCTCTGCCTGCTGGAGCGCAGGCTGGACAATGTTGTGTATCGTCTTGGCCTGGCAGACAGCCGTCCCATGGCTCGTCAGATGGTCAATCACGGTCACATCCTGGTTGACGGCAAGAAGGTCGACATCGCCAGCTTCCTGGTAAAGCCCGGTCAGGTAGTATCTGTACGCGACAGAAGCCGCGATATAGAAAACCTGAAGGAGCTCCGTGAGCAGGGCGCTTCCAAGCCCATCCCCAAGTGGCTTGAGCTTGATGCCGATAAGCTCTCCGGCAAGGTTGTAACGATGCCGCAGCGTGACGATATCGACCTGACAGTTGAGGAGCACCTCATCGTCGAGTTCTACTCCAGGTAATAGAAATCGTAACGCTTACTGCCCTAATCGACTGACCAAAAAGCAAGAGAGGGGATATGTAAATGATAGAAATAGAAAGGCCCAAGATCGAGTGCGTAGAACTCAATGGCGATTACGGCAAGTTTGTCGTAGAGCCTCTTGAGCGTGGCTTCGGCATCACCCTCGGTAACTCACTCCGCCGTGTACTGCTTTCATCACTGCCCGGCGTAGCGGTTTCCTCTGTGAAGATCGATGGCGTGCTCCATGAGTTCTCCACTGTTCCCGGCGTAAGAGAAGACGTAACCGAGATAATCCTCAACCTCAAAGAGCTCTGCATGAAGATGCATTGCGATGGCTCAAAGAAGGTCATCATCGATGCTTCCGGCGCCTGCGAAGTGAAGGCAGGGGATATGATAGTGGATTCCGACGTGGAAATCGTCAATCCCGATATGCATATCGCAACGCTGGACGAGGGCGCTAAGCTCTATATGGAGATAAACATCGAGAGTGGTCGTGGCTATGTATCCGCTGACAAAAATAAGCGCGATGATATGCCTATTGGCCAGATAGCTGTTGACTCCATATTCACTCCTATCCGCAAGGTAAACTTCACCGTGGAAGACACCCGTGTGGGCCAGATTACCGACTATGATAAGCTCACCCTTGAAGTATGGACCGATGACACCATCAAGCCCGACGAGGCCGTAAGCCTTGCCGCAAAGATACTCACCGAGCATCTGATGCTGTTCATCAACCTGACTGAGCATGTGCAGGGTGTTGAGATCATGGTGGAGAAGGAGGAGGACAAGAAGGAGAAGATCCTCGAGATGACCATCGAGGAGCTGGATCTCTCCGTACGTTCCTACAATTGCCTCAAGCGCGCAGGCATCAACACTGTTGATGAGCTGGTGCAGCGCAATGAGGAGGAAATGATGAAGGTGCGTAACCTTGGCCGCAAGTCCCTTGAGGAAGTCCAGCAGAAGCTGGTAGGCCTTGGCCTCTCCCTCCGTCACAGCGAAGACTAATTCACTAACCAACGATATTATCAGGAGGAACTAACATGCCAAACCGTAAACTGGGTAAGGCGAGCGACCAGCGCGACGCAATGCTTCGCAACCTGACCACTGCTCTTCTGTGGAACGGCAAGATCGTTACCACCGAGAAGCGTGCAAAGGAAGTTCGTCCCATCGCCGAGAAGCTCATCACTCTCGCTATCAGCGAATATAAGAACAGCACCACCGTACAGAAGGACATCCTTAACGACAAGAAGCAGGTCGTTACCATAGAGAAGAATAAGGACGACGCCAGCAAGCTCCATGCCCGCAGGCAGATAATGTCCTACCTCTACAACATTCCTGCCGCAAAGGGCGATAAGGAATCCAAGTCCGAGTATAAAGAGCGCACCAAGGGCCACAACAACCCCGTTGTTGAGAAGCTCTTCAATGAAATCGCTCCCAAGTACGAGGGCCGCAATGGCGGCTACACCCGCATCCTCAAGATGGGTCCCCGCCGTGGCGATGCTTGCGAGATGGCCGTAATCGAGCTCATCTAACAGGCTTATCTAAAAAAGCAAAACAGCATGAGGCAAAAGCTTCATGCTGTTTTTTTATTTTAGTGAATTGAATTACGAATCCCGGTTCAGGTCGATTATGACCTTATTGCAGGCCCTGCAAAGGGAGGCCCGGGCCGCAGAGGAAGTCATACCGGGTTCACTGCCCAATGGCACAGCGCTCTTCTTAAGAAAAACGAGGGAAGGAATCATGGCCCGATTGGGCGTCCAGAATACCCCATCCCGGGATTGGATGAAGCCATCCGTCATTTCATTCTGACAGTAGGGGCAAAGCACGGCTGAATACCTCCGGCCATCAGTATGAAGCCGTTGCTTCTGCGATGACTGTGGAGAGTGCGCCGCCAAGCACCAGCGCTGCCGCAATAGCCAGCACTGAAACCACCAGCCCTATGGCTACCCAGATAAGGCGGGCACGGGCCCAGTTTTTGCGGTTTATATTTGTATCGCCGGAAAAGCTCCAGATGAACATCATTACAATATTCAGTATGGGCACCCTTGCCACCAGCTCCATCAGCATAAAGCTGCCCATGGAAAGGGGCTCAGAGCTGCCTGTGGGAGCGGCTCCGCCTTCGCCTGCGGGGGCATAGGTGGGCTGCTCATGGTTGAGCTTTACGCCGCAATCGGTGCAGAATGAGGTATTGTCATCGTATTCTCTGCCGCATATGGGACACTTTGTCACTTGGGGGACACCTCCGTTGCATTAAAAAGTATATAAAACAGTATATCATTATTTCGGCACTGGTGGAGCAAAATGGGAAAAGTTAAATATAAGTTTTAATTTGGGCAGCCCATAGGCCGGGCAAAGGGCCTGTTAATATGTGGCGAAGGAGGGAGGGGTGTGCTATAATAAGATATTAAATTATGCATTTACGGCAGGATACAAAAGATATGATAGCTCTAGAAAATGTAACCTACAGATACGGCGATGGGGCAGCCGCCCTGAAGGACGTATCGCTGAATATAATAAAGGGTGAGCTGCTGGCAATAGTGGGCCACAATGGCAGCGGAAAGAGTACCCTTGCGAAGCACCTTAATGCACTGCTGCTGCCCACAGAGGGCCGGGTCACCGTGGAGGGCATGGATACCTCAGACCCTGCAAATGTGCTGAGCATACGCAAAAAGGTGGGCATGGTGTTTCAAAACCCGGATAACCAGCTTGTGACCACCATAGTGGAGGAGGATGTGGCCTTTGGGCCTGAAAACCTGGGCATACCCCCCGAGGAAATACGCCGTAGGGTAAAGGAAGCCCTTGATGCGGTGGGCATGACAGAATATGCAGATACTGCCCCCCATATGCTGTCCGGCGGGCAGAAGCAGAGGGTGGCCATAGCGGGCATGCTTGCCATGGAGCCTGAGGTGCTGGTGCTGGATGAGGCCACCGCCATGCTGGATCCGCAGGGCCGGCAGGAGGTGCTGGAGATAGTTCGCCGGGTAAATAGAGAACGGGGCATGACGGTGGTCATGATAACCCAGTATATGGAGGAGGCCGCCATGGCAGACCGGATCCTGGTCATGAAGGGCGGCAGCGTGATAATGGGCGGCACGCCCAGGGAGATATTCAGCAGGGGCAGTGAGCTCAGGGCAAATGGCCTTGACCTGCCTGCCATAGCCCGGCTCAGGGATGAGCTGATAGCGGGGGGAATGGATATTCCCGCCGATGCAATAACTGCACAGGAGCTTGCAGACGCAATATGCCGATAGAGATAAAAAACCTTAGCCATACATACATGAAGAGCACCGTTGGGGCGAGAACAGCCCTGAGGGATGTTTCCCTTACCATAAACGAGGGAGAGTTCTGGGGGATAATAGGCCATACCGGCAGCGGAAAAAGCACGCTGTTGCAGCATATAGGCGGCATAATGCCCCCGGAGGAGGGCTCCGTCATAGTGGATGGATACGACTTTTCAGATAAAAAGCAGCGCACCGAAGGCCGCAGGCGGGTGGGGCTGGTATTTCAGTACCCGGAGTATCAGCTCTTTGAGGAGACCGTGGCGAAGGATGTGGCCTATGGGCCTGTAAATATGAAGCTGGATAAGGCGGAGATAGAGACAAGAGTGCGCCGGGCAATGGAGCTGATGGGGCTGGAATACGATAAATTTGCGGACAAGTCCCCCTTTGAGCTTTCCGGCGGAGAAAAGCGCCGTGCAGCCCTTGCAGGCATAATCGCCATGGAGCCACGGTATCTTGTGCTGGATGAGCCCATGGCGGGGCTGGATCCGGCAGGCCGCCGGGCCATACTGGAAACCCTGGAGAGCATACGGCAGGATACCGGCTGCGCCATAATAATGGTATCCCACTCCATGGAGGATGTGGCAAGGCACAGCCGCAAAATTGCCGTTATGGACAGGGGCGCAATAGCCGCCACAGGTACTCCTGGCGAGGTATTTGGCGGCAGCCTGCCCCTTGAGGAAATGGGGCTGGACCTGCCCGAGGTGAGCCACCTGGGAAATCTTCTCAGGGAGCGGGGCATGGAGGTGCCGCCGGTGTATACCGTTGAGGGCATGAGCGAGTATCTTTTAGGGAGGGCTGGCCATGTTTAAGGATATAACGCTGGGCCAGTATTTCCCGGGTGATTCTCCAATACACAGGCTGGACCCACGCACCAAGATAATCCTGATGATAGCCTATATAGTGGCGGTGTTCCTTGTGCAGGATATGTGGATATTCCTGTTTACAGGGGCGTATGTGATAGCCGCAGCCCTTCTTTCAGGGGTGCCGCTCAGCTATCTTGTGCGCTCACTTAAGCCATTGAGGATGATACTCATATTCATGTTTATCATCAATTTGCTGGTTACCACCACCGGTGAGCCCCTTGTGGACTGGTGGGTGATACATATAACCACCGGCGGCGTAAGGCAGGCGGTATATATTACCATAAGGCTGGTGCTGCTGGTATCAGGCACATCCCTTATGACCCTTACCACCACCCCCATTTCATTGACCGATGGGCTGGAGCGGCTGATGATGCCCCTTGGGAAGATAGGCTTCCCCGCCCATGAGCTGGCCATGATGATGACTATTGCCCTCAGGTTTATCCCCACCCTTCTTGAGGAGGCGGATAAGATAACCAAGGCGCAAACTGCAAGGGGAGCGGATTTTGAATCCGGCGGCCTTATAGAGCGGGCAAAGAGCATGGTACCTGTGCTGGTGCCGCTGTTTGTGTCGGCCTTCCGCCGGGCGGATGAGCTGGCAATGGCCATGGAAAGCCGCTGCTACCACGGAGGGGACGGCCGTACCCGCATGACCGTGCTGGAGTACAGGCGGCGGGATGTATGGGCATTTTTGTCCATGGTGCTGCTGATAGGCCTTACGGTGACGCTGCAGGCGGTGCTGTAATGGAAATGAGCAGAAATACAAAGCTGATAGTGCTGCTGCTGGCGGCGCTGCTGATAGCAGGTGCAGTGCTGCTAAATGGCGCAGTGACGGAGCAGAGCCCATACAGGGCCGTGGTGGAGGAGCTGACCCGCAGGGGCTATACCATGACTGAGGATGACCTTTGCGATGTGGGCAGCTTTGAAAACAGCACCATTCGCGATGTGCTGGCAGGGCAGGAGCTGGAGCAGGCTGTGGAGGCCAGCATACAGGGCGGCTTCCCGGGGGATATAGATGCCCGGGGCAGCATAAGGCTGCTGCTGCTCACCATTGAAAATGGCGACGTTATTACCATATTTTTAAGGGATGGGCAGATAGAGCTGTGCTTTATACAGCGGCTGGATGACAGCGCCCTGCGCCCGCTGGAATAAAAAGCAGATAGGCACGGAGAGCATATGCCAAGGATACGCCTTATAATTCAATACGACGGCACAGGTTATGTGGGCTGGCAGACCCAGCCAAACGGCATAGCCGTGCAGCAGGTGGTGGAAAGGGAGCTGGAAAAGCTCACCGGCACACGGTCTGCCCTTCATGCCTCCGGCCGCACAGATAGCGGCGTGCACGCCCTTGCCCAGGTGGCCCACTTTGATACTGATAGCCGCATACCCCCGGATAAATTCTGCTATGCGCTGAATGTGGGGCTGCCGAGGGACATACGGGTGCTTTACAGCGACAGGGCAGAGGGGTTTCATTCCCGCTTTGACGTGGTAAAAAAGCACTACCGCTATACGGTGAATAATGGCCCCCATGCCGGGGCCTTCAATAGAAATACCGCCCTGCATTACCACTATCCTCTTGATATGGAGACCATGCAGCGGGCGGCAGATGTGCTGATAGGTCAGCATGATTTTGCAGCCTTCAAGTCCACCGGCACAGACCTTGAAAGCACAGTACGCACCATATACTCGGCCAATTGGAGCAGGGAGGGCAGCATACTGCGCTTTGATATTTCAGGCAGCGGCTTTATGTACAATATGGTTCGCATAATAGTGGGCACCATGCTTGAGATAGGCTCCGGCCGCCGGGAGGGGAGCGCCATGGAAAGGGCGCTGCTATCCTGCAGCCGCTCAGAGGGCGGCGCCACTGCCCCGGCCCATGGGCTGATGCTGTACAGGGTGGAATATCCGGATTTTGATACGTTTGATTTTGTGAGGTAATAAATGTGAATGACGAAAAAATCAAAAGGATGACCCTCTGCGGGCTCATGTGCGCCATAGTGGTGATAACCACAATGTTTGCCGCGGTGCCAATACCCGGGGTGCAGGGTGCATATGCCAATGCGGGGGATGCTGCGGTGTATGGGGCGGCGTATCTTCTGGGCAGCCCGTGGGGCGTGATAGTGGCAGCGGCAGGCTCCTGCCTTGCAGATGTGCTGCTTGGGAGTGCGCTGTATGCTCCGGCCACCCTTGTGATAAAGGGGCTTATGGCCCTTATTGCAGCAAGGCTCCTTAAAAAGGGCGGCATGAGGATGCTGAAGCTCCTGGTATCCGGCATGGTGATGGTGGCAGGGTATCTTGCCTATGAGTGCATAATATACGGGGCATCGGTGGCGGTGCTGTCCATTCCTGCAAACCTTATACAGGCCCTGCTTGGCGCAGTGCTGGGCTCAATGGTGATAAAGGGAATAGAAACTCTGCAAAAATAAAGGGGAAGGAATAGATGGAATATATCCTGTATCTTACATTGCTGCTGCTGGTGGCGGCCATAGTGCTGCTGACGGTGCTGCTGGTGCGCCAGGGCCGCATAGAGGACAGGCTGGAGGAAAAGCTGCTGGACAGAATAGAGGACGATCACCGGGAGCTTCGTATGGAGGTGACGGATTCCGTCCAGAAAAACATAAGGGCCCTTGGTGCCATGATGGCGGAGGGGCAGCAGAATGCCTTCCGTGCCCAGGGGGACAGGATGGCCCAGCTTCAGCGCAGCGTAAGCGATATGGCCACCCACATGGAGCACCGGCTCAAGACCTCCTCCCTTGAAAATGAGCAAAAGCTGGAAAATATCCGCTCCACCATGGAAACAAAGCTCAGCGGCATACAGGCTGACAACAATACCCGCCTGGATGAAATGAGAAACCTGGTGGATGAAAAGCTGCAGCGTACTCTGGATGAGCGCATGACTCAATCCTTCCGGCTGGTAAATGAGCGGCTGGAGCAGGTGTATAAGGGATTGGGCGAGATGCAGAGCCTTGCAGTGGGCGTGGGAGACCTTAAGCGGGTGCTTACCAATGTAAAAACCAGAGGAATACTGGGGGAGGTACAGCTCAGCGCCATACTTGAGGATATACTCACCCCCGACCAGTACGAGGTGAACTGCGCCACCTCCCCAAAGGGAAGGGAAAGGGTGGAGTTTGCGGTAAGGATGCCTGCGGAGGATGGAAGCTACGTGCTGCTGCCCATAGATTCCAAGTTCCCTGCGGATGCCTACACAGACCTTATGGATGCATATGACAGCGGCAAGGCGGAAAACGTGGCGGCGGCAGGGGAAGCCCTTAAGGCCCGCATACGGGGCTTTGCAAAGGATATACGGGATAAGTATATAGACCCGCCCTATACTACGGAATTTGGCATTATGTTTCTGCCCACAGAGGGGCTTTACGCAGAGGCGGTAAAGCTGGGCCTTGTGGAGCGGCTCCAGAAGGAATACAGGGTGAGCATAGCGGGGCCAAGTATAATGGCTGCCCTGCTCAATAGCCTGAGAATGGGCTTCAGGAGCGTGGCCATACAGAAGCGCAGCGGCGAGGTATGGAAGGTGCTCTCGGCAGTCAAGACGGAATTCGGCAGATTTGAGGAGGTATTGACCCATACCCAGCGCCAGCTCATAAAGGCCAATGAGGACCTGGATAAGCTGATAGGCGTAAGGACAAGGCAGATACGCTCCAGCCTGCGCCGGGTCACCGAGATGCCTGAGGGAGAGGCACGGCTGTACCTGCCGACGGATAATGAGGACGTATATGCGGAGCCATCCGCTTACGATAACGAAACACCATCAGAACAATAATAATCAATCAAGGAGGAACCAAAATGAGCATCCCTACTCCCCACATCAACGCAAAGCCTGAAGATTTTGCCCCCACCGTACTTATGCCCGGCGATCCCCTCAGGTCAAAGTTTATCGCCGAGACCTACCTTGAGAACCCCGTGCTTGTGAATAACGTGCGCGGCGTGCAGGGCTACACCGGCACCTATAAGGGCAAGCGTGTAAGCGTAATGGCCAGCGGCATGGGCATGCCTTCCATGGGCATATATTCCTATGAGCTGTTCAATTTCTTTGGCGTGGAGAATATTATCCGCATAGGCTCCGCAGGTGCCCTGCATGCAGATATTCCCCTCCGCAGCCTTGTTATCGGCATGAGCGCCAGCTACAATTCCGCCTTCGCCGGCCAGTACAATCTGCCTGGTGTATACTGCCCCACCGCCAGCTTTAAGCTCCTCCGCAGCGCCGTGGATGCAGCGGATAAGATGGGACTGGATTACCGGGTAGGCAATATACTCTCCAATGACCTGTTTTACGATGATGCGGACAGCGGCCTTGTATGGCAGAAGATGGGCGTGCTGGCTGTGGAAATGGAAGCCGCCGGCCTCTATATGAACGCTGCCCGTGCAGGCAAGAATGCACTTGCTATCTGCACCATTTCAGATAACATGATCACCGGCGAGGATTGCAGCGCCGAGGACAGGCAGAGTTCATTTACCAGCATGATGGAGCTTGCCCTTACTATTGCATAAATATTTTTTTGATTAATACAATTTTTTTGTGGAATCCACTTTACATTCGTTAAAAAAAAAGCTAAAATTATGCTATCGACAAAGTCTGAATGTAAAAAAAGAATCCACAGTTCTCAAAACAAAAAAATACTATATGAGGAGCAGACAATGATAAATCTTGAGAAGAACAACGAACAGCTTCAGCACAATATTCAGGTAGCCCGTGAGCACAAGATAGTTCTGCCTACCTTTGCCCAGATGAAGGATCCTTCCCTCGTTCCCGAGAAGATAAAGAACGCTCTCAAGAACGTGGGCCTTTGGGATGTTGACCCGCTCAACCTTTTCAGGATCACCTGGCATAATGAGCCCACCATGAACGGCGGCACCTATGGCGGCGTAAACTACATCGAGCTGCCCTCCAGCCTTACCGGCGTGGATGCCCGCATAGTTGTCATGATCGGCAAGTGGTTCCCCACCGGCTGCCATAAGGTGGGCGCATCCTACGGCTGCCTGGTTCCCCGCCTGGTGACCGGTCAGTTTGACGCCACCTACAACAAGGCCGTATGGCCCTCCACCGGCAACTACTGCCGCGGCGGCGCATTTAATTCCAAGCTTCTCTCCTGCGAGAG
>CAYMPG010000006.1:0-80656 GCA_964392455.1 uncultured Clostridium sp. | reverse complement strand
CGGGGCGCTGACGGCAGGGATGGTGCAGATGGAAAGGACGGACGGGATGGCGTTTTCCCCTCCCCCGTTCCTGATGTGCCTGCAACCGTAGCTGAGTCTGTTAATGAGATGCCACCTGAGCCCATGCTAAAAGCCTCTGTCGGAGCAAGGCCGGAATTTACTCTGGATGCTGATGATTCCACCATACTTACCGGCTACATAGGCACAGATGCCCATATATCCATACCTGATGGCATACAGACCATTGGGAAGGACGTATTTAAGGGTAATACCGCCCTCTGTTCCATAGATATACCCGCCTCAGTCACCACCATAGACGAAGGAGCATTCAGCGGCTGCACCTCCTTAACCAGCGTGACCTTTTCCCCGAAAAGCACCCTTAATGACATAATGCCTTCTGCCTTTGAAGGCTGCACAAAGCTCGGCACTATAGAGTTTCCATCTTCACTAAAGGAAATAGGCGCTTACGCCTTTAAGGATTCTGCCTTGTCAGGTACACTGGTCTTTTACGGCAGCATCACCATAGGTGAACACGCCTTTGAAAACACATCCATAGAAAAGATACTGCTTTCCTCCGAATCAAACCCCAAGCTTACAGTGCTTTCCCAGGGCTTTGCAGGCTGCACAGGGCTTAAGTCCATTGAAATTCCCTGCCGAAAGTTCTCCCTCGACCTTAGGGAAAGCTCCTTCTCAGGCTGCGGCGATCTGGACGTATACCTTAATAGCAAGCCCCTTGCCATAAAGTACGCTAAAAGCTACTCCGGCAAAACCCTTGGGCTGAATGGCGTTCTGGCGTTTGTGTTTGCGGGAGAATGAAAAAATACGGTCATGCAAAAGAGACAGGCTTGCCTGTCTCTTTTAATATATCGTCTTGACAAACTAATGGCATTAGCATATATTGAAACTAACGCTATTAGTTTTAGGGAGGATTATCCCATGCCACGAAATGGGCTATCAAAGGAGCGGGTAGTTGAGGTAGCCGCCGCCCTCATAGAACAACAGGGCACCGCCGATTTTTCAATGCGGGCCCTGGCCGACAGCCTCAATGTAAAAACAGCATCCCTCTACAATCATATTCAGGGCATGGATGAGCTCATGGTCGAAGTATGTGCATATGCGCTTGAAATGCAGCGGGAAGCCGAAATGAATGCCATACATATGAAAACCGGCACGGCCGCCATCACAGCCCTGGCCGAGGCATATCGCAAATTTGCCAGGGAGCACCGGGAGCTTTACAGGCTTATCATGCATACCGCTGTAAAATGCAGCGAAAATATGTATGAAATATCCCGCTGCATAGTCGAGCCATTTCTCAATGTTCTGGAACATACCGCCTTTACATATACGGAAAAGATACACTGGCAGCGTGTGCTCCGTGGGATAGTTCACGGCTTTGTATCCCAGGAGGATGCCGGCTTCTTTTCCCATTTGCCGGCCAACGTGGATGACAGCTTTAACGCTGCCATTGGGTGCTATATAGACGGCCTTGCCCAGGCAGAAAAGAGGTCTCAGCTATGAATAACATGATGGAAAAGGAGCAGCTTTTTTCTTCAGCCCCGGTGGGCAAAGCTATCATCTCACTGGCAGTGCCAACGGTAATAGCCCAGCTTATTACGGTTGTTTACAATATGGCGGATACATTTTTTATCGGCCAGCTTGGCGACCCTAATCAGGTAGCTGCCGCCACACTTGCCATGCCCTTATTCATGTTCTTAACAGCCTTTGCAAATCTATTTGGCATTGGCGGGGCCAGCATGATATCCCGCTGCCTCGGCGTGGGAGAGCGGGAAAAGGCCCGCCACACTTCCGCCTTCTGCATCTGGGGCGCAATAGCCATATCCCTGTGCTATGGCATAGCTGCGGTGCTGCTAAAGGATACGCTTCTGCCCCTGCTTGGAGCTGATAATGATACCTCCGCCTTTTGTGCTTCCTATATCTTCTGGACTATAGGCGTTGGCGCAGTTCCCACGGTATTAAATGCCGAGCTTGCACATCTTATCCGCTCCGAAGGTTACTCCGGGCGGGCCAGCTTTGGCGTAGCCTTTGGCGGGATTTTGAATATGGTGCTGGATCCCATCTTCATATTCCTCTTTAAAATGGATATTACAGGCGCAGCTATTGCCACCATGCTGTCCAACGTGGCCGCAACGGCGTATTTCTTCATTTTTCTATACCGTATCCGCAAATCCACCACCATCACCCCATCTCCCAGATGCTTCACTCTAAAGCAGGGAATACCCTCAGAGGTAATGGCCGTGGGGCTGCCCAGCTTTATAATGACGCTGATGAGCACCCTGTCAAATCTAACGCTGAATAAAATGATAGCGGATTACTCAAATGAGGCCGTAGCCGGCATGGGAATTGCAAAGCGCATAGACCTTATGGCCTTTGCCATAGCACAGGGCATGACCCAGGGCACGCTGCCGCTGATAGGCTTCAACTACAGCTCCGGCAATCACAAGCGCATGATGGCAGCCATAAAGGCACTGCTTATGGACTGTATACTGGTGGCTCTTGCCGGCATGGCGCTCATGTTCTTGGGTGCCGCGCCCATCATCCGCTGCTTTATAAATGACAGCGCCACCGTGGAGTTTGGGCGGAGCTTCCTTCGGATAATATGCCTTGCCTGCCCTACCACGGCGCTCAACTTTCTCTCCGTCACCATCTTTCAGGCAACAGGCAAAAAGCTGCAGCCGCTTATCCTGTCGCTATTGCGTAAGGGTGGGCTGGATATTCCGCTGATGCTGATATTTGATTCAATGCTGGGCATAGACGGCATTGCATGGGCTACCCCGCTGGCAGATGCACTGGCCCTTGCCGCCGCAGCGGCGCTGATACTTCCTTATTTAAAGAGGCTCACTGACGGTGCATCCTCCACCTCCCCAGTATAAAAGATGCCGCACCTTAGCCCAAATGGGGATGCTTATCATTGACCGTTTTCCAGATTCTGCGAAGGAGTATTATCCCAAGTATTGCAGACAGAACGGCTGTGCCAAACATATTCAGCCAGATGCCATCCAATCCCAGCTTCCACAGGCCGCTCAGCAGCACCGCAGGGAATACCAGCGCAGCGGAAACAGACAGTATGGTTGCATACACCGGCTTACCGATTGCGCTGAAAAAGCTCTGGGTAGCCAATGGGAACCACCGTACAAGATATGTCAGGCAAAACAGCTTCAGCGCATGGGAAGCCATTGTAACGAGCTGCACATCCTGTGCATCCACAAACAGCGAGGCCACAGTCTCTGAAAAGAAAAACAGTATAGCCGACGCACATACGCCCACAGAGCAGCCGCCTATATAATTGCACCTGGCTATTTTTCTTACCCGTTCATAGTTCGCTGCGCCCCAGTTATAGCCCAATGCCGGGGCTATAGAGTCGCTCATGCCGTAAAGCAGCGGCTGGCACAATTCGCTGGCATACATCAAAACCGAATACGTAGCCACGGCAGTGGTACCGCCCCCTTCTCCCATGGCCTTAACGCCAAGTGTCATAAGGGAAATATTCATCATCACCGAGGTGATACGACCGGCAATATTGTCAAAAAAGGTCGGTGCGCCGCACGCAACTATCTTTCTGAACAGAGCCCTGCTGAATTTTGGTCTGACAAATCTCAGCAGTGTTTTTCCCCTGAGAAACGGCAACAGTGCAGCCATTGAACAGCAGCACATTGATATGCAGGCGGCCATTGCAGACCCTACCACATCCATTTCCATAACCAGCAGAAACAGTATCAGCAGCCCAATGGTGCCAAAGTTTGAAGCCACATTGATTACCATGCTGGTTTTTACAAAACCGCTTATGCGAAGATAGTTATCCATTGCAAAAAACAACGTAGTAAACGGGCTGAACACAGCATATGTGCGGGTATACCTTGCCGCTGTTTCGGCTATGCTCTCATCTGCCCCCATCAGCCTTACAAGTGGTTCAGCAGCAAGGAACATTGTAAGCCCCATTGCCAGCGATATCAGCAGTATAGCAACCATGGCGCAGGAAAACGTATTATTTGCAGCGGCATCATCCTTCTTACCAAGGGCTATGGAGATAATCGCCGATGAGCCCACGCCTATCATATCCGCCAATGAAAAATTTATCATTACAACAGGCAAGGCTATATTAACGGCAGCCAAGGCAGCTTCGCCCAGCTTCTGACCTATAAAAACACCTTCAATAATATTATAGATAGACATGGTAAACATGCTTATCATGCCCGGCAGCGCCACTATAAAAAATAGCCTCCATGGGGACATGGTGGCATACATTGCTTTTGTATCCCTTTTCATTCTGTATTTCCTCCTATAGTCTTCTCACCTTTTCTGAGAAAGAAGTGGCAAATGCCCTCATCGTGCGTATCATGATGCCCCTCTCTACAGCACCAAGCTCCGCAAATGCGTTGCTCCCTGCGCTCCAGAATGTTTCAACAGTTTTCCTCGCAAACTGCCGGCCTGCTTCCGTCAGCTCTACCCTTTTATTGCGGCGGTCATCCTCGCTCTGCTCAAGCTCCACCCATCCCTTTTCCATGAAGGAACGAATGACCATATTAACCGTCTGCTTTGGGTACAGGGTGACCTCAGATATTTTTTTCTGGGTACAGCCATTCTGCTCATAGAGGGTCTCCAGAATATACAGGCTCATATATGTGAGGCCATTCTTCCTGGCATATTCCTCATACAGGCTATCCATAGACTGCATGATTTGAAAATAGCTTTGAAGCTCGTGGTCTATCTCCATTCTGTTGCAGCTCATTCCTTGTCCTTTCTCAATTTGGTAAATGTTTTGGACTATTATACTATCCCCTTCCCATGATTGCAACCTGGTGCAGCCATTGTTTGCGCTAAGGTTTCGTAAAATATTGCGGTTGGCAATAAAAACGCCCTGCTACAGCGCACATTTTCTGTAGCAGGGCGATATATCGTATGATGTACATTTTTAATCGTAGAATCGATACTAAAATTTCCGCAACGCTATATATGCGGTTTGTGCATTTCTACTCACTCTATCGTAGAAAGCACATCTATTCATTCCCAGGAAGTGGATAAGCAAGCTGGTATTTAGCACATACAGGCATTTACAAATTTCATATGTTTGTTTTATACCCTGGTAAGCAGGCATACCGTCTCCACATGGCTAGTGTGGGGAAACATATCCACCGGCTGGGCCTTAACAAGGGCGTATCCCCTATCTGCAAGTATGCGGCAATCCCGGGCCAGTGTGGCAGGATTGCAGGAAACGTATACTATACGCTCCACGCCGCTATCTACAAGGGCATCCAGCGCTGCCCTTTCGCAGCCCTTTCTCGGCGGATCTATCACCGCCGCATCCAGGCGCAGCCCCTCTGCCACAAGCTTTGGCAGGGCAGATTCCGCTGTATCGCAAATAAAATCCACATTTGCAACGCCGTTGCTCTTTGCATTTGCCCTTGCATCCTCAATGGCCTCAGGCACGCACTCTATGCCGGTCACATGCGCCGCATGCTCTGCAAGCATCAGCGTTATGGTGCCTATGCCGCAATATACATCGGCCATGCGCTCATCGCCATTAAGCGAAAGGAACTCCAGCGCCTTGCTGTACAGCACCTCCGTCTGCACAGGGTTTACCTGCAAGAATGAAGCCATGGAGGCGCAGAAGCTGTGGCCCGCTATGGTAGTGCCCAGCCTGTCGTTGCCCCAGAGGGTATTAAAGGTATCCCCAAGGATAACGTTTGTATCTCTGGAATTTACATTGTGCACAACGCCCTTAAGCCCCGGCACCCTCTCCCTCAATAGCTCAACCAGGGCATCCCCATGGGGCAGCTTGCCTGTGGTCACCACCAGCACAAGCACGCCCTCATCGGATACTCTTGCCATCACGTGGCGCAGCACGCCCTTTCTTGATAGCTCATCATATGGCGGTATGGAGTATCTGTTTGCCCATTCTGCCACGGCGGCCGCTGCTTCCAGCACTCCTTCCGGCTGTATGCTGCAATTGTCAACAGGCACTATTCTGTGGCTGCGCTTTGCAAAAAAGCCCGGCCTTACCATGAGCTCCTCATCGTAGCCAAGGGGGAAGCTGCCCTTATTGCGATAATGCTCAGGCTTCTCCATGCCAAGGCAGGGCATGACCTGGGGGTCGGTAAACTTACCCAGGCGGGTAAGTGCATCCACCACCTGGGCTGTCTTTTCCCTGAGCTGGGCAGGATATGAAAGGTGCCTTAATGTACACCCGCCGCAGCGGGGATAAGCCGGGCAATCGTTTTCCACGCGGTCATCCGATTTTTTGATTATCTCCGTCAGCTTTGCCACGGCATAGCCAGACGTTACCTTTATAACGTGGGCACGCACCCGCTCCCCTCTGAGGGCATAGGGCACAAATACGGTGTATCCTTCTATTCTTCCCACGCCCTGCCCCTCTGAAGTAAGGGCGGAGATATCCAGCTCTATATCGTCGTTTTTTTCTACAGGCGGCTTAAGGTTCATTTCAGCTTTACGTTCTCCTCGCCAAGCATTTCATTCATTATGTCCATAATACCATTTGATGGATTGATATACAGCTCCCTTGGAGCCTGCATACTTTTTCTTGTTGCAATATCCACCATTACCACAGGCAGGTTGCCCGGGAAGCGGGAAAGCACAGTCTTCACCCTTTCAAAAAGCCTCGTATCTCCCATATTCAGCCTGAGATACAGCTTACTGGTCGGCAATGTTTTTTCAAGGGGAGCCACCTCATCCACGAGCACGGTGTTTTTCTGATCCTCACGCATATTCATTTTGCCGGTTATGGTGACCCTGCTATCCACCAGCAGCCTGTTTGAATAGCGGGTGTATATGGAGGGAAATACCGCAAGCTCAATGCTGCCGGTAAGGTCTTCTATAACGGCATACGCCATGAGCCCGTTTCCGCTCTTTACAGGCTTTGTACGCACAGAGGTGATTATTCCGCCAAGGCACACCTTCTGATTGTCCTTATATTTTCCGGTGCCATCGGCATCAACCAAATCTGCACAGGATGCAAGCTCCTGAAGCACCTCGGTGTAATCGCTAAGGGGATGCCCGCTGATGTAAATGCCCATTACCTCCCGCTCCATATTGAGCAGGGTATCCTTATCATATTCGCTCACGTCAGGCATGGGTATGGCGGTATCCTCAACTATCTCATCTGCCCCTGCCATATCAAACAGGGAAAGCTGCCCTGTGGCACGCTGCTTTCTGTCATTACCCACAGAGGTCATGGCCTGCTCATATACTACCATGAGCTGAGAGCGTTTTACCCCCATGCTGTCAAAGCAGCCGGCCTTTATCAGCCCCTCGAGTATGCGCTTATTCAGGGTATCGCTGCGACGCAGGAAGTCATAAAAGTCCCTGAAGGGGCCGTTTTTCTCCCGCTCCCTTGCGATTTGCTCAGTTACAGTCGCGCTGACGTTTTTTATTGCGGCAAAGCCAAAGCGTATGCTTCCATTTTCCACGGAAAACTTTGCATGGCTCCTGTTTATATCGGGAGGATATACCTCTATGCCCCGCTGACGGCAGTAGCTTACATATTCGGATATTTTGCTCATATCCTTGCCGATAAAGCTGTTGAGCTGGGCTGTCATAAATTCAACAGGGTAATACTTTTTTAAGTACGCCGTGCGGTAGGCCAGCACTGCATAGGCTGCTGCATGGGACTTATTGAAGGCATAGGAGGCAAAATCCATCATCTCATCGAATATCCTGTTTGCCACCTCCCGGCTTACGCCGTTCCTTACGGCGCCCGGTACCTTTACCACGCCATCCTCCACGATGCCATCTATAAAGTACTCCCGCTCCTTGGCCATTACGTCGTGCTTTTTCTTTGCCATTGCGCGGCGCACAAGGTCGCTTCGTCCCCAGGAATAGCCCGCAAGCTCGCGAACTATCTCCATTACCTGCTCCTGATACACCATGCAGCCATAGGTTTTGCCAAGTATCGGGCGCAGCTTTTCATGGGCGTATTGTACATTATTGCGGTCGTTTTTTCCAGCGATATATCGGGGTATCTGCTCCATTGGGCCGGGACGGAAAAGGGAAATACCCGCTATGATATCCTCGAAGCAATCCGGATTGAGCTGGGTCATAAACTGGCGCATGCCTGTTGATTCAAGCTGAAATACCCCATCCGTATCACCCTCGGCTATCATTTTGTATACCGCAGGGTCGTCATTATCCAGCCGCTCAAGGTCAGGCACTTCTCCCCCGCCCTGGCGTATGAAATCCAGCGCATCCCTTATAACAGTAAGGTTTCTGAGGCCCAGAAAGTCCATCTTCAGCAGGCCAAGCTCCTCCACAGTATCCTTGGGAAACTGGGTGGTTATGGCATCCTCATTGCGCTGCAGCGGCACATACTCCACCGTTGGCTGGGCACAAATCACAACTCCCGCCGCATGGGTAGAGGCGTGCCGGGGCAGGCCCTCCAGCTTAAGGGAAAGATCTATCAGCTTCTGTACGCTCTCATCATTTTCATACAACGCCTTGAGCTCAGTGGAAAGCTCCAGCGCCTTTGTAAGGGTCATGCCCAGTGCGTTTGGTATGAGCTTGGCTATCCTGTCCACGTCAGAATAGGGCATATCCAGCGCCCTGCCCACATCCCTTACCACAAGGCGGGCAGCCATGGAGCCAAAGGTGATTATCTGGCACACATGGTCTGCGCCGTATTTGCTGACCACATAGTCTATAACCTCCTGCCGCCGCTCTATGCAAAAGTCGATATCAAAATCCGGCATGGATACCCGCTCCGGATTTAAGAACCGCTCAAATATCAAATCGTACTTGATTGGGTCGGTATCCGTTATGCCCATTGAGTAGGCTGCAAGGCTGCCTGCGCCGCTGCCACGGCCGGGGCCCACAAATATTCCGTTTTCATGGGCAAAGTTTACAAAATCCCACACGATGAGGAAGTAATCCACAAACCCCATCTGGTTTATTACGCTTATCTCATACTCCAGCCGCTCCTTTACCTGGGCTGAAGCATCCGGCATCTTTCGTGCCAACCCCTTATGGCATATCTGGGTAAGATATTCAAGATTTGTAAGGCCATCGGGCGCAGTAAAGCCTGGTAAATGCTGCTCATGGAAGGTTATTTCCACATTGCACTTTTCCGCCACCTCCGCCGTATTGGCTATGGCCTCAGGATCGCCCGGCAAGGCGGCAAGCATTTCATCTGCGGATTTTAGATAAAACTCATCCGCAGACATTTTCATCCTGTTTTCATCCGAAACCACCCGGTTCGTCTGTATGCACAGCAAAACGTCCTGAGATTCCGCATCCTCTTTTTTTACATAGTGTATATCATTTGTGGCAACGGTCTTAATGCCCAGCTCATCTGCGATTCTCTTAAGCTGGGGCAATACCTCTATCTGCTCCGGCAGGCCGTGATTCTGAAGCTCTATGTAAAAATCCTCGCCAAACATACCCTTGAGCCTTCCTGCAAGGGCAAGGGCATCATCATACCGCCGCTCAAGAAGGAGCTGGGGTATATCTCCAGCAAGGCATGCAGAAAGGCATACCAGCCCCTCGTGATACTGTTCAAGCAGCTTATAATCTATCCGGGGCTTATAGTAAAAGCCATCAATAAAAGCAATGCTGGACAGCTTCATGAGGTTCTTGTAGCCGGTATTATTCTTGGCGATAAGTATAAGGTGGGCATTTTCCCTCATTCCGCTCTTTTCTAGGTGATTTGAGGCAACGTATGCCTCCATGCCCAATAGCGGCTTTATGCCCGCCTTTTTACATTCCTTATAGAAATCTATCACGCCGTACATTACGCCGTGATCAGTTATGGCCAGTGCCTCCATGCCCAGCTCCTTTGCCCGGGCAACCAGCTCCGTTATGCGGGCTGCGCCGTCCAGCAGGCTGTACTGGGTATGTACATGCAGATGGGTAAAGCCTTTCATTTACAGAATTCCCCCGTCCTGATCCTTTATCTCCTGGGCCAATGCGGAAAGCTTGGCCAGCCTGTGGTTAAAGCCGGATTTGCTTATGCCGGCCAGCTCGGCCATCTCTGCAAGAGTCGCCTCCGGATTATTTATGCGTATTTCTGCCGCCTCCCTGAGCTTTGCAGGCAGAGCCTCCAGTCCACGGCTCACCCTTATCGCCTCAATATCAAGGAGCTGCTGAGCCGCAGCGGCAGCCGCCTTATTCATATTGGCATCCTCAAAATTCTGCTGACGGTTTATGTGATTATTTACGCTGCGAAGCACCCTTGCATCCTCAAAGGCGATGGTGCTGTTCATAGCGCCTATAAGAGTGATGAAATCAGATACCATCTCGCCATCCTTGATATATACGATGTAGCTGGTTTTTCTCGGAAAATACTTGGCAGTTATCCCAAGCTCCGCCATAATATCGCAAAGTTCCGCCGCAAAGCGCTCATACTTGCACACAAGCTCCAGATGGTATCCCTTGTTTGGGTCATTTACAGAGCCTGCGCCTAAAAATACTCCCCGTAAAAAGCATCTTGCCTTTTCATCGGTATCCACAAGCGCCCCGGGTATATGCCCAAGCTCCAGCTCCTCATCGCCATCTACGGCATAGCCTGCATCCTTCAGTAGCTCCATCACGCCCGGGCCTGACATGCTCACTATGGCATTTACAGCGTTCAGTCGCTCCTTCTCGCTTATGGATATAACTGCGGATGCAGAATAAAGCTCCCTGCCGAGCTTTGCAGCAAGGCTGGCAACGTTATTGTTTTCCGTAACATACTTTAGCCCTACGCCGCCCCTGCCCAGCGTCATGGAGCCTGCAGCGTGGGTAATGCCGCACAGCAGGGAGCGCTTTTCATCGCTGCCTGTTACCTTGCAGCTATTGACCAGCTCGTCCTTTGTCAGGGATGAAAAAGACAACTGCTTCAGCTCCTTTCGCCTATTCTCTGCCTGATATCTCCGCCCTCTATTACAAGGTCTCTATGCTCCAGCGTGGTATGATATCTGTCCTTCATGCGGCTGTAAAGCTCCTCTGCTGCGCTGACGGATCTGTGCCGTCCGCCGGTGCAGCCAAAGGCCACCACCAGCCGCCGCTTATCTTGCTCAATAAATCGTGGGATAAGCTCGTCCAGTGTTTTTTCCAGGGTATCCATTAGCCTTATTACGGCAGCATCTCCCATTACGTAATCATAAACGGGCTTATCGCTGCCGCAAAGAGAGCGCAGCTTTTCATCATAAAACGGATTTGGCGAGAAGCGCATATCTATCACCACATCCGCCTCAAAGGGCACGCCCCGCTTATACCCAAAGCTCATCACGCTCAGCTTGAAGCCCCCGCTGCACAGCCCAAGCTCCTTTTCTATGGCTGCGCCCAGCTCCAGCGGTCGCATGCTTGTAGTATCTATTATTACGCTGGCCCTGTCCCTGAGGCTTGCAAGGCGCTCCCGCTCAAGCTGTATGCCTGTGCGTACATCATCTGAAAGGGGGTGCCGCCTGCGTGTCTCATTATATCTGCGCTCCAGCACCTGATCCCTGCAATCAAGAAACAATATGCGGTAATCCATGCCCGCTTCTTCCAGCTCAATAAGGGTTCTGTTTGGGTTGCTGTTAAGGAGGGTCTCCCGGCTGTCTATTACGACTGCCGCCTTCTCCACCGGCGGCACAGCCCTGCTGCACAGCTCCACCAGCCCACGGCACATTTCGCTGGGCAGATTATCCACGCAGAAATATCCCGAGTCCTCAAATTTTTTCAGGGCCTGGCTCTTGCCCGCCCCGGACATTCCGGATAGTATTATAAGCTCCATATATCCCTACCTATCAGCTTCACCTCGGGCTCCAGCTTTACGCCAAAGCGTGCATACACCTGCTCCTGTACCTTTTGCATAAGGGCACATACGTCATTGCAGGAAGCCCCGCCGGCATTTATCACAAAGCCTGCATGCAGCGTGCTTACCTCTGCTCCCCCTATTTTCAGGCCCTTAAGGCCGGCCTGCTCTATGAGGGCCCCGGCATAATGCCCCTCGGGTCGCTTGAAGGTACTTCCTGCGCTTGGATAGGCCAAGGGCTGCTTGGTTCGCCTTCTTTCGCTGTAATCCTTTGCCCGGTCTCTTGCGCCGCCGTCATCAGGCAAAAGGGTAAACTCCGCAGAAATCACAATAGCTCCCGGGGCACAAAATCTGCTATATCTGTATTCCAGGTCTTTATCCTCCGGAATTATGCTCTTTATCTGCCCATCCTCTATGCACTCCACCCTGCTTAGCACCTGCTTTACCTCGCCGCCATAGGCTCCTGCGTTCATTGCCACAGCGCCGCCAATGGTGCCGGGTATCCCGGTGGCCCATTCCAGCCCCATAAGCCCCTTATCCAGGGCATCGTTTGCTGCGGTGCACATAAGGGTGCCTGCATTCACAGTCTGTATGCAGCCCTCATACCGGATACCTGCGAAATCCTGGCCAATGCGTATTACAAGGCCCTCGATGCCACCATCGCTTACCAGCATATTGCTGCCGTTGCCCATTATCATCATGGGTATATTCGCTTCCCTGGCCGCCTCTATCCCCAGCAGCAATTCCTCGCGGCTGCGTGGCATAAGCAGCAGGTCAGCAGGCCCGCCTATTCTGAATGAGGTATAGTCCCTCATTGGCGCATTATGTATCAGCTTGCACCCATTAAGCCTTTGGGCGCACTTTTCCAATGCCTGTTTCATGGCTCCTCCCATGTATATACTTATGATTATTTTACTTTATTGCGGCTCCTCTTACAAGTTCTGTTAAGCGCAAATCCATATCCTTTTTAGCGGAAGCGCTGCCCTGCATTGCTTCCCTTGCGCTGATAGATAGCTGCTCACGATATGTGCCGTATAAAAAGCTGTTTGGTGCAGCAATATTCTCAAGCTCCCCAAGCATCAGCTCCACCGCCTCATTATCTGCCTTTTTCCTCTCAACTCCGCTCACTGCGGGCATCAACCCGATTTCAATGAGCCTTTTCTGGTTTTCCTCCTCAAGGCAAAGGGCTATCAGCTCGTATATATATGGCATTTTATCATCCCCCGTATTTACATTCGCTCCAATGAGCTGCACAAGGTCAGAGTAATTTCCGCAGGCCGCTGCTTCAAAGGGGAATCCCTTTCCCTTCTGTATTTTCCGTGCCAGGTCACCCACCGCCCTTATGTCCACAAAGGCCGATACTGCCCTTTCCTCCAGGAAATCCTCCAATGTAAGCAGCTCACCTGTAACGCCGTATATCCCGGCCTGCACCGGATCTCCCGCTGCAATCGCGGTACCGCTCCGCAGCATATCCCCAATGCCTGCCATATCAGTACCATGCTCCTGCACAAGGCGCTGATTGTGTATCAGCAGGTATCCCGATGCAGCATATGGCACCCCGTACAGCCTGCCTTCCCTGCGGCCCACATCATCAATATTTCCTGTAAGCTCCGGAAAATCTACGGAAAGCTCTGAAAGCTGCTCCACATACATACACCCCAAAGGGTAGGAAAACACATCTGGCTGTTCTCCCCTTGCTATGCGGGCATGGTATTCCTCCATGGTTATGCTGTCCACCTGAAAATACACGCCCTTGTGCCGCTTTTCCAGCCTTGCTGCCGTGTTTTCCACCCATGTGCCAAGGCTGCCCTGATAGGGCTTAAATCCCACAATATGCCACACTGTAATAATACCCTGGTAGCCCTCCCGTGCATCAGGCTGCCGCTGCATTGTAAGAAGCGTTCTTGAAGCGGCTATATACCGGGGCGATATCACCATAAATGCTGCCATAGCCGCCGTCATGATAATGGATACGATAAGCTGTTTTTTACTCATGGGCAAAGAATCCTCCAAGATATTCTTATGCCAGATCCATGCAAAAAAGGAGCCCTGAAACCATCAGAGCTCCCAGCAAATATTCTGCCCGGAAATCGCTTTGTGCAGATGCCCCCAGCACAAGCGAATAACGATAAAAGTTCGGTTTATTTTTTGGAGGAAAAACAATGAAGAATGCTGTTTATCCCGGGCAGTTCGACATATTCGCTTTATAATATTATAGTAGCACCAGATATTGTGTTATGCAACAGGTTTTTTTGCTTTTTTTGCCTTAAAACCTACAGTTTACAGTTTAGTCGCAAATTCCATCAAACACCGGCGTGTATGCGGCGGTGGCCGAGCTCATTTCCTGAATCAAAATGTTTTCCAGGCCAAGAGAAAGGCCGTATTCCACAGCCCGCCGGTATTCCCTTTTCATAAGGCGCCTATCCAGCGGCGGATACTTATCCGCATGATAAAAGGGCACATACTGGCTCATAAGGGATATATTTATATCCCTCGGAAAATGCCCTGCAATATAATCCAGCACCCGTCTGGTTTCATCCACCGACCCCGGCAGCACAAGGTGCCTTATTATAACGCCGCTCTTTGCCATGCCCTGCTCATCAAGGCTGAGCAGCCCCCGCTGGCGATACATTTCATCTATCGCGGCAGATGCATACTGGAAATAATCCTGCGCTCCGGAGTACTTTGAAGCTATTCCGCTGCGCACATACTTAAGATCCGGAAGGTATACATCCACCAGCCCATCCATAAGCCTCAGGGATTCCACAGTTTCATATGCATTGGTATTATACACCACCGGCAAGGCAAGGCCATCATTTCTGGCTGCCTTCAGCGCCTCTGCTATTACGGGTGTATATGGCGCAGGAGATACAAGGTTTATATTGTGTGCCCCCCGCTCCTGCAGGCTCAGCATAAGCGCCGCCAGGGCTTTGCCATCATACTGCTGCCCTATGGTGCCGTTGCTTATGTCGTGATTTTGGCAAAATACGCACTTAAGATTGCACCCGCAGAAGAATATTGCGCCAGAGCCTCTCTGCCCGCTGATAAATGGCTCCTCCCACATATGCAGCGATGCCTTTGCAATGTATGGCAAAAAGGGCGCATTGCAGGCGCCCATTTTGTTTATCCTGTCTGCCCCGCATTTTCTTGGGCAAAGTGTGCATCCGGCGGAATCCATGTATTCTCCGTTCTATCTTTTTTTCTTTATTTCGGGCTTCTTTATGCCTATGCCCTTTTTCTCCTCTGCCGGGTAGTGTACCACCTCATAGTCCGCATCGTACACCTCGCCGTCATTTTCCGGCTCCTGATGCTTTTCCATATCCTGGTGCTTTGCCTTTGCAGCAGCATTTGCAGGCCCCAGCTCTATGGCATTGGAAACATATTTCTTTACCGTGAAGGTAAAGCAGGTACCTTCGCCCACCTTACTGTCCACAGTGATGGTCTCATCCAGCTTTTCCATGATATAGTGTGCAATCGAAAGGCCAAGGCCGGTTCCACCCTCGCCCCGTGATTTGTCCACCTTGTAAAAGCGCTCGAATATATACGGCAAATCCTTTTCCGGTATGCCGCAGCCATTGTCCTCCACGCTTACCAGCAGCCGCTTGCCTGCACGGAGCCTCATGGTTATCTTCCCGCCATCCGGCGTATAGTGCATGGCATTATCCAGCAGTATTATAAGCACCTGCTCTATCCTGTCAGGATCGGTAAGGGCATCTGCGCCGCCGTCACAATCCACCTCGAGAGATATGCCCTTCTGCTGAGCCGCCGCTGCATAGCTTATGGCAACGTCATTTATAAGCTCCTCAAGATTCACCCGTGACAGCTCCATATATTCTGTGCCCGCCTGAAGGCGGCTCAGGGTAAGCATATCAGTTATCAGTCTGGACAGGCGCAGCACCTCATGCAGCATTATCTTATAATAGCGCTGGCGGCTTTCTTCATCTGTTACCATGCCATCGGCCAGCGGCTCAAGAAGCCCCCGCACGGCAGTGAGAGGGGTGCGGAGCTCATGGGATACATTTGCCACGTATTCCCGGCGCATTTTTTCTGTGCGCTCCATTTCGGTAATATCCTTAAACAGGCCCACCACTCCTGTGCGCTCGCCTTCATCCGTCTTTACAGGGGAGAGGCTTATAAGCAGCACCCTGTCTCCCGTGGTAGGATAATTTATGGACTGGGATTCGCCTGTGATAAATACCTCATCAAAGGCTTTCCATACCATGGGGTCTGAAATAAGGTCCTGGCGCTTTTCCACATTTACCACGCCAAACATGCACATTATAGCCGCATTGTAATGGGTGAGCTCGCCGCTTCCATCCATTGCCACAACGCCATCCGACAGGCTTTGCAGCAGCTCATCCAGCTGGCCCTTTTCAAAGCGAAGCTGGTAAATGGTGCCCGACAGGTTTTCGCAAAGGTTATTCAGCGCCCTTGCCAGCAACCCTACCTCGCCCTCTTCATTTTCGCTGGCACGAATGTCAAAATTACCCTTGGACATTTTTATGGCCACCTCTGACATTTCATGGAGCGGGCCCGTCATATGGTGAAAATAGCCGCTGAGTATGCTTATGGTAAGCAGCATTCCAAAGCAGATGAAGGTATAGGTCATTTTACGCATGGAGCTCATGGCCTCGCTTACGGCCCTGGTGGATTGGAGTATCACTACCCCGCCCGCAGTCTCCCCGCTGTCACTCTGAATAGGCACGCCCACCACAATGGCATCGCCTGTGCCTTCAATATTTACCCTTGTATCGCTTACGGTTTCCCCGGAAAGCACCCTGTCATAAATCTCTGAAAGGGAATCGCTGTCTGTATGCCATTCTTCAGCCTGGGGCGCATTAGCCTCCAGCACCATCTTTTTTTCGGAATTTATGATGATGGTGGTGGCTTCCTCGTATTTTACATAGCTTTCCGCAAGGCGCATAAGAGTATCTGACGATATGCTGCCCCGGCCATACTCATTTACCAGGCTGACCACAGCCTGAGACCTTCGCATCATTTCATCCAGCTTTATGCTCTCGTATATTCTTATGCCCATCAGGCCGCTGCCCAGCGCCATGGCAATAGTGATGATCATCATTACTATGACCATCACAATAAGCAGCCGGCGATAAAATACGCTTTTCATTCAGCTATTCGACCTCAAACTTGTACCCGACTCCGTATATGGTCTTAATGCTCCAATTAAGGCCGGTATTATCAAGCTTTGCCCGGATACGCTTTATGTGGGTATCCACAGTGCGTGTTTCTCCAGCGAAATCATAGCCCCATACGCGATTAAGAAGCTGCTCCCTGGTAAACACCTGGCCAGGATTTGATGCCAGCATATAAAGTATTTCTATTTCCTTTGGGGTGCAGATTATGTTTTCGCCCCTGAGGGTAACTGTATAGCTCTTTATATCTATGGAGAGCTCCTGATGGTTTACGCAGCCGTCATCCGCTGCCTGCTGCTGCTCATTGGTGCGGCGCAATACAGCCTTTATGCGGGCCACCACCTCACGGGGGCTGAAGGGCTTTACAATATAGTCGTCAGCGCCCAGCTCGAGGCCAAGTATGCGGTCTATCTCCTCACCCTTTGCAGTGAGCATTATAACGGGCAGGCGGGAATCCTTGCGTATCTCTCGACATACATCCAGCCCGGACATTTCAGGCATCATAATATCCAGCACGCACAGCGCTATGCCGCTCTCGTTTGCAAGCGCCTCTATGGCAGCCTTGCCATCGTATACGTCCACAGTTTCATATCCCTCTGATTTGAGGTATATGCCAAGGGATTCATGCACTACCCGGTCGTCATCTGCCACAAGTATCTTCACAGTGCTCATTTATGGTAAACCTCCGTAAAAACTATCCTGTATATTACAACATTTATTCATGTTAATTATATCATAACACCGCCCGCTTTCACATGGAAAGCGGGCGAATTCACACATTTTTCTTATTCACTTTGCAAAGCCAGGGTAAATGTGAAGGTCACCCTCCCATTCTCGCTCCTTACCCATATCTTTTCGCCCAAAAGGGTAAGCACCTCATTAACTATGGAAAGCCCAAGGCCGGTGCCCTCTCCGGTATGGGCCTTATCCGCCTTGTAAAAGCGCTCAAAAAGATGCTCTATATCGTTTTCCGAAATGCTGCCCGGGTTGCTTACGCTTACCAGCAGCTTTTCGCCCTGCCGTTCCGTCTGCACCTTTACTGTGCCCTCGCCTGAGCAATGCTTTATGGCGTTATCTATCAGCGCTATCAGCACCTGCTCCGCCCGGTCAGGATTGGTATATGCCCTGCCCAAGTACCCACATTCTGCGCTGATGGTCAGGCCCTTTTCAGCGGCAGCTCCGGAAAACCTGTCTGCCACGTCATATATAAGCTCCTCTGCGCTGATGTATTGCTTTGTAATTGCCACAGTACCCGATTGCAGGCGGCTGAGCTCCAGCAAATCGTCTATAAGCCTTGACAGCCGCATGGATTCATGGAGTATATAGCCATAATACCGGGCCTTATCCTCATCCCTTTTTACCATGCCGTCATTGAGCGCATCTGCCAGCCCACGAATAGAGGCTATGGGCGTTCTCAGCTCGTGGGATACATTGGCAACGTAGTCTCTGCGGGTCTGCTCCAGCCTTGCAGCCTCAGTAATATCCCGTATAAGAGTGACTGCCCCGTGGTTTATGCCATCATATTCGAGAGGGGTGGTAACTATACGCAGCAGCCTTTCCCGCACCCTTATCTCGCGGGATACCTCACTGCCGTTTTTTGCAGCATCCGTATCCTGCCTGAGTTCCTCATATGGGGCAAGGCGGGTTATATCCTCCCCGTCGCTGCCGCCCAGCAGGTGCATTGCGGCCTGATTTATCTTTATTATCTCTCCCCTGTCATCTGTGGCGATTATGCCCTCGCCAAGCCCGTTTATTACGGCATGCAGGCGGTTTTTCTCAAGGGTGAGGTCGCTTATGGTAGCATACAGCGCAGAGGAAAGATGATTTAGCGATCTTCCAAGCTGGGCAATTTCCTCCGTGCCGTCTTCCACGGCCTTTGCTGAGAAATCTCCCCCGGCCATGGCATTGGCCGTCACATTCATCTGGCGTATGGGCTCCACTATGCTCTTTGAGCCAAAGTACGCTGGTATTATAAGTATTGCGGAGGCCACCACCATGCTTATAAGCAATGCTATCAGCAGGCTGTGCAGGGCAGTGTTCAGCTCCTTAAGTGGCTTTACAAGGAACACAGCACCTATCACTTCCCCATACATGCTGGTGACCGGCTCGCCGACTATTACGCCTACTTCATTTCGCGTATTTGGGGAGTATACAGTTTCCCCTGCAAGGACAGTGGCGAGGTATCCCTCTATGGCTGCGATATTTGCATCATTTCCGTTCCTGTTTGGGTAAGCAAATAGCTTACCCTCCCGATTGTAGGCATACATGGATGCATCCCATATTCTGAATCCGCCGCCTATTGCCCGCTCATATCCATTCTGCCCCATAAGCCCCTGCATATAGTCGGCAGTGACATTTGCAAGGTACTTGGTTCTGGGCACAAGCTCCCCCGCCTTTATTTCGCTGAAGGCCCGCCTGCCCGAATAGTTGAATACTATGGCTGTTATCACGGCGCTCAGCAGCACTGTGAGCAGTATCATGCTGAGGGTCTTTTTTAATATGGTATTTCTGAACATATCTACCCTAACAGTTTTCGAATTTATATCCCACGCCGTATACGGTCTTTATGGCCCAGGTCAGCTCCTCATCGGGCAGCTTTTGCCTGATGCGCTTTATCTGGGTATCCACGGCCCTTGTATCGCCAAAGAAATCATATCCCCATACTCTGGAAAGTATCTGCTCCCTGTCAAATACCCTTCCCGGGCTGGAAGCAAGAAGGTGCAGTATCTCCACCTCCTTTGGGGTAAAGGCTATGGTGCGCCCATTTATACGCACCTCATAGTTTGCAATGTTTATCTCAAGGCCGGGCATACGTATCATGCGCTGGGGCTCGCCGCCAGCCGCATTGAATCTGCGAAGCACCGCCTTTATGCGGGCTACCACCTCCCGTGCGCTGAAGGGCTTTACTATGTAATCATCCGCACCCAGCTCAAGGCCCACTATACGGTCGATCTCCTCTCCCTTTGCTGTAAGCATTATGATTGGTACCTTGCTCTTTGCCCGTATCTCACGGCAAACATCAGTGCCGTTCTTTTTTGGCATCATAAGGTCAAGTATAATAAGGTCAGGCTTTTGTGATTCATACAGTTCCAGCGCCTGCTCTCCATCGTATGCAGAGCAGCAGGTGAAGCCCTCATTTTCCATATATACCTTAAGAGTCTCGTGTATCATCTGCTGATCGTCACATATGAGGATATGCTGTCCGCCTGCCATGCTGTTTCACCTCCGGCGTAATTTTTAAACTGATTAAGGCATTCTCGCCTTGCTCTGGTTATTATAGGCTTTGCAGGCACGCCGTTGCAATAACCCTGCCGGCAATGTCATAATTGTACTAATTTGCTCCATATTGTACATAGCGCCGCCCCGGTTATACGTTGGGCGGCGCATACAGTTTAAATCAGCTCAGTATAAAATTAAAGGAACCGGGCTCTGAGGAAATATCCTCGAATACACTTATCAGCCTTTCTCCATACACTCCCATGCCCTCTTTAAGGGCATCTGCATTGTTAAGTATCACGGTCACATGGGCACCAAGCTCGCTGAGGCAATCTGCCAGCGCATCCAGATTGCGCCCATAGTAGCCGGGCAGGCGCATGATTCGCTTGATATAATCGTGAAGCTCGTCAAAGGAGGTCATCTTTGTTCCATCCAGTATAATTATTTCCATGGCCTATTCCTCCCCATACAGCAGCTCAAATGTCTCGTAATGATCCTCTGTATAGTAAATGCGCCCGTCATTTGAAAACACTATGCGCTTTGCACCCCTTGACGACCTGCCCAGTGTATCTATATCGCACTCGGTATACTTTCCATCAGGCAATATGCCCTCATAGTTGCCAAATCTGTCGCCGCCTATACTGCACCCCGGCGCATAATCCTCCACAGAGCCGCCTTCCCAGCCCAGCGCTCTTGCTTCGCTTTTTGTGATGAAGTTATCCGGCAGCCTGCCATAGGTGTGTATGTACAGCGCCACATCATCCTTTGTGCTGTAATGCCCATCCTCTGCTATTGCAGGCGCCTGCGTGGCCTCCGGCGTCTCAGACTCATTTTCTACGCTCTGCTCGTCCTCTGGAGGCAGGCTCTCAGGCTGCCCTTCCTCCACAGGTACACTCTCAGGCTGCCCTTCCTCTGCGGGCACGCTCTCGGGCTGCTGCTCGGGAAGCTGCACCGTTTCTAAAGTATCATCCTGCTGCACCGCCTGAACAGGGTCGCCGCCAATCAGGCTCCTTGCAATATCGCCAAAGGTGAAAGCACCTGTAGCAAGGCCTATTACCAGCGCAGCGGCCAGGATGCAGAGCAGTATTTTTTTACGCTTGCTCATTCAAATTATTCTCCTTATTACATCTGAATTACAGTATATCACATTGCTTCCAGGTAAAAAAGCGGCAGGGCAGGGCTCAGAAGGCAGTTTTTTTACTTTTTATGAGTTTTATACTGTGCCGCCCCATGTTATAATGTAGCTATGATGAATTCAGCCATTAAAAAACTCATTACCCTATCCTTCTGCCTGCTGCTGGTATGCTGCATGGCAGGCTGCAGCAGCATTGCCGCAACCGGCTCTGCATCCAGTATATACATCAACGAAGTAGTTTCATCAAACTCCTTCTCCCTTACGGATGACATACTCGGCAGCCCGGACTGGATAGAGCTGCACAATCCTTCCTCCGCCCCGGTGGAGCTTGAGGGCTACGCCCTTACGGACAACATCAAGGATCCCCATAAGTGGACCTTCCCCTCCGTCTCCATTCCGGCAGGGGGCTACCTTGTAGTATACGCTGCCAAATATGAGGGCAATGACGGGCTTCTCTGCACAGGCTTTGGTCTATCCAAGAGCGGAGAGCTGCTTTACCTTGTGGATCCATACTACAATGTTATCCAGCAGCTTGAGGTGCCTGAGCTTGCAAGCGATGTTTCCTATGCCCGTGCTGCCGATGGCAGCTACGGCTATTGCAGCGCCCCCACACCCAATGCACAAAACAGCACTGATATTTTCCTTTCCTCTGCTGATACGGTTACAGAAGGGGCATCCGGCAGCGCCCTCGCCATTACCGAGGTGATGCCCAAAAATTCCTCCACCCTTCAGTCTGCCGACGGCAGCTATTACTCCTGGGCTGAAATAAAGAATATTTCAGATAGCAGCGTGCTGCTTTCCGATTACTTCCTTTCGGATTCCATAGCGGAGCCCTCAAAGTGGAGATTTCCTTCCGCCACCATCGATCCGGGCCAGTATGCCATAGTATACCTTTCCGGCGAAGATTCCATAGATAGCGGCGAAATGCACGCTTCCTTCCGCCTTGGCAGCGCCGATAGCGTTCTTGCCCTTTCAAATGGCACAGGCAGCGTCATCTCCATGATAAACTGGACAAATCCAGTTTATCCCGGCATATCCATAGTGGCTTCGGATACATATACTGCCTCCCCCACCCCTGCGGAAGATAATTCTGCCGTCACCTTTGCCTCCCTGTCCCTTGGGTCAATGGATGCAGGCGCGCCGGTACGAATAAATGAGCTGCTAAAATTCAACGAATACAGCATACGGGACTTTTATGGTGACCGCTCTCCCTGGGTGGAGCTGTACAATTCCTCAGGAGACACAGTATCCCTTAGCGGCTACTGCCTGTCCGATGACCCGGATAACCCCTTTAAGTGGCGTTTCCCGGAGGTGAATATTGAGCCCGGCGAATACAAGGTGGTATTTCTCTCAGGCAACGAAACCTCCGATGGGGAGCTGCATACCTCCTTTACCCTTTCCCGCTCCGAAAACCAGCTCATGCTCACTGATACCGCCACTATGACCTATGATATCATTGAGCTGGATCCAGCCATTGGCGATAACGTTTCCTATGGAGCAGGCTCGGATGGCCAGTATTATTTCTACTCCAGCCCCACACCGGGCGGGCCCAATACTACCCATCCCTTTGCCAGCGCAGCAGATGCATCAGTCGCCAGGACCTCCTCCGTATACATCAGCGAGGTCTCTGCGGTAAAGGCTGCAAAGAGCAGCGGTACGGACTGGATAGAGCTGCATAATTCCTCAGGCGATACTATAAACCTTGAAGGCTGGCATCTTACGGATGACCCGAATGATATGTACAAATTCACATTCCCATCCTTTCGGCTGTCATCCGGAGAATATGCTTCAATATCCGCATCCACCTCATCAACTTCGGGCGTTTCGGCGCCCTTTAATATATCCGCTTCCGGGGATACCCTTATCCTTACAGACGAGGATGGAAACATAAAGGACATCTTTGAAACTGGTGCCCTGCGCCTTGGAGTCACCTCAGGCCGCACAGAGGATGATATGACCCGTGTGTTTTTTGCCTCTCCAACCAAGGGCAGCAAAAACTCTTCCACGGTATATTCCGGCTTTACCTCATCCCCTGTGTTTTCGGATAACAGCCTTTATCACAAGGATTCCTTCCAGCTTTCCATATCCTCCCTCTCCCCCGGCGTCAGGATATATTACACCACTGACGGCAGCAAGCCCACAGTGGATTCTTCGCTGTATACAGGCCCTCTGACCATATCAAAAAATACTGTTGTCAAGGCCATAGCCGTTGCAGACGACCTTTTGCAAAGTGATACTGCCGCTGCGACCTTTCTCTTTGAGGAGCCCCATACACTGCCTGTAGTGTGCCTTTCCATAGACAGTGCCTCATTTGATGAGGTATACTCCGTGACCGACCGCTGGCAGAAGATTGAGCGTGAGGGCTTCTGCGAATACTACGAGGCCGATGGCCTGCTTGGCACTCAATTTCCCTGCGGGCTCCGTGTAAACGGCGCTTCCACCCTTACCATGAAGCAGAAATCTCTCTCGATTTTTCTAAGAGGCGGCTGCGGGCAGATCTCCAGCAGCTATCAGTTCTTCCCCGGTAATAACGTCAGCGAATACACCTCCCTTGCCGTAAGAAACTCCGGCCAGGATGCCTCAAAGGCAAGGCTCAGGGATTCCTTCTTCAGCAAATGCGTTGCAGGGCTCAACCTTGATTATATACAGACCCGCCCTGTAATAGTGTACATAAACGGCCAGTACTGGGGGCTTTACGACCTGAATGAAAACCAGAACGAGGATTACCTGGCCACCCACTACGGAGCAGACCCGGATGCGGTAAATATCATCCGCCGCAATGAGACTCCCCTTGCCGGCACACGAACCGATTTTTACCGGGTACGCAAATACGGCCTGGAGGTGGACACCTCATCGGATTCAAAGTATGAGGAATTCTGCCAGTGGGTAGATGTGGATTACTTTATGGATTACCTCATTGCCCAAAGCTACTTTGCAAATGGCGATATGTTTAACCAGAAATATTGGCGCACCGAAGATTACAGCATAAAGTGGCGGCCAGTGTATTACGACCTCGACCTTGCGCTGAGCGCCTCCAGCCCCACCCGCAATATACTGCCCAGCTATTTTAACGCAGAAGGTATCCCCTCCCGTGATGGCTCCATCACCAATATGGACCTGTATGTGGGGCTGAGGAAAAACCAGAGCTGGTGCCAGGCCTTTGGTGAAAGGTACGTATACGTTGCGCTGAATTACTTCAATCCCGAGCGTGTTATCGGTATACTTGACCAGATGGTAAGCGAAATGGAGCCCGAGATGGAGCGCCACATCAAGCGCTGGGGCACTCCTTCCAGCCTGTCCCAATGGAAGAGCAACGTAAGCGAGCTGAGAGCCTGCCTTGAAAAGCGGCAAAGCTACGCCCTATCCTATCTGCAAAAAGAATTTGGCTTTACCGATGCCCAGATGGAAGAATGGAAAACAAAGGCCACTGCATCAGCGGCAGATGCTCAAGCCTGATACTTCATTTTAAAAAAATACACAAAGAGCGGACGGCTATAAGCCGTCCGCTCTTAAGTTACTGTATTGTATTACAGGGTAACGTCCTCAACATACAGGTCGTATACCTTATTGGGGTCCGCAGGGGCTGCGGCAGGGGCTGCAGCGGGAGCTTCCTTGGCTGCCTTGCGAGCCTCGAAAAACTTCTGTGCCACCTGGGGGAACAGTGCATAGCTCAGCACGTCCTCCTCCTGCTCATAGTAACCCAGCTCCTTTACCTCCTTCTCGTACTTATCCAGCTCAGGGGTAAGCAGATCGGCAGGGCGGCAGGTTATGGGCTGCTTATCGCCAATGGCCATGCGGCGTACTTCTTCATTTACCGGGCCGGGCAGTGCGCCATATTCGCCGGAAAGTACTGCCTTGGATTCCTTGGTAAAGGTCTTATAGCGGCCCATCAGCACATTGAATACGGCCTGAGTGCCCACTATCTGGCTGGTAGGAGTTACCAGGGGAGGATAGCCAAAGTCCTTGCGGACAACAGGTATCTCTGCCAGCACGTCGTAGTACTTCTCTTCCTTATTTGCCTGCTTAAGCTGACTGATAAGGTTTGAAAGCATACCGCCGGGAACCTGATATACCAGAGTATTGGTATCCACATTGAGCACCTTGGGATCCAGGCTGCCCTCGCTCTTGAGTTTTGCAGCCACGCCACGGAAGTGCTTTGCAGCCTCGGCCAGCTTTTCAAGGTCATAGCCGGTATCGTGCTCGGTGCCCTTAAGGGTAGCTACCAGCGCCTCAGTGGCAGGCTGGGAGGTACCGTTTGCAAGGGGAGACAGGGCGCAGTCCACAATGTCTACTCCGGCCTGCATGGCCATAAGGTAGGTCATATCGCCGGTGCCGGTGGTATTGTGGGTGTGGAGATGGATAGGCACATCCACTTCTTCCTTAAGGCGCTTGATGAGAGAATATGCATCGTAGGGCAGCAGCAGGTTTGCCATGTCCTTAATGCAGATATTATCTGCACCCATCTGCACAAGCTCCTTGGCCAGCTTTACGAAATAATCCTCATTGTGCACGGGGCTTATGGTATAGCTGATGGCGGGCTCGCAGATGCCGCCGTACTTTTTGGTATACTTTATGGCGGCCTCGAGATTGCGGATGTCATTGAGGGCGTCAAATATACGCACCACATCAATGCCGTTTTCGATGGCCTTGCGACAGAACTGCTCTACCACGTCATCCGCATAATGCTTGTAGCCCAGAATGTTCTGGCCACGGAAAAGCATCTGCAGCTTGGTATTGGGCAGAGCCTTCTTCAGCTTGCGAAGCCTATCCCAGGGATCCTCATTGAGGAAGCGGAGGCAGCTGTCAAAGGTGGCGCCGCCCCAGCACTCCAGGGAATAGTAGCCGATGCTGTCCAGTATTTCGCAGGCAGGAAGCATATCCTCCACCCTCATACGGGTGGCAGCCTGGGACTGGTGTGCATCACGCAGTATGGTATCGGTTATCATCAAATTTTTAGCCATAGGTCAATCCTCCTAGTGCTGGAACAGGGCAAGGAATACGCCGGCTGCTATAGCGGAGCCGATAACGCCTGCCACATTGGGGCCCATAGCGTGCATGAGCAGGAAGTTCTTGGGATTCTCCTTCTGACCAACTATCTGAGATACACGGGCCGCCATAGGCACAGCAGAAACGCCTGCGGAACCGATGAGGGGGTTGACCTTGCCGCCGGAAAGCACATACATGAGCTTGCCAAGCAGTACGCCGCCTGCGGTACCAAAGCCAAAGGCGCATACGCCCATTACCAGGATACCCAGAGTCTGGGGCTCAAGGAACACCTCGGCCGTGGCAGTGGCGCCAACGGAGATGCCAAGGAATATGGTAACGATATTCATCAGCTCATTCTGAGCAGTCTTGCAGAGACGATCGGTAACGCCGCACTCCTTAAAGAGATTGCCCAGCATAAGCAGGCCGATAAGGGGTGCCGCAGAGGGCAGCAGCAGGGAAACAAAGATGGTGCACATGATGGGGAAGACAATCTTCTCCTTCTTGGATACCGGCCTGAGCTGCTCCATCACGACCATGCGCTCCTTCTTCGTGGTCAGCAGCTTCATAATGGGGGGCTGTATTACAGGCACCAGCGCCATATATGAATATGCAGCTACCGCTATTGGGCCAAGCAGTGCAGGAGCAAGTTTGGAGGTAACGTATATGGCAGTAGGGCCATCTGCACCGCCAATGATGCCGATAGAGGCAGCCTCATTGTTGCCAAACTGAATGTACTGGGGGAAAAGCTCGGTAAGGCCCAGAGCGCCAAAGAATGCCATAAATATGCCAAGCTGAGCGGCTGCGCCAAGCAGCAGGCTGCTTGGATTGGCGATCATGGGGCCAAAGTCCGTCATAGCGCCCACGCCCATGAATATGAGGGATGGGTAAATGCCCAGCTTTACGCCCAAATATAGGTAGTCTATAAGACCTGCGCCCTCTTTAAATGCGGCCCAGTCCACCTGGCCTCCCTCATAGAAGGCGCTGTGGAACATTTCTGCGCCGGGCAGATTGGTCAGCAGCATACCGAATGCGATAGGCACCAGCAGCAGAGGCTCAAAGCCCTTTACTATTGCCAGGTACAGCAGGAAGCAGGCAACCAGCAGCATGATGATGTATCCGGGTTCCTGCACAAGCTGGCTGAAGCCCGTAGTGCTCAGGAATTCCTTAATAGGCTCGATATAACTCATCTATTCTCTCCTTTCGCTTGTTTTTATGCTTTCACGCAAAGGAGATTAGCCGATAACTACCAGAACGTCTCCGGAGTTTACGGTAGCGCCCTTGGTTACGTTTACAGCAGTTACCCTGCCGTTTACGCCGGCAAAAATCTCGTTTTCCATCTTCATGGCCTCAAGCAGCACAACGATGGTATCTTCCTTTACCACGTCGCCCACGTTTACCTTAACATCGATTATGTTGCCGGGCATGGGAGCGGCTACGCTGGTAGCGCCTGCGGGGGCCGCAGCAGGCGCAGGAGCTGCAACGGGGGCAGCGGCGGGAGCGGGAGCTGCAACGGGAGCTGCGGAAGCTACGGGAGCAGCGCCTGCGGCGATTTCTTCTACTTCAACCTCGTAAGAAGTGCCATTTACGTTTACATGAAACTTACGCATTGTAACATCCTCCATAAATATTCAATCAGTGTTTTTAGATTTTTTTGATACTGCGGATCCTGAGACCCTGAGGTTCGCCGCCCATGTAGGTGGCAATAGCTGCGGCTATTGCTGCATCAAACGCCTTGCGATCCGCCACTTCAGGAGCAGCCGTCTTTGCGGGAGCTGCCGCTGCGGGTGCAGGCTGTGCAGCCGTGTCCTTCCCAGCGCCCAGAACCTTGCTCATAAGCCTGATAAGCAATATAAGGCAAAACAGGCCAACAAACACTGTTACCATACCGAGCAGGAATACGAATACGGGGCTAACGTTCGTCAATTTAGGTGTTCCTCCCTTCATGATTTATCGATACCAAGAGATGTGATTAATAATATAAAAGCCATAATGCCGGCTTATATTTGAGGGAAGCCAATGTACCTGCATCAACTCTCCCCCATTTTTGTATAATTGTACATTAATATCTCAAACTTGGCAATATGAAATGGGCTACCGATAACCATTGACACTAATTAAACGATATTGCATTAGCTATGCTTATAGCAAAGCCCTGGCCGGTCATTCGACCGTATCCAGGGCCTTTATTTCATCCTCTGTAAGGTATCGCCAGCTGCCCAGCTTCAGCCCGCCAAGCTCCAGCGGCCCCTCCTTGATGCGCCTTAGCAGCAGCGTGTCCTTGCCCACCGCCGCCATCATGCGGCGCACCTGCCTGTTGCGTCCTTCGTGGATGGTGATATTCAGCTCGCTTTTGCCGTCTTTGCGTATGACGATATCCGCTACATTTGCCGGGGATGTTGCCCCGTCATCCAGCGTTATGCCACATTGCAGGCGGGCTATATCCCTCTCGGTAACAGTTCCGCTGCACACCACATGGTAGGTCTTTTCCATTTCAAACTTTGGGTGAGTCATGCGGTATGCAAGGGCCCCGTCATTTGTAAGAAGTATGAGCCCCTCAGAATCATAATCCAGCCGGCCCACATTATACAGCCTGTAGGGCAGGCCGCTTACATAGTCTATTACCGTCTTTCTGCCCTCCGGATCGCTGCATGTGCATACCACGCCCTGGGGCTTATTCAGCATTATCACTACACGCTCATCCTGGGCGGTAAGGAGCTTTCCATCCAGCTCCACCCTGTCTCCCAGCTCCACCTTGCAGCCAAGCACGGCAGTTTCGCCATTTACCTTTACCCGCCCCTGGCCTATGAATTCCTCACATTTTCTTCGGGACGCCACGCCGGCATCCGCCATGAATTTCTGTAAACGCATTTTTCTTTTTCCCCCACGGCCGCATATTATTTATGCGGCAAATCGCTTGATTATTCTGCCAAAGTAATATTCAAGGCCCGCATCCGGTATATCCTCTGCTGCGACCAGCTCCCGCCTCAGCAGCAGCCCATCGCCATCCAGTATTTCCACATATCCCAGAATATCCCCCTTGTACACAGGGGCAGCTATGCTTTCATCCGTCACTACCCATGTTCTGTAGCAGGCCGAGCCATCCTTTTTTACAGGTACTATTATATCCCGGGCCGGGGTAAGTTCCAATAGGCTTTTTTCGCCGCCGGATACGGCCACCCTGGCCACCGTCGTTCCCGCTTTTACCATGGTAACGATCTCATATTCGTCAAAGCCATAGTTCAGCATGGCCGTAGCATCCTCAAACATATTGGGGCAGTTCAGCACCACGCCTATCAGCTCCATGCCATCCCGCTCGGCAGAAAATACAAGGCATCTGCCCGCCGCCTTTGTGTAGCCTGTCTTTATGCCGGTTCCGCCCGGATACTCCCAGAGTATGCGGTTTTTGTTCTTGAAGGTGCGGGCGATGGCCCCGGTCTCCGCCCGATAGTATTCAGTGGAAACAATCTGGCGGAAGGTATCGTTTTTCATGGCAGCGGCAGCTATTCTTGCAAGGTCATAGGCCGTGGTATAGTGCTGCTCGTCATGGAGGCCGTTCGGAGTTACAAAGTTTGTACTATATGCACCAAGCTCCGCCGCCCGCTTATTCATAATTTCCGCAAAGGCCTGGGTGCCGCCTCCTATATGCACCGCTATCGCCACAGCCGCATCATTGCCGGATGACAGCATAAGCCCATACAGCAGATCCTTAAGGGATATTTCCTCCTCAAGGCGCAGATATATGCTGGAGCCCTCAGTGCCATATGCGCTGGCATCCACAGTGACCAGCTCATTTACATCGCCCTGCTCCAGCCCAATGAGCCCGGTCATTATTTTGGTAGTGCTGGCCATTGGCAGCCGCTCGTGGGCATTTTCCGCATACAGCACCTTGCCGGTATCCGCTTCTATCAGTATGGCGCTGCGGGCAGACGTATCCAATCCATAACCCTCCACAGGATACAGCGCCATCACCGCCCCCAGCAGCCATGGCAGCCATTTGCTACGCCGTATCATTGGGCGCTGCCTTCGCCGCTTTTCTCGGCATTGCACTTGCAGCTGTTTACGCTGCTCTTTATGGCCTGCTCCACCGTGCCGATAAGCTCCGGCAGTATCTCCACTGCTCTATCAAATGTGGTATCGTAATCTGCTGGCATCACCTTGACGCATCCATTATTTACCGACAAAAACGCAAGTGGCGTTATCGTCATCCCCGCCACGGCAGCTCCGGCAAAGGGATAGCACCCACCTTCGCTCATCTCCTCGGCACACCTTTGCAGAGGCGTCAGCTTCTTTTCTGCGCCATACTCTCCCCCGCCGGATATAAATCCCATGGACAGCTTGGATACGGGCAGTATCATGGTCTCTGTGCCGGTCAATATTGGGCTGCCCACTATGGTGTTTACATCTGCCATGGCCTTGAGCTGCTCCATGGTGGTTTTCATTATGTTTTCAACAGGATGCATTGTGCAGTTTCTCCTTCCGCATTTTGGATATTTTCCGCCCTATGGCTCCATGGATAATCTGCACAGGATAAATCCTCGCTATGCCTTCCAATTCCATCCAGAATGTGCCGTGGGTAAATACCGGCCTTGCGGATACGCTCAGCCTTTCAGCTTTAAGTAAAGCCCCTGCCTCCCATATCGCCTCCCTCAGTATACCCGCAAGCAATACGCTTTTTGCCCCGTCATCCTTTATTCCTGCGCCAAGCTCGGCTTTTACCTCCACCAGCCTTACCCCATCCATAATGCTCCCCATAGGCAACGCCTTGCGCCCGCGCTTCTTTTTTTGCATGGGCTGCGGCTTACCGTTTATATACAGTGCCAGCGGAAACCAGCAGGCTGTAACATTGGCATTTATCCTTATCACGCCAAAGAGCAAGCCGACCTCCACCCGCAGCCTGGCCTGCTTCAGCCCTGCGCTCAGATAGAAGCTCAGCCGTATGCCCGCCAGCAGCATCAGCAAAAATATAAAAACAAAAAGAGCCATGATAATCATAGCCCTTATTATTTGAAGGATATGGCATTTTTATGATTGGGCAGGCGGCTCCTCCGGCTCATCCTGTGCAAAGGCGCCATATTCCGGCAGCTCCTCGATAGAATGTATGCCAAATTGGCGAAGGAATGCATCCGTGGTGCCAAATGTCATGGGGCGGCCAACGGAATCCCTGCGGCCCATTTCCTGTATGAGCCCCAGCTTTAGAAGCTGGCTCACAGAATAATCGCACCTTACCCCACGCACCGCCTCTATATCCGAGCGGGTGACCGGCTGGCGGTAAGCTATTATTGAGAGAGTTTCCAGCATGGCCTGGGAAAAGCTCTTGGTCTGGGCAGGCTGAAGCAGCTCCTCCACATAGCCTGCATACTTGCGGTTTGACACCAGCTGAACGGTATCATCCGTAATATATAGCTGTACACCCCGCTCCTCTGTGCGATACAGCTCCTCCATCTGGCGAATGACTGCATTCATCTCTATGCCGGTCATATCCAGCGCCCGCTGGAGCTGCACCAGCGATACCGGCTCTCCGGATACAAATAATATGCACTCTATTGCTGAAAAGCGTTCATCCTGCATTGACTTTCTTCCTTACTGCTCATCCATGTACTCAGCATCCTCATCGTCCTCTCTTATATTGAGAGCGGTTATGCTGATGGGCTGATACGGCCCGGCCTGCTTTATTGTCACCTCGCCACGCATAAGCATATCCAGCAGAGACATGAAGGTGACTATCATTTCTATCTTGCCCGCATCACTGTCAAACAGTGCCTCAAAGCGGAGGGTATTTTCTGCCCTCAGCCTTTCCCTTATCTTTACGAGCTGGCGGCGTATGGTGAATTCGTCATTCACCACCTCCTGCCTGTCTATCTTGGACTCCTGCTCCATGCGCCGCCTGTCCATAAGCTCTGCAAAGGCTATGAGCAGGCTCTGTGTGGAGGATTCCTCCCAGTTTATCTCCTGGGGGGGCAGCACAAATTCTTCAGGCAGCTTTGTGTATACGCCGCTGGCATCCTTTAAAAGCTCCGCAAGCTTTTCCCCTGCCTCCTTTGCGGCACGATACTCTCTCAATTGACGTATGAGGGCCTCTGCCGGGTCTTCCTCCTCCTCGGTGGTTTCCTTGGGAGGACGTGGCAAGAGTGAGCGGGATTTTATGTATACAAGGGTTGCGGCCATGGTAATAAACTCGCTGGCGGTATCCATATCCAGCTGGTCTATCTGATCCATATACACGAGATACTGTGAGGTTATCTCGGAAATGAATATATCCTTTATGTCCACCTCTGCCTGCTCTATAAGATGCAGCAGCAGATCCAGCGGCCCCTCAAAGCGGGAAAGCTTTACCTCGTAGCTCATCAGATAAGCCCAATCAGCCCAAAGAGGCCATTATATATCGCTATCATGCCATTCATCAGCCAGTTCACCGCCACAGACATTACGCTGCCCAGTACGCCTGTGGCCAGCAGCACTATCAGTATGATATTGCCGTACCTTTCAAGGTACATAAAGGCCCTCAGCCCTATTTTCCTTGCAAACAGGCAGGAAAATACCCTGTAGCCATCCAGCGGCGGGATTGGCAGCAGATTAAACACGCAAAGGCTCAGGTTTATAAAGTAAAAATAGTAAATTACCGTATTGAGCGCCGCATTTCTAAGCCCCACCGTCACAGCAAGGGTGAAGAATATGCCCATCGCCACAAAAGCCAGCAAAAGGTTTGCTGCCACGCCCGCAAGGCCTACGATTATTTCGTCCCGGCGCGGGTTTTTAAAATTGCGTGTATTTACAGGCACAGGCTTCGCCCAGCCAAAGCGAAACAGCGCCAGCATCACAAAGCCTATCGGGTCGATATGGGCCAGAGGATTAAGCGTCATGCGGCCAAAATTGAAGGCCGTAGGGTCGCCCAGCCGATACGCCGCATATGCGTGGGCGCACTCATGAAAGGCAAGGGCTATAAGTATGGCAGGCATCCTGTAAAGCAGCTCCATTATAAAAGAGCCTACAGAGCCGGAAAAAATACTGCTCAGCAATTATCTGTCTCCCGATGATTATAATTAAGCTTATTATACGTCATCCCGGAAAACTATGCAACCGCATCCCTTTTCCCTCAGCAGTGGAGCCACTCCATAAGGGATTTTATCACATAATCGCCCATGCCGGCCTGCGCCACGCTTTCCCCGCACACCAGCTCCACCACGCCCACCGTCTTTCCATCCAGAGCATAGGTTATCCTTCCTACCACTTCGTTTTTATCAACGGGGGCTTCCAGCAGCTCGGGTATCTCCGCCTGCTCCTCAAGGGAGGAATTCTTGGGTATCAGCGCCACCACGTTTTCCCCTGCGATAAGCGCTGCGCTTTCCTTAACTCCGCCATGGACAGGCACGCTCTCCACTATCACCTGCCCCTTTTCGGCAAGGGTCTTTGCATCAAAGGCCGCAAAGGCATATTCCAGCATACTCTGTGCCCTCTCCGCCCGCTTTGAGGAATTCTGCGCCCCAAACACGGCACATACATACCCTGTATTCCCCCTCTGCACCGAAAACACCCCGCAGTAGCCCGCCTCTGCCGATGAGCCCGTTCCCACACCATTGGCTCCAACGCAGCTTTTCAGCAGCTTATTTGAGCTTGCAAGGTCGGTGGTGCGCCCATCCTCATGCTGTATGCTGTCATAGTACAGCCCGCTGTACAGCCTGAAGCTGCGGCTGAGAGTAAGAGCCGCCCCTATCCTTGCCATATCATAGGGCGTAAAGGTCATTTCGCCCCCGGATATATCCTGATAATCCACATCAATGCCCATTGACTCCATCAGGCTGTTTACCTCCAGCGCACAGGCCTCAGCCGAGCCATATGCCCCCTCTGCAAGGGCATATATGGCATCCCCGGCACATATCATCACCGCCGCCTTAAGCAGCGTTGACACCTGCACCCTTTCCTGAGCCTCGAGAAATGCCGTAGGCCCGCCTACCCTTGCTGCTGCAGCGCTCACGGTAAATGTATCTGTCACAGCCACTGCGCCGCTGTCTATTTTATTGCACACTGCAAGCAGCACGGGCAGCCTTGATAATCCGCCTGCATTCACCTTTTCCGTACCATTATGCTCAAATACGGGCTGGCCGCTGCTCTGCTCAATCACTATTGCCGCCTTTATTCCGCTCACATCCACAGGATATTCCTCTGCAAAGGCCCTCCCGCAGCATAGCAGCACCGCTGCTGCCATTATTCCGCATATACTTTTTTTCAGCATAATAATACCTCCTTTGCCGTCAATATATGTTTATTAGGCAAAGGAGGCTGTTATTGCGAATTTATTAAATTATTTCCTTAAGGAAGGAGCTGCCGGTGCGCCAGGGTTCTCCGGTAATATACTCGAATACCGTGCTGCCTATATCTGCAAAGGTGGCCCTTGTGCCAAGGCTTACGCCCTTCTTAAGGTGCTTACCGTATACGAGTATGGGAATATACTCTCTGGTATGATCCGTACCCGGATACACTGGATCGCACCCATGGTCGGCAGTGACTATGAGTATATCCTCATCTCCCATGGCTGCAAATATTTCGGGGAGCTTTGCATCGAAGTATTCCAGCGCCTTTGCGTAGCCCTCCACGTCATTGCGATGACCATACAGCATATCCGTATCCACAAGGTTGGTAAAGATAAAATCGCCTGTACCGGCCTTGAGGTATTCTATGGTGGCCTCGATGCCGTCGGGATTGTTCTTGGTGTGGTTTACAGTGGATATGCCACGCTTGAAGAATATATCCTCTATCTTGCCCACTGCCACCACCTGATGTCCCTTTGCAGTAAGGCCGTCAAGTATAGTGTCCTCTATGGGCGGTATGGCGTAATCCCTGCGGTTTTCCGTGCGAACGTATTCATTCTTGCCGGTGACAAAGGGCCTTGCGATGACCCTGCCCACCAGATCCTTGCCCATAAGCAGGCTGCGGGCCTTTTCGCACATTGAATACAGCTCCTCAAGGGGTATTACCTCCTCATGGGCAGCTACCTGGAATACGCTGTCTGCGGAGGTGTAGACTATGGGCTTGCCTGTGGCAACGTGCTCGTCCCCAAGCTCCTGTATTATGGCTGTACCTGAGGCCACCTTGTTTCCCAGCGTGCCCCTGCCGATTGCCGCCTCAAAGGCATCCATTATATGGGGAGGAAATCCGTTTGGATACGTTCTGAAGGGCTCCTCCATTATTATACCTGTCATCTCCCAGTGGCCGCAGGTGGTATCCTTGGCCTTGGTCATCTCGGCAGCACGGCCATAGCACCCCTGTATTTCACCTGCATATGGCTCAAGTCGTGCATCCTCTATTGCGGCTATGCCCAGCGCACGCATATTTGGTATATCCAGCCTGCCTCTGGCCTTGTAAATATTCCCAAAGGTATGGGCTCCAACGTCACCAAATTCCGCCGCATCAGGGAGAGACCCTATGCCTGCACTGTCCAGCACTATTACTGTTGCTCTTTTCTTTGCCATTATCACAGAGTACCTTTCGTAAGATTATTGTATTTGTTTAAGCCCTTATATTCATCATAGCTGTATTTTACCACCAGCAGTCCTCCAAGGTCAATTCAGTTAAACAGCAGCGACCAGGTTCTTACTATGGATGGTATGATTATGCACTCCACAGCCGCTCCGCACATCCATACTGCCACTCGCCTTGCCTTTGCCTGCTTTTCATTCCTTTCCATAAGGCAGGCTACGCATACGCAGCCTCCCCCCAGCACCGTAAGCAGCATCAGCAGGGCTTTTATGGCACTGAAGCCCAGAGTAAGGTCTCTGCACAATAGCCCCATCAGCACCGCCTTTACCCACAGCGCCCCGGCCGCCATGGCCTTTCCAATGGCCCCTGAGCCTATTGAGCACCATGCTATAAGCGCCCCGTCAAACAGCATTCCGGTAAGGGCAAGGCTGAGGAGAGTTATTCCGTCCACCTGCCCAAGCGCCGCTATTGAGCTGTCAACATACCCGCCGCCAAGCTCTATCGCCGCCCCCGCTGCAAAGCCCACTGCCGCTGGAAACAGCCATATATACCACTTTCCCCGTAACGCCTTCATAATAAAATAAATACCCCGCATGTCCAGTTTGTATAAACTATGACTGCTGCGGGGTATAAATTACATCAGCGGGAAAAAACCTCGGAGCGCATACGCATAATCGTGCGCTCGGTAATCTGGGCGATAAATTCTTTATTTGTGGGCCTGCCCTTATTCTGGTTCACAGTGTAGCCGAAAAGCTTATTTATGTTTTCAATATTGCCCCTGTCCCAGGTACGCTCTATATAGGTGCGTATATTACGCTCTATCTGCTTTTCGGTAACTCCATAATACTCCGCAACATGCGGATACACATCCCTGGTAAGAAGTATCTGCTTGCCATAATGCTCCACACAGTATGCAATGGCTGCCCTCACGAAGCGGTATCCCATAAGGTTTATCGGGCCGCTCAGCGCAAAAAGGTAATTTGATATTATCTGGTCTCTCAGCTCTATGCGCCGGTCATCCTTGCCATCCTCCCCTGCGCGGCGAGTATTGCTGTCATCAATGGCAAAATCCACTATGCGGCTGAATACCTGCTCAGGCACGGCCGGCAGATGTATCACAAACAACGCCCCAAGCTCCTGAAGCTGCCCAACCAGCTCATCATCATTAAAGGGAGACATGACTATTATGCGGATACCATCTGACAGGCCCATACCATTTAGCTTCTTCAGCACCCCTACGCCATCCAGCTTGGGAAGCACCGCATCCAGCAACAGCACATCGGGCTTTTGTATTGCAATGCGCTGGATGGCCGCATAGCCGTCATGGGCAAATGGCATGATCTCAAATATGCTCATTTCGCCAAGATAATCCGCCAGTTCACGGCAATAAGTAATATGCTCCTTGACTATGAGTACCTTCTGCTTTTTCATAGTAACAGCAACCCTTCCATTATTGCTTTTTTCAGTGTTTATATTTTACCATCTTTTATCTTTTTTTCCAACAGTAACCTGCGCTATGGCATACGGTGAAAGTATACTTTTTTTCAGCCCATGTGCCGTTACTTTACGCTGTTCTTCCCCATAACGCCCCTTACCCATTCATCAAGAAAGCCCATCTGTTCCTCCGTGTGGAACCAATGCTCCCCGCTTTCCATAACGGTAAGGGTAGCTCCTGTGCCTTTTGCAAATGCTTCTATTGTATCCCGTGCGGTAAGGTTGTCACCGCCGCCATACAGAATATCCGTAGGTATGCTCCATTTCAGCGGGTTTTTCCTGACATAGCACAGATACTCCCAGCTCAGCCTCTCCCCGAATTGGGTATCTATGCTGCCCTGCGCCTGCAGCTCCTGCTCGCTCACATTTGCCCAGCCCATCATATTCATAATGAGCCGCTCCATATCCACCACCGGCGAAATAAACAGAGCCCTCTCTACAGCCCTGTCGTAAAGCGAATTCATGGTGAAATAAGCTCCGATGCTGTTGGCCGTTATAATGATAGACTGGTACTTCTCTGCCAGGCTGTCAAAATAAGCCGTAAATTCCCGCCTTGCATCCCATGGATTATCTGCTCTGTAATTAAAGCCAATCACGTCATACCCGGTAAAAAGCCCACTGTAATGCTCCGCTTCCTTTGCATCCCCGCCCTTTCCGTGAATGTATATCATCGCTTTTTCCATGTTTGCTCACCTCCTGCACTGCTTTAGCTCATTTTCACACTGATTTTAATAATATATTTTATTATATACGAAATAAGCAGGTCGCACAATGGCAGTCTGCTGCATATGTATAAAATCAATTCACCGCACCAGGTATTCTCCCTAAAATAAAAAAGCCATGCACCCTCAGTGGATGCACGGCATTCTGCTTTTATGCCTAATCTATTATCCTCTTTACCGGCCTTACGTATTTCCAGAAGCGGCTGCAATCATGATAGAAATAGAATACCCTGCCCTGGGCCGTATCCAGCTCATACCCGGTTTTGGAATAGTCAAATTCCTTCATGGCCTTTTCTATTTTGGCTTCCACCTGGGTGTTTTCCGTTTCAAAGTCAAAGGGGCCATGCTCAAATACGATATACTCCCCCTCCGGCACATCCATAAGCTGCATATTTTCCGGAATAGGCCCCTTATAATCCACAGGCAGCCTTGCCCCATAGGCCTCTGCCAAAGGTATGCCCCAGCTACATATTCTGCCCTCAGGCTCATTTATCCAGGCCATAAGCTGGCCGCTTCCCGCATCGCCCTCGCTGCCGCCAATATCATCCAGCTTTCCGCTGATGCTGTCAAGAAGGCCGCATATGGTCTCGCAATCCTGCCCCGGTATTGCTGCCTGCTTCTGCCAGAAATCCCAGTAGCCAATGCTTTCATAGTTTCTGATATGCAAAAACTTATGTGCCGGTATAGTTACAAAATAAACCTTGATATCCTCAGATGATGTTGCCATACCTGTTCCTCCTATGCCTAATAAATAGCAGTCGAAGGGCTTGATAAGCGTGCGAAGCACTACCGGAGCCGGGGCATTGCGGTATTCACTGGGCGTCACACCGTACGCCTCCTTAAAAGCACGGGTAAATGCCTCGTGAGATGAGAACCCGTACCTTACGGCAATATCGATTATCCCCTCCTGAGTATCCCGAATATCCTTCAATGCAAAGGCCAGCTTTCTGTAGCGCAGATAATCCCGCAATGACATTCCGGATATTTCGCTAAACTTTCTGGATACATAGTATTCAGAATAACCAAGGCCCTCTGCAAGCTCCCTCAGCGTCAGCGCTTCATCATTCTGCCCTTTTATGCTCTTATCTATCTCGTATACGATATTCTGGATATTCCTGCTCCACTCATTCACCTCGCAGCACATCTCCCTTCGCTGATATGTATTATATCGGGTGGAGTACTTTCTTTCTTGATTTGGGTTGCGTAGTTTACATTGTGCCGCCAGTTATCCCTTTCTGATGCAGCACACCTGCTACCTGATGGGCCCAATATATGCAACTGAGCTGTTTTCTATTGTAACTGCGCCATCTTTTGCATACCTATCAAACACACAGGCCAGCTCATAAATATATTCATCATACCCAGCATCACCGCTTTTCAGAGAATATGAGCTCGACAGGCTCCGCGCCATGAATCTTTCCCTGTCAAAATACAACGGCGCTTCAAAGGATACATAATCATACCCGCCCTCAAAGAATGTTCTTATCCTTACATCATCCTTCTCCAGGCCCAGGCTGAATCCCCTGAAATCAGGGCAGTATTTTGAATATATACGATGCAGCCCCCTGTTTACCAAATCGCTGCCGTTTCTCATATTCCATATCAGAAACACCCTGCCCCGCCCTCCGGTGATACGCAAACATTCCTGCCTGAACCTGTTTACATCAAACCAGTGAAAGGCCTGGGCCGCCGTAACATTATCTACCTGGCCATCCTCAAGGCCCGTATTCTCCGCATTGCCCCGCACAGAATGAAATCCTGCATATGTGCCCAATTTATCCTCTGCCATGCGCCGCATATCGTCATTTGGCTCCACGCAGTATACCTCGCTGCCTTTTTCAAGCAGGTACCTTGCAAACTTTCCCGTGCCGGAGCCAATATCCGCTATTGCAGATGATGCAGCGAGCCCATATTCATTGTACATGCAGTCAATAAGCTCAGCCCCATAGCCCGGCCTGCCTGCGCTGTATGCCTGAGCCCTACCGTCAAATTTTTTTGCCGTATCCACGTTCGCCGTTTCCTCCGGTGTGCCAGTTTCAGTATGCTTCATATAAAGGCCAGAGGTTTGTTCCCTCCGGCCAAAACCATGTTGCTGTGGATGTATTTATCCTGCAAGCTAAAATGCATTACAGCCTTTTTATCATATAAATTACATCATCCATGGGGTTATTGTAGTACGGCTCACATTCTTCAAAGCCGTACTTTTTGTATAGATGAATTGCCGCCTCCATGTATGTGAGCGTATCAAGCACCATTTCTTTGTACCCTGATGACCTTGCACATTCAATTATCCCATTTACCAGCCCGTCCCCCAAATGAAGCCCCCTTGCATCCTGCCTTACATACAGGCGCTTCATTTCGCACCTTACAGGAGAATGTTTGTGATATGCAACCATTCCATAGGCCCTGTTATCCTCTACTGCTATAAGCACCTCTCCCTGAGGCGGCGTATATTTGGCAGCCAAGTCATTCAGCTCAGCATCAATATTCTGAAATGACAGATCCCTGTTTAGCTGATGCACGTACTCTACTACCAGCTCTCTGACCTGCGGTATGCACCCTTTTCCATCAATAATATCCACAGAATCCCCCAAAATGATTTCATTTTTATATGTACATAATATCACAGCTCACATGAAATGCCCATTCTGTTTTTTCCACCTTTATAAAAACCATAGGCATCCGAACATTCTTCCTTTGGGAGCCCTGTTTTTTCCGCCAGATAATCCACGGCTTCGTCCTTTGTATTAAAGCTATTCAGCAGCATCACAGCTTCTGACATTCTGTTTAATGCGTTGCTGAACTCATCAAAAGTTATGCTCTTATCAGAGGATTCATATAAGCTCCTCATCAAAAGCTTCAGCAGATTGTCAGAAGCACTTCTTTTGTCATCCCCGCTTTCCATTCTTTGGCCCGCAAACAGCTCGCCGATGGAAATGCCCAGCGCATTGCATAGCGGTTCATACAAAGAGGGCTCAGGTAAGCATATGCCGTTTTCCCATTTTGAAACGGATTTGTCTGTGGTGCCCAGTGCCTCGGCCAGCCGGGCCTGTGTCATGCCCTTATTTTTACGACATTCGCCAATAAATCTTCCAACTTTTACCCGGTTCACTATATCGCCCCTTTCGTAATCATTCTACCTTATTGCAGATGCGATTAACACCCATCAAAGGTAGATTTCGCCCTGATTGCCATATGGGATGGGACGCACAAAAATACCAGAGGCCAACAGCCTCCGGCATATATTCTATCCCGCCGCCTCCAGCATATTCTCAATGTATATTCCATACCCCTTCGTGGGGTCGTTCACCAGAACATGGGTTACCGCTCCAATGAGTTTCCCGTCCTGAATGATTGGACTTCCCGACATTCCCTGCACTATGCCGCCGGTTATGGATATAAGCTCCTGGGATGTTACCCTGAGCACTATGCCCTTGCTGCCTGACTCCTCACGGGGAAACAGCTTTACTATTTCACACTCGTACAGGGCCGTGCCCTCTTTCGATACGGTGCATAATATCTCCGCAGGGCCGGTATGCACCTCGTCCCACCACCCAACCGGCAAGCCATTCGGAAAAAGGGGATTCACCGGCATATTCACGCTGCTTCCATATATGCCATATTCGCAGTTTTTATCTATTTCTCCCCACTTTTCACCCTTGGTGGAAAAGGAGCCTATCATTTCGCCCGGAGTGCCGCTTGAACCGGCGTTTATGCCTATTATGTTGGACTTTATAACGCTGCCGCTCTTTACGCTTATAATTGACCCTGTATCCGTATCCGTTATGGGATGACCCAGTGCGCCAAAGCGGCCGCTATCCATATCCCAGTATGACAGGGTGCCTATACCTGAGGTGCTGTCCCGCACCCACATGCCTGCAAGATACGCCTCCGCTTCCTCATCATACAACGGGTCAATAAGGCAGTTTTTCGTCTCATTATTGCGGCGCACAGTCAGGCTGAGCTGTCCGCCGCCTGCACAAAGCCTGCTTAGATGCCGTGAATCCGTTATCTGCTCCCCATTTACCGCAAGTATCACATCCCCCGCCCTTATTCCCCCATCGGCTGCCGGGCATACGGTTTGCCCCTCCTTCACGCTGCCAAGCCCTACCACCAGCACCCCATCCGTATATATTGATACACCTATGGGTACTCCGCCCGGCATCAGCCGCCTTTCCGTTCTTTCCTCCAGGCATACCTGCTTTATGGGCAGGCCAAGCATATTTATGCTTAATGTGCCCTGCCCAAGGATTTCGGACATATCGCCTGATACCTGCCGGCTTTCACCCTCATCAAGGTGCAGCAGGCCCCCCATGTATCCCCTCAGCACACTGAGCTGCTGATAGCTTACTCCATGCGGCAGGCTGCGGATGTAGCTCATGCGTTCTCCCCCATTAAAGCACAGCAGAGCTATGCACAGCATTACGGCTGTGCATTTAATATATCCATGGCCCTTTACTTTCCTCATATATCCATCCCCAATCGTATAATAAAAAACACCGCAGGCATTGCCCGCAGTGTTTATCATTTGTAATAGTATGTGATTTAATTCTGCTTTTTTTGCTCCCGGCGCAGGGCCTTGCTTTTTTCAGAGGCGGTTATGAGCTCCCTTGCATGGTCATAGGCAATGGAGGAATTATCCGCACCGTCCATCATTCTTGCAAGGTAGCCATATCTTTCCTCAAGTGACAGCCTGTGCATATCGGTTCTGGTATGCTCTCCATCGTCGCTCTTTTCCACCATAAAGTGTGCATCTGCCAGCGCAGCTATCTGAGGCAGATGGGTAACGCACAGCACCTGATGAGAATCAGATATATTCACCATCTTGCCGCCCACCACTGAGGCTATGCGGCCGCTTATGCCGGTATCTATCTCGTCAAAAATAAGCGTGGGGATGGAGTCTGCTCTGGCTGCTATTGCCTTAAAGGCCAGCATTATCCTGGACATTTCACCGCCGGATGCTACCTTTTCCAATGGCTTCAGCTCCTCGCCAGGGTTGGCGGACATGGTAAACTCCACCCTGTCCATACCGTTTGCGCCAAAAGAGCTGAGCTGGGAAAACTCCACCTCAAAGCGGGCCTTCTCCATGCCCAGGTCCTTAAGCTGCTGCAAAAGGTCGCTTTCCAGCTCCTTTGCCGCCGCCCTGCGTACAGCCGTAAGGTTCTCTGCGGCCTCCGTATATCTGGCGCTTACCTCATCCAGCTCCTTTTCAAGCTGCTCCCGCTTCTGGGCAGCTCCTTCCAATTCATCAAGGCGCAGCCTTGCATTGTTCAGGAATGCTTCCACGTCAGCAATGGCAGGGCCGTATTTTTTCTTAATAGCCGAATACACCTCAAGCCGCTGCTGTATCTCATCTATGCGGCCCGGGTCAAAATCGAAGGAATTACGCATATCCCTCAGCGCATAGCCTATGTCCTGCACGGCATAAAAAGCCTCCTCAAGCCTTTTTGCCGCCTCCCCATAGTCTGACGACAGGGAGGATATACTATCCATGCTTGAGGATGCGGTTTTTACAAGGTCTACTGCTCCATTGTCCCCTGTGAGCATTTCGCAGCTTTCCTGCAGCGCAGCCATTATGCGCTCTCCATTCATCAGCACGCCCTTTTCCTCATTGAGGGCAGCTTCCTCCGCCTCATTCAGGGCGGCTTTTTCTATTTCACCGATTTGATAGCGCAGTATGTCCATTTCCCTGGCTCTTTCATCCTCGGATGAAAACCCGCCAAGGAGCGCCTCTTTTATGCTTTTGTATTCCGTATACAGGGCCTTTACCTTTGCCTTTGGGTCCTCTGCCGCCTCATGGCAAAAGGAATCCAGAAAGTAAATGTGCTTATTCTGGCTGAGCAGAGACTGATGCTCATGCTGCCCGTGTACATCCACCAGCATATCGGTTATCTGCCTGAGTGCTGCAAGGGTCACAAGGGTACCATTTATCCTGCATACATTTTTTCCTGACGCCGACAGCTCACGGGATATTATGAGCCCCTCATCGGGATCCAGCTGGTTTTCCTCCATTGCCGATCTGACCGCCGGAATATTGGAAATATCAAACTCCGCCTCAACGGATGCCTTGTCTGCGCCGCTCTTTATAAGCTCCTTACTGGCACGCTCACCCAGCGCAAGGTTTACTGCATCAATAATAATGGATTTTCCGGCGCCGGTCTCGCCGGTCAGCACGTTAAATCCATTATCAAACTAGATATTAATCCGCTCTATAAGGGCGACATTTTTTATGGATAACCTGTTTAACATTTATTCTCCCGAGTATTATAGCTTCAGCATGGCCTGAAAGCGCTTTATAAGCTCCCCGGTATCCACTGAATCCTTCACTGCTACAAATATGGAATTATCGCCCGCCAGCGTCCCCACAACCTCGTCGAGACGCATGGAATCTATGGCTTCGCAGGCAGCGTTTGCAGTGCCGGTTATGGTTTTTATCACCACAAGATTGCCGGTTGCAGCCATGGAGATGACGGAATGTGCAAATATGTTGATAAACCTTTCTTTAAGGTCGGCCTCAGCCTTGTCAACGGTGGCATACTTATACGCCCCATCTTCTGACAGGACCTTGATAAGCCTGAGTTCTTTAATGTCCCTTGATACTGTGGCCTGCGTTACCTTCAGCCCCCGTGATCTGAGCATGGTAGCAAGCTCGTCCTGCGTATCAATGTCGTACTGGTCTATGAGCTCGAGTATCATGGTTTGCCTGGCAGATTTCATGCTGTGCGTCCTCCATAAGGATATTTCACCTGCAGTCGTAAGCAGGGTAACGGATACGTGCGGGATAGGGGGATTACCGTATATGGGAGGGGATAACCGTAGGTATATTTCAGCGTGATAGTCTTAAGACAGCTTGCCTCGTATCAGCCTGAACAGGTTTCTTTCTCCCAGGCGCACAAAGCTGACGCTTCTGTCGCTGCGCGAAATATCTATCACATCATTTGGCATGATCTGCTCGGTTTTTATGCCGTCCATCGCCAGGAACCCCTCCTGCTTCATGGACAGGCGCACCCTGGAGCTATCCGAGGCGATTATGGGGCGGAATGTAAGGGTATGGGGGCATATGGGGGTGATTATAGCCGCATCCATGCCCGGAGCTATTACCGGGCCCCCTGCGGATATGGTATAACCTGTGGCTCCGGTGGGCGTGCTGACTATAAGGCCATCGCAGGACACTGTGCCCGCATCGACGCCGTCTATACTCACGCTGATGGATACCACGCCGGAAAAATTTTTGCGATACAGCACTGCCTCATTCAGGCAATGCACCGGCTCGCCGTTATTTATGCGGCAGGAAAGCATCATGCAGCTATCCAGCGTATATTTATCCGCTGCCAATGCATCAAGAGCCCCCGGAAAGCCTTCCACGTCTATTTCGCTGAGAAAGCCTATCCGCCCAAAGTTGATACCAAGAAGCGGTACGCCCTTTTCCGCAGCATAATTTGCCGCCCGGAGAATGGTACCGTCCCCGCCCATAGCTATCATAATGTCAGGTGTGTGGGTTTCTGTGGTATCTAAGCCCTGAAATTGCTCTATATCCAGAAAAGACTTGTCAACGTAACAGGATATGCCTCGCACCGCTGCCGCAAGCCTTACGGACTCTACGGCATCAAGAGCGCCGTCGTTATTTGGATTTGTAAATATGCCTATGCTATCTATATGCATATTTGTGATACCACTGATAGTTATCAGCTTCCCTTTCGCTTATTATATTCCCATTAAACAACATTTTTCAAGATGAAAAACATATTTTGTGAAAATTTCTGGAATACCGCTTAACTATTCCAGTTTCTCATGGGCCGCATCCACCGTGACCCTTACCAGATCCATAATATTTTTTTCATCCTGCAAGCTGCCGTTTTTGGATAGCACCAGCAAAAATTCAATATTTCCCTTTGGCCCGGTTATGGGGGAATAGTCTATCTGCTCCACTCCAAAGCCAATGCTCTGGGCAAACAGCGCCGTTTCCTCCACCACCTGCCGGTGCGTTTCCTTTTCCCTCACCACGCCGTTTTTACCGACCTTGCCCCTGCCTGCCTCAAACTGGGGCTTTACCAGCACCACCGCCGTAGCTCCATCAGCAAGGCTCCTGTACATACCGGGCAAAATGAGCTTTACAGATATGAAGGATACATCTATGGAGGCAAACTGGGGCTGCTCCGTAAACCACTCAGGCTCCATATTGCGGGCATTTGTGCGCTCCATCACCACTACCCTCAGGTCGTTTCTCAGCTTCCAGTCAAGCTGGCCGTAGCCCACATCTATGGCGTACACCTTTTGCGCCCCGTTTTGCAGCATGCAGTCTGTAAAGCCTCCGGTGGAGGCGCCCACATCCATGGCCACCTTTCCATCCAGCGAAAGGCCATATTTTCTTACGGCCTTATCCAGCTTCAGCCCGCCCCTGCTGACAAAGGGTATGGGCTGCTCCTTTACGGTAAGCACGCAATCCTCCGGCACGGAGGCTCCGGGCTTATCCACTCTGGCAGTATCAAGGTATACCTCTCCCGCCATTATAAGGGAGCGGGCCTTCTCCCGGCTCTGGGCCAGCCCAAGCTCCACCAGCCGCACATCTGCTCTTACTCCGCTCATGATATTTCCTCCATCGCAAGGCGAATGTTATTTTGTACGGACTGCACATCCATGCCGCACAGCGCATCCTGCTGGGCAACCGTTGCCTGACGCACCGGCACATGGCCCACGCCCATGGGTATCACCTTTATGCTGCCGGAAAACCATTCGGCTATCTGGCTCCCCATACCGCCGCTTTTCAGGCCATCCTCCAGGGTTATTATTCGCCTGGCCCTTTCGCCTATGCGCCGCAGCATGGCTTCATCCATGGGCCGTATGCTCCGGGCGCTTACAAGCCCTGCGCCTGTGCCCTCCACGGCCTCCCGTGCTATCTCTACCATCCGTCCGGATGCTATCACCGTCACCTCTCCCACAGGCTCCAGCTCCAGCCATTTGCCGTATTCCACAGGGGGATATTCCCTTTCCGGCAAAGCGCCTCTGCCATAACGCACCACTGCCGGCCTACCCATTTTCAGCGCAAGGCCCAGCATTTCCCTGAGCTCGCCCTTTGATGCGGGGGAGTAAATATCCATATCCGGCATGGTGAGGGTATATGCAATATCGTAAACTCCCTGATGGGTCTCCCCATCTGCCCCCACAAGGCCCGCCCTGTCCACAGCAAATACCACGGGCAGCCTTTGCAGGGCCACATCATGCAGCATCTGGTCATATGCCCGCTGCAAAAATGAGGAATACACCGCCACCACAGGCTTCATGCCGCCGCAGGCCAGCCCGGCTGCCATAGTCACGGCGTGCTGCTCAGCTATTCCCACATCGAAAAAGCGCCTGGGATACTTTCTTCGAAATTCCTCCATGCCGGTGCCGCTGGTCATGGCGGCAGTAATAACGGCAATGCTTTCATCCTGCTCTGCAAGGGCGCACATTGTCTGCCCTGCCGTCAGCGAATTTGACACCGCCCCGCTGCTTTTTTCCCTGCCAGTGGCCGGGTCAAAGGGGCCGATCCCGTGAAACCTGCCCGGCTCCCTTTCAGCGGGCCCGTATCCCTTGCCCTTGCAGGTAATAACATGCAGCAGCACAGGCTCATCCATATTTTTTGCAAGGGCTATGGTGGCCGTAAGCTTGGCTATGTCATGGCCGTCTATTGGCCCAAGGTAATTAAACCCCAGCTCCTCAAACAGCACATTTGGCAGCAAAAAGTATTTTATTCTGGATTTGAGCCTGGAAAGGCTCACCCGTATTTTAGGCCCCACCACAGGTATCCTGCTCAAAAACCCTGAAAGATTCTTTTTGAATGACAGATAGCCCCGGCTGGAGCGCATTTCGCTCAGGTGCCTTGTAAGTGCGCCCACGTTTCTGGAGATGGACATTTCGTTATCATTCAGTATAACTATCAGCGGCAGACCGCTTTCTCCCGCATCATTCAGCGCCTCAAAGGCCATGCCCCCTGTAAGGGCGCCATCGCCTATCACTGCGGCCACCCTGTGCTCATCCCCATTATACCTCTGCGCCCTCAGCAGCCCCAGCGCTGCTGACACGGAGGTGCTGGAGTGGCCGGTATTGAATACATCAAATTCGCTTTCCTCCCGCTTTGGGAAGCCGGAAAGGCCATCCTTCTGCCTCAGTGTATCAAACTCCGCTGCACGGCCGGTAAGTATCTTGTTTACATAGGTCTGATGGCCCACGTCGAATATTATCTTATCTGCCGGGGTATCAAAGGCCCTGTGCAGGGCTATGGTAAGCTCAACTATACCAAGATTTGACGCTATATGCCCGCCTGTGACGGATACTTTTTCCACGAGAAAGCTGCGTATCTCCCCGGCGAGCTCATTTAGCCTGTCCTGGGGGATACGCCTGAAGTCTTCTATGCTTTTTATTCCGTCTATCAGGGGTGTATCCATTATATCAGCTCCGGCGGCTGAGGCAGCTCAGTGCAAGCTCCCTCAATAGCTCCGCCCTTTCTCCGAATATATCCAGCGAATTCACGGCCTGCTGTGCCGTTTCCACAGCAAGCTCCTTGGCCCGCTCCATGCCGTAAAGGGAAATATAGGTAAGCTTATTCTCAGCCTGATCCTTGCCCAGGGTCTTGCCCATTCCCTCAAAATCACCCTCCACATCCAGTATATCGTCCGTCATCTGGAACAGCCTTCCGTAGGCTTCGCCGTAGCTGTCCAGTGCGCTGAGCTGCTCCTCTCCTGCCCCGGCAATATATGCCCCTGCAAGCAGTGCCGCCCTTATCATGGCGGCAGTTTTGTTTTCCTGGATGAAGCGGAGCTGGTCAATGCCATATGAATAATCCGTTTCCGAGGCCAGGTCTATCACCTGACCGGCCACCATTCCCCTTACGCCTGCTCCCTTTGATACGGCAATTGCCGCATTTACGGTATTCTGCGTAAAGTCTGCCTTTATAGCATCCAGCATTAACTGAAATGCATAGGAAAGCAGCCCGTCTCCTGCAAGCACCGCATTTGCTTCGCCAAACATTTTATGATTTGAGGGTCTCCCGCGGCGATAGTCATCATCATCCATGCAGGGAAGGTCATCATGTATCAGGGAATAGGTATGTATCATTTCCAGCGCACAGGCAAAGGGCAGCGCCCTCTGTACATCCCCGCCCAGCATATGGCAAACGTACAGCGTCAGCACAGGGCGCAGCCGCTTGCCGCCGGCCTTAAGGCTATACTCCATGGCTTCCCTGAGCTGCTCAGGCCCGCCGCACTCAGCCATATATTCGCCAAGCGCCGCCTCCACTGCCTCACGATACTCCTTCGTTGCCTCCGCAAAACCCATAGCTTACTCCTCCATAAGGCTTTTGTCCACCTGGTCTATGCGTCCTTCATACTCGCTGAGCAGGCTCAGGCAGTATTTTGAAAGCTCTGCCCCCTCCTCATACAGCTTTATCATCTGATCTATAGGCAGATTGCCGGCTGAGAGCTTTTCAACTATTCCATCCAGCTTTTCCTTTGCCTGTTCAAAAGTTTGAGCTTTTTTAGTAGCCATGCTTTTTTACCCTCTGATTATGCTGTCTATAGTTATATCGGCTCTGCCATCCTTCATGATGAGCAAAGCCTGCTTGCCCTGTTCGAGCTCCTGCACAGTGCCTGCAAATTTTCCACCCTGCTGCACCATGCCATACCCACGCTCCAGCACCGCCTCAGGCGACAGCGCCGCAAGCCTTGACTGCTGCTTTTCCACGGAGTGTACAGCATTTGCCATTTCGCCCCTTATGGCGGCGCTCATGTACTCCCGCCTGGCAGCTATCTCTCCGCTCATAAGCTCTATCCTGTGCCGTGCGGCAGAAAATGCTGCCGAGTCTCTTATTCCGGAAAGCTGACGCCTGAGCGCATCCATTTCCCTATGGCAGTATTCCCGGATATAGCTTTGTGCAGAAATCACGTCATCATACAGCCGGCTGTATTCCGGTACGCACAGCTCTGCCGCAGCGGAGGGAGTTGGGGCACGCATATCCGCCGTAAAGTCAGCGATGGAAAAATCCGTTTCGTGGCCCACTGCGCTTACTATTGGTATGCGGCTCTCATATATGGCACGGGCAACTATTTCTTCATTAAAGGGCCAAAGGTCCTCCATGCTGCCGCCTCCCCTGCCTACTATCAGCACATCCGCCCGGTTTATCCGGTTCATGGTGCGTATGGCCTGGGCTATCTCCTCCGCCGCACCCTCGCCCTGTACTCTTACAGGGCAGAGCAGTATGTTCATAGCAGGGAATCGCCTGCGGGTCACATTTATAATATCCTGTATCACAGCGCCTGTGGGGGAGGTTACAACGCCTATGCACCCGGGCAGGGCAGGAATCTGCTTTTTATGCTCCGGCGCAAAGTAGCCCTTTGCTTCAAGGCGGGTCTTCATCAGCATAAAGCGGCGATAAAGCTCGCCCTCGCCCTGGCGCTCCATGGCAGTAACATAAAGCTGATACTGCCCATCCTTTACATAAAGAGATACGCTGCCGTATATCAGCACAGACTGGCCATCCTGTGGAGAAAAATCCAGCGAATAGGCATTCTGCCTGAACATTACGCAGCGTACCAGCGCCCCCTCATCCTTTATGGAAAAATACAGATGGCCTGAAGAATGGCGCTTGAAGCCGCTTATTTCTCCGCATACGCAAACATGGCTCAGCAGGCTGTCACCCTTGAGCAGACCATTCACATATTCATTCAGCTGAGATACAGTAAGCCTGTAGCCATTATCGAGCAAGTGTCTTTTCTGCCGCCTCCACAGTATTCTCCATAAGCATGGCTATGGTCATAGGGCCCACGCCTCCCGGTACCGGGGTTATGTGGGAAGCCACCTCCAGTGCCCTTTCAAAATCCACATCTCCACGCCATACGCCATCTACCTTGCGCTGGCCAACGTCTATCACCACAGCGCCGGGCTTTATCATATCTCCTTTAATGAGCCCGGGCAGGCCCACGGCAGATATAAGTATATCCGCCCTGCGGGTATATTCGCCAAGCGACTTCGTTTTTGAATGGCATATGGTAACGGTGGCATTTTCCCTCAGCATAAGCTGTGCCATGGGCTTGCCTACTATATTGCTTCGGCCTACCACCACGCAGCTCTTGCCCTGTATATCCACTCCTGTGCTTTTTATGAGCCTTACGCAGCCCTTTGGCGTGCAGGGAATAAAACCTTCCCTGCCCGTAAAAAGCATACCGGCATTTTCAGGGTGCAGCCCATCCACATCCTTTGCAGGAGAAATATTTGCAAGCACCCTTGCCTCGCTGATATGCTCCGGCAAAGGAAGCTGCACCAGTATGCCGTGAACGAGGGGATCATCATTCAGCCTGAGTATCAGCTCTGTAAGCTCCAGCTCCGGCGTATCCTCGGGCAGCCTGTAACTTTGGGTATTTATGCCATGTGCAGCGGCCTTTTTTTCCTTCATGCCGACATACGCCCTTGAGGCAGGATCATCTCCCACCAACACCACCGCAAGGCAGGGGATCACTCCCCTGCCGCCAAGGCCCTGCACCCTTTTATGTATTGCAGCGCACGCCTCTGCGGCTACTGCTTTCCCGTCAATGATTTGTCCCATCAGCAGATTACCTTTTTTGATAATTCTCCCGGTTCAACACAAAGCATCGCCTCCTGACAGCAGACGATGCTCCGCATTCCGTAATGACCTCTGTGTGCACAGGAAGCGGCTTTGGCTATTTTGAAGCCTCGCCATCCAGCCGCTTTGCAAGCGTACCCAGCATACCGTTTATATAAGCAGAAGAACGCTCCCCGCCAAACTGCTTGGCAAGCTCCACCGCCTCGTTTATGGATACGCCGCTGGGTATATCCTCACGATATACCATTTCATATATGGCTACACGCAGCACCGAAAGATCCACCCTTGGCATGCGCTCTATGCGCCAGCCGATGGCTATTTCATCTATGAGGGCGTCGATCTCCTCCACGTGCTCCTCTATACCCCGGAGCACCTCCTGGGTATAGCAAATATCCTCCTCGGTGGGGGCTTCGCTTATGCCGGACTTGTCCAGCACATCCTGGTATGTCTGCTCACATTCTCCATCAAACATCTTTGCGAATGCAAGCTTCATGGCTACTTCACGTGCGGTCTTTCTGCTCATCGGTATACCTCTTGAGTTACTTTTTGCTGAACAGCCTGCCTATGGCCTTATCCAGCTCTTCCTTGCCGCCATTATCAAGATGACGGCCGATAATGTAGCATACAGCTACCAGTACTAACAGCAGCAGCGTGCGCCAGAAGCCAATGCTGAACAGCAGCATCGCCAGCACTATGCCTGCTGCTATGCCGATAACACGCCACTTATATTCTTTGAGAAACGCCTTAAGTTCTTCCATGGTTATACGCTCCTTATGCAGCTTACGCCTGAGCCTGCTGCTCGGGCAGCGTGGATACCATCATGCTGATTTCCCCTACCTTTATGCCGGTAAGCCCCTCAAGGTATGCAGTAAGGCTCTCACGAAGCCCGGTGGTCACCTCGGGGATATTTGTATCCTCTGCAAGGCTGAGCCTGAGGTTTATCATCAGCTTGTCATCCTTGACGGATATGTCGCTATCCTGCTTGCGTACGTTTTCATTTGCAGCGCAGTGCCTGCTTATCATGTCATTGATAGCAGCAAGGGTAATGGTGGAGGTGCCGAATTCGGTTCTTGCTATCACAGCAGTGGCAGGGCCATTGCTCCTTGCCCGCCTGTTAAAGCCAATTATCATCCTTACGGCCCACAGCACTATCACCAGCCCTACGCCTGCGGTTATCCAGCCATTTACAGAGCTCTGGTATGGGAATGAAGCTATGCCTGTAAGTATGCCCATGGGCACAAAGCCCAGCGATACAGCTATAAGCCCCAATCCCAGCGCAATAAGCACCAGCATGAGCAATATCAGCAGGAGCTTGTCTATTATCTTTGGTTTCATGGATGCAGCGCCTTTCTTTTGTATGTGTTTTAAGGGAGGCGGAAAGCTATTCCGCCTCGGTTTCTTCTACAACGGGCTTTACTTCTGCCTTTTCAGGCTTATCAAAGGCTATGGACTGAACGAATACATTTACAGCCTCCACATTAAGGCCGGTCATGTTTTCGATGGTTGTCTTGATGTTTCTCTGCAGTGCCACAGCCACCTCGTGGATTTTGTAGCCATATCTGAGAATTACATTGATGTCTATATGGGCCGTATTGTCGTTTATTTCGACCTTTACGCCCTTGGTGATATTCTTTTTGTTGAGTATACCGGTCAGCCCTTCAACAACGGTGCCGCTCATGCCTTCGACGCCCTCTATCTCATTGGCCGCAAGGCTGGCAATAGTAGCAATAACATCAGGCGCAAAGGTTATTTTGCCGCCCTGTATATCGATGGTCTCCATGGAAATGTTTTCTTCAGTTGCCATGACATATGCCTCCTTATACTTTTCTGATGTTATTATACCAGATTTTAGCTTTTATGCATAGCGCATACTTATTTGTTTGCATTTTAGTCATCATTGGCCTGCCATTACCTTTATGTTTTCTGCAGATTCCTCCGTTTGCCCCTGCACGATATCAAGTATCTGTGCTACCTGACCATCGCTGAGCTCATCGCATTTTACCACCACATTTACCGTGCCCGAATGGAAGGTCACCGCCGCATCCTCAAAGCCCTTGGCCTTTATCATGCTTTCTATGGTAAATTCCTTTTCCATATTTTCCACAAGGGCCAGCTTTTGCCGCTGTGCATCTGCAAGAGTCTCCTGATCTGACGCTGAGGCTGCTATTACCTCATCAAGGTATTCCATCTCCAGCTCCCTGACCTCCTCACGGTCCTTTCGGAAGGTTTCAAAATAATCCCCTGACGTCTGCTCAAAGGTTGGCTCTGCCGTGGCTGTGCTTTCGCCGTAGTCAGTATCCATATCCTTTCCCTCTCCGTTTGCAACAAGGTTAAGCACAAACGCCCCTACAAACAGCACCGCCACCACTGCCAATACGAAATACTTTTTGATAAGCTTCACCTTTTATTCCCCCATTCCTTCTATTCCCATTTCCAGCACCTCCACCTTACCTGCCTCCACGCCCAATACTGCCTGCACCGCAGCCTGCAGCTTAAGCCGCACAGATATGTCCGCCGCTCCCTGTGCCACCACTATCACTCCCCTTACTGTGGGTTCCCTTTCCATGAGCACTATAGCTTCGTTTTCCCCATTTTGATAGGTGGTCACAGGCGATGAAGATTCTGTTCTTGTCTGGCTTTCTCCTGCGCCTGTTACGCTGGAGGTAACATCCGTGCTCATCGCCGGTACCATTTCGGAGCCGGTCTCATAGGTTATCATCACCTTTACCTTGCCCGCCCCACGCACACAGCTAAGCGTATCCATCAGCCGCTGCTCCAGCTCATCCACCCCGGACACCGCAGCAGTCTGCTCCGTAACAGGCACCGCCTCCGTCTGCTTCCCCGGCACGCAAAGCAGCAGGCACAGCAGCGCAAGGCCGCCGTATATGCCCAGCTCCAGCTTTCTGTTTCCCTTCATCTTCATGACAAGGGTGTCAATAAGCTTTTTATACTTTTCATCAGCCATTTGGCAGCACTCCCGATATTATTCTTATGAGGGACAACAGCACAACTATGTCCACGGCCTTCACGGCGCTGCGCTTCATTGGGCCGCAGGGGAGCAGCAGCTTCAATATGCAGGCAATGGAAAAAAGCGCAACTATGCTGATTGCCGCCCGGCTCACCCTCTCCATACCCTACACCCCGGATGCCACCAGTGATGCGGCAATGGTTATAAGGTTCATCAGCGCAACCGTGGCGCACACAGCAAACATATACGTACACCCCTCTGCGGCCCCCTCCAGTATTCCAGATATGCGCTGATCTGAAAGCAGCCCGCACAGCGTGCCGGTAAGCCTCAGCACCGCTATGGCAGACAGCATCCTAAGCGCCGGATATACAGCAGTCAGCACCAGCAGCAGCACAGCCACCGTGCCGGCTGCATTTTTCAGCACCACAGCCCCGGCAAGCAGCCCATCATAGGTTCCGGATATTATTCCGCCCACCACCGGCACGGATTTATCAAAGGCATACTTTATAGCCTTTATCCCCGCCCTGTCCAGCCCGGAGGCATTAAGCCCCCGTATGCTCATTGAGCCCAGAAATACCGTAAACGCCAGTCCCATGCCCCACTTTACCGTGCTCTTTATCAGCCTCGCTATGGATTTTAGCTGCTTCTGCCCCGTTATACAGGCGGCAGCAGTAAATCCGCACATTATGGGTATAAGGGGCATCATTATGCCCTTAAATACCTTTGTTATGCTGTTGCAGAGGAATATGGCCCAGGGCTGGGTCGCAGCGGACTTTGCAGAGCCGCAGGCAGCCACAAGCGTCATCAGGGCAGGTGAGGTGACCTCCGTTACCCTCGCCACCCTTTCCACCGTCTCCGTGGCCCATGTAAACTGGCTGTATACTGTACCCGTTACCAGCGAAACGCACATTCCGGTAATACAAAAGCTCAGCATCTCGCCCGCTCCTTCCCTGCCGCCCGTCACTATATCCCCCAGCCCGGCCAGCAGCGCCAGCCCTATAAGGCCGGCCATCCCCGCCCCGGCCTGCCTGAGGGTGTCCACTGCCACCTGCTTAAACGCAGCCCCATCCAGTACGCTCTGGGCTCCCTCCCGGTATCTGGCTATCAGCTCCCGGGGTGACAGTCCGCCCGCAAGCCCCCTTATTTCCCCCGGCAGCTCCTGCCATAGCTGCTCCCATTGGCTTACGTCATATTCCACTACGGGTATGCTTATCTCTTCCTCAGCAAGGGCAGCTCCCGGCAGCAAAAGCACCGCCAGCCCTATCAGTACCCATCTCATCCCTCGATCAGCCCTCCTATTGCCTCCACGGTAGACACCACCAGCGGCAATGCGGCCGCCGCCATCATAAGCCTGCCTGTAAGCTCCACCTTGCCTGCAAGGGAGCTTTCCCCGCAATCCCTGCAGGTATCTGCGCTGAATTGGGCAATATAGGCTATGCCTATCATTTTGCCTGCGGTTTTTACAATATTCGTATCCAGGCCATACTGGGCCATAAGCGAATTTACCCGCTCTGCTATGCCGCCTACGGTATTCATGCCGTACCCTATAATGAGCAGGCCCGCCCCTATGCTTACCGCCATTGCAAGCTCCGGCCGCCAGCTTTTCAGCACCAGCACGGCACATACGCCTATCAATGCAACGGCTGCCAGCTTCAGCACTTCCATCCCCATCAATACAGCCCGAATATCCGCTTTACCTGCTCAAGAAGCTGGCCTATTTCCCCCACCACCATGCTGAGGGCCAGCACCAGCGCCGCAAGGGCAGCCAGCATGGCTATATCGTCCCTGCCGGTCTGCTTGAGGAGCTGACATATCACCGCCACCAGTATACCTATACCTGCTATTCGCAGCACCAGCTCAATATCCATTCCAGCCCTCCTATATTATCAGCAGCATTACTGCAAGGCCGCTCAGCAGCCCCAGCTTCTGATACATGGCGCCCCTGCTGCTATTTTGCCTGTCAAGCTCATCGGCCTGCCCTTCCGCCCTTTCGCTCAGGTGTCTCAGCGCCCTTACGCTGCCCTCAATATCCAGCCCGCACACCGGGCTGCCAGCCTCCTCAATGAGGTTTCTTTCCCCCGTGCTCAGCAGGCTGAAGCCTTCCTGCGCCCTTGCCGTTTGAATCCACGCCTGCCCGCCGCTTGCCGCCCCTGAAATATTTGCAGCAAATTCCCGCCAGAATTTTCCATGGCCTCCTTCATACATTCCCTGAGCCATGTTCCCAATATCCCGAGGTCTGTATTCCATTTCATCTGCCAGCGCGCGCATATCAATGGAAAAAGTTCGCATTATCCTCCGCCTTATATTAAGCGCCGCCGCCCGGCTCATCCCAAGCAGCAGGCATATGGCAAGCGCCGCCATGCCTCCCAGTATCCTCATATTACCTCCCCGGAAATATCCTCTATGCTCCTTATACCGCCTGTGCTTTTAAGCAGCAGCACCTTGTCAAAGGCTCCCTGCTCCAGGGCTTTTTTTATTCCCTCGCGCCTGAGCATATCTCTGCCGCTTCCATGGGCGCTGGCTATCACCTTCACCCCGCATCCAGATGCCTCCAGAACCGCCTCAGCATCCTCATTTGAGGCGATCTCATCTGCAATGAGTATCTGAGGGGACATTCCTCTGAGCAGCAGCTCCATACCTCGCCCCTTGGCACAGCCCCCCATCACATCTGCACAGCCCACATCCAGCTTTGGTATGCCTGCCACCTGGGCAGCTATCTCCCCCCGCTCATCCGCTATGCCCACACGGTATCCCATAAGGGAAAGCTGCCTTGCAGCATCCCGCAGCACGGTGGTCTTGCCTGCGCCGGGAACAGATGCCAGCAGGGCGCTGCATACCCGGTCGCCGGATACTATATGCCTTACCAGCCCATCTGCCGCCCCTATGGCCTGATGGGCGATGCGTATATTAAAGCTGTGGGGCATGGTCATGCCTGCCCTGGTCATCTGCCCCGCCATGCCTACCCTTGAGCCATCCTCCAGGGTAACGTAGCATCCCTTAAGCTCCTCCGAATGGGCATACAGGGAATGTCCGCAGATCAGCTCCAGCAGGGCTTCACATTCGGCAGCGGCAGGTATGTACTCAAGCCGCCTTACCGCCCTGCCGCAAAGCATTACCGGCAGTTCCGCCCTTATGCGTATCTCCTCATCCCCCTCCATCAGCGCAGCCTCTACGGCGCTACGCATATCCCCCGGCAATACGCTCAGGCAGCTTCGTTCCATGCCTTGTCCCTCCGTTACTGTATATACCTATGACACCACAAGCCTATATAACACAAAACCGCCAGATGTACCGGCGGTCGAATACTGTCACATATTATTTTACCCTGCATCTGCCCTTTTTGTACAAATGCCATGCACCCACAATATTGCAAAGCTCATGCCAAGGGCTATCATCTGGGCGGCAATGGTATCATGCCCTATCTCCACCGAAGCATACCCTGAGACCGTCAGCCATATAAACGCCTCCAGCACAGCGGTCACCAGCGGTATTCCTCCTGCCGCAAAGGCCGCTGCGGCAGGGCTATCCGCAAGCACCAGCCCCGTGGCTCCCGCCATAAGGCCGCACAGAAGGCCGCTGCCTGCTCCATACATTTCCCCGCTGTATTTAAGCAGGGCTATCACCGCAGAAACCAGCATCACAGCTCCTATGCCGGCGGCATCCTCTCCCTTTTCCATCATCAGCCCCGGTATAAATGCCAGAGCAACTGCGCCCAGGTTAATACTGGCTTCCACCCCTATCCTGAGCTGAAATATGGATAGCGCAAGGGTACACAACAGCGCATAGCTCAGCTTAAATCTAGTTATCCCCATGGCCCGGCACGGCTCTGTCAGCACGCCGGAGGCTATAAGTATATAGGCGCATATTATCAGCGCAATGTATTGCGGCATATAAAAATCTCCCCTTTTCTCGCCTTAGTGTGGCAAAAAAGCGGGGAGATGAATACATTACAGTTTATGGTTATATCAGCTTGATAAACGCCGCCATGGAGCCTGTGATGCCCTTATCGCGGCGGTGCGAAAAGAACATGGCCCTGTTTTCATAGGTGCATGCATTCATAAGGGTAATATTTTCCGGCCTTATGCCTGCCTCCACAAACTGCACTGCCGCCGCAAGCTCAAGATCCACATACGCCTTGCCGGGCTTTCCGGGGCGGGCAATGCCATCCTGGGAAAATTCATCCGAAAAGCTTCTGCCAAGGCTCTCATCCACCTCAAAACAGCCGCCGCATATGCATGGGCCGGTGGAAGCTATTATATCGGCAGGGTCAGTGCCGTATTCCTCGGCCATGCGCTCTGCCATCCGTGCCCCTATGCGAAGGAGAGTCCCCTTCCAGCCTGCATGGGCCATGCCTATTGCCCGGCGCACAGGGTCATAGAAAAAGTATGCGCCGCAGTCCGCATGGGAGGTGACCAGAGTAACGGATGGATCGTTTGTGATTATGCCATCGCAAAATGGCAGCGGCTCCAGGGAAAATCCTCTGCCTCGATGCTCATGCTCCAGCCTGAGCACCCTGCTGCCATGCTCATGATTCACTACGGCCATGTCATCATAGCTTATCCCTGCGCCTTCAGCGAAAATACGGAAGTTTTTAACCACCTCATCCTCTGAACCGCAGCGGCTCCAGCTAAGATTTAAGGAGGCATAGGCGGGCGCTGTGGTTATCCCGCCCTCCCTTGTGGAAAAGCCATGCTTTACCCCGCCCGCAGCATCCAGCGCCTCAGCGCAGTAAAGGCCGGTGCCAGCAGGTGTTTTTTTGTAAATGAAGCCGTGCTTTATCAGCGCGGCCTCCTTTTGTGAAATAGGGCTCATTTATGATTGTTCTCCCAAAAGCAGCTTAAGCTCATTCATGAATGTATTTATATCCTTAAACTGGCGGTATACCGATGCAAAGCGCACATATGCCACCTCGTCCAGCTCCTTGAGCCGCTGCATCACCAGCTCGCCTATGGTCTCGGTACGCACCTCCTGCTCAAGAGAATTGAACACCTCCCGCACTACGCCATCCACCAGCTCATCTATATCCGCAGCAGAAACAGGCCGTTTTTCGCAGGCCCTGCGTACCCCGGAAAGAATCTTTTCGCTGTTGAAAGCCTCCCGTGTACCGTCTTTTTTCACTACCATTATGGGTATTTCTTCTATTTTTTCGTAGGTTGTAAAGCGCTTACCGCAGTTTATACACTCCCTGCGCCTGCGTATGGACGTACCGTCATCCGTAGGACGGGAATCCACCACCTTGCTTTCGGTGCTGAGGCAATAACGGCATTTCATGGGAAATCCCCCCTAAATATAGTATCGTTTTATTGGATAATACCATACATATCGTCTTTTTTCCATATACTTTTATAAATTTACTTCAGCACGATATCCACCAGTATCACATCATCCCCTATCATGCTGATGCGATTATAAGGTATCACCAGCTCCTCATCGCTGCGGAGCATACCGAAAAAACGGGGCGGCCCCGGCACAACTATGGACCGTATCAGCCCGGAGCACTGCTCCACCTCCAGATCGCATATGCAGCCCAGCCTGGAGCCATCCCTCATATTTATCACTTCCTTGCGGCGGATATCACCGAAATTTAAATAGGCCACAGCTTATCACCTCCCATTATATTATGCTGAAAAATGCGGCATTATAGCATATCCGCCCGAAAAAGCAAAGCAGCGGAGCCCGCTGCCCCGCTGCATATGATGGGATACTGTTTAAAGTGTATCCTTTATACTTCCCAGCTATTAAGGTATGCCTCCTGCTCGGGAGTAAGCACATCCACCTCCATGCCGCAGCCCTTGAGCTTAAGGCGGGATACCTCCTCATCTATCTCCCTTGGCACCTCATATACCCGCTTATCCAGCCCCCTGCCATGCTTTACAAGGTATTCAAGGGACAGCGCCTGTATGGCAAAGCTGGTATCCATTATTTCCGCAGGATGCCCGTTGCCGGAGGCAAGGTTTACCAGCCTTCCCTCAGCAAGAAGGTTCAGCGTGCGCCCGTCTGCCATCTGGTAGCCCATTATATCCTTGCGCCGCTTGAATACCTTTACCGCCATGGCCTCCAGCTCCTCTGCATTTACCTCCACATTAAAGTGGCCCGCATTGGAAAGGAATGCATTATCCTTCATCACCTCAAAATGGCGGCGGGTGATAACATCACGGCAGCCGGTGGTAGTAACAAAAATATCTCCCTCAGGCGCAGCCTTGTCCATTGTCATCACACGGCAGCCATCCATGGATGCTTCAAGAGCCTTTATAGGGTCTATCTCGGTCACAATAACATTTGCACCCATGCCCTTTGCTCTCATGGCCACGCCACAGCCGCAGTAGCCATACCCTGCAACCACCACGGTGCGCCCTGCCACAAGCAGATTTGTAGTATGCATAATGCCATCCCATACGGATTGGCCCGTGCCGTATTTATTATCGTAATAATGCTTGCACTTGGCGTCGTTTACATTCATCATGGGGAACGGCAGTATACCGGCGCGTTCCCTTGCCCTGAGGCGATGTATGCCGGTGGTAGTCTCCTCGGCTCCGCCTATTACCCTGTCTGCAAGGTCACTGCGTTTGCCGGACAGCATTTCCATAAGGTCGCCGCCGTCGTCGATTATAAGGTCAGGATGGCAGGACAGGGCCGCCTCCAGCAGGCTCTGATATTCCTCACCATCCACGCCATACTTTGCGTAGGTATTTACTCCCAGTGAAGCCAGCCCGGCCGCTGCATCATCCTGGGTGGAAAGGGGATTGCAGCCCGTGGCGTGCACCTGTGCGCCGCCCGCAGCAAGGCAAAGGGCCAGGTATGCAGTCTTGGGCTCCATGTGTATGGAAAGGGTTATCTTCAGCCCTTCAAAGGGCTTTTCCTTTTCAAAGCGTGCCTTTATAGCTGACAGGGCCGGCATAAAATCCTGCACCCACTCTATCTTCATGCGGCCATACTCCGCAAGGCTCATATCCTTTACTATGCTCATGATAAAATTCTCCTTTTTTGCCTGTGTCATACAATAATTCATTCTAACAGGGCAGCCTTAATAGTGTCAATCCGCTTTGCATTCCACATGGGTGCTGATATAATATAAATATCAAACTTACCGGAGAAGGATATAAGTATACTATGAAGACCCTGCTGAAAAACTGCCATATCGTTGCCTCTGCCGATAACCATTTTTCCATTATAAAGGACGGCTGTCTCGGCATAGCCGATGACAGGATATGCTACCTTGGCGATACTCAGCCCCAGGAGAAATATGACCACATAAAGGATATGGGCGGAAAGGTGCTTTTCCCCGGCCTTATCAATACCCATTGCCACGCCGCAATGACACTGCTAAGAGGCATAGGCAGCGACCTGCCCCTCAAGGAATGGCTTTATGACCATATGTTTCCCACGGAAGACAAGCTGCGCTCTCAGGATGTAAAGGCGGGCAGCCAGCTTGCTATAATGGAAATGCTTTCCACCGGCACCACCAGCTTTTCCGATATGTATTACTTTTCCGAGGATACTGCGGAGGCAGTGCTTTCCTCTGGCATAAAGGCCAATATCTGCCGGGCCATATCTGCCTTTGACCCTTCAGAGGCCTATGAGGACAGCTACCGGGTAAAGGAGGCCCTTGCCCTCTATGATAAATACCACGGTGCAGGAAACGGCAGGCTCAGGATAGACTTTTCCATCCACGCAGAGTATACCTGCCTTGAGCATATAGTAAAAGCTCACAGCAGAGCCTGCCGGGATAGGCAGGGAATAATGCACATACACCTTTCAGAAACAAAGGCCGAGCATGATGAGTGCATAAAAAAATACGGCAAAACCCCCGCACAGTGGTTCCGTGACCTTGGCGCATTTGACAGCCCCTGCATTGCGGCCCACTGTGTATGGTGTACCGATGAGGATCTGGACATACTCCGTAAATACAACGTTTCCCCCATACATAACCCTACCAGCAATATGAAGCTGGGAAGCGGCTTTGCCCCCATTCAGAAGATGCTGGATATGGGGCTCACCATAGGCCTTGGCACTGACGGTGCCGCCAGCAACAACAACCTTAACCTTATAGAGGAGATGCACATTGCCTCCATAATACACAATGGCTTCCACAATGACCCTGTCATAATGAAGCCCCATGAGGTGCTGAAAATGGCCACGGCAAACGGCGCCAAAATGCAGGGCCGTCCGGATTGCGGCAGCATAGCCATAGGCAACAAGGCAGATCTAATCGCCCTGAGCTTCGATGCTCCACATATGCTGCCCGCTTTTGATCCCATATCCATGCTGTGCTACAGCGCCCAGGGAAGCGACGTTGCCATGACGATGGTAGATGGAAAAATACTTTACGAAAACGGCGAATTCCTCACCATAGACAAAGAAAAGGTCTTTGCAGACGTAAAGCAGTCTCTAAAGCACCTTTACAGCTAAAGCACATATTAAAAGGGCGGTATGCAGGGTTTATCCCGGTATACCGCCCTTTTGCTTTTCTCCGTTATCGCACCCGCTGCTCGCCCTTTGCGGCGGAGCGCAGCCCTATTTCGGTGCCGTTCATTATACGCACGTAGTTTGCCCTGTGCTTGTAGATTATCACAGCCGTGGCAATCAGCAGTATGAGCACCAGCAGCATATTTTTACGCTCCCAGCCCAAATACCCCGGCACCAGCAGCACGGTGGCCGTAGTTCCCAGCACGATATAGTCTGTAACAAGGGTTATCACCAGCACCATGGCCATTATCGCCAGGGCAAATTTCCAATTAAGCGCAAGCGTCATGCCTATATACGAGGCAAAGCCCTTGCCCCCTCTGAAGCCCATCGGCGCAGGAAAAATATGCCCCATCACCGCTGCCACGCCTGCCACAGCGCCTATGTTTTCCACATTTGGGTATATAAGCTCTGCAATCACCACAGCTATCGCAGCCTTTGCTATATCGTGAAGCCCCACAAGCACGCCTGCTCCCCAGCCCATCAGCAGCGTGGCATTGGACGCCCCCAGGTTTCCGCTGCCGCCTGAGCGCATATCCACCCCCTTAAACCGGGAAATGTACAGCGCCATATTTGAGCAGCCCAGCAGGTAAGCCGCCATTATTACCCATAAGTAAGGCAGTATGTTCATTCTGCGTGCTCCATTTCGTTTTTACTTCAAATATTTTAACATATTCTCAGCGAAAATGGAACATATTTTTTACCCCTACTTCAGCTGCTTTCTCCTATGGCCCGCTCCCTGAGCTTTTTCATTATGCGGCTCTCCAGCCGGGATACCTGCACCTGGGATATGCCCATGGATGCTGCTATCTCGCTCTGGGTCTTATCGCGGAAATAGCGCAGCATTATTATGCGCCGCTCCCGTGGCTCAAGTATGTCCATAAGCTGCTGCAAAAGCACCCTGTCCAGCGCCTCGTCCTCTCCATTTCCTTCGCCTGTAAGCCTGTCCATCACCAGAGCGTCTCCATCATCGCCATATGCCGGCTCATATATTGAAACATGGGGCCGGGATGCATCCATTGCCATTGCTATCTCCTCAGGATCCTCGCCCATGTATTTGGCAAGCTCCAGTATGCCCGGATCTCTGCCCAGCCTTGAGGAAAGCTCGCTCTGGGCGGCGGCAGCTCTGCCCGCCAGCTCCTTCAAGGACCGGCTGACCTTTATCATGCCATCATCCCGCATATACCGCTTTATCTCGCCGGCTATCATTGGCACTGCATAGGTGGAAAACCTCACATTAAACCCCGGGTCGAAGTTCTTCACCGCCTTCACAAGCCCCATGCAGCCTATCTGATACAGGTCCTCATACTCCACGCCACGGTTTACGTATTTCTTTACAATGGAGCGCACCAGCGCCATGTTGCTGCATACTATCTCCTCCATGGCCTGGCTGTCCCCCTCTCTGGCAAGGGGGATAAGCTCCAGGGTGCGCCTGTAGGATAAGCCCGGCCTGTCACTCATCATCCCTCACCGACCCTATCACCTTGGTCATTATAACTTTGGTGCCTTTGCCCGGCTCAGATTCTACCCTGAGCCCATCCATAAAGGCCTCCATTACGGAAAAGCCCATGCCTGAGCGCTCCGTACCGGGCATGGTGGTATAGAAGGGCTGCATGGCAAGGGATACATTTTCCATGCCCCTGCCCTCATCCCCCACGGTTATCTCAAATACATCCCCCTGTATGGTGCAGCCCATGTACACAGTCCTTCCAGCATTATTGCCGTAGCCATGCACTATGGCATTGGTCACAGCCTCGCTTACCGCCGTGCGTATATCCGAAAGCTCCTCTATGGTAGGATTAAGCTGAGTAGCAAAGGCCGCAGCCACAGCCCTTGCGAAGGATTCGTTTTGAGATATGCTGTCAAAGCTAAGTTCCATATGGTTTACCATCTTGTTTACCCCCATCATTTTCTTTCTATCAGCCCAAGCACGCCTGCCATCCTGAGTATCCTTTCAGCATTGCCCCCAAGGCCGCTCAGATACATTTTTCCATCCCGCTCCCGCATACGCCTGTATCGCCCCAGCACTATGCCTATGCCGGAGCTGTCCATAAACGTTACCCCGCCCATATCAAGGGTAAGCTCCCTTACAGAGCCATCCAGCAGGCTGTCGATGGCCTCCCTTATTTCGGCGGCATTGTGATGATCCAGCTCCCCTGAGAGCATCACAGTTAGCCCACATCCTTTTCTTCTGTTTGCAAGCTGCATATGTACCTCCATGTGGATATGTTGGTCATTTGGACCTGTCATGTATCTATTCGCCACGCAAAAACTGCATCCTGCCTATTATTCCCACGATTTTTGCCATTTATGCACGGGTTTTGTCCCTCTGCCAAAAAAGTAAAAGCGGAGGCTGCTGCCTCCGCTCGTATACTATGTATGCTTATTTGATTATATCAGCTCATCAGCTTTATTCCTGCGCTGGTGCCCAGCCGGGTGGCTCCACAGGATATCATCTTCATGGCGTCCTCGGCGGTGCGTACTCCGCCAGCCGCCTTTACGCCCATATCCGCTCCCACCGTTTCACGCATCAGCGCCACATCCTCAGCCGTTGCCCCGCCGGTGGAAAAGCCGGTGCTGGTCTTTACAAAATCCGCCCCAGCCCTTTTTGCACAAAGGCAGGCCTCCCGCTTCTGACCATCATCCAGAAGACAGGTCTCTATTATCACCTTAAGTATGGCATTGGGATGGCAGGCCTCTGCAACTGCCTTTATATCCTGCTCCACCAGCGCCCAGTTGCCCTCGACCGCCGCACCTATATTGATCACCATATCCACTTCCTCAGCACCTGCCTTCACAGCCAGCGCCGCCTCATATGCCTTTGCCTCGGTAAGGCAGGCACCAAGGGGGAAGCCTACCACGCAGCAAACCTTTACGCCGCTGCCCTTCAGCTCCCCGGCTGCAAGGGGCACATGGCAGGAATTCACGCAAACGCTTGCAAATGAATACTCCCTTGCCTCGGCACAGAGCTGCTTTATCTGGGCTGTGGTGGCATTTGCTTTAAGGAGAGTGTGGTCGATGTATTTGTTTAAGTTCATATGTAATACTTCCTTTCGGATGATATTTATATTTTTGCAGCATACTTTTTCGCCGTTCCGCCGATTATATGAGGAAGCAGACTATTTGGCGGAGGCGGCAATGGCAGAATTTCGCATACCCGGCAAAATACTATATGGAGACCATGCAGCGCAAAGCCTGTCCGATATTAAAGGGCAGCGGCTGCTGCTGGTGTACGATGACCCGGCAGGCATGGCCGCTGCACTCCAGCATTTGGCCCCCTCCGGAATACACACACGGCACCTTCAGGCCAGCCCTGACCATGCGGATATTCCCCATATTGCAGAGGGCACAAAGGCCCTTATGGAATTCAAACCCCAATGGGTGCTGGCGGTGGGCGGTCACAGTGCGATGGATACCGCAAAGCTCATCCGCATATTTTACCAGCAGCCGAACCTTACCCCGGAGGACATCATACAGGGCCGTGCAGCAGGTATTACTCTGGATAAGACCCGGCTCATCACTCTGCCGCTGTATGATACCCATGGCAGCGAAGTGACCTGCTCTGCCTGCTTTATAGATGCAGCAGGCGACATGGAGCACAGCGTAAGTATCCCATCCCTTATGGCGGATATGGCCATAATAGACCCTGCCCTCATTTCCTCCCCGGATGCACACCGGGAGGCTCAGTGCATACTTTCCGCCTTTGTTTTAGCCATAGAGGCCGCATCGCAGGATGGATGCAGCAGCTTTTCCCGGCCCATGGCACTGGAGGCAATAAGGCTCCTTGCAGGAGGCGTGCCTGTACACTCTGCCCTGCCCCACAGCCCGGCCCATCTTTTATATGCCCAATGCCTTGCAGGAATGGCCCACGATAATTCGCCATCGGGGCTGTTCAGCGCAATGTGCCTGGCCTGTTCCCTGGCCTTTGGGTCTGCACCCTTTGGCAGCCTGGGGGCAATATTTCTCCCTGAAATAATACGCCGTGAGGAGCGCTCCGAAAAGTACCTTGCCCCCGCACAGGCAATGGGCCTTGCCGATGCCCGCTCCCTTGCAGATGCAGTGCAGGAATATGCAGATATGCTGGGGCTGCCCCTTTCCCTTAATGAGCTGGGAATAAGCAAAAATGCCTTTTTAAAGAAGCTGAGCAGGCTGTCCCACAGGGTGGTCTCCCTTTTGCCCTCCCCGCCTGACGGGGAAAAGGAGGCTCAAAAGCAGGTGGAGCAGATACTACGCAGCGTATTTATAAATACTGGCTTTATCCTGTAAAAAAGTATGCATCATAATATGCACAGATAGCCAGAGGTTTTTGTCATGTTCAGCAAATGTCTTTGGTTACTTTTTTCAGCATCCTTACATTTATCTAAAAACTACAGGATTGTTGTTATATGCCTTTCTTATTCAGATACCTGCCATTTCTCCCCTGTCCAATGCAAATATTGTGTTTTTTCGTAATTATTCCCCGATATGGCAACTGCATTTGTACCTGATTTCTCCATATGCTGGATAAGCTCATCTTCCGGGGTCATCGAAATAACCGTCATATCTCCTATCATTGCCGTTTTTTCATACAAAGAATAGAATTGAGAATCAACGCCCCCATCCAAAATTGTTGCTTCTTCTATAATCTCCGCTTCATCGGCATCTGTATTCACACTCAGAATATGAATGTCTGAACTTCCATAGTTACTGGTTGACTCCGTAAACTGTATTACGATTGAATCCTTATCTGTATAGCGCAGTTTATCTGTTTTCACAGCAATAGAATCCTCGCGCCATCCTATTTCTGCCAGATTACCGCTAGCGTGTATTCTCAAAATGTGACCCCGTAATGTGGGCTTTACATATTCTCACGGGCATAATGGAATATATACTGCTGTAATATGCCGCTATTTGGCCCAAGGAGGGCTATTTGCTGCTCCATTTCCCGCTTGCCGGGCTCCCGCCCTTCAAAGTACATCAGCCGCATGGCCCGCTTCATCCACACGTCCAGTGGGAATGCATCTGTATGCCCAAGGGAAAAAAGCAGTATGCAATCTGCAACCTTTGGGCCCACTCCGGGAAAGCTCAATAGCTCCTTCCTTGCCGATGGGGTATCCATGTTCCTGAGCCGCTGCAAATCATAGCCTGCCGCCACCATGCCGGCAGACTTTTTTATATACGGGGCCCGGTAGCCTGCACCGATACCGGTAAGCTGCTGCTCACTGAGCGCAGCTATGGCTTCAGGCTCAGGAAAGGTATAATAGGGGATTTTCCCCTCTACCCTGTGGCCTGCAAGCTGGCACAGCCGCTCCACTATGCCGGTAATGCGCTTTATATTGTTATTTGCGGAAATGATAAAGGATATAAGTGTTTCAAAGGGTGCCTGATTGAATATATGTATGCCGCTTGCATACCCCAGGCAGGGAGAAAGCACCCTATCCATGGCCACCTGCGCCTCAATAGCCTGATAGTCCCTGTAAAGATCGAGGTAATTGAGCCAAAAGCCAATATCCTCATCTGTGCCCGGAGATATGGTCAGCTCATCCTCCTGCTGGGTTATCAATACGCCTCTTTCACCAGCCACGCCAAACCAGCCATCCCCGCTGCTTTTCCAGCGGAATGCCTGGCCGCAGCAGGCCGAGCGGGCCATATCAAAGCAATTAACCCCGGTGATATGTATAGCGCCGTCTTTTATTTCTGTACGCATGGTATATTTACCGCCTTATTTGCTTTACCTGAATTATACTACACATTTGCTTTCCTTGAAAGCCACCGTGGCAAAGCAGCCTTTGAGCCATTTTTTTGCAAATCGATACAAAACAAGCCCGCTCCTTAGGGAACGGGCTTATCATGTCAATGAATGAACTGATTAGTTAGCGGCTTCTTCCGCATAAACGCTGACTTCCTTGCGGCCAAGATGCTTGGTCTCAAAGCGGACGATACCATCTACCTTTGCAAAGAGAGTGTCATCCTTGCCCAGGCCAACGTTGGTGCCGGGATGGAAGTGGGTACCGCGCTGGCGAACCAGGATATTGCCTGCCAGAACGAACTGACCATCAGCGCGCTTGGGTCCGAGACGCTTGGATTCGCTGTCACGACCGTTACGGGTAGAGCCTACGCCCTTCTTATGAGCAAAGAGCTGCAGGTTGATGTTCATCATCGTGTTACACCTTCCTTTCTGAAATATTGATGTAATCACCATAGGTAGCGGCTATGGAGCGCAGCCCCATCGCCATTGTGTCCAGAATAATGCCTGCTTTTTCGAAATCTGCCGGGGTAATGTCGCTGGGAAGGATAAGGTAAAGGTTTCCCTCGGATATATCCAGCCCGGCCCTTATGCCCAGCACCTCTATTATGCCCATGGCGGCAGTCTGCGTGATGGCGGAAACTCCGCTGCACACTATATCGCTGCCCTCCTCGGCATAGCCTGTATGGCCGGATGCTTCAAAGCCCACAAGGCCCTGCTCGCTTCGAAAAAGAGTTACGGTCGTCATAGCTTAGCCGATGGTCTCAATCTTGACCCTGGTATAAGGCTGACGATGGCCCTGCTTTTTGCGGATGTTCTTCTTGGGCTTGTAGTGGAATACCACGACCTTCTTGCCCTTACCATGCTCGACTACGGTGCCCTTGGCAACAACGCCCTCTACTACGGGCTTACCAACTACGACCTCGTCGCCGCAAAGCATCAATACTTCGAAAGCAACTTCAGCACCAACTTCGGCATCCAGCTTTTCGACGAGGATCTCGTCACCAGCTTCTACCTTGTACTGCTTGCCACCGGTACGGATGATAGCGTACACGTCCTGTACCTCCTTCTTTAAATCTCGCCCGTATGCACGGCGGTGGGCAATGCCCACACTTACAAAGCCGATACGGAGCGGCTTACCGAACTATGTTACCACTAAAAAGGCGGCCTGTCAACAGAAAAAACCGCCTGATTTCAACATTTTTTATTGCTCCACGCTGAGCTGCTCCCCATTGCTGAGGATACGCACAGAGCCCTTTCTGGTAAGGAAGTATTCAGTGCCCGCAGCTTCCAATAGAGTAAGGGTCTCAGCCTCCTCGGGGTTCTTATTTGAGCAGGTTATAACGGCGCTCTCTGCCCCCACCTTTTCAAAAAACTCACCAAGTATCTTCTCATGCTTGCCGTGGTGTGGCACCTTCAGAAAATCATATCCCCAGGCAAACTCCTCCTCAAGCAGCTCCTTTATCCTTTCCTTTTCCACATCCCCTGTAAACAGCAGGCTGTTGCTGCCATGGAATATCTCAGTGACCAGGGAGGAATTGTTGCTGGGGTCCTTTTCATAAAGCTCCTGTGCAGCAGGGTGTATCACCATGGAGGCACTGCCAAGGTCAATGCGGTAAGCATCCCGCAGTATTACCTCCTCTACGGCGCCTGTTTTTTTCTCAAGCTCCTGAATATAGGCTGTTACCTGCTTTGATTCCTTCATATATACCGGGCGCAGCACCGTGTCCACGTCAAATTCTCTTATTATCTGAGCGGCCCCGCCCACATGGTCCTTGTCAAAGTGGGTGACCATCAGGTAATCTATGGAGCTTATGCCCATATCCTCAAGTTTCTCTGCCACCACTGCGCCGTCGCTTGTGGTACCGGCATCCATCAGCATGGTTTTTCCGCCGCATTGTATAAGAAAGCTGTCTGCCTGACCCACGTCAAAGCAGGTTATCACCATATCATCCTCATCGGGGGCGGCCTGGCAGCCGCTCAGGCACAGCATCAGCAGCGCTGCCGCAATGAAAAGCATATTCTTCATATCCCACCTCCGTTTTTTGCAAATTATACCATCTCCCCCACGGCTTCTCAATACGGCCTTTTTGAACATACCATTAACATTGCGGGCGTATCCCCTTTATGCTGTCTTTCCGCATTATTCCGCTTTTTTGTCAGGCATTGATTTCAGCAGCTCAGGCAATCCTATTTTTAACAAATGAAATGCTGCTGGGAGGTATTGAAAGATGGCTATAAACAAGGTGGAAATATGCGGGCTGGATACTTCAAAGCTTCCCATGATGACCTATGAGCGCAGCCGTGAGCTGCTGCTTAAGATAAAGTCAGGCAATCAGGAGGCCCGTGAGACCTTTATCCGGGAAAACCTCCGCCTTGTGCTCAGCGTGATACAGCGCTTTTCCGGCCGTAGAGAATATATGGATGACCTTTTTCAGGTGGGCTGCATAGGTCTCATAAAGGCCATAGATAACTTTGACCTGGGACACAATGTACGCTTTTCCACCTACGCTGTACCCATGATAATAGGCGAGATACGGCGGCATCTAAGGGATAACAATGCGCTGAGGGTGAGCCGCTCCATACGGGATACGGCATACCATGCCCTGCAAACCAGAGCCCGCCTCATGGATGAAACCGGGCAGGAGCCCCATATAAGCAGCATAGCCAAGGCCATGGGCATAAAGGAGGAGGAAGTGGCCTTTGCGCTGGATGCAATACAGGATCCCGTTTCCCTGTATGAGCCCATATACCATGATGACGGCGATGAGATATATGTGATGGATCAGCTAAGGGACGAGCACACAAATGATGAGGACTGGCTCACCCACGTTGCCATACAGAGCGGCATGGAGAGGCTCAGCGAGCGGGAGCAGAGCATAATACGCCTGCGCTTTTTCCAGGGACGCACCCAGATGGAAGTGGCAGACGAGATAGGCATCAGCCAGGCCCAGGTATCCCGTCTGGAAAAGAGCGCCCTGAAGCATATGCGAAAATACGTATAGCTCATCCGGACTCAGCACACACATACCTTTTGCATTATTTGCGGCTACGCTATAAAATGGATGTATGAATAACAAGCTTTTTATCATCATAATAGCCATGCTCATAATGCTCACAGGCTGCGCCGCTCCCAGCGAGCCGGTAATCTCCGTAGCTCTGGACAATACTCCTGAGCCCGTCATAACGCCTGTGGCCGCCACGGCCATACCTGAGCCCGCTTCCACGGCCATACCTGAGCCCGCTTCCACGGCCAGCGTACCCACCGCCGCCCCCGCCACTACACCGGAGGCCGCAGCAGCGCCCGAAGCCACCCCCACGGCAAAGCCTTCCCCTATAGCCACACCTGTTGCCACAGCTACGCCCATAGCTACCGCTGAGCCTGAACGGGCTGCTGATACAGACCTCGGCAGCGGAGTGCTTGCCCTGGTGAATTCCTACCGAAGCGCCGCAGGGGTAAGCACCCTTGAGTATTCCTCCGCCATGCAAAAGGCGGCAAATACCCGGGCGAAGGAATGTGCTTCTTCCTTCTCCCATACCCGGCCGGACGGCTCAAATGCATACACCGCCCTTACCGAAAGGGGCATAGCCTTTACCGCCTTCGGTGAAAACATATTTGCCTCCAGCGGGTTGGACAGCATATCCGCAGAATACGTTACCGAGCAATGGCTGGCCTCCCCCGGCCACCGGGAAAACATACTGAGGGAGGGCTATACCCATATGTGCATCGGCTACGCTGCACAGGGTGATGAAATATATGTGGTGCAGCTCTTTGCCGCCGGGCTTTCCTGATGCACGCATAAAGGTAAGCCCTATCAAAACCCCTTAAAGCACAAAAGTGCATCCCTAAAGCAAAGGATGCACTTTTTTGATTCAGTGGTATCTCCCTAAAATATGCCCTCGAGGCAGCTCAGGTATTCCGGGCCAAACTTTTCCATGTATTCCCTCTTTGCCCCATCTATTGCCCTTTGCGCCCCCTCGCCCAGCTCCTCTATGAGAGTGCGGCTCACGGTATGAAGTATGTGGGCAGTATGGAAATTGAAATTCTTCATGCAGCTGGTGCCAAGCTCCTTTTTCTTCTCTGCAAGAGCTGCTATATCATCGTCATTCAGGGGCTGTCCCCAGTCAAAGCGGCAGCAATCACCGCCCCAGCTCATGGCAGGATTTAGAGGCGTGCAGGTGAATTCCGGATTAAACCCATTATACCAGGCATTATCTATATTGCAGCAATAATACCTGCCGTATTCCGTAAGGCCGTGCTTTGCCCAGGCATCGCACCAGGCGCATTTTGCAATATAGCTCCTGTAGGTGGGCTGAGCGCATATGGCGCCAAATTCCATCTGACCGGGATAATCCGGCTGCCATTCGCCATAGGCCTGACTATTCAGCAGAGTAAGCTCATCGCCATTTGCAAGGGCATTTTTTGCCATTCTCTGACCCCGCTCATTGCCATAGCGTGTCATGGCCTTAAGTATGGCCTCCTTTCCCTCATCGCCAAACAGCGTAATGGCCTGCCTGGAAAGCAGCGCAAAAAGTATGGCGTGGTGTTCAATGGTAAGGGTAGGCATAGTTTATTCTCCTTTTTGCTGTATTTCCATTCCCAGGGCAAGGCGCAGAAAATCCGCAACGCAGCCCTGATTATTGTCGCAGGTGATATGGTCTGCAATGTCCCTTATGGCCTGCTCTGCGTTTACCGGAGCGCCGGACACATCCGCCTGTTCAAGCATCTCAGTATCGTTATAATAATCCCCTATTGCAAGTATCTTTTTTATACCGCCCTCATTCCGCCTAACTGCGGCTATACCCGCTCCCTTGCTGGTGCCCCTGTGCAGCAGCTCAAAATACAGCTTCCCTGAAAGGACTATGGAGTATTCATCCTCCAGCGTCTCAGGCTCCAGCTTATTCAAGGTATCCATCAGCCGCTCCTCAGGCTCGCATACCACTATCTTTATCCATTTCCCCTGAATATCCTCAGCCCTGATAAAGGGCTCATGTATATTCTCTACTACTATAAGGGGGTCATCATAGTGGCCCTTATTGGGATTCACCTGATACCTTGCATCGCAGGTGTACACCTGTACGCTGGCCATTGGGCTGATATGAAGTATTTTATGTACTATATTCAGGCTACGCTCTCTCGGAATATAAGCGCACTCGATAAATCTTTCGTTTTTCACATCGTACAGCGCTCCGCCGTTATCCAGTATTGATGGGGCATTCAGCGGAAGCACCTCCCCGAAAAACGAAAAGTTATGGGGCGAGCGGCCTGTGGCCACCCCAAAGCGCCCTCCCTCGGCGGTAAACCTTTCCAGGGCGATAAGGTTGGCCTCGGGTATGGTCTTATCATCCTTCAGCAGAGTCCCATCCATATCGGCATACAGGTATATGCCATCGTATTTTCCCATTTTATGATCTCCTAAGCTTTTTTAACGCCCGGTCAGTTTTTTGACCACAGCATTATGTTCTTATCAAACACCGCACTCACCCTGCCCTGATCCTTCAGCCAGGAGAGATATGAGCGCACGGTGCTGCCTATGAGCGCATGCTGCTCAAAGGTCATGGTAAGGCCGAATTCTGTAAACACCCTTTGAAGTATACCTTCAAAGCTTACAGGCTCAGAGCACATCTGGGCTATCTTCTCTCCTATATAAAGAACGCTGTCTATATTATACTGGGCCAGCTCCGATACATCCTCTCTGGCCTCTGCATGGGCAGGTACAAATACTCTGCCGGTCAGCGTTTTCACCATTTCCAGTGTATTTATATAGGCGCCCACGTCGTAAATGAAGCCAATTTTATATTTATCCAGCGTTTCTCGGCTGGAAAGGCAATCCGCAAGGTATACCACATCATCCGCCGTGCGAAAGCCCACCATGTCAAAAAAATGCCCGGGCAGCGGTATTATCTCAAAGCCCTCCGGCAGCGTTTCCGCCGTAAGGGGCTGGGCGCAGCTCTCCTGGGCCATAAGAAACTTATGCCTTAGCTCCCTGCAGGGATACCCGCCATACAGGAAGGAGGGCTCCAGCAGGGGATGGTTGGTAAAATCGCACTCTATGCCCGGGGCATATATGGCACAGCCCGTCTGGGCCTGAAGGTATTTATTGCCGCCAATATGGTCTGCATTTGAATGGGTATTGTATATGGCCCTGAGCCGCCACCCATTTCCATCCAGTATCTGCCGCACCTTGCGGCCGGCCTCCTTATCATTTCCGCTGTCGATAAGACATACGTCAGTATCGTTGAGCTTTACAAGGCCTATCTTCGCAGGGCTCTGTATATAGTAGCTGCCGCCGGACACCTGTATCAATTCGTACATATGCCATACCTCCAATGGTTTTGCCAATGTATGGATTATACCATACACACCCCCTTCATACAAAGCCATTATAAAAGCTCATGCAAGTATCCTGCCTATTGCGGCGGGAGGCGGTTTATGGGATAATTACAGTATCAAGAAAAATCATCCAGCCGAAAGGACACCTTACGCCATGTACATAGAACGCTTTGCCCTGGGCATGCGTATCCCCGCCGAAAAGCTCATCTCCCAGAAGGATTGCATGAGGTTATTTCTGAACAGCTTTACCCAGCCTGATATTTACGGCCTTACCCTCTCCGGAGGCATAGTTGAGGATATGTATATCATCGCCATAATGGGCGGCGGGCTCAGCTTTATGCGAAATGTACACCGGCGCATACTTGCAAATGCCGAATTCTGCTCCCTGCTTGCAGATGAGCTTCCCATAATAGAAAACAACCGCCTTGCCAAGATGCCTGAGCTTGAGCCCTACGGCACTCTGGATGAAAGCGGCGGCTTTATAGGCGGCAACTGCTGCTTTGGGCTTACTGTAAAGTAAGCAAAAATACGGTAATTCAGCTTGGCCCTCCTGCATAAGGTTATAATACATACTTTTGCACGGAGGCCTTTTTTTATGCTTTATACCGTAAAATATGGCGATAGTCTCAGCTCCATAGCGGAGGCCCATGGTATATCCCCCGCCTCACTCTCCACCATGAATCAGCTTGACCCTCACATCAGGCCGATGGTGGGCCAGGCTCTCATTATCCCGGATACACACGATAGGCCAAGGCGGCCCATCACGATTCACGGGTGCGCTATGCCGGGCTCAGGTGAAGCGACCCTGATGGGGGCGTCGCCCTATCTTTCCTGCTTTTCAGTGGTGGGCTGCCGAATACAGGCTGACGGCTCCATTACCGGCTTGAATGACATTCCTCTCCTGCAGCGGGCGGCTGGCTGTGGCGTTGTGCCACTGCTGGGTCTGTCAGCCCGGGAGGATACAGAAAGGCCGGGGACGCTCCACGCCCTGCTTAATGATGCTTCAGCGCAGGAAGCCCTTATAGCCCAGCTATTGCAGCGCATATCCGGCAGAAATTACCGTGGGGCAAATATATGCCTTGGCAGTGTATCTCCCCATGATGCAGAGGCCTGCTGCGCCCTTATTCGCCGCATTGGTCATATTTTCCGGGAGGAAGGTCTGCTGTTAATGGTAACGCTTTACGGCGCAGAGCAGAGCCTTTTCGTCCTGCATGAATGGGCCGGTGGCATTATACTCCGGCCTGAGGATGGGGCGCCGCCCTCCGCCGCCCCTGTTCCCCCGCGCTCCATAGCCGCCATAAGCTCCATACTTGAGTGTGCAGCCAAGGCTATTCCTGTAGAAAAGCTGCTCCTCTCCATTTCCTCCCATGGCTATAGCTGGCAGCTTCCCTGCTGCGGAGCCCTGCCACGCACCGTATATCCCTGCCAGGCCCCCTCCCTTGCATTCAGCCACTTTGCAGACATCCGTTACGACCATACTGTTCAGGCATCTCACTTCAGCTATTATGACAGCTCAGGCACTGAGCGCATGGTATGGTTTCACGACCCGAGGAGCATATGCGCCCGGCTTGAGCTGGTGGAAAAATACCAGCTTGGCGGCGTGAGCTTTTGCAATATGGCGCCCCTGTACCGCCCCGGCTGGATACTTCTCAGCGATATGTTTGAGCCTGAAAAATCATGCTGACAAGGTATTTTATGCAAATGCACCGGGGAAGCTGCGCTCTCCCCGGTGCATATACGCTGCCGGATGCATCCGGCCTTTTTTATTTATGCCTTTTCCTCGGTCTCCTCGGCAATCATTCTCTTGCGCTCGGCCCGGCGCTGCTCTGCACGGCGCTTGCGCCTTGCCTTTTCCCGGGCATTGGATACGACCATAACGATAATCGCTATCACAAGGGCTGCGCCAACGCCGCATATGGCGTAAAATACCGGCCTGCTCAGCATTATGCCATCACTATTCTGTGCATCCTCTGCTGCGGGTTCATCTATGGGCAGCTCCTCCTCCACAGGCAGAGTAGGCTCAGCAGGACGGGCCGGCATTACAGCATACCGCTGCAGGGATTCATCCTGAGGATTGTAAAGGTAATACCCCACCTCGCCGCTTGGATTGCGGGCATAAAGCAGGTATATATCGCCCTGAGCATCCTGAGATACCCATGCGGTAACGGTCTTTTCGTCAATGGTTATGGTAGTCTCGCTGAAGCCTGCGGGCAGCTCCACGCTGCCATCGGGCTGGAGCAGTATATATGACTTTGATACGGAATTCACCGTCTGATATGGATAAAGGGTATCCTTTTCAGCATCATATATGTAATAGCCGCCTGCCTCGCCACTTTCATCCGAAAGATACAGCAGCACCGGCGCATCAGAATCTGCAACCGTCGCCGCAGCTACCGTTTCCCCATGATAATCCAGGGTGGTCTCTGCGTATTTTGATGGTATAGTTACGTTTTCAAGGGTGCGCCATATGTACATGGGCTGCTCGGCGGTAAGGCCCTGAGCTGCCACGCCCTCCGCAGCATAGTTCAGAGGCTCCTCTGTTGGCTCGGCTGAAGCAGGTGCTGCCTGCACCTCAACGGTAACGCTGCTCTTTGCGGTGCCCGCTTCGTCCCCGTCATAATCCAGCGCCTTGGTGACCTCAAATGCCACCTCTGCCGTGCCTGCGGCTGCGGCAGTAAACTTTATGCGTGCCGTAAGTGAATCGGCTCCGCCCTTTTCGGCAGACACCATGCTGATAAACCCATCAGATGCGCCGCCCGCGCTTTCTGCATAGGTAAGCAGGGCCGGGTCATAGGTATATGTGCCTTCCACGGCCGATAGCTTTTTTCCGGTAACCGTAACAGTCACCTCTACCACGTCTCCTGCCTGAACGGTGGTCTTATCGGCAGAGGCCGCCGCCTCCACAGAGGCAAATGCCGCAGCGGGCGCCATGGCCATTATCAGCGCAAGGGTGATGGCAAAGGCCTTTTTTGAAAAAACATTGTGCTTCATATTGCTAATCCTCCTGAGAGAGCTTTTCATCGCCCTGTGAATATCGGATAAGCCTCAACATATCCTTAAGATCCACAGCGCCGTCGTGGTTTACATCCGCCGCCTTAAGGTAAGGCCCTGATACGAGCTGTATCCTCAGCAGATGCTCCTGCAGGGCAAGTATATCATCCTTTGTGCCCACCTTGCCGTCGCCATCAAGGTCGCCAAATATGACTATTGGCAGGTCAAAGAAGGTATGCCCCTCGCCATATGTGTTTCTTACAAAGTCTCCGGTGGCAAGCTGCCCGGTCTTGGTGCTGCCCTCGTCATTCACAATGCTGAGCGTTCCCTCTGAGCTAAGCTCCTTCAACAGCTTCTCAGCCTCAGTGCCCGGGGCAATGTCGCTTACGCCCCAGCTCCGCACCTTATACTTTCCGCCATCCAGCTTTGGAGCGGTATCGTATGTGCCCACAGTATCCAGGCTGGTGCCCACATAGTAAAAGGCAGTTATCTCATCATAGGTCTGCCCGGCTCTCGCCCTTTCCTGTGCGCTGCGCTGGGAAAGGCCAATGCCGTGACCATATCTGCGGGCCGTTATAAACCAGCCCGGGTATTTTTCGCTTATGTATGCATACTCGCCCCGCTCTGCACCATACATACGCAGGCGTGTCTTACTGGCCTTCATGCGGCCCAGGGTGTTTTCATAGCTGCCAAAGCTCAGCTCGGACAGGGTAAGGGTTATCGTCACCTGGCCCTGCTTTTCCTCGCCGGTTTCTTCATCAGTATAGCCCACGATGAGCGTTATATCCGCCTCGGTATAGCTGCGGCTCGGTTCCTCATACTCAGGGCTCTTTGGCACCACCGCCACCGTGGCAATAAGCTCCACCTCACGGTCTGCTGCCTGATACGCTGCCTGCTGTATGGCAAATAGAACGGCAGGGTCCATCAGCTTGAGGGTGGTTTCATCGTACTTTTCGGGTATGAATGATTTTTCCTCTATGCTGGACTGATTGCTAAGATCATACGGGTCATCAAGGTTGGTATAATATGGCAAATCGTTTTCCCATACGTTGCCTGTGCGCTCGGTCTGCCCGCCATTTGAGGCAGAGTAATAGGCTTCTATTATATTTCCCTCGTAGGTAAGCACCTGCCCTGCGGTAGCATCCACGGCGGCAATTGCCCTGGTGTTTTTGCTGGCATAACCCCTGTACACCTGATCGCTTGAGGTATCCCGAATATCATATGAGCGGGTGGCATACCTGGAGCAGTAGCCCATAACGTAGCTGCGGGCGCATACCGCCTGAGCCTTCAGCGCCTCCACTGGAAATGAATTGCTCATCTCATGGGGCACCACCCCATAAAGATACTGCTCTATGGGCAGCTGGTTCCTCGCCCTGAGCTTGCCCTCGTACACGTCAAAGGTCATATTGCCAAGGTAGGTGCAGGTGCCATGTTCCTTGTTATTCAGGCGGATATAGTCTGTAGTACCGCCGTAGTTATCGCTGAGCAGGGTCAAAGAAGGAGCAGTAACAGTATCATCGCCAAAGGTTATGGATACCTGACCGCCCACGGCCTTTACCGTAAGCTCCTCTGTGCCCACCTTTATGTCCTCATCCTCCTGCAGGGTGAATTCCCCCACGGGGGTAAAGGTGAATTCCCGCACGCTGCCTATCGACAGCATTACCCTCACATCAGAATGGAACACCGCCGCCCGGGCGGGCACCATGCCTATCAGCAGGGTAAGCGCCAGCAGCAGCGCCGCAAATCTCCTGGATTTTGCCATTTATTCCCTCCAAACACAGTTTTCTCATCTGTAATTATTGAGCTTTTTCTTTATTTTAAACCATAAAGGCACTTCCTGTATATTAAATTAATTGTTAACTAAAAGGACAGGCGTATTGACCTGTCCCTCATTATGCCTGGTGTGTCCTAAAGTATGCTGTCGAGCAGGCCACGGCAGCCCTCCTCCACATCCCGCCAGGTGGCCTCAAAATCCCCGGTATACCATGGATCCGCCACGCTCCCCGGTCTGTTGGTATAATCCAGCAGCATGGATACCTTATCGTCCCTGCCGCATATGCGCCGTATGCTGCTCACATTAGCTTCGTCCATGCCTATCAGCATATCAAACCTGTCATAGTCTTCCTTTTTGAGCCGCCGTGCAGCGTGGCCGCTGCAATCTATGCCATGCTCCTTCAGCTTCCGCCTTGCAGGCGGATAAACGGGATTGCCCAGCTCCTCTGCGCTGGTAGCTGCGGACTCCACATAAACCATATCCTCCACGCCCCGCTCCTTTATCATATGCTTCAACACATACTCTGCCATCGGGCTGCGGCAGATATTGCCGTGGCAGATGAATAATACTTTTGTCATAATTTCAAAACTCCTTAAGTATTTGAAATTCTTTTCCGGTTAAAATAACTTCCTTATCATTCACAAGCACCTGATGTTGTTCTGGTATTATCTTCAACTCCTCAAACTTTAACGAAGTTAATGTCTTGTCACTTCTCTCAAAGTGGTTGATTTTATATCCATTCTCATCTAACAAGTCAACCAACTTATCCCATAAGTTCTCGTCTCCATGACTTAAATGCAAAATGAGAACTTCGCCCAAATCAACCACCTCCTAAGAAAAATATTCATTTGTAAAGATTCAAAACTATTCACTCTCTACAACTTTAG
>CAYMPG010000005.1:0-85063 GCA_964392455.1 uncultured Clostridium sp. | reverse complement strand
TTCTACGAGGTAAGCAATCCTTCTACTCCACCGATAGACTAATCTGTAATTTGACAAATAGGCCACAACAACTAAATACCGAAAAACTGACCGTTGACTGGTCGCAATGTGCGAAAAGTTGACGGCCTTTTTTATACCCATTTTCAAAAAAGGAGGTTACAAAACATGGCAAAACAGGAAAACATCCATGTAGAAGGTTTTGCACGGATGCTTTTCTGTTTTATGACCACCCATCCATCAGAGGGGCTTTGCTTTTTTCTAAAGCAGACCGAAATGCAGTATGGCCTCCAGAGCGCCGCCGCCTATGGCACGGGCCTTGTCGGAAACGGTGAAGCAGTGATCCCTTGTGCAGCGGGGGTCAACATCGGCGCATTTCATGCCCCTGGGGGTATCGTAACCTTCAGGCAGCAGCCCGCGGAGTATGCCGGGAATTGCGGAAATGACCTCCTTGCCCCCCACCATGGCTACTATCTCTCCTGCGGCCACGGTATCGCCTATCTGCCTGAGGCAGTGAAAGGTGCCTGCCGCCGGGGCGTGCATTACCCGCTCTGCACCGTATCCTGCTATCATGCCGGGTATGCCGGTATTGGGAATGGGGCTCTGGCCCTGCTCATAGTATACCCGGCCAAGGTGATGGCCGCGCTTGGTCTCTATTGCGGCGTGGCAATCCTCACCTACGGTAAAGCCGGGGCCCACGCCCAGCACCAGCTCCGCATCGGATATGGAGGTGCCGGTGTTTCTTTTGGCGATTATGGCATCTATAAGCACCGCAGGCCTCAGCCTGAGGGCTTCTGCCCCTGAAGGGTCTGCAAGGATGGGGATGTTACCCTCAGAAAGGATACTTTGGGCGTGGTCAAGGCTTTTTGCCTTTACTGCGGTAAGGGCTTCCACCTGAGCCGTGCCCTGGTACATGGCCTCTGAAAAGGCGGCGGTGCGGCGTATGGCAGAGGGTTTTTCTATATCTGTCATCGCCACCTGTATATGGGCAAGACGCAGCCTTTGGGCAATGCCTGTGGCCAGATCTCCTGCGCCTTTGATAACTACCAGCATGGTTCCTCCGGAAAAAGAAAAAATGGTGACTGAATAATTCTAACATCTCTCATTTTTTTCGTCAAACAATCAAAACGGGTGGCATATAATGGCAGGAAGTAAATTATTGCATAAAATTGTGGCGAATGCTATGCTTTGGTGGTATAATAATATACAATCCTAAGGACAGCATCATATCAGGAGGTAAGTGAACGTGGCGTTTATTGATAAACTCAATGCCATTGCAAAAAACGTGGGCGAAAAGACCGGCGACGCAATAGAAATAACCAAGCTCAATGCAAAAATATCAGGCGAAAAGTCTGCGCTCAACGAGCTGTATAAGCAGCTCGGGGAAAATATATACGCAAAGTACCGTGCGGGAGCATTCCAGAATGAGGACCTGGCAGGGTTCTTTGCCTCTGCAGATACCTGCATGGCGAATATTGCCGAGGCGGAGAGCAAGATAGCTGCCATAAAGACTGCAAATGAGGCAAAGGGCCAGGAAATGCCGGATGAGCAGGAGGCTGCTCCTGTAGAGGTCACCTGCCCAAGCTGCGGCGCAGTATCCGCCGGGGGCGTAAAGTTCTGCACAAAGTGCGGTACAAGGCTGGAAGCACCTGCCATTGAGGCAGAAACAAAAAAGGTATGTACTGCCTGCGGCACCGAGGCTGCTCCCGGGGCCTGTTTCTGTTGTAACTGTGGGGCAAAAATAGAATAAAAATACCGATGGCCGGGGAATATTCCCGGCCTGGTTTTTTGAAAAAATACGGAGGAGAAATACCATGCTGGACTCTAAAGTTACCGACGCTTATATCGCAATACTCAAAGAAGAACTGCAGCTCGCAACAGGCTGCACAGAGCCTATAGCCATTGCCTACTGCGCCTCAAGGCTCAGGGATATACTGGGTGCCCTGCCTGAAAGGGTGGATGCTGAGGTCAGCGGCAATATACTTAAAAACGTAAAGAGCGTTGTGGTTCCAAATACGGGCGGTCTTAAGGGCATAAAGGCGGCCATTGCCGTGGGCGTGGTGGCAGGAGAAACGGACGGGGTGCTTCAGGTTATATCCTCCGTGCCGGAGGAAAAGCACGGGGAAATAAAGGCATATCTTGATACTGCGGCCATTGATGTAAGCTGCCCTGATACTCCCCGTATGCTGGATATACGCCTTACAGGCTATGCCGGAGAGGATAAGGCGGTGGTGCATATTGCCAATAACCACGCCAATATAATTTACGAGGAAAAGAATGGGCAGGTGCTGCTGCAAAAGCCGCTGGTGGAATCCGCCGAGGATAATCTTCAGGATAAGAGCGTGCTGAATATACGGGATATAGTGGATTTTGCAAACACGGTGGAATTGAGCCGGGTTAGCGAAATGCTGGATATGCAGATAAACTGCAATTCTGCCATTGCCGAGGAGGGCCTCAGGGGAGACTGGGGCGCAAACATTGGCAGCGTATTGCTTAAGGAATACGGCGCTGATATAACCACCGAGGCCAGGGCCTATGCTGCCGCCGGCTCTGATGCACGCATGAGCGGCTGCGAGCTGCCGGTCACAATAGTATCCGGCTCCGGCAATCAGGGCATTACCGCATCCTTGCCTGTTATACGGTATGCAAAGCACCTTGGCGCAGGGCAGGATAAGCTCTACCGGGCCCTTATGGTATCAGACCTTATCACAATTCACCAGAAAACCGGCATAGGCAGGCTATCTGCCTACTGCGGCGCGGTAAGCGCGGGCTGCGGCGCAGGCGCTGCCATAGCATATCTCCACGGTGCAGATACGGATACCATAGCCCAGACTGTGGTAAACGCCGTGGCCATGCTGTCAGGCACGGTATGCGATGGGGCAAAGCCCTCCTGCGCTGCAAAGATAGCCTCAGCCGTAGGCGCAGGCATACTGGGCTACCATATGTGCCTTAACCATCAGCAGTTTAATGGAGGGGACGGTATACTGGGGGATAGCCCTGAGGACACCATAAGCAACGTGGGCCGCCTTGCCCGGGAAGGCATGAGGCAGACCGATAAAACCATACTGGAGATAATGACGGGGAGATAGCGCTCCCCGGGGCTTGTATATGAGTAACAATACCAGAAACGATACTAAAATCAAGCGCGCGGAGTTCTTTTACAGGCTCCTGCGGCCCATCGTATGCCCACCGGTAAGGTGGTGGTTCAGGTGCGGCTGCGAGCCCCTGCCTCAGGTGGAGGGCAATTACCTGGTGGTATCAAATCACAATACCAATCTGGATATGATAATGGCTGCGGCAAGCTGCAGCCGCCCAATGCGCTTTGTGGGGAGCGAGCATATATTCCAGAAGGGGATAGCTGCAAAGCTGCTGATGTGGGCAGTATCCCCCATTGTGCGCCAGAAGGGCGGCCTTGCCTCCTCCACTGTGATGAGCGTTATAAAGGCCCTTAGGAGCGGCGAGAATATCTGCATATTCGCCGAGGGCAATCGCTCCTATGATGGGCGCGGCTGCCATGTGCTGCCCTCCACGGGAAAGCTTGCCAAGGCCGGAGGGGCTGCCCTTGTGACCTACCGGCTGGAGCGGGGCTATCTTACCTCCCCACGCTGGGCCTATTCCATAAGGCGAGGCGGTATGCGGGGCAGGGCCGTAAACGTATACACAAAGGAACAGCTTGCAGATATGACTGCCGAGCAGGTGTACAGCGCCATATGCCGGGATATATACGAGGACTCCTACGAATTGCAGGAAAAGGAACCAAGGCCGTATAAGTGCAAGGGCCTTGCAGAGGGCCTTGAGCATTTGCTTTACATTTGCCCAGAGTGCGGCAAGGCAGGGGGGCTTTCTTCCCATGGCGACAGCATACGCTGCACCTGCGGCATGGAGGCCGTATATGATGAATATGGCTGGCTCAGCGGCACGAGCTTTCAAAAGACCACCGACTGGAATGAGTGGCAGCGCAAAAAGCTGGGAGAATACCTGGACGAGGGCATCCCAATAGGAGACCCTGAGGTATCGCTGTACAGGATAACCCCTGATCACCGCACAGAGGTGATATATACAGGGCCGGTGGAGCTTTCAGGCGGCGTGCTCAGCTTTGGCAAATACGCCTTCCCCATGGCGGAGCTGGATGGGGTGGGTCTTTGCGGCAAGGCAAAAATGGTGCTGATATACGGAGGCGTTCACTATGAGCTTCGCAGCACCCACAGGGTAAATGCGCTGAAATACGTTCATGCCTTTGAGCACATCACAGGCAGGCGGGTAATATAGGCAAAACCATACATAAAGTATAAAAGGCACCGTTCAGAAGGACGGTGCTTTTGTATGGCAAAATTTATAAGGACAGCATCCTGTAATAAAACAGCCGGATACCAATGTCGAAAAATGACGGGAAAATGGATAATTGTATTATATTAGGTCGAAATGGTTGCATATATGGGAATACAGTTATAATATCAGAGCACAGTCAAAACATAATGGGCTCATATCCAATATGAAAAAACAAAAAATGTATATTTTCCGCTGGAGGAGGGAAAAGGTATATGCGGTGCATGAAGAATGCGGCAGACCTGCTCAGGAGGGTGGGTATGCATCCCAAATACAAGGGGTATGCATACCTGCTGATGATGCTGCAAAGAACTCAAACCGAACCGGAGGCCATGTACAATATATCCGCTGCGCTGTATCCCATGGTGATGCAGAGATACGGGGTATCCAGGGCGGCAGTGGAGCGATGCGTGCGCTTTGCCATACAGCGAACATGGGAAAGCGGCAATGCGGATATGCTGCATGAGCTTTTCGGCGCCTATGAGATGGGGTACAAGCCAACCACCGGCGAATTTATCGCCGTAATGACCGAATGCATAATGTGCCACAGGGGCAGGAAATAGCAGAGCCGGTTTCAGGGAATGTGGCAAAGGAGCCCACGGGGTGGTATAATAAAAGAAAAACCACCTGAAAAAGGAGATTTGCACTATGGTGATAATCGAAATGGAAGGCGGCGGCCTCATAAAGCTGGAGCTGGATCCTTCTGCTGCACCCAATACCGTAAAGAATTTTAAGTACCTGGTGGATAAGGGCTTTTACAATGGCCTTATTTTTCACAGAGTGATTCCCGGCTTTATGATACAGGGCGGCTGCCCCGATGGCACTGGCATGGGCGGCCCCGGTTACCACATAAAGGGCGAATTTGCCATGAATGGCGTAAATAACGGCCTGCGCCACAAGCGGGGCGTTATCTCCATGGCACGGGCCATGCATCCGGATAGCGCCGGCTCCCAGTTTTTCATAATGCATCAGGATTCTCCCCATCTTGATGGGCAGTATGCGGCCTTTGGCAAGGTGGTGGAGGGCATGGATATAGTGGATGAAATAGCCTCCGTACCCACTGATTTCAGGGACAGGCCCCAGATGGATATGCGTATAAAGTCCATTACCCTTGTGGATGAAACGGTGGAAGAGCCTGAGAGGGTATAGCCATGGAAGAAAGGACTGCCGAGGAGCGCATTGCTGAGCTCAGGGATGAGATAGACCGCATTGACGCACAGCTTGTGGAGCTGTTTGAGCGGCGCATGGATACTGCCCGGGCCATCGGCTGCATAAAGCGCGAAAACAGCATGGGCATAAAGAACGAATACCGGGAGATGCAGGTGAAGGCAAACTGCCAGGCAAACTGCAAAAACGAGCGGTACGTTACCTACGCCCAGTCCATGATGAAATGCATCATGGGTGCCTGCAGGGGAATACAGAACGCAGACGACCCGGAGTATGATGATCCCTGGAAATACAAATACCTGGAGCTGGATCCTTCAAAGTTTCTGTAGACCCGGCGTATCAAAGGCGGGCCTTCGGGGCAAAATCCTGCTATGAGCAGGAGCAGCAAAAATGTATACACAGCCTTAAAGGCGCTCCTGGGCGAAAGGCCCGGGAGCGCCTTTGCAGATACGGAAAAGAACTACCAGGAGTATCTTGAAAGTAATATGCCCTCCGAGAATGAGCTGGAGCAGCAGCGCAGGGAAAACACTGATGGCCTGCCCATGTTTGCCATAGCTCTGGCGGGGGAGGGGGCAGACAGCAGGGCCGTGCAGCTTACGGCCGATTCCCTTGCATCCCAGACATACTCCCGCTGGGTGCTGACAGATGCCCCACAGCAGGGAGACTGGCAGTATATCATGTATATGTGGCCGGGAGACAGGCTATCCCCTGATGCGCTGTACAGGTATGCTCAAAATGCACAGGGGCATGACCTCATATACTGCGATGAGGATGTGCAGGGCAAAAATGGCCGGGAAGCACCGGCGTTTAAAACGGAGCCGGATATTATCACCCAGCTTTCTCAGGATATGCTGGGCAGCGGCGTGGCGGTGAGCAGGGCACTGTATGAGGCGGCAGGGCCTATGGCCGGAGATACTGCCGATGATAGATATGGCTATAATCTGCGCTGCCTTAAGAGGGCCGCATCGCCCTGCCATATTCCCCGGGTAATGTATACCTGCGGAGAGTACAGGGAGACTACGGATGCTGCCCGGGTGCAGGTGGCGCAGGCGGCAGGGAAGGGCTGCATGGTCATGCCGGGGGAATGGCGGGGGAGCTTCCGGGTGGAGGCCATAGTAAGGCAGCCCGGGGTGACCGTGATAATAAGCAGCAGGGATAGCTGTCAGATGCTTATCAGGCTCCTTATGAGCATAGACCGGGCGGCGGGGGAGCACAGGCCGAAAATAATCATAGCGGATCAGGACAGCACGGATAGCCGCACCCTGAGATATTACGATATACTCAGGCAAAACCGGGCGGCCAGCATATACATGGGCGGAGATACGGGCCTTGCCGCCCTTTTGAACGGGGCGGCAGGGGAGGCAGATGGGGATGTTGCAATATTTATGGAAAGCACAGCAGAGGTGCTGAGCCATAATTGGGTAGGAGGACTGCTGTCTCAGGCCATGAGGCAGGGAGTGGGGGCAGCGGGGCCAAAGATACTGTCGCCTGATGGGCGGCTGCTCCACTGCGGCACGGTGATAGGCATGCAGGGCTGGCGTGGCTCCCCATATCAGGGCAGCGGGGATGATATGCTGGGCCTGAGAAAGCGCAGCCTTACCGGAACGGTGCGTCGTGTATCCGCCCTCAGCTCCATATGCATGATGGTGAGGCTGGAGACGTTCTTTAATGTGGGCTGCTTTGATGAGAGCTTCAGCATGGCAGGCTTTGATACGGAGTTTTGCCTGCGGATGGCCGGGCGGGGCTACGCCAGCGTATACACGCCGGGGGTGCTGATAAGGTCGGGCAAGCCGATAGTTTCCATGGATGAGGCCTGTGAGCAGGACAGGCAGCGCTGCTATGATGGAATAAGGGAAACGCTGACCCGGGGAGATGAGTATTACAGCATAAATTATGATTATTCCCTATCCTGCCCGGAGGTAAATATTGCTCCCCGGCCGCCCATATACCTGAACCCGATATTTAATGAAAAATAAGCGGCATACTTGGCCCGGCAGCCCATGGAAAAGGAGCGCCGGGCCTTTTAACGGTTAGCCATGGGTAAAAACAGTATGTAATTATTTCGATGGCATATCGTTAATAAATTGTTAATGAAATTGCACGTATCGTATTGACAGAAACAAGGCGATTGTGCAATAATCAGGAAATAGATATAAGGAATACTTTACAACTCTACTTTTTCTCTTACTTCTGATTATGTTAAATAATTGTTTATTATGGTAACCATTTGGCAATAGCTGGTGTTTTGCTATATATCAAAAAAGACAGAGAGGAAATGCTTATGGCTCGTATCGGCGAAAACGGACGCAGGAAAGTGTGCAGTATATGCGACAGGTATGCAGAGGAAAAGACTCCCCTGATGATGATCCTGAGCGATATACAGAAGGAGTATGGCTATATTCCGCTGGAGGTGCAGGAGATAGTATCCGAAAAGACCGGCATATCTGTGGCGGAGATATACGGCGTGGTCACGTTTTATTCCTTCTTTTCCCTTAATCCGAAGGGCAGGTATGTTATAGGCTGCTGCCTGGGTACCGCCTGCTATGTTAAGGGCGCCCAGCAGGTGATAGATAAGTTTTCAGAGGTGCTGGGCATTGCCCCCGGGGAAACCACCCCTGACGGCCTGTTTACCATTGATGCACTGCGCTGCATAGGTGCCTGCGGCATAGCCCCCGCAGTATCCATAAACGGCAAGGTGTATCCTAAAATGACGGTGGATAAGGTTGCAGAGGTAATACAGGAATACCGCAGCAGAGGAGGTGCCGAATAATGATAAAAAACTTTGATGAGCTCAATGCAAAATCCCTCAGCTGCACCGATGCCCTCAGGGCCAAGCTCAGCGGTGCGGATGGCAGGCGGGCGGTGGTGCTCTGCGGCGGCACAGGCTGCCTTTCCTCCAATTCTGCCGAGATAATGGAGGAGTTTAAGCGGCTTATACGGGAAAACGGCCTTGAGGACAGGGTGAGCGTAAACCAGGTGGGCTGCTTTGGCTTTTGCTCACAGGGGCCGTTTGTTAAGATATACCCTCAGGATACGCTCTACAGGCTGGTAAAGCTCCAGGATGTGGAGGAGATAGTGGAGCAGGATATACTGGGCGGCCAGGTGGTAGACAGGCTCCTGTATGTGGATCCTGAAACACAGCAGAAAATAATCCGCCAGGACGATATAAACTTTTATAAAAAGCAGCACCGTGTGGCGCTGGAGCTGTGCGGCGTTATCGACCCTGAAAATATAGACGAGGCCATGGGCATGGGCGCATTTCAGGGCCTGGAAAGGGCGCTGAAGATGACCCCCCAGCAGGTAATAGATGAGGTGCTTTCCTCAGGGCTCAGGGGCCGCGGGGGCGGCGGTTTCCCCACCGGGCGCAAGTGGCAGTTTGCCTACAATTCTCCCGGGGAGGAAAAGTATGTGGTATGCAATGGCGACGAGGGAGACCCCGGTGCCTTTATGGATCGCTCCATATTCGAGGGCAACCCCCTTGGCGTTATAGAGGGCATGACAATAGCGGGCTATGCCATAGGCGCCCATGAGGGCTATTTCTACGTTCGTGCGGAGTATCCTGTGGCGGTGCACAGGCTGCAGGTGGCCATAGGTCAGGCCAGGGAATACGGCCTCCTTGGGAAAAACATACTGGGCTCAGGCTTTGATTTTGATTTGCATATACGCCTTGGCGCAGGAGCATTTGTATGCGGCGAGGAAACTGCGCTGCTCAATTCCATAGAGGGCAAGCGGGGCATGCCCCGCCCAAGGCCGCCCTTCCCTGCGGTAAAGGGGCTGTGGGATAAGCCCACCGTAGTAAATAACGTGGAAACGCTGGTATGCGTACCATACATCCTTAGAGAAGGGGCAGAAAAGTTTGCCCGGTATGGTACGGAGCGGTCAAAGGGCACGAAGGTATTTGCCCTGGGCGGCAAGATAAATAACGTGGGCCTTGTGGAGATACCCATGGGCACCACCCTGCGGGAGCTTATATACGATATTGGCGGGGGCATCCCGGGCAATAAGCAATTTAAGGCCATACAGACCGGCGGCCCCTCAGGCGGCTGTCTTACAGCGGACTTTCTGGATGAGCCTATAGATTTTGATACCCTTACCGCAAAGGGCTCCATGATGGGCTCAGGCGGCGCCATAGTTATGGATGAGGATAACTGCATGGTGGACGTTGCCAAGTTTTACCTTGAATTCATCTGCGATGAATCCTGCGGTAAATGCACGCCCTGCCGCATAGGCACAAAGCGCATGCTGGAGATACTCACCAGAATAACCGAGGGCCGGGGCACCATGGATGACCTTAAGGAGCTGGAGGAGCTTGCATCCATAGTAAAGTCCAATTCACTGTGCGCCCTGGGGCAGACCTCTGCAAACCCTGTGGTATCCACCCTTACCCATTTCCGGAATGAGTACATAGCGCATATCGTGGATAAAAAGTGCCCGGCAAAGGTATGCAAGAAGCTAATGCACTATGCTATTGACAGGGATAAGTGCATAGGCTGCGGCATGTGCGCCCGCCAGTGCCCGGCAGATGCCATTACCAAGAGCGATTATACCGCTCCCGGCAAGAAGCTGCCTGCCATGAGCATAGATACAGCCAAGTGCGTAAAGTGCGGCACCTGCATGGCGGCATGCCGGTTTGGCGCCATAAATAAAGAATAACAGGGAAGGAGAGCTCAGCATATGGCAAAGATAAGCATAAAGATAGAAGGCGTGTTTTATCAGGTCGAGGAGGGGCTTACCATACTGGAAGCGGCCAGGGCCTGCGGCTACGAGATACCTTCCCTCTGCTCCTTTAATCACGGAGAGTGCTCCAGCGGCTCCTGCCGGGTGTGCCTGGTGGAGGCGACCGGGGCAAAGGGGCTGGTGGCTTCCTGCGTGTACCCTGTAAGCGACGGCATGGAGATAAAAATATCCTCCCCCAAGGCCGCTGCCGCAAGGCGGGCCTCTGTGGAGCTGCTGCTGTCAAATCACAACCAGAACTGCCAGCAGTGCGACAAAAACGGCAAATGCGAGCTGCTGCACGTTGCGTATATCACAGGGGCAAGGGAAGGCAAATTCAAGGGCGCAAAGACCCCTGCCACGCTGGATGAGCTCACCCCCTCAATAGTACGGGATACATCAAAGTGCGTGCTGTGCGGCCGCTGTGTGGCCCGCTGCCAGAATGCCCATGGCCTGGGTATACTGGGCTTTGAAAACAGGGGCTTCCGCACCATCGTAGGCCCTGCGGAGAATCGCTCAATGGCAAAATCCCCCTGCATACTGTGCGGCCAGTGCGTAACGGTTTGCCCAACAGGGGCGCTGATGGAAAAATCCGAAATAGACAGGGTGGACGCTGCCTTCCGCAGCGGCAAGCACGTGGTGGTGCAGACTGCGCCGGCAGTACGGGCGGCCCTAGGCGAGGAATTCGGCATGCCTATAGGCACTGCTGTCACCGGCAAGATGGTGGCGGCGCTCAGACGGCTGGGCTTCCACAAGGTGTATGATACCAACTTTGCCGCTGACCTTACCATCATGGAGGAAGGTACTGAGCTTCTCGACAGGCTACAAAATGGCGGCGTGCTGCCCATGATAACCTCCTGCTCCCCCGGCTGGATAAACTATGCAGAGTATAATTATGGGGATCTGCTGCCCCATCTTTCCACCTGCAAATCCCCCCATCAGATGCAGGGCGCAATACTCAAGACCTATTATGCGGAGAAAAACGGCATAAGCCCTGAGGATATTTTCGTGGTATCCATAATGCCCTGCACTGCAAAGAAATACGAAAAGGAGCGGGAGCAGCTTAAGGTGGATGACCTTAAGGACGTGGATGCGGTGCTTACCACCCGTGAGCTTGCCAGGATGATAAAGAGGGCAGGCATAATGTTTGACAGGCTGCCCGATGAGGAGTTCGATGCTGACCTTATGGGAGATTATACCGGCGCCGCAGTAATATTCGGCGTGACGGGCGGCGTTATGGAGGCGGCACTGCGTACCGTATACCATGTGCTTACCGGCAGGGAGCATGAGGGCATTACCTTTGAGGCAGTGCGTGGCTTTGAGGGCATAAGGGAAGCGTCAGTGGATATTGACGGCACCACCATAAATGTGGCCATTGCCCACGGCATGAAAAACGCAAGGGTGCTGCTGGAGGATATAAGGGCCGGCAGGAGCAAATATCACTTTATAGAGATAATGGGATGCCCGGGGGGCTGCATAGCCGGCGGCGGGCAGCCGATAGTGCGCCAGTGCTTCCTGCCCAATGAGGCGGATGACATAATGGATACATACCGGGAAAAGCGGGCAAGGGCACTGTACAGCGAGGATGAGCGGCAGACCCTGCGCCAGAGCCACAACAATCCCCAGATAAAGCAGCTTTACGAGGAATTCCTTGGCAAGCCAAATTCCCACAAGGCCCATGAGCTGCTGCATACCACATATGCAGCAAGGGAAAAATACAGCGACTGATATAAAAATACAGCTTCCTGTAAAGACCGCCCGAAGGGAAAAACGCTCGGGCGGTCTTTTATAAAGGGCAGATTTATTCGTGCTTTTATGTTATACTCTAAAATAATATGATTATATGAGAAAAAGGGGGGATTGCATGGGTAAAGCAATTCTTGCAATGCTGGTGACTATAATTGTGGGGTTTATCAGCTGTGCCGTTTTTGCAAGCTGGATAAATGCAGAGGCCTTTGGCGTTATTCTTGCCATTGCCGTTATGGGAGCATTTATCATTTACTTCAATGAAAAAAAGAAGTAAGGTTCCTTTTGCTTTATTTGCATCCATACATGATGGATATGGATGTAAAGGTGAAATATAGCCCTTGCCGCAGGTACGGTAAGGGCTTTTATTTGTGTTATTTCAGCGTTATCACCATATCCGCATCGGCGGTGTCGCTTTCATCGTGGGTCACCATTATGAGAAGGGAATCCCGGGTATGGGTGCGTATCACATTGAGAGCGCTGCTGTGAGCAGCGGCGTCCAGCCCCTTAAGTGGTTCATCCATTATGTACACCCGTGCATTTACCCCCAGGGCACGGGCGATGGCCACCCTCCGCTTCATTCCGCCTGAAAGCTCACGGGGCTTTTGATGCAGGGCAGCGCCAAGGCCAAACTGAGTGAGCAGCGCCTTTGCTGTGGCGGTATCTGAGGCTATGGCGGCGTTGCCAAGGGCGGTATCCCAGGGCAGCAGCCTGTCCTCCTGAAAAACCATGCTGACAGGGCCGGTGGTGGATACGCTGCCGCTGTCCGGCTCACAAAGGCCTGCGATGATATTCAGCAATGTGGTCTTGCCTGAGCCGGATGGGCCTGTAACGGCGCAAAAGCCCTTATCCGGAAGCTCCGCCGAAAACCCGCTCAGTACGACCCTGCCATCGTAGCTTTTTGAAATATTATCAAGGCGTATCATGCAGCCTCCTTACTAAGGCCACCAGCAGCCATTCAAGCGCCATGCTTATGGCGATTATCACGGCAGTCCATGCGAAAAGGTCTGTGGTCTCAAGGTATATTTTGGCGCTGTACAGCTCCGTGCCTATGCCAAGCAGGGGGGATACCAGCACCTCTGCCGCTATGCCTGCCTTCCATGCAAGGCCCATGCCTGTTTTTGCGGCGGCCAGTATAAAGGGCGCCGCGCCGGGCAGATATATTTTAAGGAGCGTCTTTATGGGGCCGAGGCGAAATACCCTTGCCATTTCCAGCAGCTCCGCATCTGCTGCACATATGCCCTCATGGGTATTTGACCATACCACAGGCAGCACCATAAGAAAGGAGGTCACTGCGGGTATGCGCTCCTTTGAGAGAAAAACAAACAGCAGTATTATAAACGACGCTACAGGCGTGGCCCTTATCACCCTTGCGGCAGGGGAAAGCAGCACATCCAGCGCCCTTGAGCGGGCGGTAAGCAGGCCTAAAAGGGAGCCTGCCAGAAGGGCACACAGATAGCCCATGAGTATACGCAGCAGGGATGCGCCTATGTGCCGCCAGAAATCCGCCTGAATACAAAGCACACCCAGCCGCCTCAGTACGCTCATGGGAGAGGGCACAAGCACGGCCTTACCCACAATAAGATACAGCGCCTGCCAGATGAGCAGCCATATGGCGGCCACGGCGGCTTTTTTTATTATGGCTCTTACCCCATATAGTACATATCCTCGCCGGGCAGGGCACCGCCTACGGATGCAGCGTCAGCCGAGTAAAGCACGGAAAGCATGCCGCTTACCATGGCCTGCATATCGGCGCCCGTAATGCATACTATATTGCAGTTTGGTATGGCCTTTTCTGCAAGCTGGGCAGAGGCCATTATGCCGTAGCTCTCAATGAGGGCGGCTGCTTCTGCCGGATGCTCCACAGCATAGGCGGCTGAGGCGGCATAATCCTCAAGGAAGGCTTCCACGGCCTTGGGGTGCGCCTGTGCAAAGTCCTTTCTTACCACAAGGCAGCCCTGCACAAGCTGTGCATCGGATACCCGGCTCCATTCCTCGGTAATATCCAGCGCAATGCGTGCGCCCTCCACCTTGCTCAGGGCGGTGGTAACAAAGGGCTCGGGTATGATTATCACATCCGTATTGCCTGCGGCCATCTGGGTAACGGCTTCGGCGTGCTCGGCGGCATATTCTATTTCCACCTGGCCCTCCAGGCCGTGTTGCTCGAGAAGGTAGTTTACAATGTATTCGGGGGTGCTGCCCTGGCCTGCTGCAAGCACCTTTTTGCCTGCAAGGTCTGCAATGGAGTGTATGCTTTCGCCATTTTCCACCACATACAGCACGCCCAGCGTGTTGACGGCGGCGGTAAGCACCTGCCCCTCAGTCTTATTGTAAAGTACGGAGGCAAGGTTTACGGGCACGGCGGCTATCTGTATATCTCCTGAGATGAGCCCGCCGGATATCTGATCGGGGCTTCCTGCAAAGGTAATGGATAGGGGATAATCAAGGCTGCCGTCAATAGCCTGGCTGTTTATATAGGCCATGCCCATGCCGGTGGGCCCATTCATTGCGGCGGCGCTTATGGGGGTATCCTCAGGGCCTGAGCAGGCGGAAAGGGGCAGCACAAGGAGGGCAAGTACGAGAATGGATATAAGTGCTTTTTTCATTTGGGGTTCCTTTCTTTATTAAAAATCACTATGTATGATTATGCTGCGGCCTCTGCGGGAGATGGAGCCATTGGCCTCCATTGCATCGAGGGTACGGTAAAGTGAAGCCCTGCCCACCCCAAGGTACCCTGCAAGGTCTGTAAGGCTACATGGCAAAACAAGGGAGCGAAGGCCCTTTTCATCCTCAATGGCGTTTTCCTCAAGGTACATGGTAAGGCGGCTGAAGGCCGTGTATCCGCCCAGAGAAGCTATGCGCTTATTGAGAAAAACTATCCGCCCCACCAGAAACTCTGCCATATTCAGGGCGAATCTGCCGCCGTGCACTATTGCGGCGGATATGGCCTCCCCGGCCATATGCACGGCCCTGCAGCCATCCGGCGCAGTAAGGCTGCTCATGCTGCCATCGTGGGAAAGGGCGGAGGCGGCGTTTATAGCCTGAGGGGGCAGCGCCTCCCGCATAAGTATGCTGCGGCCGTCAGAGGCGGGCTTTTGTATCAGCACCCGGCCTGAGAGAAGTATCAGCATACCATCTGAGGGGAGTGTGCTGCCGGAGGGATACTCCAGCAGGCTGCAGCCCGGGTGGGAGAGCAGCTCCATGAGCTCTGCCTGCTCCATGCCGCAGAACAGGGGACAGGCAGCTATTGCCTCCATGTGGAGGGCGGCTTCAGATTGATTCATATTTGCTCCAGCCAAATATTTTGTCTCAACTGAGACAAAATATTTATACCATAAATGCTGCCCCATGGCAAGGGGATAACCCGGGCTTTCCTTTTCACGGCGTTATGGTATAATGTAAAAGAACGAATATGGTCAAAAAGGAGCGCATACATGGAAACAAACTACATCTGGAAGGACAGAAGGCGCATAATATTCGGCCTGCCCTGGACATTCACCCGCTATCGCCTTACTGAAGACAAGCTTATAATAGATACAGGCTTCCTCAATCGCAAGGAGGAGGAGATAAGGCTGTACCGCATACTGGATATCACTCTCAGGCGCCCATTCAATCAGCGGCTGTGGGGCCTTGGCACGGTGCATCTGTGTACGGCGGATAAAACCACCGCCGAGATGGATATCAAGCGGATAAAGAACCCCAGAGAATTCAAGGAAATGCTCAGCGACCTGGTGGAAAAGGAACGCAATGAAAAGCGCATCGCAGGGCGGGAATACATGGAAGCCCACGATAGCTTTGACGATATGGATGACGATGTGATCTGACAGGCGCAAATGGTACAACGTTATACTACCGGGGCAGCAGCCGCATAAATGTGGCCGCTGCCCTTTTTATATGTGACCTACAAAAGGATAAAAGCAGTTTTTGCAACATGGACAGCAGAAATTATAGTATTCACAGCGAAAAAGTATGTGTATAATAGAGCAAAACTTAGAAAACCGGGAGGTTACCCAATGAAGAAGTTTGTTGCATTGATGCTTGCCGTGATGGCTCTGCTGAGTGTTACTGCTTGCAGCCAGAACAATAATGCTGTGGATGAGACTGCCCCCGTTGAATCTGCTCCGGCTCCCGCAGCCGCCGCAGTGGAGGAGGGGCTGCTGAGGGTAGCAGCTCTGTACGATATAACCACCATGGACGTGGCTCAGACCACTGACAACTACATGGTACCCATGAATATATTTGACCGTCTCTTTGAGGTGGAGGTGCAGGAGAATGGCGGCACGGAGATAGTGCCCAGCCTCTGCACCGGCTACACCCCCTCGGAGGATGGCCTTACCTATACCTTCACCCTGAGAGAGGGCGTGGTGTTCTCAAATGGCAGCCCCCTTACCGCAGCAGACGTGCAGTATACCTTTGAGCGGCTGCTTACCGCAGGTGGCGTTAATGACGACGTTCCCCTTGAGGTAGCAGGTGCAGAGGCCCTGCAGAGCGGCGAGGCAGCTTCCCTTGAGGGCTTCTCCGTAATAAGCGATACCGAGTTTTCCATCACCCTTGCCTCTCCCAATGCAGGCTTTATTGCAGAGCTTACCGGCCCTGCCATGTCCATAGTGGATAAGGAGACCATGGAGCAGGTGACAAATTTCGGCATAGCCTGCGAGGATACCATCGGCACCGGCCCCTATGTGATCACCGAGTGGGTGGTAAATGATCATTATACCCTTGAGTACAATGAAAACTACTGGGGCGAGGAGCCCAGCGTAAAGAAGATGATAGTGTATATCATCCCCGATGCTTCCACCCAGAACCTGATGTATCAGAATGGCGAGCTGGATATCATAGACCTTGAGTTCCTTGATTCTGCAATAGTAGAATCCACCTACAAGACCAACTATGCGGACAGCATCATCTCAGGCTCCCGCGTAGGCCTTACATACCTTGCCATGAATGCCAATAATGAATACCTTTCCGATGTAAATGTAAGAAAGGCCATTCAGATGGCAATAGACGTGGATTCCATAATCGCCTCCGTATATGCAGGCGATGCCATACCTGAGAGCGGCATAATCCCCACCGGCGTATGGGGCCACAATGATAGCCTGGAGCGGGCAGCATACGATGTGGAGGGCGCAAAGGCCCTGCTGGCCCAGGCCGGCTACGCTGAGGGCGAGATAACCTTCGAGCTGGCTATGGATTCCTCCGCCTCCAGCAATACTCAGCTTGTTTACCAGATAGTGCAGCAGTACCTTAAGGCTGTGGGCATCGATGCCAAGCTTGCCACATACGATGAATCCTCCTGGCTGGATCTTCGTAAGTCCGGCGAAATGGATTCCTTCATTGCAAACTGGACCATGGACTATAATGACCCTGCCAATATCATGTTCACCTTCTTTGGCGGCGCTGAAAAGACCAAGATAAGGAGCCTTAACTATGCTGATGAGGCTATCATGGCAAGGGTTGCCGCTGCTTCCGGCATTACCGATGACGCAGCCCGCATGGCTGAGTATCAGGCCCTTGAGCAGAAGATAGTGGTTGAGGATGCTGCATGGGTGCCCCTGCTTGGCAATATGCACCTGTTTGCTCTGGGCCAGAGGGTGGCAGACTTTGTTCCCTACTGGGCAGGCTACAGCAACTTCTATGCTAAGGACGTAGTGCTCGGCTGATGAGCGGCACAAAAAATAAGCTTTAAAAATGTGCATAAGGGTATCTGAAAAGCAGATGCCCTTATACGTATATGAAGGGATAAATACGATGGTGACCAGCATCATAAAACGAATAGGACAGACGGCGGTAATATTGATAGGCGTGGCGCTGCTTATCTTTATAATGCTGCGGATAATCCCGGGCAACGCCATAGTTACCATGATGGGCGAGCACGCCAATCCGGAGGCTATAGAGCGCATGACTGCGGAGCTGGGGCTGGATCAGCCCATATACGTGCAGTTCTGGAGGTATATCTCCGGGGTGTTTTCAGGAGATCTGGGCACCAGCTATTCGCTGAACCGCAGCGTATCAGAGCTTATTTCAGCTTCTTTCCCAAATACCTTCCGCCTTGCAATAGCGGCGGCGCTTTTTGCCTGGATACTGGGCATAGTATGCGGAATCATAGCTGCCGTAAAAAAGAACGGGCTGCTGGATCATCTGTTTATGGGTGTATCGCTGCTGGGCGTATCGGTGCCGGTATTTATGGTGGCCATGGTGCTGCAATACCTGCTGGCCTATAAGCTCCAGTGGTTTCCCATATCCTCAGGCTCCGCAGGCTGGGTGGGCTACATTCTGCCTGCAATAGCTCTTGGGTGGAATTCTGCCGGCAGCATATCAAGGCTTACCCGCTCTACCCTGCTTGAGGTATTGCAGGAGGATTATATCGATACCGCCCGGGCAAAGGGCTATAAGCAGCTCCCGGTGATAGTGCGCCATGGGCTCAGGAATGCGGTTCTTCCGGTAATTACCATGATGGCGGTGCAGCTTTCCTCCCTGCTTTCAGGCGCAGTAATATGCGAGACTGTGTTTTCCATAAACGGCATAGGCCGCCTTGCCGTGCAGGCAATAGAGGGGCGGGATGTGCCGCTGCTTCAGGGCACCATACTGTTTTCCACAGCGCTGGTAATACTGGGAAACCTTGTGGCGGATTGCCTCTATTCGCTGCTTGATCCACGTATACGCAAGGAGGTGTAGCCATAATGGAAAAGAATAACGCATACCCAATGGATAGCGCTCTCCTTTATGATGAGCAGAACAGCTTCCGCGGCGTGGTAAGAAGGCTGTTTAAGGAAAATAAGCTGGCCATAGTATCCCTGGTGATAATAATGCTGTTTGTGCTGGGGGCCATATTCGCCCCCTGGCTCACGCCCTATGGCTATGAGGATATAGACCCCATAAACAGGCTGGGCGGGCTGAGCAGTCAGCATCTGCTGGGCTCTGATGAACTGGGGAGAGATGTGCTGACCAGGCTGCTGTATGGCTCAAGAATATCCCTGCTGGTGGGCATAGTGCCCACGGTGATATCAATGCTTGCAGGGGCTGTGCTGGGCATAATAGCGGGCTACATGGGAGGCAGGGTGGATGGAGTGATAATGCGCCTTGCAGATATAATGCTGGCATTTCCCTCCATGCTGCTGGCGATGGTAATAATGTACACCCTGGGGGATGGCATAATTAACATCTTCCTTGCCCTGGCCCTGGTAAACTGGGCAAGCGTGGCCCGAATAGTCCGCGCGGAGACTCTTAAGCTCAGGGAAACTGAGTTTGTGGAGGCAGCAAGGTCAATAGGCGTGAGCAATTTTAAAATAATGTGGCGCCACATCATGCCAAACTGTATTCCCTCAATGATAGTGCTGTTTACGCTGAATATTCCCTCTGCCATATTGTCGGAAAGCTCACTCAGCTTCCTGGGCCTTGGCATAGAGAAGCCCATGGCCTCATGGGGCATGATGGTAAATACGGGAAGGCAGTATCTGTATACCAATCCTGAGCTGAGCCTCGTGCCAAGCGTTGCAATAATGCTGATAGTTCTTGCATTCAATTTCCTTGGGGATGGCCTGAGGGACGTTCTGGATCCCCATCTTAAAAAGCAGTAAAGGAGAGGGCAGCATGGAAAAAATGACCTTACAGGTAAAGGGCCTTTGTACCAGCTTCTTTACTGACAGAGGCGAGATAAAGGCAGTAAATGACGTATCCTTTGATGTGCCGAAGCGCTGCATAATAGGCATAGTGGGAGAATCCGGCTGCGGCAAAAGCATGACCGCCCGCTCTGTGATGCGGCTGCTGAAGTATCCGGGCAAAATAGTAAACGGCAGCGTGACCCTTGCAGGCAAGGAGCTTACGGGGCTTACCGAGGCGGAAATGGCAAACGTAAGGGGCGAGGAAATATCAATGATATTCCAGGAGCCCATGACCAGCCTTAACCCGGTAATGAAGGTGGGCCGGCAGGTGCAGGAGGTGGTGCTGCTGCACAGGAAGGTCACCAAAAAGGAAGCCCGCAGCGAAGTGATACGAATGTTTGAAAAGGTGGGCATATCTGAGCCTGAGAAGCGCTATGAGTGCTATCCCCACGAGCTGTCAGGCGGCCTTCGCCAGAGGGTGATGATAGCCATGGCCATGATATGCAGGCCAAAGCTGCTTATTGCAGATGAACCCACCACCGCCCTTGATGTAACGGTGGAGGCTCAGATACTTGAGCTGATGAAAAACCTCCGGGATGAGATAGGCACCAGCATAATACTTATTTCCCACAACCTCGGCGTGGTGGCCGAGATATGCGACTATGTTCATGTAATGTATGCAGGGCGCATAGTGGAGCAGGCAGAGACCTTTGAGCTGTTTGACAATCCCATGCATCCCTATACCATTGGGCTTATGAATGCGGTGGAATCCCTTGAGAAAAAGCAGCCTGTGCTGGATACCATAGCCGGCACCGTGCCGAATCTTTTAAATCTCCCCGAGGGATGCAGCTTTGCCCCCAGGTGCACAGAAAAGTGCGAAGGGTGCAGCGGGTGTGTACCTGAGCTTTATGAGGTATCTCCCGGGCATCTTGTGCGCTGCCATGTCCATAGGCAGGAGGTGTGATATGCAGGAAAATACCTTGATGAATGTGCAGGGGCTCAGCGTAGAGTTTGCCCTTTCAGGAAAAAAGAAGGTGCATGCCGTGTCCGGCGTATCGCTGGATGTAAAGGAGCATGAGGTGCTGGCGCTGGTGGGTGAATCCGGCTGCGGAAAATCCACCCTTGGCAAGGCCATGATACGCCTTATTCAGCCTACGGCAGGCCAGGTGAGGTTTAAGGATGAGCTGATTACAAATATGCCCGCAGGGCAGTTTCGCAGCTTCCGCCGTCAGATGCAGATGGTATTTCAGGATCCCTATGCATCGCTGGATCCACGCATGAGCGTGCGGGATCTGATAGCAGAGCCGCTGGTGACCCATGCCGTATGCGCCACCCCAAAGCAGACCACCGAGCGGGTGGTGGAACTTCTTGAGGCGGTGGGCCTTACCGGGGATCATCTTTACCGCTATGCCCATCAGTTTTCCGGCGGCCAGCGCCAGCGTATAGGTATTGCCCGGGCAATAGCCCTTAATCCTTCCTTCATAGTATGTGATGAGCCTGTATCTGCTCTGGATGTATCCGTACAGAATCAAATACTCAATCTTCTGAAGGAGCTGCAGGGAAAATTTGGGCTGACGTATCTGTTTATCAGCCATGATTTATCCGTGGTGCGCTTCATAGCAAGCAGGGTATGCGTTATGTTCCTTGGCAAGCTGTGCGAGCTGGGAGATACCGAGGAGATATATTCAAATCCTCTCCATCCCTACACCCGCTTCCTGCTGGAGGCAATACCCAAGGCAGACCCACATCAGCGGCGCACTCAGCGGCTGCTGCTGAGCGGCGAGCTGCCAAGCCCGGTGAATCCGCCCTCCGGCTGCCGCTTCCATACCCGCTGCCCATACGCTACAGACAGGTGCAAAGCACAGGAGCCTGAGCTAAGGGCTGTGGATGGGCGTATGGTAGCCTGCCACCTTTATGACTAAAAGAAAGTGATATTATATGGCCCCCGGAGCCCAGCTCCGGGGGCCATGGTGTTTATTGGCATCACCATATTGCATTTTCCGAAAAATATTGACATTGTTTTTATGGAGAATTATAGTAAATGAAAAAGGAGGTCGATCATCATGATGCTGAAGATAGCTCTTATATGCATTGCAGGGCTTGCTGTAGATATATGCTTTATAAAGGCAGAGTACGCAGGCAGGATGGCTCGGGCTACGCTGCTCAAGGGGATAGCCTCGTGCTTCTTTGTGCTGCTGGGCGTTGTGTGTTATCTGGAAAATGGCGCTGACTTTGGCCGGCTTATATTGATAGGGCTGGCGCTGGGGCTGGTTGGAGACGTGTTCCTGAATTTACGCAATCAGTTTGAAGGGGCAAAATCCAGAAAAATATTCGCCGTGGGTATTCTGGCCTTTCTCAGCGGGCATTATCTCTATATCGCCGCCCTCATAGGCAGGAGCGGCCGCATACTGCTGCCTGCCCTCATACTAACGGCAGTGCTTTCTGTTATTGCAATACCGCCGCTTATGAAGCGTATCACTGCCCCAAGCAAGGGGCTCAAGATATTTGGCTATGTGTACCTTGTGACAGTGATAGCCATGTTTTCCTTTGCGGCCATGCTGCTGGTAATGGAGGGGCAGTCCATGCTGCACATAGTGTTCACCATAGGTGCGCTGCTGTTTGTGGTGAGCGACTTTATAATGATTTATTACAGCTTTGGCAAAAAGATAAAGCCCCTCAGGGCAATAAACCTTCTCAGCTACTATGTGGGTCAGCTTCTGATAGCCGCAAGCATACTGCTGTCCTGATTTCATTGGGAAATCGCTGTATGTGTAGGGAAGTTCCCATTTTTATCATTGCCCACCGGGCATAGCGAAAAACACATTTCTGTATTTTATTAAAACTGTATTCAAGGAGCAAAGGTATGAAAGAAAACCGGAAAAAGGCGGCTGCCGTGCTGGCGGCCTTGCTGGTGGTGCTGTTTGGCTGTATGTTTGCGGCGGATAGCATACAGCGGGGCGGCGGCAGCATTGATGTAACAGAGGGCTGGATAGAGACGGACGTTGGAAACCTGATGTACAAGCTGTACTCTCCCATAACTGCCACAGCGGAAAATAAGGCGCCCGGCGTACTGCTGCTGCATGGCTACCAGAATGACCATGAGACCTGCGCCGCCTATGCCATAGAGCTGGCACGGCGTGGCGCAGTGGTGCTTGCGCTGGATGAATATGGCCACGGTGCCAGCACCCCGGGGCTGGTGAACCGGGGCTATGTAAATCACAAGGTCACCGTGAATTATGGGGAAGACAGCCCTGAGGATGGCACCTTTGCAGCCATTGGCGGCCCCACCCGCTACAAGGTGATGATGAACTTTTCAAACCTCAGCTTCTTTGATGGCCGCTATACCACCGATGATGAGGGCAACACCCTGACCGACAGCTCCTGCGGCGGCAGCTATGCATATGCGCTGCTGGCTGAAATGGATAATGTGGATGCTTCCCGCCTTGCGGTCAGCGGCCACTCCATGGGCACCTGGTCCTCCTGGTCAGTTGCAGCGGATTTTGCAAATACTGATATTGCGCCAAAGGCCATAGTGCTTCAGTGCGGCGAGCTTTTCAGAGACAGCGCATATGATACTGAGGCTGTGTCCTTTAATAATGTGCTGCTGCTGCAGGCAAAGTATGATGAATTCAGCTACTTCCGTGATTACGGCAACATGGTGAACGATGAGCTTCTCCGTAGCGACCTGCGCACCGAATTCCTGGGCTGCACGGCAGATGAGGCTGCATGGGATACCACCTATGGCAACTTCGCCGATGGTACCGCAAGGCGCATGGAGCTATTGAATACCAATCACAGGCTCACCACCCACAATGCTCATGGCCTTGCCGCAGCTATCCAGTGGCTCAACAGCGCCATTGGCCTTGATATTACTATTGACCCCACAAATCAGGTAGCTATGACAAAGGAAACGCTGGTGCTTATAGCTATGCTGTGCGCCGTGGCATCCCTGCTGCCTGTAATGGAGCTGCTGCTGACGCTGCCTCTGTTTGCCACGGTAAGCCAGCCTTTGCCCGCAAAGGACGGCATAAAGGCAAATGGCAAGTGGTGGAAGGGCGCAGTTATCACCATGCTGACAGCCGCCTGCACATATCCCTTCATGACGCAGCTTGGTCACGGCCTGCTGCCTCTGCCTGAGGGCGTATTCCGTATGACTGTGGGCAATGGCTTCTTGAGCTGGTATCTGCTGCTGATAGCCATAATGCTCATTACCAGCATTATCTCTTACAGAAAGGGCAAAAAGCAGGGCATAGCCGATGGCTTTTACAGCATGGGCCTTGGCACTGCCGAGGAGCCGGATAAAATGGGCTGGAGCCTGCTGGGACGCAGCGCCCTGCTGGTGCTGTGTATGCTGATATATATGTATGGGCTGCTGTGCATTTGTGAAGGCGCCTTTACGCTGGATCTGCGTTTCATCTGGCCCTTCTTCAAGACCTTCACCAAGGCTCGCTTTGGCCAGTTCTGGGTATACATACCGGTATTTGCCCTGTTCTTCATTCTCAATAACAGCAAGATAATGGCCTCTTCCCGCTGCCAGGCCAGCTACAGGCCCGGCTTTGCAGGCTTCATGGGCTGCTGGTGGAGAAATGCCCTGATGATGGCAGGCGGTGTATTGATAATCGTACTGATAGAGTACATCCCCTTCTTTATGGGCATCGGGCCCGGTGCCGATGTGCTTTTCGGCTCTACCTTTGGAGGCCCCTTCATGTCGCTGCTGATACTGTTTGTGCCCCAGGTGCTGGTATTTAGCGTCCTCTGCACCTATATCTATCGCCGCACGGGGAGCGTGTACACCGGCGCCCTTACCGTAGCTTCACTTGCTTGCTGGATAGTTACCGGCGGCTCCTCAATGATGTAATACCAAGTGCATCTGCACTAAAAAGCCCCGGCGCAGCCGGGGCTTTTTGTAGCATTAAGAATACTGCTTATTTGATTCTTCCGACAGGCGGGCTGTCAGTCCGCACCGCCATTTTCACAGCAGCAGTCCGTATCGGGCATGGTAACGGTGACGCCTGCGGTGGTGCAGCTTTGCAGTATGTTCAGGCATTCGCCGAAGCGCTGGAAATGTACTATTTCCCGCTCCCTGAGGAAGCGCAGAGGATTGAGCAGCGCAGGGTCATCTGTGAGCATCATAAGGTGCTCATATGTGGAGCGGGCCTTTTGCTCCGCTGCCATATCCTCATGTATATCCGTGATGGGATCCCCTGTGCACTGGATGTAGGCGGTGGTAAAGGGCACGCCATTGGGGTCGGCGGGGAATACGCCTCTGGAATGCATGGTAAAGTAGCCTATCAGCCCGGCTTCTTCTATCTCCTTCAGGGAGGCATTACGCATGCACTGGTGAATCATGGTGCCTATCATTTCCCAATGTGCCAGCTCCTCCGTTCCGATATCATTGCAGGTGGCCTTTACCCGGTTATCCGGCATGGAAAAACGCTGGGTAAGGTAACGGCAGCCGGCAGCCAGCTCGGAATCCGGCCCGCCGTACTGGGCCATGAGGGCCTTGGCCATGCGGGCATTGGGGCGGGTGATGTTAACGGGGTACTGAAGCTTTTTCTGATATATCCACATGTTCTGTTATCCTCCTTAGTCCCAGGGCCACTCGCTGCACACATAGCAGCCGGTCTCAGTGGGCGAATGGCCGAAGTTCATGAGCGGGCCGTATTGGGCCTCGTAGGTATCCATAAGCTCGCGGAGCTTGGTGGAGTAATAAAGATAGTCGCTGCGGGCATCCTGATCGTAGGGATGCGTATCAAGATACAGGTTCAGCTCTACAGTTACAAATTGGTATTCGCTGATTTTTTTGAGCAGCTCACATTTAGTCATATCATGCATGGCTGGCCCTCCATTACATCACAAGCTCTGGAAACAGGGTACCGTTGCACAGGGCCTCGCAGGGGCAGAAGCCGGTGGTATACGCCTGATCCGGGAAGTATATTGTGGCCAGGGCAACAGAGTCCCCGGCCCAGCCGCCACAGGGCTGAGTATTTGCGGCGCCTGCCGCAACCATGGTTCCGGCATTATCGCAGCATGAGGCTGCGGCATATTGGCCGGCAGTTTTTCTGAAATACACAGTTTTAGCCTCCTTATCGCCTGTGTTATTACAGGGCATTTATATATGGCATAATATGCGGAGCAGGGGGCGAAGGGTTACAGAAGGGAAAATACAAAAAATACCTTGACAGTTGAGCACACGTTCAACTATAATACGGTTGAACAAAGATTCAACTGTGAATGAGGTGATAGGTTGACAAGAAACGATATATCATGCGATTGCGATGTACTCCATCAGGAGGCGGTGGACAGGGCAAAGGCTGTAATGCCCACAGAAGAACGGTTTTTTGAGCTGGCGGATTTTTTTAAGGTGATAGGCGACAGCACTCGGAGTAAAATACTCTGGGCGCTGGACAATGGCGAGATGTGTGTATGCGATATTGCGGTGCTGCTGGGAATGAGCAAATCCGCCGTATCACATCAGCTGCGGGTGCTGAGAGACAGCGACCTGGTAAGGTATCGCAGGGAGGGCAAGGTGGTTTTTTACTCCCTGGCGGATGACCATGTAAGAGAAATATTTGAGATGGCAGTGGCCCATCTTGATGAATAGGAGGAAAAAATGAAAAGGAATTATAAAATACGCAATATAGACTGTGCAAACTGTGCTGCCAAGATGGAGCAGGCGATATCCGAAATACCCGGCGTTAACAGCGCCAGAATAAACTTTATTACCGGCCGCCTTACCATAGAGAGCGATGCGGAGGATATGACGGAAATACTTAAGCAGGCATCCGAGGCCTGCCGCAGGGTGGATAGAGAGAGCGAAATAGTACTATAGCGCCATGGATAAGCATAATAAAAAGGATCTCATAAGGATAATAACAGGCACGGCGCTGTTTGTCCTGGTCACCATAGGGGTGAAGGTATGGGATATAGGCGGGCTGTGGGAATTTGCAGCGTACCTTATACCGTATATATACATCGGCCATGAGACCCTGTCCAAGGCGGCCTACGGCATAACCCACGGGCAGGTATTTGATGAAAACTTCCTTATGGCAATAGCCACCGTGGGCGCATTTGCCACGGCAGAGTATCCTGAAGCAGTATTCGTAATGCTGTTTTACCGGGTGGGCGAGCTGTTTGAACACATGGCAGTGGGCAAAAGTAGGGATTCCATAGCAGCCCTTATGGAGATAATGCCGGAATATGCAAACCTTGAGGGTGAAAACGGCCTTGTGGAAACAGATCCTGAGGATGTGCCGCTGGGCAGCGTGATAGTGATAAAGCCGGGTGAGCGGGTGCCGCTGGATGGCATAGTGCTGGAGGGCAGCTCCACGCTGAATACCATGGCCCTTACGGGAGAATCCCTGCCAAGGGATGTGGTTCCGGGAGATAAGGTAATAAGCGGCTGCGTGAATATAAACGGTCTGCTCAGGGTGCGTACCACCTGTGAATACACCGATTCCACCGTATCCCGCATACTGGAGCTGGTGGAGGATTCCGCGGTAAACAAGGCATCTGCCGAGAACTTTATTACCCGCTTCGCAAGGGTATATACCCCTGCGGTGGTAATATGTGCAGCGCTGCTGGCGGTGGTGCCGCCGCTGATAGTGGGCGAGTGGGCCAGGTGGATATACCGTGGGCTTACCTTCCTGGTAATTTCCTGCCCCTGTGCGCTGGTAATATCCGTCCCGCTGACGTTTTTCGGCGGCATAGGCAAGGCATCACGTCGGGGTATACTGGTAAAGGGCGGCAACTATCTGGAAGCCCTTGCTATGGCAGAGGCTGTGGCCTTTGATAAAACCGGCACCCTTACAGAGGGGCGGTTTAAGGTGAGCGGCCTTTATCCTGAGGGAATAAGCGAGGATGAGCTTATCCGCCTGGGCGCCCATGCAGAATATTACTCCGAGCATCCTATAGGCATATCCGTAAAGGAGGCCTACCATGGCAGCATAGACCCTGCCGCAATAGGCGAATACCGGGAGATTGCAGGCAAGGGTGTGGAGTGCGTTATAGATGGCAAAAAGATCCAGGCAGGAAGCGCCAGGCTTATGGAGCGAGAGGATGCGGAGCATCCGGGCACTGTGGTGCATATATCCGAGGATGGGGTGTACCGTGGCTACATTGCCCTTGAAGACAGCCTTAAGGAGGGCGTGCCCGAGGCAATTGCCGAGCTGAAGAGGTTTGGCGTCAGGGAGACGGCCATGCTCACTGGCGACAGGCAGGCGGCTGCCGACAGGGCGGCCGAGGCTGCCGGGGTGGATACAGTTCATGCGGAGCTGCTGCCGGGCGATAAGGTAAAGGCTGTGGAGGAGATGCTGAGCCATGTATCCTCCAGGGGAAAGCTGATATACGTTGGAGATGGCATAAACGATGCGCCGGTGCTTACCCGTGCAGATGTGGGCGTAGCCATGGGAGCCATGGGCTCTGATGCTGCCATAGAAGCAGCGGATGTTGTGATAATGGATGACAGGCTGGATAAGCTGCCTGAGGCCGTAGCCATAGCCAGGGATACCAGAAGGATAGTTGTGCAGAATATAGTGATGACCCTTGGAGTAAAGGGCGTGATACTGCTGCTGGGCGCACTGGGCTATGCCGGAATGTGGGCAGCGGTGTATGCAGATGTGGGCATAATGGTGATAGCAGTGCTGAACGCCATGCGTATGCTTGCAAAGTAAAATAAAGGAATGGCCGACAGTAACGCTGCGCCATAATAAAAAAGAACGGGATGTTTTCCCGTTCTTTTTACTTGCTTGAGTATTATCAGGCGGCCTGAGCTTCTGCGCCGGTATCGGCGGCAGCCTGAGCATCGGCGGCAGCGTCATCTGCCGCAGGTGCTGCCTCTGTGGGGGCTGCGGTGCCGGCTGCGGGAGCAACGTAGGTCACCGAGGGGATGAAGGAGAGGCCCATGTAATCTTCACCGGTGGCGCTGTCCAGGTCGATGTAGGCCTGGGTGTAGATGACCTGAGTGGTGGAGCCGGGGGCCAGCTCTGCGGTGTGGTAGAAGAGGCGGAAGCTGCCATCCTTCATGCGTACCAGCAGGCCAATGGGCTTTTCAGGGGTGGTAACGGTGGTGGGAGCCTCATCGTCCTTCTTTTTCTTGGTATCTGTTTCCACCTGAGTTTCAACGGAAACATTGGGGAAGGAGGAAAGGTATACCACCCGCATATCGGTCTCGGCTATCCACTCTGAATAGGCGGCCCAGTTGCCGGCGGACATCTGCTCCATGGTAAGGGCAGGATTGCCCTCTACGGCGGTGTTTACAAAGTTTGCGGAGGGAGCAGCCTCGGTGGCACTCTCGTCCTTATCCTTTTCCTTGGAATCCTCCTTCTTGTCGTCTGCTGCCAGTGCGGAGGCCTCAACTATGGTGCCCTTGGTGTAGGCGGTGTTAAGGTTGGTGGCCAGCACGGAGAGAAGCTGAGCACGCTGGGAGGACAGATCAACGAACTGCTGACGCAGGGCATTGACGTTTTCTATGGTAAGATTGGGCAGGAACCTCTGAGCGTAGGGAGCGAAGGAGCCTGACATATATTCATTTGCCGCATCCGCAGAAGCGAGAGCCAGTGCGCTGGTGCGGAAATCCACATAGGCATTGGGGTCTGCTGCGAAGGCTGCCACGGCTTCATCAAAGGCGGTGGTAAGTGAGCCTGATGAGGTGGTGACGGAGCTGAGCGCTGCGGTCTCCACGCCGTATTTTGCGTATTCGCTTACAGCGGCAAGGTTATCCTCGGCACTGGCCTCGGCGAACATTGCGGAGCTTGCCTCGTAGGTAACTATCACGTTGCCGCCGGATACGGTAATATCCTTAAGGCTGCTGAGGTAGGGATGCACGCTCTTGCTTATCTTAACTGCAAGCACGGAGGGGTCAGCGTCAAAGCGGGCACATACCCACCTGAGGGGGAGGCTCCAGCCATTGCCCAGCTTAAGATGGTTTACGCTGAGGGTAATGTCGCTTTCGTCGGTGGTTATGCCGCATACAGCCTTGAGGGGCAGCTTAAGGTTGCCAAATACGGAAAACTCCAGCTCGGCGGTGATAGCGTCATCTGTTTCGGTGGAGATGCCCATATTGGAAAGGCGAATGTTGCTTGCGGCAAGAACGGTATCCAGCTTTTCCAGCTCAGAGATGGCGCCGGTCTGATACAGCAGCCACCAGATATCGTTTTTATCCAGCTTCATGGATACGGTCTTACCATCTGTGAAGCTGTAGCGGGAGGCTGCATCCATGGGCTGGCTCTGTACGCACTCGGTGATGTTATCGTACTGGCCGCCGCACTTTTGCAGATACAGCATAAAGCCTGCAAGGGCTGCCGCTATGACAAGTATCACAGCCAGCACTATCAGCAGGGCGGTCTTAATCATCTTCTTACGCTTTTTCTTTTTACGGCGGGCCTCACGGGCGGCTTCCTTTCGGGCGGCACGCTCTGCGGCTTCCTCATCAGTGAGAATCCTTTCGTTTTCCTTTACCGGTACTTCGGTATCCATATCTGATGTCCTTTCACTTTAGTATTCTAAATTAATATATGCACAAAGACACATCATGCATTTTAACACAATAAGCAAAAACTAACAAGTATATTGCGAAAAATGCCGCAATTTGGAAACATGTTCTGTGCTTATTTACAATAAAGCACCCATGGACGAGCTGTAAAAAAATAATTCCCACCGATTTGATAGGAATTATTGACAGCGGACTGCGGGTATGCTAAATTAGTAGCAGTAAATCACAGCATTCTGGTGGGAATTGGAGGTGCACATGAAGCTGTCAACAAAGGCGAGATACGGCCTTAAGGCAATGGTAGATCTCTCCATGAATTTCGGCGGCGGCCCCATGAGTACTGCGAGCCTTGCCCAGCAGCAGGGAATAAGCGAATCCTACCTTGAGCAGCTTGTGGCATCGCTGAAAAAGGCAGGGCTGGTCACAGCCTCCCGCGGGGCCCAGGGCGGCTACAGCCTATCCAGGCCGCCGGGAGAAATAAACGTTGGCCAGGTGCTCAGGGCTCTTGAGGGCAGCACGGATGTTATGAACTGCGTGAGCAGCGAGAGCGTCACCTGTGCAAATGCCTGCAATTGCAGCGCAAGGCCCCTGTGGCTCAAGCTCCAGCAGCGCATAGATGAGGTACTGGATACGACCACGCTCGCCGATATGGCGGTGGACTATAAAACACAGCTAAACCGCTTTGACAGGGCGGAGGAGGAAAATAAATGAGAAAAGTATACATGGATAATGCGGCTACCACATCCCTTGCACCCCAGGTGCTGGAGCAGATGATGCCCTACCTTACCACTACCTACGGCAATCCTTCCAGCGTGCATGCCTTTGGCCGTGAAGCCAAGACCGGGCTGGACAAGGCCCGCCAGCAGGTGGCAAAGGCTCTCAATGCGGAAACTGACGAAATAATCTTTACCGGCTGCGGCACCGAAAGCGACAATACCGTGCTCCTTGGCGTGGCGGCAAAGTATAAGTCCAAGGGCAATCATATCATCACCACCAATATCGAGCATCATGCAATACTGCATACTGCCGAATATCTTGAAAAGAACGGCTGCGAGGTTACCTATCTGCCCGTGGATGAATACGGCAGAGTAACTGCCGAGCAGGTGGCTGCCGCCATAAAGGACAATACCATACTGGTATCCATCATGTTTGCAAATAACGAGGTGGGCACCATAATGCCAATAGCAGAGATTGGCGCAGTGTGCCGGGAAAAGGGCGTATTGTTCCATACCGATGCAGTGCAGGCCGTGGGCCATGTGCCAATAGACGTAAAGGCCATGAATATAGATATGCTGTCCATGTCTGCCCATAAGTTCCATGGGCCAAAGGGCGTGGGTGCCCTGTATATGCGCCGTGGCCTGAGGCTCCCTTCCTTTGTAATGGGCGGAGCGCAGGAACGGGGACGCAGGGCCGGCACAGAGAACACCGCAGGCATAGTGGGCCTTGGTGCTGCAATAGAGCTTGCCTGTGCAAACCTTGATGAAAATGCCGCCCGCATGACAGCCCTTCGCAACAGGCTCATGGAGGGCATTGAACGGGAAATTCCCGAGGTAAAGCTCAATGGCCATCCCACCCAGCGCCTTCCCAATAATGTAAACTACAGCATCCGCTATATCGAGGGCGAATCCATACTGCTGATGCTGGATATGAACGGCATAGCGGCATCCTCCGGCTCTGCCTGCACCTCCGGCTCCCTTGACCCATCCCATGTGCTGCTGGCACTGGGGCTGCCCCATGAGGTGGCTCACGGCTCAGTTCGCCTGACGCTTGGGGATGAGACCACCGAGGAGGATATCGACTATGTTATCGATGTGCTCAAAAAGACTGCCGAAAGGCTCCGCAAGATGTCTCCCCTGTACAAGGGCTAATAAGGATAAATTCTGCAAGGAGATAAAATAATATGTATACCGAAAAAGTATTGGATCATTTCAGCAACCCCCGCAACATGGGCGAGGTGGAAGGTGCAAACGGCATAGGCACGGTGGGCAACGCCAAGTGCGGCGACATAATGCAGATATCCCTCAAGATAAATGACGAGGGAATAATAGAGGATGTGGGCTTTAAGACCTTTGGCTGCGGCGCGGCCATCGCCACCAGCTCCATGGCCACCGAAATGATAAAGGGCAAGAGCATAGATGAGGCCATGAAGCTCAGCAACGCTGCCGTAGTTGAGGCGCTGGAGGGCCTTCCTCCCCAGAAGATACATTGCTCCGTGCTGGCTGAGGAAGCTGTAAAGGCCGCATTGGATGACTATTACAAGCGCAAGGACGAGGAAGCAAAGTAAACCCTCACCTTACATAACTTTACATCGAGCTATGCGCTCCTTTCAGGACATACTATTCCTGAAAGGAGCGTTTTTATGAGGACTGTAGCATTTATGGCAGGAGTGGCAGCGGGCGCCGTAATGGCGGGGGCTGCCCTGTCCGCTGCGTATCCGGATGTGCCCCGGCGCATGAGCAGGGATGCACGCAAGGTGATGCGCTGCGGAAAAAGGATGATGTGCGGCATGTTTGAATAACGCCGCATAAGCGCCGACCCCGGGCGGCCCGCCGTTTATCAGGCGGGCCGTCTGCTTTTATGGAAAAATATGGCCGGGGTGTAAATACGCAGGTAATTTTTACCACAGGAGCCCTATTGTGTGTTTACAAGGCCCTGCATAAAAGGGTATAATTAAAATGAACAAATGGAGGTTTATGCATTATGAGCGATCAAACCAACCAAACCGTGCATTTTAAAAGACAAAACGAGCGTACCAAGGCCGGCGATGTACTTATGCAGGTATATAAGGCCATGTCCGAAAAGGGCTATGACCCTGTAAACCAGATAGTAGGCTACCTTATTTCGGGAGACCCTACCTACATCACCAGCTACAACAATGCCCGCTACCTTATCCGTATGCTGGAAAGGGACGAGCTGCTGGAGGAGCTTGTGAAGTTTTACATAGATAACCACGACCTGCTGGACGAATAGGGCTGCACAGCCAATATCCGGCCGCATATTGCTGCGGCCTTTTTGAAAGGAAAGCCTGACATGATGAGAGTGCTTGCCCTGGATATAGGGGATAAGCGTATAGGCGTTGCCGTGAGCGATCCGCTGGGTATAACCGCCCAGGGGCTGGAGACCTATACACGCACGGGGGACATAGATAAGGATACGGATTATCTTATCGCCCTGGCAAATAAATACAGGCCCGTGAGGCTGCTTTTCGGTATGCCCCGGAATATGGATGGCAGCTATGGCTTTGCCAGCGAAAAGGTGAAGGACTTTGCTGCCGCTGTCTGTGCCAAGTGGGATGGTGAGCATGCCTTCTATGATGAGCGCCTTACCACCGTGGAGGCGGAGCGGGTGCTGTGCGAGGCGGAGCTTGATTGGCGCAAGCGCCGCAAGGTGGTGGACAAGGTGGCGGCGGTAGTGATACTTCAGGGCTACCTTGCCACAAATCCCAGGCTGTAGATCAAAAGAACAAAGGAGATAATTATAAATGGAAGAAATTATCCGTGAGGTGGCGCTGCTGGACGAGGACGGCAAGGAGACCCGCTTTGAGCATATACTTACCTTTTTATATGAAGGCAATCGCTACGTGGCTCTGTGCCCCATTCAGGATGAGGACTGCGCCATGGAGGAGGACGAGGCTGAGGTGGTAATGCTTCAGGTGGTCAGCGAAAACGGCGAGGATACCTACCGCAGTATTGACAGCGAGGTGCTGCTCAATGAGGTATTTGACGCATTCCTTGAGCTCATGGAGGAAATAGAGGAAGAAGAGGCTGAATAAGCAAAGGACAAAGAAAGCGGCCGCTCTGACGAATGATATATAATTTGCGGGAATAGGCAAAAAAGCCTGCTCCCGCTTAATTTTTGCTTGCGTGGGGAAAGACGGCTGTGTTATAATGCCATTCGTATGGGTATGCGGTATGGAACGCATATATCACACACCCGGGAGGACCGGCGGATTGTGCCTTTGACATGGGTGGGCCGCAGGGGATGAGCCCCGGGGAGGAATAAAAACAAGGAGGAATTTAAAATGTCAGTTATTTCCATGAAGCAGCTTCTCGAGGCAGGCGTACACTTTGGTCATCAGACCCGCCGCTGGAACCCCAAGATGAAGGAGTACATCTTCACCGAGCGCAACGGCATATACATCATCGACCTGCAGAAGACCGTTAAAAAGGCTGAGGAAGCTTATAACTTCATCCGCAGCGTTGCCGAGTCCGGCGAGAGCATCCTTTTCGTAGGCACCAAGAAGCAGGCCCAGGAATCCATCGAGCAGGAAGCAAAGCGCTGCGAAATGTACTTTGTAAATCAGCGCTGGCTGGGCGGTATGCTCACCAACTTCAAGACCATCCAGACCCGTATTGCCAAGCTCCGCAAGATTGAGAAGATGGAAGCCGAAGGCGATTTCGCTCTGCTGCCCAAGAAGGAAGTTATCAAGCTCAAGGCCGAGCAGGAAAAGCTTGAAAAGAACCTTTCCGGCATCAAGGAAATGAAGAAGCTCCCCGGCGCAATGTTCGTGGTAGACCCCCGCAAGGAGCACATTGCCGTTCTGGAAGCCCGCTCCCTGGGCATCCCCGTTGTTGCCATAGTTGATACCAACTGTGACCCCGACGAGGTGGATTACGCTATCCCCGGCAACGATGACGCCATCCGTGCAGTTAAGCTCATCGCTTCCAAGATGGCTGATGCAGTGCTTGAGGGCCGTCAGGGCGAGCAGATGCAGGATGTGGCCGAAGAGGCAGCTTCCGGCGACGAGTTTTAATTTAACCTAACCCCACATATATTTTTAAACTTTTACAGGAGGTCAGATATAATGTTTACCGCTAAAGACGTAATGAACCTTCGTGAAATGAGCGGCGCCGGCATGATGGACTGCAAAAAGGCCCTCACCGAGTGCAATGGCGATATGGACAAGGCCATGGATTATCTCCGTGAAAAGAGCCTGGCTGCTTCCGCCAAGAAGGCTTCCCGCATTGCCGCAGAGGGCATCGTAGCCAGCTACGTGGCAGAGGACGCCAAGGCCGCCGCCATCGTGGAAGTGAACTGCGAAACTGACTTTGTTGCCAAGACCGATGACTTCAAGAATCTGGTAGCCACCGTAGCCAAGCTGGTAGTGGAAAAGAACCCTGCTGATGTTGATGCTCTTATGGCTCTGGATACCGGCGATGGCACCGTGGCCGAGATGGTCACCCGTGCAGTAGCCAAGATAGGCGAAAAGATTACCATCCGCCGCTTTGCCCGCAAGGAAGGCACCCTGGTAGATACTTACATCCACCTGGGCGGCAAGATCGGCGTACTGGTAGAGGCCAATTGCGATTGCGATAAGGCCAAGGCCGCCATGCACGACGTTGCCATGCATATCGCCGCTGCCAAGCCCACCGCCCTCCGTCGTGAGGATGTGGATCAGTCTGAGCTGGACAAGGAGCGCGAGATCCTTAAGGCTCAGGCCCTCAACGAGCCCAAGCCCAAGCCCCTGAACATCATCGAGAAGATGGTAGAGGGCCGTATCGCCAAGTACTTCAAGGAAGTATGCCTGCTTGAGCAGCCCTTCGTGAAGAACCCCGACCAGAGCGTTGCTCAGATGCTCAAGGAAGTTGGCGACGACCTGGAGGTCGTAGGCTTCGTTCGCTTTGAGATGGGCGAGGGTCTGGAAAAGCGCCAGGATAACTTCGCTGAGGAAGTTATGGGCCAGATGAACAAATAACCCAATATAAAGCCAAATAAAGCCCTCAAAAGCCCCCGGATTTTTCCGGGGGCTTTTTTATGCTGCCCAGAAACACGCTGCACGTAAAAACTATATAAATATATTTTATGGCAAAATCGCAATAAACCGCATAGATACAGCATTTTATAAAGAATACAAGAAAAGTGCGAATATATTGCAAAAATATTGCAAAGATGCTATGATGATAAAAAATGTGTCATTTACACACAAAAAAATTCAAGGAGCATTTTTTATGAAATTCGTGGGTAAATTCACAGCCCTTGCGCTGACCCTGTGTTTGGTGCTGACTATGATACCCGGTGCGGCGCTGGCAGCGCCTTCTACGACTGTAACAACTGAGGCTGACCTTCGGGCTGCATTTGCTGCCGGCGGAAGTGTTACTCTGGAGAATGATATTGTCCTCTCTACCCCTCTGCGGCTAAGCGGCACGCTTACTCTTGACCTTAATGGCCATTCCATTAATGCCGATACAACGTATAATGGCTATAGTGAGGGCTCCGTTTCATGCAATGCCGATTGCATAATCGTTGTCCATTACGGCGCAAGCCTTACTATCAATGACTCTGTGGGCACAGGCTCCATAGGTACAGGGGATAGAGCTACGATTTATGCTGCCGTCAAGCTGACCGATAGTACAGATGCTGGTAATGCCAGCCTCGGCAATGCCAAGCTGACCGTTAATGGCGGTACACTTAAGGGCTACTATTATGGTATATGCGGCAACGGAAGCCGTCACGGCACTGAGATTACCATAAACGGCGGTACCATAATGGGCTGCATTGCGGACGACAGCACCGGTATTTTTCATCCCCAGGATGGTACTCTGACCATCAATGGCGGTACTGTTAAAGGTTTGACCGGTATCGAAATGCGTGCCGGTACCCTTAACGTGACCGGCGGCACTATCCAAGCAACCGGTGCGTTTGTTGCGCCTGTAGCGAACGGCAGCGGCTCCACGGCCAAGGGCGTAGCCATAGCCGTATCACCACATAATACAAATAAGGCTATAAATGTGGAAATTTCCGGCGGTACTGTTGAGGCTGCCGCTGAGAACGCAAAAGCAATGTATGTGGCGGATACACGTACACTTGATGCCGGTACAACACCTGCTCTAAATACCATATCCGTTACCGATGGTGTGTTTCTTGGTGAAGTGGGTGTAGATTCCGGCATCACGATACCGGAGGATCCGACGAAACAAAAGCTTGACGGTCGTATCACCGGCGGCAAGTTTAGTGTAGCACCTGACCCCACCCTTATACCGCCGTATAAGACCGCAGCAAACGTGGGCAATGGCACATCTGGTGCACCATTCACCATTGAGACCAATCTGTCGCAGGGCAGCTTGATGGCCTATCCTTCAGTGCTGGACTTTGGCACCGCAGAATACGGATATACCAAGCCCGCTTATAAGACTCTCGAGGTTAAGTACATTGGCAGTGGTGACGTGAGCGCCGTATTAAGCGACGATGTTAAGGATTACTATGATATAATACCTGTACCGGAGGAGACTGAAACGGAGGATTCCGGCGCAGCTGCACGCATGCCTGAAATGAAGATAAAGAAATTCAATATTTCCCCCAAGGCAGGCCTGAATGCAGGCACCTATAATGGTACTGTCACAGTTGCCATGAACATTCCATCTACTACTCCTGGGAATGCTCCTACAGTTTATGAGGTAAAGCCCCAGGTGAAATTCACCGTTACTGCACCTTCTTCCGGTTCCTCAGGCTCAGGCATCAGCCTGTGGTACAATGGGGGCAACAGCTTCGGCAGCTCCAGGTCCGCAGTGCCCACCAGCGTGGAGATAGACGGCCAGCCCGTGAGCTTCGTGGGTGACGGCGGCGAGTTTGATGTAAGCTGCGTAAAGCCCGGCTCCAAGTGGGTCACCGTAAAGTGGAACAGCACCAGCGTTACTGCGAACTTCACCCCCGATGCAAATGCACACTGCACCTCCGTGGCTATCCCCAAGACCGGCGATATGTCCATAGTGGCCTATGCAGTGCTTGCAGCAGTGGCTGCCGCAGGCGCAATGCTTAAAAAGTAATCAGTAAACCTTAAAAGCCCTCAAATAATGGCCCTCCCTTCGGAGGGCCTTTTGCTTTGTGGCATGGGGAAGATGGCATTATGGCGGCAGAAAGTTTGCTGTGCGGCAGGTTGCCCCTTTTTACGCTGCGGGTTTTGTTATATAATGAAGATGAAATTACATTATACATACAGAGGTGCTTTCATATGCTCAAATACAAAAGAATATCCCTCAAGCTGTCCGGCGAGGCAATGGGCGGCGCCCAGCCCATCGATTTTGATAAGGCGGAGGCCATAGCTGCTCAGGTGGCAAGGCTCCACGCCATGGGCGTGGAGATAGGCATTACCATAGGCGGCGGCAATATATGGCGTGGCCGCTCCTCCGGCGATATGGATAGAAACCGGGCAGACCAGATGGGTATGCTTGCAACCGTGATAAACTCCCTTGCTGTGCAGGATTGCCTGCTGAAGCTGGGCGTGCCCACGGTGGTGATGTCCTCGGTGGATATGCCCCGGGTGGCAGATGGGTATTCCTCCCGTGGCGCCCATGCGGCCCTTGCAGAGGGCAAGGTGGTGATATTTGCAGGCGGCAGCGGGCTGCCCTTTTTCTCCACGGATACGGCGGCCGCCCTTAAGGCCGCAGAGATAGGGGCGGATGCAATGCTCCTTGCAAAGAACGTGGATGCAATATATTCCGATGACCCCAAAAAGAACCCCAATGCCATCCGCTATTCCCATCTTACTTACGATGAAGTGATAGAGCAGGAGCTCAAAGCCACTGACCTTACTGCCATCACCCTCTGTAAGGAGCAGAATATCCCCATACTGGCCTTTGCCATGGCAGACCCGGATAATGCCGTAAAGGCGGTGCAGGGCGAGAGCGTGGGCACCCTCATAGATAACGAAAAATAAGTGAATAAACAGGGAACAATGCGAAGATTCTCTTTTGGGGGATTGTGCAGGCGGAAGGTTTCCTGTAAAATATACCTGTGAATTTTACCAAACTTTTCAGGAGGTTCAAATATGGACGCTGTTGCAACCGCTAAGGAAAAAATGACCAAGACCATATCTGTGCTGGAGCGGGACCTTGGCACCCTTAAGGCAGGACGTGCCAACCCTCAGGCGCTGGACAGGATATTTGTGGATTATTACGGCTCTGCCATGCCCATCAATCAGCTTGGCAATATTTCCTCCCCTGAGGCAAGGCTGCTGGTCATCACCCCCTATGATGCATCCATGATAAAGGAGATAGAAAAGGCCATACAGAAGTCCGACCTGGGAATCAATCCCAACAATGACGGCCGGGTGATACGGCTGGTATTCCCCGAGCTTACCGAGGAGCGCCGCAAGGAGCTGGTAAAGATAGTCCGCAAGAAGGGCGAGGAGGCCAAGGTGGCCATAAGGTCAATACGCCGTGATGCAAACGATGCCATCAAGAAGGCCAAGAAGGACGGAGAGCTCACTGAGGACGATCAGAAAAAGCAGGAAGACCAGGCTCAGAAGGCTACCGACGGCTTCATCAAGGATATCGATAAGATAATCACCGACAAGGAAAAGGAGATAATGACAGTTTGATTTCCGTCCTTGGATATGAGCTGAGCCGGGCGGTGGAGCTGCTGGAGGCCCAGGGGTACCGGGTGAGCTGCGTGGAGACCCGCAGCCGCAAGGGGGTAGACGGCAGCGAAAAGCGCGTGATACGGCAGCGCATTGCCGACGGACAGGCGGAGCTTGTCTGGGCGGTATTCAAAACAAGATGTGAAAACGGGGGATAGCGGTGTTTTCCGCATCCCCTTTTGTATCGGAGGACAGCAGCGCTATGGCGAAGATAGACTCATTGGCCATTGGCCTGGGAGCAGAGCTGCCAAGGCATATTGGCATAATAATGGATGGCAACGGACGCTGGGCCACCCGCCGGGGCCTGCCCCGAAAGCTGGGCCACAGGGCCGGCATGGAGCGGCTGAGGGGGCTCATACGCTTTTCATCGGATATAGGCATAGAGGCGCTGTCGCTGTATGCTTTTTCCACGGAAAACTGGAAGCGGCCCCAGGAAGAGGTGGGGGCGCTGTTTGAGCTGTTTATGGAGTATTTCCTCAGCGAGCTGGATGAGCTTAACAAAAACGGCGTGTGCATACGCATAATGGGGGATATGTCCGCATTTCCGGAGCGCATGCAGCGGGCCATGGATGAGGCTATGACCACCACGACGGCCAATCCCGGGCTGAAGCTGAATATTGCCCTCAACTATGGCAGCAGGGCAGAGGTGGTGCGGGCGGCCAATATACTGGTGGAGCGTGGGCAGCCGGTGGATGAGGCGGCCCTTATGGATGCATTGTATACGGCGGGCCTGCCTGATCTTGACCTTGTGATACGCACGGCCGGGGAGCAGCGCCTTTCAAACTTTATGCTGCTTCAGGCGGCGTATGCGGAGCTGGTGTTTACCGAGGTCACCTTTCCTGAGCTTACCGAGGAGCTCTATACGGATTGCATAAAGGAATATCAGCGCAGAACCAGGCGGTTTGGCGCAGTAGTGGAGAAGTAAGGATGGCAAAGAGGATAATAGTGGGGATAGTGCTGGTGGGGCTGTTTGCGGCGCTGCTGGTGCTGGGCGGAGAATTCCGCATGATAGTGTTTTCCCTGGCGGCGGTGATAGCCGTGTATGAGATGGGAAAGGTATTTCGTACTAAGGGACACAATATATGCATGTGGCCGCTGTATGTTTTTGCGGCGGCGTACTATGTTGCCATAGCACGCTTTGGCTATCCGCTGGTGCTTGGCATATGGCTGCTGTGCGTTGTGGCGGTGGCTGTGGACAGGATATTCTCAAAGCAGCGCACCACTGAGGACGCAATGGCTGCCCTGATGATAATGGTATACCCGCTGATGCTTTTTGCAGCCCTTGCAATGATAGTATCCGGCGCTGTAAGCTCCGTAGGGGCATCGCTTGGCATGCTGCTGGTGTTTGCCTGCCCCCTTATGGGGGATACCGTGGCGTTTTTCGTGGGCTCATTCTTTGGAAAGCATAAGCTGTGCCCCCATATAAGCCCAAAGAAAACCATAGAGGGAAGCGTGGGCGGCTTTATAGGCGGAATGCTGGGGGGCCTGCTGTGCTATTTTGTGCAGCCCGTGTGGGGCTTGAATAAGCAGCTCATTCCCATGCTTGCCGTGGGGCTTATCTGCGGCGGCATAGGACAGGTAGGCGATTTGTTTGCGTCGGTGATAAAGCGCTGGGCAGAGGTGAAGGATTACGGAAATATTTTTCCCGGGCATGGAGGAGTTATGGACAGGCTGGACAGCGTGCTGATGTGCGCGCCGATAGTGCTGTGCTATATATATCTGGTGTAACGATATGAAAAAAGTAGCTGTAATGGGCTGCACGGGCTCCATAGGCCGGCAGACCCTGGATGTTATACGGGCAAATCCGGATAAATTCCGGGCGGTCGCCATATGCGCCGGGCATAATGCAGAGGCAGTGGCAGAGCAGGCGGCGGAGTTTGCCCCGGAGTATATTGCCATGGCGGATGCTGTCGCAGGCGAAAGGCTGAGAAGCCTTGGCGTGAAGGGCAGGATAAGCTCAGGCACGGAGGCCATCTGCGACATGGCCGCCCTTGACGAAGCGGATATAATCGTAAACGGTATAAGCGGATATGCGGGCATGCGGCCGCTGCTTTCGGCCCTTGAGGCAGGCAAGCCCGTGGCCCTTGCAAATAAGGAAAGCATAGTGTGCGCCCACGGCCTTGTGAAGCAGGCCCTTATAAAGCGGGGCGGCAGCATAATACCTGTGGACAGCGAGCAGAGCGCCATATTCCAGTGCCTTACAGCCGGGGGACATGGGGAGATAGACAGGCTCATACTTACTGCATCCGGAGGCCCGTTCCGTACATATACTAAAGAGCAGCTTAAGACCGTTACCCCCCAGCAGGCGGGCAATCACCCCACCTGGAACATGGGCAAAAAGATAACCATAGATTCAGCCACAATGTTCAACAAGGGGCTGGAGATAATGGAAGCCAGCTATCTGTTTGATGTGCCGGGGAGCCGCATAAGCGTGCTGGTGCACCCTGAGAGCATAGTCCATTCCATGGTGGAATTTGCAGACGGCTGCACCATGGCCCAGCTTTCACGGCCGGATATGCGCCTTGCCATACAGTATGCGCTCACATACCCTGCGCGGGTGGATGGAGAGTTTGGCAGGCTGCGCCTTGAGGATGTGGGCAGGCTTTCATTTTTTGCCCCGGACAGGGAAAAGTTCCCTGCGCTGGATCTTGCATATGAGGCGCTGGAGGATGGCAGACGCCTGCCAATTGCCTACAATGGGGCAAATGAGGTGGCTGTGGAGCTGTTTTTGCAGGGGAAGATAGGTTTTACGGATATATGGGATGTGGTGGAGTACACCATGGCCCATATTGACAGGGGAGATGTGACCTCCCTTGAGGATATAGAGCATACTGATAGGCTGGCAAGGGAGCTTGCCTTAAGAAAGGGAAAGTAATTGAGCGGTATCTTGTCTGTAATAGGGGCGCTGCTGGTGCTTACGGTGCTGGTGTTTTTCCATGAGCTGGGCCATTTCTTTGCCGGGAAAAAGCTGGGCTTTCGCATAGATGAATTTGCTCTGGGCATGGGCCCCACCATCATAAGCCATGAAAAAAACGGCACCCGCTTTGCCCTGCGTGCGCTGCCCATAGGAGGGCTGTGCATGTTTCACGGGGAGGATCAGGATGGTACTGACCCTGACAGCTTCAGCGCTCAGGCCGTATGGAAGCGCATGATAGTTGTGGCGGCCGGCCCATTTATGAATATAGTGCTGGCGGTGCTGCTTGCAATAGCTACGCTTATGGCCTACGGAGAGTATATGCCAAGCGTTGCAAAGCTGTCAGATGCCAATGCCCCCGCTGCACTGTCCGGCATGCAGGTGGGGGATATTATAATTCAGGTGGATGGCAAGGATATAGGTTACTATGCCGATTGTTTCACCGCCATAAAAAATGCAGACCCTGAGGGCATGGAAATGACCGTGCTCCGTAATGGGGAGGAGGTAGCCCTCAGGCTGGAAAACATATACAATGCCCAGATGGGTGAAAACCATGTGGGGGTAACCGTAACCCCGGTGCGGCTAAAGTACGGGCTGATCGATGCTGCTGCTCATTCCATAAGATATGTGTGGAATGTTATGCTGGAAATGATAAGGTTTATTGGCAGCCTGTTTACCACCGGCATACATTCCGGCGATGTAACGGGGCCTGTGGGCACCATCAGCCTTATAGGGCAGGCTGTGCGTGCAGGGTTTGAGGTGGTGCTGCGCCTCGGGGTGCTGATAAGCATAAACCTTGGCATAATGAACATACTGCCGCTGCCGGCACTGGATGGCGGAAGGCTGCTCTTTATGATAATCGAGGCCATAAGGGGCAGGGCCATGCCTCCCGAAAAGGAGGGCATGATACATTTTGCCGGGCTGATGCTGCTGTTTGGCCTTATGATACTGCTGACATTTATGGACGTAAGGAGCCTTTTGAGCTGATAAAAGGGCTGAGATATGGGGGATGCCATGACTAAAACAAGACAGGTAACAGTGGGGGGCGTAATCATAGGCGGCGGCGCACCTGTTACCATACAATCCATGACCAATACGGATACTGCGGATGTTAATGCTACAGTGAAGCAGATACTCCGCCTGGAGGAAGCGGGCTGTGAGATAGTCCGCTCTTCTGTGTACAATGAAGACTGCGTAAAGGCAATACCTGCCATAAGGGAGCGAATACATATCCCCCTTGTGGCGGATATACATTTTGATTACCGCCTTGCCATAGGTGCAATGGAGCAGGGCGTGGACAAGCTGCGCTTTAATCCTGGCAATATCGGCGGGGAGGACAGGGTGCGCCTGCTTGTGGATTGCGCCCGGGCAAACGGCGTGCCCATGCGTATAGGGGTAAACGGCGGCTCCCTTGAAAAGGAGCTGCTGCATAAATACGGCGGCCCCACCCCTGAGGCGCTGGTGGAAAGCGCCCTTGGCCATGTGGCCATACTGGAAAGGCAGGGCTATTATGATTCTGTGATTTCCATAAAATCCTCATCAGTTACGGACACTGTGGCGGCGTACAGGCTGATAAGCACAAGGTGCGATTATCCGCTGCATATAGGGGTAACTGAGGCGGGCGGCGGAGAAATGGCGCTGGTAAAGTCTGCCGCTGCAATGGGGGCGCTGCTGGTGGATGGAATAGGCGATACCATGCGTATATCCATGACGGGAGACCCGGTGCAGGAAATACACGCTGCAAAGGCCATCTTAAAGGCCATGGGTCTGCGCCGTGAGGGTATAGAGATAGTAAGTTGCCCCACCTGCGGCCGCACCTGTACAGACCTTTCGGCTGCTGTGGAGCGGGTGGAAAGGGCGCTGCCAAAGGATAAGGGCTACCTTAAGGTGGCGGTAATGGGCTGCGTTGTAAATGGGCCGGGAGAAGCCCGGGAGGCAGATATAGGCATAGCCTTTGGCAGAGGCGGATGTGCCCTGTTTAAAAAGGGGGAGCTGTTTAAGACCGTGCCCCTTGAGGGAGCGGTGGATGCGCTGATAGCTGAGGCTGCCGCCATGATGGAGGAAAGGTAAGGCTGAGATGGATCAGAGGTTGGAGAGCCTGTTTGAAAAATACGGCTTGCCCGGAGCGGAGCTTGTGGAGGCGAGCCTTAATAAGCGGGAGAAAAAGCTGGCGGTGCTTATCAGCGCCGGCGCTATTACCCATGCAGGCAATCTGGCCGGGCTGGAGAAGGATATAGCCGGCTTTATGCAGGGCTGTCAGGTGGAGATAAGGCTACAATGCAAAAATATAGCGGCCCTTATCTCGGCCGGAGATGAGCAGACGCTGGGTGCCCTCAGGGATAGCTGGTGCGATATACAGCCCGTTGTACGCCCTGCCATGGCAAACTCGGTATGGGAGGCGGCGGATGGCGGCATAAGGGTAAAGGTGCCTATGAAGCTCATGTCCCTTGCAGATAATCCTGCCCTTATACGGGCGGCAGAGGAGTATTATGCAAGGGTATTCGGCGCTGAGGTGAAGATAGTGCTGCTTGCAGATGAGGCTATGCAGCCCGTAATAGCGGAGCAGCCCCCTGAGCCTGTGCGTCCGGCGGCGCCAAAGCCTGAGAGCAGGCCGCCCCAGAAGAAAAAGGACGGGGATAAGGCGGATATAATTCTCGGCAAGGCCATACGCAAGGGCGCCATAGTAAAGCAGAATACTGTGGATGAAAGCATGGGCTTTATCACCATACAGGGTGAAGTCCTTTCATATGAGATAACAAAGCGCAAAAACGGCGGCAGCATACTTACCGCCGTAATAAGCGACCATACAAATACGCTGCCCTGCAAGGTATTCCTTGAGGAAAACCAGGAGGCAGAGGTGGAAAAGGCTGTGGCAGACGTTCAGAAGAAGGGCGACAGCCTTGTGGTGGCGGGCCGGTACAGCATGGATAACTGGCTCAGGCGTATGTGCGTATACCCGAAGGATATGGGCAGGCTCCCCAAGGAGGTGCGCCGGGATACGGCGGAGGAAAAGCGGGTGGAGCTGCATCTGCATACCAAAATGTCCAGCATGGATGGGCTGACCTCTGTAAAGGATGCCATAAAGACCGCTGCATCATGGGGCCACAGGGCCATCGCCATAACCGACCACGGAGTGGTACACGCATTTCCGGATGCCGTAGCTCAGGCGGATAAGCTTGGCAAAGAGGGCAAGGAAATTAAGGTGCTGCTGGGCGTGGAGGGCTACCTTCTGCCGGATTGCGAGCTTATAGAGCGGCCGGAGGAATATGTATCGGTGGCTATTACCTCGGCACCCGGCATAAAGATGGATGAGGTATTTGAGATAGCGGCGGTGCGCTTTGATGAATCTGGCGAAAAGCAGAGCACTACCCTTGTAATAGATAGCGGCGCACCCCTTACCGACAGCATAGCGGAGGCCACAGGCCTTACTCAGCAGATGCTGGCCCAGGGTATGCCCATTGGGGAGGCCCTTAAGGAGCTTGCAGAGTTTTCAAAGGGCGCAGTAACGGTGGTGCAGGATACGGATACTCTGGATATTCTGCGCCGACACGGGGAGCGGTTTGAGATAGAGGTAAATATACGCTGCGTCAGCACCGGTATGCTTTTCCATTACCTTCACAGGGAGAGCAAGGCTGTGGATATAGCTGCGGCGCTGGATACCTACGGCCTTGCCATGCCCACGGGCAGCGCCCTTGAAAGGGCAAGGGCCCAGGTGGCCATAATGGACAGGCTCCTTAAGGAGATGGAGGAAAAGCACATTGTAAAGCTGCCCCTTACCGAGGCCATACCTCCAGAAAAGGCAAAGGGAAAGCGGCAGACCTACCATATAATCATAATCGCCAAAAATCACGAAGGGCTGATGAACCTTTACCGGCTGGTATCCTATGCCCACCTTGAGCATCTCAGGAAGGTGCCCCGCATACCCCGGAGCCTGCTGCTGATGCACAGGGAGGGGCTGATACTTGGCTCTGCCTGCGAGGCGGGAGAGCTGTTCAGAACAATGCTTAAGGGGGCGGATGAGGATACCCTGTGCGGCATTGCGGAGATGTACGATTTCCTTGAGATACAGCCCATTGCAAACAATGCCTTCCTCATGCGGAATGGCACCGTGCAGGATGAGGAGGGGCTGAGGGAGCTGAACAGACGCATAGTGGCCCTGGGAGAAAGGCTGGATAAGCCTGTTGTAGCCACGGGAGACGTGCATTTCCTGGAGCCGGATCATGCCCAGTTCAGAAGCATAATAATGCACGCAAGGGGCTTTGAGGATGCGGAGGAGCAGGCCCCCCTGTATTTCCGCACCACTGATGATATGCTGGAGGAATTCAGTTATCTTGGAGCGGAAAAGGCCAAAGAGGTGGTCATTACCAATCCCAATATGATAGCCGACAGCTGCGACAGGATGAAGGCCTTCCTTTCAGAAAAGAGCACATATGCCCCCACCTTCCCCGGTGCAAATGAGGAGCTGCGGGATATGTCCATGAAGCGGGCCCATGAGCTTTATGGGGATGAGCTGCCTGAGGTGGTGCAGAAGCGGCTGGATAAGGAGCTTAATTCCATCATAGGCAACGGCTATGCATCGCTGTATCTTATGGCCCAGAGGCTGGTGCAGAAATCCATGAGCGATGGGTACCTGGTGGGCTCCAGGGGCTCGGTAGGGTCTTCCTTTGTGGCAAACATGGCGGGCATTACCGAGGTAAACGCCCTGCAGCCCCATTATGTATGCCCAAACTGCCGCCACAGCGATTTTGATGTGGATAGGACTGTATACGCCTGCGGGGTGGATATGCCGGATGCAAATTGCCCCGCATGCGGCACAAAGTACAATAAGCTGGGGTATGAGATACCCTTTGAGGTATTCCTTGGCTTTAAGGGGGATAAGACCCCTGATATAGACCTTAATTTCTCCGGCGAATATCAGCCCGTTGCCCATAAGTTTACAGAGGTGATGTTTGGCGAGGGGCATGCCTTCCGTGCAGGAACCATATCCGGCATAAAGGATAAAACCGTATACGGCTATGTTAAGGCTTACTGCGAGGATAATGGCATGGTCATCAGCCGGGACGAGATGGACAGGCTGGTGCAGGGCTGCTCCGGCGTGAAAAAGACCACGGGCCAGCACCCTGGCGGCATAGTCATAGTTCCCAAGGAAAACGATATAATGGAATTTACCCCCATACAGTACCCGGCGGACAGATCCGAGGGGGATACCATAACCACCCACTTTGACTTCCACGCCATGGATGACAGGCTGGTAAAGCTGGATATACTGGGCCACGATGACCCCACCGTCCTCAGGATGCTCAAGGATATTACCGGCCTTGATCCCCAGACCATACCCCTTGATGACCCGGAAACCATGCGTATATTCTCCACCAGCGAGCCCCTTGGGGTAACGCTGGATGAGCTGGATTGCGACGTGGGCAGCATTGCCATACCGGAATTTGGCACCACCTTCGTTCGCCAGATGCTGAAGGATACCCGCCCCACCACCATGGAGGAGCTGGTACGCATATCCGGCCTGTCACATGGTACGGATGTATGGCTGGGGAATGCACAGGATCTGGTGCTTAGCGGTACTGCAACCCTTTCCCAGGTAATCTGCACCCGTGATGATATTATGAATTACCTCATACTCAGGGGCGGCGATCCTTCCATGTCCTTCAAGACCATGGAGAGCGTCCGTAAGGGCAGGGGCGTCAGCCCCGAAATGGAGGAGCATATGCACTCCATAGATACCCCCCAGTGGTTTATAGACAGCTGCAAAAAGATAAAATATATGTTCCCCCGGGCTCATGCGGCAGCCTATGTCATGATGGCCTTCAGAGTGGCATACTATAAGGTACACCTGCCCATAGCCTTCTATGCGGTATACTATTCCGTCAGGGCGGATGCCTTTGATATTGCCCAGGCTTCAGGCGGGGCAGAGCGGGTGCTTGCGAATATCAATGCCATCAAGAAAAAAGGCAACGATATGGATAACAAGGAGGCCGATCTGCTCACAATACTTGAAGTGGTATACGAGATGAACAAGCGGGGCATAGAGCTTTTGCCTATAGACCTTTACAAATCAAAGGCCACCGAGTTTGTTATAGAGGGGGATAAGATACGCCCGCCCTTCTCTGCCATAGCAGGCGTTGGCGGCAATGCGGCCATAGGTATAGCCGAGGGGGCAAAGGGCGGAGAATATACCTCCATAGAAAACTTTCAGGCCCGTACCGGAGCAAACTCTGCCGTTATAAAGGCGCTGAGCGAGCTGGGCTGCCTTGAGGGGCTGCCGGAAACCGACCAGCTGAGCCTGTTTTAGCAGAATATGCTTGCAATAAGGGCTGGTGTCTGGTATAATTTTTCTGATGTTGGGCGGCAGTTGCCGTATTTGAGTATTAAGAGTGGGTGTATTCCCGCTCTTTTGTTTTGAAAGTGGAGGTTTTTAATGAAGACCGTTGATGCAGTGGATGCTCTGCTGCGCCCCGTAGTATCCCAAATGGGCTACGAGCTGGATGAGGTGGAGTTCATCAAGGAGCATGGCAACTGGGTGCTGACCCTGTACATAGAAAAGCCCGATGGCACTGTTACCCTGGATGACTGCGAGGCGGTGAGCCGGGCGGTAGACCCGGTGCTGGATGAGGCGGACCCCATAGAGCAGGCCTACTACCTCAGCGTGTCCTCCATTGGCATAGACCGGCCGCTTAAAAAGGACAGGGACTATGAGCGCAATCTTGGCAGCATGATAACTGCTAAGCTGTATGCTCCCCTTAAGGGCAAAAAGGAGTATACCGGAGAGCTTACAGCCTTTGACCAGAATAGCTTTACCCTCCTTGTAAACGGCGGAGAGATAAAGCTTTTACGCAAGGACGCATCCCTTGTACGCCCCTATATAGACTTTAACAGTCTTGCTACCGTGGATATAAACGATTACGACAATATAGAGATTGAAGAGGAGAATGAATAATGAACGCCGATTTCATCGAGGCCCTTAACGCCATTGAAAAAGAACGGGGAATAAGCAAGGATATACTTATCGACGCTTTTGAATCTGCACTCATAGCCGCATACAAGCGCAATTATGGCGCAATGGGCAATGTGCGTGCTACCGTTGACCGGGATACAGGCGAGGTGCAGATATTCGCCTCCAAGACGGTCGTGGAGCATGTGGAAAATGCATATTGTGAAATAAGCCTGGAGCAGGCCAAGAAGGTAAACGTTCTGTATGAGGTTGGCGACGTGCTGGAAGAGGAGGTAGACCCCCGCAAATTTGGCCGCATAGCCGCCCAGACCGCAAAGCAGGTGGTGGTGCAGCGCATCCGTGAGGCGGAGCGGGGCGTCATATTCGATGAATTCGTGGAAAAGGAAAACGAGGTGCTTACTGCCATAGTGCAGCGGGCTGAAAAGAACGGCATATTTGTGGAGCTGGGCAAGACCGATGGCTTTATGGCCCTTACCGAGACCATAGCCGATGAAACTTATGAAACCAGCGACCGTATCAAGGTATATGTGCTTGAGGTCCGCAAGACCAATAAGGGCCCTCAGGTAATGGTTTCCCGTACTCATCCCGGCCTTGTAAAGCGGCTGTTTGAGCTGGAGGTGCCTGAAATACAGACCGGCATCGTGCAGATAAAGTCCATCGCCCGCGAGGCAGGCTTCCGCACCAAGGTGGCGGTACATTCCTCAGATCCTCAGGTGGATGCAGTGGGCGCCTGCGTGGGCCAGAAGGGCATCAGGGTAGAGCGCATAGTAAACGAGCTGCACAATGAGAAAATAGACATTATCGAGTGGGATGCAGATTCCGCCGTATATATCGCAAAGGCCCTCAGCCCCGCCCGCGTAATGATGGTATACATCAATGAGGCGGAAAAGGCCGCAAAGGTCATCGTTCCTGATAATCAGCTTTCCCTTGCCATAGGCAAGGAGGGGCAGAACGTTCGCCTTGCTGCAAAGCTCACCGGCTGGAAGATAGACATCAAGAGCCAGACCCAGGCCGAGCAGGATATGGACATTACCGAGGCGGATCAGGCTGCCGTGGCAGCTCAGGCAGAGGTGCCCGAGCAGGAATAATATCCTAAAACCATCATCGGAGGATGCAATGGCAAAGAAAGTGCCCATGAGAATGTGCGTGGGATGCCGGGAAATGAAGCCCAAAAAGGAGCTGCTACGCATAGTGCGCTCCCCTGAAGGGGAAGTGAGCGTGGACAGGACCGGCAAGGCCTCAGGCAGAGGCGCTTACATATGCGGCAGCGAGGAATGTCTTAACAAGGCCCAGAAGATACGGGCCCTTGAGCGGGCGCTGGAGCATAGCGTGAGCGGTGATGTGTTTGACAGGCTGCGCCGGGAGATACAGGATAATGGACAGTAACAGGATACGCACCGCCCTGGGCTTCGCAATGAGGGCCGGGAAGTGCATATCGGGCGACTTTGTCTGCGAGAAGGCGGTAAAGAGCGGCTCAGCCCTTGCCGTGGCAGTAGATGAGGGGGCATCTGATGCAACGCGCAGACGCTATGCCGATATGTGCGAAAGGGCGGATATACCCTGCGTATTCATTGCGGAGCTGGGCCGGGCCATAGGCAAGGATAACCGCATGATTGCCGCAGTTACAGAGGCGGGATTCGCCCGCATGATAAAGCAGGCCATGGAGGCCGCACAGTAATTACACTTGGGGGTAATGATAAATGGCAAATAAGACTATGGATTCCGCACGGGAATACGAAGCAAAGGCAAAGGAGCTGTTTGAGCAGGTCAAGCGTATGCAAAATGACCTGAGCGCCGCTATCCAGTCTGTAAAGCGGGCGGAAAGCGAGCTGGTAGACAGGGAGAAAAAGGCCGAAAAGGAGCGCATCGAGCGGGAACGGGCTGAGCGCCTCAGAGAGGTACTTTCCAGCGAAGGAAACCTTGCCTTCCATTCCGGTGAGGAGGAGACCCATGCAGAGCCTGAGGCCCCCGTACAGAAGGAAGCCGAGCCTGCTCCCGCCGAGGTAAAGGCGGCAGAGGCGGCTCCCGTAGAAAAGCCTGCCAAGGCTCCCGCAGAGGAGCCCGTGAGCCAGGAGCAGCCCAAGGCCGAGCCTGCTGCGGCTCAGCAGAGCCCTCAGCGTGAACCCCAGCGCAGGGACAATGCACGGCCTCTCGAGGGCAGACCCCAGCGCAGCGACAGGCCCCAGGGGCAGCAGCGTCCCCCAAGGCAGGAGCGCACTGACAGCAGGCTTCAGGGCCAGCAGCGTCCAGCCCAGAGCGGCTATCAGCCCAGACCGGCTGCCCGCACCACCGAGGCTGCGCCTGCACCCGGCGGCAGAGACCAGGGCAAGAACAGGGGCTTCCAGAAGCCCGCTGCCAGAGATGACGAGCGCAAGGCTCCCAAGAATAAAAAGACCATGATGAAGGAGAACAGCCGCACAGGCGGATGGGATGACGATACACCCATGGGCCGCAGGCAGAAGCGCAAGCAGCAGCCTGCCCATAAGCCGGAGCCTGTAAAGATAGAAAAGGCGGTGCTTACAACAGAAATGATAACAGTAAAGGATCTTTCCGAGAAAATAGGCAAGCCGGCGGCCGAGATAATCAAAAAGCTGTTTATCCTGGGCATAATGGCCACCATTAACCAGGAAATAGATTATGATACCTGCTCACTGATAGCCGCAGATTATGGCATTGAGCTGGAGCTGAATATAGCAAAGACCGCTGAGGATGTGCTCAATGAGAGCGTGGAGGAGGCTGATGCAGAGGAAAATCTGGTATCCCGTCCTCCCGTGGTCACCATAATGGGCCACGTTGACCATGGCAAGACCTCTCTGCTGGATGCATTCCGTGAAAGCAGCATTACAGAGGGCGAGGCCGGCGGCATCACCCAGCACATTGGCGCATATACCGTTTCCTGCAATGGCCGCACCATCACCTTCATTGATACCCCGGGACATGAGGCGTTTACCTCCATGCGTGCCCGTGGCGCACAGGTAACGGATATAGTAATACTGGTAGTGGCGGCGGATGACGGCATAATGCCTCAGACCGTTGAGGCAATCAATCACGCCAAGGCGGCAGAGGTGCCCATCATCGTTGCTATCAATAAAATTGATAAGGATACTGCCAATCCCGATCGTGTTACCCAGCAGCTTACCGAGTATGGCCTGGTGACCGAGGAGTGGGGCGGAGATACCATATGCGTGCCTGTTTCCGCAAAGAAGCGCACAAACCTTGATACCCTCCTCGAGATGGTTCTGCTTCAGGCAGATGTGCTGGAGCTGAGGGCTAATCCTTCCCGTGCTGCCCGTGGTACCATCATAGAGGCGGAGCTTGATAAGGGACGTGGCCCTGTGGCCACTGTGCTTGTGCAGAACGGTACCCTTAAGATAGGCGATCCCATTGTTGCAGGCGTGGCCTTTGGTCGTGTCCGTGCCATGATGGATGATAAGGGCAGGCGTGTTACAGAGGCCGGCCCCAGCCAGCCTGTGGAGGTGCTGGGCTTTGGCGAGGTGCCTGCGGCGGGCGATGTCATGAACGTGGCCGAGGTAGATAAGCTGTCCAGGCAGGTGGCAGAGGAGCGCAGAGACCGCATCAAGGCGGAGCAGCTCAAGAATATGTCCAAGGTATCCCTTGATGACCTGTTCAGCCAGATAGCGGCAGGCAATGTTAAGGACCTGAATATCATAGTTAAGGCAGATGTGCAGGGCACTGTGGAGGCCATAAAGCAGGCCCTTGAGAAGCTGTCAAACGATGAGGTAAGGGTGCGCTGCATCCATGGCGGCGTTGGCGCCATTACCGGCTCTGATATAGTATTTGCCTCTGCATCCAATGCGCTGGTGATAGGCTTTAACGTTCGCCCGGATTCTGCTGCCCGTGAGGCCGCAGAGCGTGAAAAGGTGGATATGCGTACCTACAGCGTTATCTATAACGTGATAGAGGACGTGGAGGCCGCCATGAAGGGTATGTTTGCGCCGGTATTCAAGGAGGTTGCGCTGGGCTCAGTAGAGGTACGCAATACCTTCAAGGTAAGCGGCGTGGGCACCATTGCAGGCGCTTATGTAAAGGACGGCAAGGTGGCACGCTCCGCTCAGGTGCGTGTGGTGCGTGGCGGTATAGTCATACACGAGGGCAAGATAGCCTCCCTCAAGCGCTTTAAGGATGACGCAAGAGAGGTTGCCGCAGGCTATGAGTGCGGTATAGGCATCGAGAACTTTAACGATATCCGCGAGGGCGACATTATCGAAGCATTCGTAATGGAGCAGATAGAGCGGTAATAATACGCATTAAGGAAAGGTAAAGCCAATGTCCGTTCGCTACGAAAGAATGAACGAGGAAATAAAAAAGACCATAAGCGAGATCATCAAGGAAATGAAGGATCCCCGCATATGCGAAATGACCACCATAATGTCTGTAGAGGTCACAAACGACCTTAAGCAGGCAAAGGTCATGGTAAGCGTATACGATAAGGACGATCAGCTCCGCAGGGATACCGTTGACGCACTTAATCACGGCAGCGGCTTCATTACAAGGGAGCTGGGCCGCCGTATGCAGCTCAGAGCGCTGCCCAAGCTGCAATTCAAGCTGGACAGCTCCATCGAATACAGCGTCCACATTTCCCAGATCATCGACAGCCTGCATAAAGACAGGCAGGAATAACACCAAAAAAGGGGCGATGAAAAACTCATCGCCCTGTTTTTCGAAAGGGGAAAGGATATGGCAGGCAGTATATCTGAAATACTGAGCTTTATAAATGATAATGATAAATTTACCATACTGTCCCATACGTCTCCGGATGGGGATACGCTGGGCTCTGCGCTGGCGCTGATGCATACCCTCAGGAGCCTTGGCAAGGAGGCGGAAATCGTCTGCTCTGACCCGGTGCCGGGAGTGTATTCCTTCTTGCCCGGCGCAGACCAGGTGAAAACAGGGGGCGAGGGGCAGGGGTATCCTGCGGCCATCGCAGTGGACTGTGCGGACAGGTGCCGCTTTGGCAGGGCTGCAAAGTTTTTTGAGGGTGCTGAGGTTACGGCAAATGTGGATCACCACGGCACCAATGATATGTATGCCGGGGCAAACTGGGTGGAGGAAACAGCCGCCTGCGGTGAGCTCATATACAGGCTGGTAACGGAGCTTGTGCCGACGGTCACAAAGGATGCGGCCACCTGCCTGCTTACGGCCCTTATGACGGATACAGGCTGCTTTGCCTATTCCAATGTAACTGAGGGCACCATGGTCACAGCCGGTGCGCTCATTGCAGCAGGGGCAGATAATGCCGAGATAAATATGCAGGTATACCGTACCTCGCCTTACAGCCGCAGCATGCTTCAGGCAGATGCGGTGAGCCGCACCATGCTGTATGGCAATGGGCGGATAGCCGTGACTACGGTATCCCTTGAGGATATGGCCCGCCACAGGGCAAAGTCCGAATATTGCGATGGAATAGTGGAGCAGCTCAGGGATATAGATACTGTGGAGCTGGCAATTTTCCTCAGGGAGGACGAGGGCAAGATAAAGGTCAGCCTCAGGTCAAAGAGGCTTGCGGATGTATCCCGGCTGGCGGTGAAGATGGGGGGCGGCGGCCATAAGCGTGCTGCCGGCTATACCTGCCGCTGCACATTGAATGAGGCGGTGGATACTGCCGTGAAGCTGGGAGAGGAAGAGCTTGAAATATGCTTGAAGGCGTAGTAAATGTGCTGAAGCCTCCGGGATTGACCTCCAGCGACCTGGTTTCGGATATAAGGCACATATTTGGCATAAAGCGGGTGGGCCATACCGGCACGCTGGATCCTGGGGCCGCAGGTGTGCTGCCCATATGCATTGGTCGGGCAACACGGCTGTTTGACTACCTTGTGGATAAGGAAAAGGAATATATCGGCGAGATAGCCTTTGGAATAGCTACAGATACTCAGGATTCATATGGCGCAGCCATTCAGATGGCGGATGTGACGGTTACAGAGGATATGTTAAGGTCTGTGCTGCCCTCCTTTATAGGCGTGCAGCAGCAGACAGCGCCGCTGTATTCTGCGCTGAGCGTGGGCGGAAAGAAAATGTACAAGCTGGCCCGTGAGGGGGTAGAGGTGGAGCGCAAGGTGAGGGAGATAAATGTACCTGCGTTGGAAGTGGTGAGCGAAACCGAAAAAAACCGCTACCTTATCAGGATAGTATGCTCCAGAGGCACATATGTGCGTACCCTGTGCCACGATATAGGCGAAAGGCTGGGAGTGCCTGCCCATATGTCATTTCTGCTGCGTACCCGCTCCGGAGCCTTTGGGCTGGATGAAGCCTTTACCATAGGGGAGCTGAGGGAGCTTAAGGAGCAGGACAGGCTGGGCGAGGCAGTTATGCCCATAGAGCAGGCCCTGTCCCACCTGGGAGAGGCCAGAATGGAGCTTAATGCCAAGGGAGAAAGATTTCTTACCCACGGGGCTGAGGTGGTTTTTCCGGGGATGGAAAAGCTGCCGGTGAATACCCCGCTGAGGGGCTATTGCAATGGAAAGTTTTTGGGCATAGCCATGTCAAACGGAGAGGCTGTGCACATATGCACATTTTTAGGCGAGGACGGAAATGGACAATAGGGCAATCGCACTGGGCACATTTGACGGCGTGCATATGGGCCACAGGCGTATTCTTGAGGCAATGGAAAGCGCAGCCCGTGAGCGTGGCCTGCAAAGGGCGGTGTATACCTTTGAAAACCATCCTCTCGAGGCCTTTGGGAGAGCCCCTGAGCGGCTTATGACAGATGAGGAAAGGCTGAGAGAGCTTGGAAAATATGGCCAGGTGATAGCGGAGCGGTTTGACAGGGCTCTTGCTGCCACGCCCCCGGAGGAGTTTGTTCGCCGCATGGTGGGCGAGTGGGGCATGGAGGTGGCTGTAGCGGGGTTTAACTACACATTCGGCAGCAGTGGCAGCGGTAATATGGCGCTGCTGAGAGAATACGGAGCAAAGTACGGCTTTGATGTGCTGGAAATACCCCCCTGTATGCAGGATGGGGAGCCTGTATCCAGCACCAGGATACGGGCCGCCGTGAGGGCGGGCGATATGGGCGCCGCAGGCAGCATGCTGGGCAGGGCCTACTCCATAGCCGGTACTGTGGTGGCAAATAAGGGCATAGGCCGCAGAATAGGCTTCCCCACGGCCAACGTAAGGGCAAATGAAGCGGTTGCCCTGCCCAAAAGCGGGGTATATGCCTGCTATGCACATATAAGGGGCGAGCGGTATGGTGCGGTGACAAACATCGGCTGCAATCCCACGGTGCATGGGGAGCGGGTCACCATAGAGCCACATATACTCAACTTTGACCAGGGCATATACGGCGAGAGCATCACGGTGGAATTTTTGCAGTATCTCAGGGAGGAGATAGAATTTCCCTCAGTGGAGGAGCTATCCGCCCAAATTGCCCGTGATGCGGAAAAAACCGCACAAATACTGAATAAAAGTGTTTACAATGATACCGCACTGTGGTAAAATAACATGGCTTTAGAACCGGTGGCTGTGTTTAAGCGACTCTCCGACGCTAAGCTCGGCTGCTGGCGATTAAAAATTTATGGAGGATATAAAAATGACTAAGGCTGAAATTATCGAAAAGTATGCTATCCACGAAGGCGATACCGGTTCCCCCGAGGTTCAGATTGCCCTGCTGACTGACCGTATTAACCACCTGAACGAGCATCTGAAGGTCAACAAGAATGACCATCACTCCCGTCGTGGTCTGCTCAAGATGGTAGGTCGTCGTCGTGGCCTGCAGAACTACCTCAAGAAGACCGACATCGAGCGCTATCGTGCTATCTGCGCTGCTCTCGGCCTGAGGAAGTAATTTATTCCATAACAAAAAAGGCGGCTCAATTGGGCCGCCTTTTTCATGGAAGCAGCTTGTTCAAAATTCTTTAACATTGGCCGTGCAACCCATATGCCCGTATATCCGTTTATATATCGGCGGGCGTGGGAATGATAGAGCATTGTGCCCGCCAAATACAAATAACCCTTATAATGGAGGAAAACAAAATGAAGAAGATAGTATCTATTTTGCTCATGGCAGCAATGCTGCTGTCCTTTACCGCCTGCGCCCAGCAGCCCGCCGGGGAGGAGCAGGACACCGTGGAAATTTCAAGCGCACTGGAGCTACTGAATAGCATCTGGGCAGGCTATGCCGATGATGAAAAGTTTGCCGCTGCCGGCGGAGATGCCAGCGAGGAAAACATGACCGCTGATGCTCCGGGTAAATTCGGCGTGGAGGATGCGGAAATGCTGGATTCCATGCTGGGGCTGCCTGCTTCTGCCGCTGCAAAGATAGATGATGCAGCCTCCCTTATGCATATGATGAATGCAAACACCTTTACCTGCGGCGCATACCATGCTGTGGCTTCCAATGACGTATCTGCCATTGCAGATGAAATTGTGAATAACATTGCAAACCGTCGCTGGATGTGCGGCTTCCCTGAGGAGCTGATGATAATCACCATTGGGGACTATGTGGTATCCGCTTTCGGGGCAAAGGATCTGCTGGATGTATTTGAGGCCAAGACCCTTGAAGCCTACAGCGTGGCCCAAATTACCTACAGGGAGCCCATCGAATAAACAAAAAAGCAGCCCCTTTGGGGGCTGACAGGAGATAGAAATGGTTTTTTCCGGAATGCCGTTTTTGTATTATTTCCTCCCGCTGACGCTAATCATATACTTCGTATCTCCGAAAAGACTGAAAAACGGAGTACTGCTGGCGGCAAGCCTTGTCTTTTATGGCTGGGGGGAGCCAAGGTACCTTATATTCATGGTGCTGTCCATATTGCAGGGATATGTTTTCGGCCTGCTGATTGAGAAGCACAGAAACACAGGGCGGTCAAGGCTATACCTGACCGCCTCTGTTGTGCTGAGCCTTGGGCTGCTGTGCTATTGCAAGTATGCGGATTTTTTCATTGCCAATTTTAATATGGTCACAGGGCTGTCACTGCCGCTGCTGAATATCGCCCTGCCCATAGGCATCAGCTTTTATACCTTCCAGATACTCAGTTACGGGGTGGATGTATACAGAGGAAATGCAAAGGCACAGCGCAGCCTTGTTGACCTTGCGGCGTATATAGCCATGTTTCCCCAGCTTATAGCCGGGCCCATAGTGCGGTATTCGGATATTGCAAAGGAGCTGGACAGCAGATCTCATACCCTAAATGAGGCCGCCGCAGGCACAAGGCGGTTTATACTTGGCCTTGGCAAAAAGGTGCTTATAGCCAATACGCTGGGAGAGCTTTGCAGCCTTTTTAAGGGGGCAGAGGAAAAGTCCGTGCTGTTTTTCTGGATATATGCCGCCGCATACACCCTGCACGTGTATTTTGATTTTTCCGGCTACAGCGATATGGCCATAGGCCTTGGCAGAATACTGGGCTTTCATTTCATGGAAAACTTTAACTATCCCTATATATCCGGCAGCGTAACGGAATTCTGGCGCAGATGGCATATTTCCCTCGGATCCTGGTTCAGGGATTATCTGTACATTCCGCTGGGAGGAAACAGAGTGCCCAGGTGGCGGTGGTATCTCAATATACTTATCGTATGGATGGCCACCGGGCTGTGGCATGGGGCAGCATGGAATTTTGTGCTGTGGGGGCTGCTGTTTGCAGTGCTGCTGGTGCTGGAAAAACAATGGCTGCTGAAGCTCCTTGAAAAGGCGGGAGCGGTCAGGCATATATATGTGATGCTGGTAGTGATGCTGAGCTTTGTGCTGTTTGATGGGGCAAGCATTACGGATGCCGGGCATACCATAGCTGCAATGTTCGGCGGCGGCGGTTATCCGCTTATTTCCACCGAGGCGGTGTATTACCTGAAAAGCTACGGCGTGCTGCTTATAATAGGCGCCATAGGTGCCACCCCTGCCCCGGCAAATGCCCTGAGGGCAATGGAGAAGCGGCCCATAGGCAAGGGTATACTGGATGCAGCGGAGCCTGTTTTCCTGATGCTGCTGCTCATTGTATGCACGGCATACCTTGTGGATGGCTCCTTTAATCCCTTTTTGTACTTCAGGTTTTAGAAGGGGTGAGGCAAATGATGAAAAATGTTAAAAGCATCGTCACCCTGCTGCTGACAGGGGGCGTGATACTGGGCTTTTCCCTGTGGGCAATGCTGAAGCCGCCCACGCAGCTATCTGTAAGCGAGCGCAGGCAGCTTGCCCAGCTCCCTGAGCTTACGGCAGAAGAACTGCTTTCGGGGGATTATACCGAAGGCTTTGAAAAGTACGCCACAGATCAGTTCCCAATGAGGGATGTATTCAGGCAGATAAAGGCGTATGCTGTATATTACCTGTTTCATCAGGGGGACAATAACGGCATATATATCCACGATGGCTATGCTTCAAAGCTGGAGTACCCTCTGGATGAGGACTCCCTGCACAGGGCCGCAGGTATATTCAAAAAGATAAACGATAGGTATCTTGGGGAAAGCAGCGTTTATTTTTCCATCATACCGGATAAAAATGCCTTTATGGCAGAGCAGAATGGCTATCCGGCCATGGATTACGCCCGACTTACGGAGATAATGGCGGCGGATACGGAGTTTATGGAGTATGTCCCCATAGACGGCCTTCTCAGCCTTGAGGATTATTATTACACTGATACCCACTGGCGGCAGGAGCGCATAATCCCCGTGGCAAAGGCCCTTGGAGAAGCCATGGACGTGGAGCTTAATGGAGAGTATACGGAGAAAACGCTGGATAAGCCCTTTTACGGAGTATACAGCGGGCAGGCGGCGCTGCCGCTGGAGGGTGAGCCGCTATGCTATCTTACGAGCCACGTCCTTGAAGGATGCACTGTGTATGACCACGAGAGCGGAAAGTATACTGCCGTATATGACATGGACAGGGCAAATGGGCAGGATCCCTATGAGCTGTTCCTTTCCGGTTCCAGGTCGCTCCTTACCATAGAAAATCCTGCCTGCGACAGCGGCAGGGAGCTGATACTGTTCAGAGATTCATTCGGCAGCAGCATAGCCCCGCTGTTGGTTGAGGGATATTCTACTGTAACGCTGGTGGACATACGCTATGTATCATCTGATATGCTGGATAAGTTCATAGATTTCCACGGGCAGGATGTATTATTCCTGTACAGCACACTGGTGCTGAATAACAGCATAACGCTGAAATAATTCCAAAATAAAAAGTCCCTTCATTATGGGGGACTTTTTTATTCGGGTTGAAAAATATGGCTAAATAGGTAAAATTGAATATGGATAATTATAGAGAAAATGCATTGGCAGAGGGAAACGGCATATGGAAAAGAACAATACCATGATACAGGATTTTACTACCGGCAGCGTATCGAGGCAGCTTTTGAGCTTTGCTGCGCCGCTGGTATTATCTGGCCTGCTGCAAACGGTCTACAATATGGTGGATATGATTGTGGTGGGGCAGTATGTGGGCAGCGCAGGCCTGAGTGCAGTATCCGTGGGCGGCGAGGTCATGATGATGCTCACCTTTATTGCAACCGGCATATCAAACGCCGGTCAGGTGACCATAGCCCAGTATATAGGCGCAGGCAGGCGGGATATGGTGAGCAAAATGATTGGGACGCTGTTTACATTTTTGCTGCTGTGCGCCCTTGGAATGACGGTGGTATGCACCCTGCTCAGGGAAAACATACTTATCTGGATAAATATGCCTATTGAGGCATACGGCTATGGCCTTGATTACCTTGCCACCTGTATTTATGGCCTTGTTTTCATATATGGCTACAATCTTGTGAGCGCAGTGCTGAGGGGTATGGGCGATTCACTGCGGCCATTTGTGATAATCGCAATAGCGGCGGTACTCAACCTTGTGCTGGATTTATTGTTTGTTGCAGGGTTTGGCATGGCGGCATTCGGCGCAGCCCTGGCAACGGTCATATCCCAGGCGGTCAGCTTTATATGTGCGCTGGTGTATCTCTATATCCACAGGGAGCAGTTTGGCTTTGATTTCAGGCTGTCCAGCTTCAAAATATTTCCGGATGCCTTTGGGCCGCTTATTAAGCTTGGGATACCCATGATGCTGCAATCGGCCTCCATAACCTTCTCAAAGCTGTTTATAAGCTCCTGGATAAATACCTATGGTGTGCTGGCCTCGGCACTTACCGGCATAGGCCATAAGCTGGCCACTGTGGCAAATATAATAGCCCAGGCATTCTCTACGGCGGGCGGCTCCATGATAGCCCAGAATATAGGCGCCGAAAAGTATGAGCGTGTGCCAAGGGTAATAGGCACCTCCATGGTGATGGATGGCATAGTATCAGCAGGGCTTTCCGCGGTTACCCTGCTGTGGCCCAGGGCGGTATTCAGCCTCTTTACCACAGAGGCTGCTGTGCTTGACATGGTGGATATGTACCTTCCTGCGGCAATACTTACCTACGCCGGGGCAATGCTGAGGGGGCCCATGGTATCGCTGATAAACGGCAGCGGCAACTACAAGCTGAATATTTCCATAGCTGTGCTTGACGGTATTGTAATGAGAATACTGTTTGCCATGTTCCTTGGCCTGGTATGCAATATGGGCATAACCGGCTTCTGGTATGGGGATGCGCTGTCTGGCTTTGTGCCCTTTGTGATAGGCGGGGTGTACTATATAAGCGGCAAATGGCGCACCCGCAAGTATATTCTTGACAGGCAGGGCGGAGACAGCATATAAAATGCCTTGCTAAAGAAGCTGTATATTTGTAAAATAGTAGCAGGAATAACAAAAGGCCTGTTTTGGGGCAAATAAAAAATGGAGGTCATCCCGACGATGAAGATACGAGTATTGAATCAGCAGGATATTCAGAAGGTATTTTCCATGGAGGAGGCCGTAAAGGCTGCTGGGGACGCCCTTGCCATGTATTCGGCAGGGGATACGGATATTCCCCTCAGGGCCAATATAAACGTGGCCGAGCATGGCGGCAACAGCCTGTATATGTATGGCTACGCTGCGCCCGCCCAGGCTTTGGGTGTAAAAATAGTATCCGTATACTCTGGAAATGCGGCAAAGGGGCTGCCCGTGGTGCCGGCTACCATGGTGCTGCTGAACAGCGCTACAGGCCAGGTGTGCGCCCTGCTTGATGGTACATACCTTACCCGCGTGCGTACAGGCGCTGTGGCAGGCGCTGCTACAAAGCTGCTTGCCAGAGAAAACAGCAGGGTATTTGCCATGATAGGCACAGGCGGCCAGGCAGAAAGCCAGCTTGAGGCGGTGCTCACCGTGCGGCCGGAGCTTGAAAGGGTTTATGTATACAGCCGCAATTTTGACCGGGCGGATGCCTTTGCAAGGGCCATGACGGAAAAGTACGCCGCAAAGTTTAGCGTGGAGATAGCCGCTGCACACAGCGCCGAAGAAGCCATAAAGGATGCGGATATAATCACCGCCGTGACTACCGCAAACAATGCAGTATTTGACGGCAGACTTGTAAAGGCTGGCGTACATATTAACGCCATGGGCTCCTACACCCCGGATATGGCAGAGATAGATGAATATATAGTCACACATGCAGATAAGGTGTATACCGATACCAACGAGGGCGCCATAAGCGAATCCGGCGACTTTATCCAGCCCATGGCAAAGGGAACATTTGCTGAGTCTGATATTACCGGCGAGCTGGGGCAGGCCATAAATGGCAAGGTACCCTGCCGCGAGGGGGCCGAGGAAATGACGCTGTTTGAATCGGTGGGTACGGCGGTGCTGGATATAGTTACGGCCCAGCGCATATATGAGCGGGCTGAGGAAATGAACGTGGGCAGCGTGATAGAGCTGTAGCACAGTAGCACGGATAGTTCTGCAATATTAAAGAAAAAAGGACCTCCCCGTGATATATTTATCACGGGGAATGTTTTGTAAGGGGGCTATGATGAGCAAAAAGGCCGGGGCGTATATTTCGCTGCTGCTTACTTTTCTGCTGTGGGGCAGCATATATGTGGCCAGCAGCTATGCTACGGATGTTTTTTCGCCGGCGGTGGTGGCCTGCGGAAGGTATATTGCAGGCACGGCGTTTCTTTTTATCCTGATCCGCAAAATGGACAAGCCCAGGATAGCCCGGGAGGATATAAAGTATTTTGCCATAATAGCCGTACTGGGCTACTATGGCACCATAACCCTTAATACCATAGGCATAAAGCTGGCGGGGCCCGCCGTATCCTCGGTGCTGAATTCCCTTATGCCGGTGGGCATATCGCTGGCGGCTGCCGTCATGCTGAAGGAAAGGCTGCACCCTGTGGGGATAATGTGCATAGGGCTTGCCCTTATAGGCACGGTGATAGTTATGGGAGGAAGCGGCCATACCAGCATTGCCGGGGCATTATCCATGATAGGCGGCATAGTCACCTGGAGCATCGCCACCATATATATCAAAAAAATGTCGGTTAAATATCCGCCGGAGCTGCTTACTGCCTATGCTATGGGCATGAGTCTGCTGGTAAATATACCTGTGGCGGCTGTGGATATTATACATAGCGGCATACGGTTTGAACTGGGGGCGGCTGCCGCAGTGCTGTACATGGGGGTATTTACTACCGGCGTAGCCCAGTATTTATGGAGCAGGAGCCTTTCGGTGCTGAATGCGGGGGTATGCTCAATGTTTTATCCATTGCAGCCGGTATTCTCCGTGATATTGGGGAGGCTCTTTTTAAGGGAGGAGCTGCGCCCGGGCTTTTTCCTTGGGGCAGGGCTTATAGCTCTTACTGTGATAATAAACTGCCTCTGGAATGAGCGGCAGCATATTCTTAAGAAATGACCCCTGTGCATATACCGCCGGGCTGTGGTTTGCGGTATAATCAATATACCGGCGGGCGCTGTGGCGCATTGGCCCGGCATTATGGAGCTGTGAGGACAGGCTGTGACAGTTGATATCGATACAAGGTTCATAACCCTCATCGGTAAGCCCCTCCATCAATCCTTTTCCGCAAGGATGCAGAATGGGGCTTACAGGGCTATGGGCAAAAATATGCTTTATTTTTATACCGAGGCTGAGGAAGCCCAGCTTGAGCCCATCATAGAGGGTATACGCAATATGCCCTTTGCAGGCTTTGCCGTTACCAAGCCAAACAAGGTGGCGGTGCTGCAATACCTTGATGAGCTGGATTCACTATGCGCCGTCATGGGGGCCTGCAATACCGTTGTAATAAAAAACGGCAGGCTTATAGGCTACAATACCGACGGTATGGGCTTTATGGCTTCCATTGGGGAGGAAACGGAAATAGATTTGCCCAATGCCACGTTTTTCTGTGCAGGGGCAGGCGGGGCAGGCAGGGCCATATGCTGCTCGCTGGCCCATGGGGGAGCAAAGAGGATATACATATACGATATAATTGACCAGCGGGCACAGGAGCTTACTGACAGCATAAACAGGAGCTTCCCCGGCAGGGCGGAATTTGTGCCGTATGGGGGAGCCGATGCCATGAAAAAGGCCCATGCTGCCCATATGCTCATCAATGCAACAGGGGTGGGCATGGAGGCTACAAAGGATATGTCCCCATTCCCTGCGGACATTATACGCCCCGGGCACATCTGCTACGATGCCACCTATAATCCTGCTGAGACCTGCTTTTTAAGGCAGGGGAGAGAGCGTGGCTGCGTAACCGTAAACGGCATGGGGATGCTGCTTCATCAGGGCATAGCCCAGATAAAGCTGTGGACGGGCGAGGATGCCCCCGTGGAGGTAATGAAGGCAGTGCTTGAGGATGTGCTTGCGGGAAGATAAGGGGCAGGTATATAATTATCCCCTGTAAACAAGAGAGAAAGCCTGAGCATGAGGATACTGTGCCGCCACCTTGCGGCGCAATGTGGGTAAGGATAATGAAGGCGATAAAGTGGCTGGATAAGCATCTTGAAGAATACCTGATGATATTTTGCCTGGTGGCCATCACTGTGGTGATGTTCATTCAGGTGATACTTCGCAGGCTTCCGTGGATATCCTCCCTTACCTGGGCGGAGGAATTCTGCCGCTTTGCCTGGATATGGAGTGTATTTCTTTCCCTGCCCTACACCATACGCCATGACAGGATGCTTCGGGTAACGGTGCTGGGGGATATTATGCCGAAAAAAATGCGGGGCGTGCTGGAGATAGCCGTGGATGGCGCCGTGATAGCTGCCATGGGGCTGCTGCTGTATTATGCGGTGCCTCTGGTAAGGGACAGATACCTGAGCGGCGAGACCTCCCCTGCCATGCAGTGGCCCATGTGGGTGATGTATTTCTTCATGATACTGGGCTTCGGCCTGGGGGTATTCAGAGGGATACAGCGCCTTGTACTCCATGTAAGGGAGCTGGCCGATGCCCCTCAAAGGGAGAATGGGAGGGACGAGTGATGGCGGCGCTGCTGATATTGCTGGTATTCCTGCTGTGCGTTATCGCCACGGTGCCCATAGGGGTGAGCATGGTGCTGGGAACGGCGGCACCAATACTGCTATTGGATAAGGGGGGCTCAATAGCCCAGCTGTTGAATAACACATTTTCAGGTGCAAATTCCACCCCCATACTGGCTGTGCCGCTGTTTATACTGGGCGGCGTGCTGATGGCCGAGGGGGGCATATCCAGGCGGCTGTTTAATTTCTTTGCGTACTTTGTAGGCAGGCTGCCCGGCGGATTGCCCTGCGCCTGCATACTTACCTGCCTTTTTTATGGGGCAATATCCGGCTCAGGCCCGGCTACCACCGCAGCGGTGGGCTCAATGTGCATCCCCTTCCTTGTGGAGCTGGGGTATGACAGGCGCTGGAGCGCAGGGCTGGTTTCGGTGGCAGGAGGGCTTGGGGTGATAATACCCCCATCAATACCCTTCGTGCTGTATGCGCTGGCTACAGGCGTATCCGTAGGGGAGCTGTTTCTTGGAGGAGTGCTGCCCGGGCTGCTCATAGGGCTGATGATGATGGCATATGTCGTCATATACTGCCGCAAAAAGGGCGAAAATCGCCAGGTGATAGATGAAAAAATGCAGCAGCTCAGAAGCAGGGGCCTCTGGGTGCTGTTTAAGGAGAGCTTCTGGGCGCTGCTCTGCCCGGTGATAGTGCTGGGCGGCATATACAGCGGCTTTGTTACCCCCACGGAGGCCGCCGTTGTGTCGGTGGTGTATGCGGTAATAGTATCGGTATTCATATACAGGTCTATCCCCGTGAAGGGGCTGCCGGCGCTGCTGGCTGAGGCTGTAAAAACCTATGGCGGCCTTGCCTTCGTGCTGGCCTTTGCCACTGCCTTCGGCAGAGCCCTCTCCCTTACAAAGGCCACCTCGGCAATAGAAAAGCTGCTGCTTGGCAGCTTTCACAGCCCTGCAGGCGTGCTTACGGCGCTGGTGATACTGTTTTTGCTGCTGGGCATGGTGATGGATACCGGGCCTGCAATAGTGATACTTGCACCGGTGCTGCTGCCCGCAGCGGAGCAGCTTGGGGTGCATGAGGTGCATCTTGGGGTAATACTGGTGTGTTGCCTCTCCATCGGCCTTGCTACGCCGCCCTTTGGGCTGGATCTTTTTGTGGCGGGCAATCTTTCCGGGGAGCCGCCCATGGGGGTGGCAAAAAAGGCGCTGCCATTTATATTGACCTTTATAGCTGCGCTGCTGCTCATCACATATGTGCCGTGGCTGAGCCTTGCGCTGATATAGCCCGTAATGGAATATGGATACAGAATATTTTACAGACAGGAGAGATACCATCAAAAAGCATATCTTTACCACAATAGCCGCCGTGCTTGCGCTGTGCCTTGCAGGATGCACTGCCGGTGATACCATGACGGCAGATATGGGCTCCGGCCCATATGCAGGGCTGGAGCCGGTTGAGCTGATAGGTGCGGATTCCACGGGGAGAGGCGCCGCAGGTCAGCTCCTTGGGGAACTGGTGGCGGAAAATGTAGCTGAGCTTACCGGCGGCAAGCTCACCATTGACTATCATCCTAATGGCGACCTTGGCGGCGATACAGACCTTCTTCGCCAGGCACAGGATGGGGATATAGACATTGTGGTCTGCCAGACTGCGCCCATGGTGAGCTTTATACCGGAAATGGCGGTATTTGATTTGCCCATGGCCTTTGCAGGCTATGACGGGGCAGCTATAGACAGGGCCCTTAACGGGGATAACCAATTCAGCGCCGCCATACGGGAAGCCTACGAAAGGGCAGGCTTTCACCTTTTTGGCTTTATGCAAAACGGCACATACCGGCTGACCACGGCAAACGTGGATATATCAAGGCCTGAGGACTTTGCCGCTCTGCAAATACGCACCATGGAAAACCCCAACCATATGGCATTCTGGTCTGCAATAGGTGCAGAGCCTATACCCCTTGCCTGGGCAGAGGTATACATAGCCCTGCAAAACGGCACCATAGATGCCCAGGAAAATGCGGCGGATACCTGTGCCGGGGCAAACCTTCAGGAGGTGCAGAAGTATCTCGCCTGTACAAACCACATACTGTATGTAAACCAGATACTTATAAATGAGGAGCGCTACAATGCCCTTGCCCCGGCCTACCGTGAGGCCCTTGAGCAGGCGGTGGAGGATGCGCTGGCCCAGATGAACCCCATGCTCAGCAGCATGGATGAGCAAAGCAAGGCGGAGCTTGTAGCGGGGGGTATGACCCTCATAGAATACGATGCTGCATTTTATGAGGAAATACTCGCCATTCCCAAGGTGCAGGCCATCTATCAGGATATAGACCGGGAGACCGGCGGCCTTGCAGGGCTCCTTACAGATACCCTCAGTGAGGAAAGCTGAACAGCCTTTATCAAATGGCCCGGCCCGTTGCCGGGCTTTTTGTATGGGGAGGCTGTTACGTAACAAAAATTGCTGGATGTACTAACAAAAATATTGGTAAATACTAAAATATATTGTACAGCTCCAAATATGACAAACCCCAAAAAGCCCCATACTCAGGGCATTGATAAAATACAAACAAAGCGCCGGGAACCCTTGTGTATATTGCTTTCCATTTTTCGTGGTGGTATAATTTATACGAACCGATGTGCGAACATCAGAAATTTACAGGAGGCATGTATGAACGCTTATATCAACAGGGTTTTGGAAGAGACCAAAAAACGCAATCCTGACGAACCTGAATTTCTTCAGACCGTAGAAGAGGTACTTAACTCCCTCGAGACCGTTATCGATCAGCATCCCGAATATGAAAAGGCTGGCCTGCTTGAGAGGCTGGTAGAGCCCGAGCGTGTTATCGAGTTCCGCGTAGTATGGACAGACGACGCCGGCAAGGTAAACGTAAACCGTGGCTATCGTGTACAGTTCAACAGCGCAATTGGTCCCTACAAGGGCGGCCTGCGTTTTGCTTCCCATGTAAATCTGTCTGTTATGAAGTTCCTGGGCTTTGAGCAGACCTTCAAGAACAGCCTCACCTCCCTGCCCATGGGCGGCGGTAAGGGCGGCTCCGACTTCGATCCCAACGGCAAGAGCGATGCTGAAATCATGCGCTTCTGCCAGGCCTTCATGACTGAGCTCTATCGTCATATCGGCCCCAATACTGACGTTCCCGCTGGTGATATCGGCGTAGGCGGCCGCGAGATCGGTTACCTGTTTGGTCAGTATAAGCGCATAGTTGGCTCCTACGAGAACGGCGTTCTCACCGGTAAGGGCCTCAGCTACGGCGGCAGCCTTATCCGCCCCGAAGCCACCGGCTTTGGCGCTATCTACTATGTATGCGAAGTTCTCAAGCATGAGAATGACGATATCAAGGGCAAGAACATCATCATGTCCGGTTTCGGCAACGTTGCCTGGGGCGTAGCCACCAAGGCAATGCAGCTGGGCGCAAAGGTAGTTACCCTGTCCGGCCCCGATGGTTACTGCTACGATCCCGATGGCATCTGCACTCAGGAGAAGCTGAACTACATGCTGGAGATGCGTGCTTCCGGCCGCAACAGGGCTCAGGATTATGCTGACAAGTTCGGCGTAGAGTTCGTTCCCGGCAAGAAGCCCTGGGGCGTAAAGGGTGACATCTGCATGCCCTGCGCTTTCCAGAACGAGATTCACATGGCAGAGGCCGAGGCTATCTACAACAATGGTACCAAGTACTATATCGAAGTAGCCAACATGCCCACCACCAACGATGCTCTGTACTTCCTCATGGACAAGGGCCTTGTAGTTGCTCCCTCCAAGGCTGTTAACGCCGGCGGCGTGGCCACCTCCGGTCTGGAAATGTCCCAGAACTCCGAGCGCCTTTCCTGGAAGGCCGAGGACGTAGACAATCAGCTCCACAACATCATGATCAACATCCACGCTGCCTCCGCAAAGGCTGCCGAGGATTGCGGCCTGGGCTACAACCTGGTAGCCGGTGCAAACCTTGCAGGCTTCAAGAAGGTTGCCGATGCCATGATGGCTCAGGGCCTTGTCTAATTAGCCAATATGTAAAAGCCCTCCACCGCCTCCGGTTTTACCGGGGGCGGTGCTTTTATGTGAAGAAAAATGATAAAGGGCTGCCAAAAAGAAAATGAGCGTTGCTAATTTTTTTTGTACATGGTAGAATAAGGCTGTCATTGTAAAAGGACATTTTGCACATCACATCCACTGCGTAATCTTTAAAAAACAGCGAGGAGATGTACCCCAATGAAAAAGATAGTTATAGCACTTGGCGGAAATGCGTTGCAGGAGGCCGGAAAGCCTGCTACGGCGGAGGCTCAGCTTCAGGTGGTGGAAAAGACTGCCGAATACATTGCCGACATTATCCAGGCAGGCTACAAGGTGGTTATCGCCCACGGAAACGGCCCTCAGGTAGGCCGCATTGTGCTGCAAAATGAATATGCCGTGCCTGTTACCCCCGCAATGCCCTTTGACGTATGCGGCGCCATGAGCCAGGGCTATATAGGCTACCATATTCAGCAGGGCCTTACCAAGGTGCTGCGTAAGAGGGGAAACGATGCACAGGTGGCCACAGTTGTCACTCAGGTGCTGGTAGATAAGAATGACCCCAAGTTCCTCAATCCTTCCAAGCCCATTGGCCCCTTCTATACCGAGGAGGAGGCAAAGGCCATAGCCGAAGAAAAGGGCTACATTATGAAAGAAGATGCCGGCCGTGGCTGGAGGCGGGTGGTAGCATCCCCCGTGCCCGTTGCCATAGAGGAGCTGAGTGCCGTAAAGTGCCTTGTGGATAATGGCTTCATCACCGTTACCGTAGGCGGCGGCGGAATACCTGTGATTAAAAACGAGCAGGGCATGCTTGAGGGCACTGCCGCCGTTATAGATAAGGACCTTGCAAGCGAAAAGCTGGCTGAGGATTTGGATGCAGATGCGCTGGTAATACTTACTGCCGTGGAAAAGGTAAGCATCAACTTTAAAAAGCCCGACCAGAAGGATCTTGACGTTCTGTCCACCGGCGAAGCCCGTCAGTATATGGCGGAGGGCCACTTTGCTCCCGGCTCCATGCTGCCCAAGATAGAGGCGGCGGTAAAGTTTGTGGAGAGCAAGCCCGGCCGTGTATCCATAGTTACTTCACTTGATAAGGCCGTGGAGGCCCTTGAGGGCAGGGCAGGCACCACCATAAGGTAACAATTATACATAAGTCCTGTAAAAAGACACATGATAGAGAAAAACATTGCAGTCCTGGCAGTGCTCTGCCAGGACTGTTCTTGTATGCATCGCAGCTCTATGATAGGATAAAAAACGACCGATAAGCCGGCATTTGCAGGGGTGTTGCATGAAGCAGATTATTACCTCAATGGTTGTTGCAGGGGTATTGTTTGAGGTATTATTTAGTGCAAGCAGTTATTGGACAAAAATTATTGTTTTGCCATTTCTGATTTTTGCAGCGGGTTTGGGAATAAAGAACGCTCTGCTTATAATGGGAAAAAAGACATTGGCCGCTAAAATCGGCAAAATATATGCGGGCGCATTTTTAATATACTGGTTTGGCTTTTTGATATACTGGGACTACGTTAGCTTCATTGATGGTAAGTATATGCAAATACTGGCTTCGGTTCCATTTTGGCTGGGAGGAGCATATTTTACATATAAAAGGTTTTTCAGTAAAAAGTAAATTCGATTTCTAAGAAAATAAGCATATTTTCATTTGCCGGGCAGCCTTACACCCTGTATCCACACAACTTTTTGGTATAGCGGATAGTGGGTGGGTTTTTCCTGCCTTTATAAAATACAATAATCCTCCCTATGAAAAGCTCACAGGGAGGATCAAATCTTTTATGGATGCCCGCCTGAAAGGCGGGTTTTTGTATGTGCTTTAGTCTGCAACCTTATCTGCAACTTCCTTGAGGATAAGCTCCTTGAATGCATCCAGAGTCATGGCGCCAAGGTCGCCGCCCTTGCGGGAGCGCACGGAAACTACGCCGTTTTCCACATCCCGGTCGCCTACTACCAGCATATAGGGTATCTTCTGGAGCTGTGCTTCACGAATCTTGTAGCCCAGCTTTTCGTTGCGATAGTCCACCTCAACACGGAGCCCGCACTTATCCAGCTTCTCGGCAATGCCCTTGCAGGCTTCGGCGGTGCGGTCGGTAAGGGGCAGCACCTTTACCTGAACGGGGGACAGCCAGGTGGGGAATGCGCCGGCAAAGTGCTCAGTGATAACGCCAATGAAGCGTTCGATGGAGCCCAGCACCACCCTGTGTATCATGACGGGCCTGTGCTTCTGGCCATCCTCGCCAACGTACTCCAGCTCAAAGCGCTCGGGCATCTGCATATCCAGCTGGATGGTACCGCACTGCCAGGTGCGTCCCAGAGAATCGGAAAGGTGGAAGTCCAGCTTGGGGCCGTAGAAGGCACCGTCGCCCTCGTTTATAACGTAGGACTTGCCCATGTGCTCGATGGCGCGCTTAAGGGTATCGGTGGCAAAGTCCCAGGTCTCCTTTTCGCCGATATGATCCTCGGGCATGGTGGATACCTCTATCTGATACTTAAGGCCGAAGGTGGAGTATACTTCATCAAACAGACAGACAACGTTCTGGATTTCATCCTCCATCTGATCCCAGGTCATGAATATATGGGCATCATCCTGAGTGAAGCAGCGCACACGGAACAGGCCGTGGAGTGCGCCGGAAAGCTCATGGCGGTGAACGAGGCCCAGCTCAGCCATACGCAGGGGCAGGTCACGGTAGGAATGGGGCTCGGTCTTGTATACCAGCATGCCGCCGGGGCAGTTCATGGGCTTTATGGCGTAATCCATGTCATCGATTACGGTGGTATACATATTGTCCTTGTAGTGATCCCAGTGGCCGCTCCTGTGCCAGAGATCCTGGTTGAGGATGATGGGGGTGGAGATTTCCACGTAGCCGTAGCGCTTATGCACATCATGCCAGTAATCCAGCAGCGTATTACGCAGCACCATGCCGTTGGGCAGGAAGAAGGGGAAGCCGGGGCCCTCCTCCATCAGGGTGAACAGGCCAAGCTCCTTACCCAGCTTGCGGTGGTCACGCTTTTTGGCTTCCTCAATGCGGTTGATGTATTCATCAAGGTCAGCCTTCTTTTCAAAGGCGGTGCCATATATACGCTGGAGCATCTTGTTCTTTTCGCTGCCGCGCCAGTATGCGCCTGCAACGCTCATCAGCTTTACGAATTTTACCTTGCCGGTGTTTTCAACGTGGGGGCCGGCGCAAAGGTCCACAAAGTCGCCCTGCTTGTAGAAGCTGATTACGGCATCCTCAGGCAGGTCCTCGATGAGCTCTACCTTGTAGGGCTCGTCCTTTTCCTTGAACATCTTCATTGCTTCCTCGCGGGGCAGCTCAAAGCGCTCAAGGGGCAGTGCTTCGGCGATGATCTTCTCCATCTCCTTCTGTATCTGTACCAGATCTTCAGGGGTGAAGGGATCGGCGTCAAAGTCGTAATAGAAGCCGTTTTCAATGGCGGGGCCGATGGCAAACTTTGCCTCGGGATGCACGCGCTTTACAGCCTGGGCAAGTATATGGGAGCCGGTGTGGCGCATTGCCCAGCGGCCGTCAGCATCCTCAAAGGTAAGGAGCTTGAGGGAATGGTCCCCATGTATGGGGCGGAAAGCATCGGCACGCTGGCCGTCTATCTCGGCGGCAAGGGTGGCCTTACGCAGGCGGGGGCTGATGGATTCGGCTATCTGCAGGGCAGTCATGCCGTCCTGAAATTGCTTGACAGAGCCATCTGGAAAGGTAATGTTCATGGTTTTCCTCCTGTAAATGTATAAATCTTTTTACTGGGCGGAAATATAAAAAATCCGCCCCATGCAACGCAAGGGACGGATTATGCTTTTACATATCCGCGGTTCCACCCTAATTGGTAATAAAACCCACTCTCTTGAGGCTGTAACGGGCCACGGCCGATCGCAGTAGCGGGGCGGTATTCCCATTATGCCTTTCATAAAAGCGCTTGCAGCCCATGGCGCTTTTTCTCTTGAATGAAAGCGGTGCATAAGGTACTGAAACCCGTATCATCCCACGATGTTCATTATGGGAAATTATATGCCTCAAAATAAAGGCTGTCAAGGCCCGTGGCAAAATTTACAGCGGGATGGCAGCCTGAAGGGGGCGCATAATACCCTCATGGTAAATTTGGCGCACCGGCAGGGCGGCCGGGGCATATTCTGCTGGTATAAGGCAAAAGGAGAGGCAGCGGATGGGCGTATATTCCATTGGCACAGAAAAATATGAGGCGGATATTACGGCCCTGCTCAGGCGGCGCATGAAAAAGCTGGGCTGCCATATGGCCCCGGAGGGAGATGTGGCCTATGCCTGTGCGGAGGTACATGGCGCAGTGCAGATGGAGGAATGGTGCACGGCGGTGGCAGAGCTGCTGCTTATGGATCTTGCCCAGTTTGAAATAGCGTACATGGTGAACGAGCTGCCAATATCCCTTGAGGAAAAGAAAACGGTGCTGCCGGAGGCCATACACCTTGCCCGCCGGGCTGGAGAGATAGGCGCAGTACAGAGCAGCCTTGTGGAGTATTTTGGGGAAAATGAGCATTTGCAGCTTGAAGGCTATATGCGCTTTCGCATGAAGGATTGCAGGCGTGAATGGGAAAGGTGCGTGCTCAAGGCTGCGGATGAGCTGCTGCTGGATGCGGAGTATATGGAGCTTATGCGGGTGCTTGCCGCCTTTATGAAGCTGCGTAGCCCCCAGGCAGGGGATATATACCTGATACTCAATCCGGATGGGAGCTGCACCTTTACCGATGACAGGGATATACGCATTGACTATGAGCGCTGCACAGGCGATGGCATAATGAGCGTGCTTGTGGGGCTTGCACCTGAGAGCATAACGGTATACGACCTGTCCGGCGGGAGATGTGCAACCCTCTTTGATGACCTTCAAAGGATATTTGAGGGACGGGTGCGTTTTTTTAAATAGAATAGACCTGAGGGCGGCAGAATGGTATAATCCATGGAGAGGAGCTGCCCATGAATCAGACTATATCCGAAAAACTGAAGCTCCTGCCGGATGAGCCCGGCGTATACAAAATGTACGACGGGGCGGGGGAGATAATATACGTTGGCAAGGCCGTAAACCTTAAAAACAGGGTACGGCAGTATTTTCAGCGCACCCAGAAGCCTCCAAAGGTGGAGGCAATGGTGTCCCATATAGAGGATTTTCAATACATAATCACCTCCAATGAAACCGAGGCCCTTACACTCGAAAGCAACCTTATAAAGGCGCTTAAGCCCAGATACAATATACTTCTTAAGGACGATAAGCATTTTCCATATGTCAGGCTGGATACCCGGCAGGATTTTCCCCGCTTTGAGGTGGTAAGGAAGATAAAAAAGGACGGAGCAAGGTACTTCGGCCCTTATCTTTCTGCCATAAACCTGAAGGAGGCACTTGGGGCAATAAGGGATTCCTTCCCCGTGCGCCATTGCAAAAAGGATATAGCCAAGGCCATCGCCCGCAGGGAAAGGCCCTGCCTTATGTATCACCTTGGCAAGTGCTGTGCCCCCTGCAGCGGCAGCGTGACCCGGGAGGAATACCATAAGCTGCTGGATAGCGTATGCAGCTTTCTGGAGGGGCATACAGGGCCCATAGTTGAGCTGCTTACCGGGCAGATGCAGGAGGCAGCCGAAAATATGGAATACGAGCGGGCGGCCATGCTGAGGGATAGAATAGCCGCCATAAAGGGCCTTGGAGAAAAGCAGCAGGCCATATCGCTGGGACATAGCGAGAGGGATATATTTGCCTTTGTAAGGGATGACGAGGATGCTGTGGTATTTGCCCTGTTTGAGCGGGGCGGCAAGGTGATAGGTGCCGAGAGTATGTCCATAGCCTGCGGAGAGGAAAGCCCCCAGGAGATAACCGCATCCTTCCTTAAGCAGTATTATGCGGATGGAGCGCCGGTTCCAAAGGAGGTAGTGACCTACCACGAGCCTGAGGAAAGGGCGGCGCTGGAGGAATGGCTTTCGGGCAGCCGTGGCAGCCGCGTGAGCATAATATGCCCCCAGCGGGGAGAAAAGCGAAAGCTTGCAGAGATGGCCTATAAAAACGGCATGGAGGCCATCGTTAAGGCCAGGGAGCTGGAGCACAGGAGCTGGGAGCGGGGCGAGGGAGCCATGCTGCGATTGTGCCAGCTGATAGGGCTTGACTGTATACCCGAGCGCATGGAGTGCTACGACAATTCCCATATCCGGGGCAGAGATACGGTATCCGGTATGGTGGTATTCATAAACGGAAAAAGCGCACCCAAGGAATACCGCCGCTTCCGCATAAAGGCGGAGGCCAATGGAGACGACTATCTGGCCATGGAGGAAGTGCTTACAAGACGGTTCCAGCGAGCTATGGATGGAGATGAAAAGTTTTCCCGGCTGCCTGATCTGCTGGTGATAGATGGCGGCAGGGGGCAGCTCAATGTGGCGCTGCAGGTGCTGGAGCGCTTTGGCCTTTCCCACATACCTGCAGTCGGCCTTGCGGAGCAGAATGAAGAAATCATACTGCCGGATAGCGATGTGCCGGTGGTGCTGGAGCGCCGTGACCCGGCGCTGCACATAATTGAGCGCATCAGGGACGAGGCACACAGGTTTGCCATAACCTACCACAGGAGCCTCAGGGCTAAAAATGCCCTTATGTCTGAGCTGGACAGTATACCGGGCATGGGGCCCAAGCGCAAACGGGGGCTGTTTGATGCCTTTGTATCGCTGGATGCCATAAAGGCGGCATCCCCCGAGGAGCTGGCGGCTGCCCCCGGCATGACAAGGGCCTCCGCACAGGCCGTATACCGGCATTTTCACCCTGAAGCCGGGGAATGAACCGGCACCCGATAAAAAAGACATGGAAGCAGACACATAGCTTACACTTGATACAGGAGGAATATATACCCATATGTACAGGCTGCTGGCCCTTGATATAGACGATACCATTACCCTTGAGCCCACCCATGCACCGGATGAGATAGTTTGCGCTGTGGACAGGGCACGGGATGCGGGCATAAGGGTGACCCTTGCCACGGGCAGGGGATACTTTGCTTCATCCACAATAGTAAAGCAGCTCAGAATATGCGAGCCCGTCATAAATTACGGCGGGGCCATAGTGAGCGACCCTGTTGACGGCCACCCTGTATATACCACCGAAATAGAGCCGGAGCTTGTTACAGACGTTTTGCGTACTGCAAAGGAGCTGGGAGTACACGCCCACATATATCAGGGGGATACCGTAATAGGCGAAAGGCAGAATGAGTATATGGCTGCCTATTGCGGCAGGCTGAACCTTCCCACAAGATACGATGCCGATATAATGACAAGGGTATGGCAGGGCGTGCCAAAGGTGCTGATGATGACCACTGAGGAGCATGCGGCGGAGCTTCGCCCAATGCTGGAAGAAAAATATCGCGGGCGGCTGAAGGTATCAGGCTCCAGCAAGGGGTTTATAGAGTTTAACCACCCCTCTGCCCATAAGGGCTCAGGCCTTGCCCACGTGGCGGAAAAGCTGGGAATAAGCCGGGAGGAGACCGTGGCAGTTGGAGATAACTCGCTGGATATGGAAATGATACAGTGGGCAGGCCTTGGCTGCGCCGTGGCAAACGGCATAGAGGCGGTAAGAAATGCGGCGGATATCGTGATACCCTCCTGCGGGGAATATGGCGTAGCGTATCTTATTGACAGGCTCATAGACGGCAGCATAAGGTGAGGGTCGGGAGAATAAAGCATGGAATCTGTAAACATTACGCCAAATGAAATATCCACAGAGCTGGGCTTTGAGGTGCTGGAGCCGGGCGGAGGCAGCATATACTTCCGCACCCATGAGATAAGCAGGCCCGGCTTGCAGTTTACGGGATTTTATGCCGAGTTTTCCCCAAAGCGGGTGCAGCTCATAGGCAATGCGGAAATGTCCTACCTGTACAGCCTCAGCGATGAGGAGCTTCAGGAGCGGATGAGCCATTTTATGGGGCTGAATCCCCCCTGCATAGTTTGCGCCAGGGATAATCAGCCTCCGGAAATACTGCTGAAAAATGCCCATGAATACGGCATAGCCGTATTCAAGACCCCAATGAGCACGGATACGGCCGGCCATGCCATAAGCAGCCTCCTGCAAAAGAGGCTTGCCCCCCGTATACTGCTCCATGGTGAGCTGATGGACGTGCATGGCGTGGGCGTGCTGATAAGGGGAGACAGCGGCACCGGTAAAAGCGAGATAGCGCTGGATCTTATGCGAAGCGGGCACCGTATAGTGGCAGATGATGTGGTGGCGGTATCCCGGGTGGGCGACAGGCTGGTGGGCAGAGCGCCGGATATTATCCGCTACAAAATGGATGTGCGGGGCATAGGGCTGATAGATCTGAGATACCTTTACGGCATGGGCGCCATACTTCCTGAAAAGGATATAGATTTTGTAATAGACCTGGAGTCCTTCAAGGACTATGAACAGGCCAGGCATCCGGAGGACTGCACCACGGATATACTGGGCATAAGTGTGAAAAATACGTTTATCCCGGTAAGCTCAGGCAGAAACGTGGCGGTGGTCATAGAGGTGGCGGTGCGAAACTTCCGCCTTAAGCAGCTTGGCTATGACGGGGGCCAGTTCGGCGTGCGTACCAAATAGAAAAAATGTATGGGGGGAAGCAAAATGTATACAATAGGCGTGGATATCGGCGGAACAAATCTTGCAATGGGGCTGGTGGATGAAAAGCTGGATATAGTTCAGCGTGCATCAGTTCCGTTCCCAAAGGCCGGGGGCGGCCCGGAGACTGCAAGGCAGATATGGGAAAGGGCTGCTGAGCTTCTTGAAAGGGAGGGAGCCTCATTTGCCGAGCTGGAAAGCGTAGGTGTGGTGGTGCCGGGCAGCATAGATGCCACCGGCAACATAGTGATAAACGCATACAATCTGGGCTTTCATGATGAGCCCCTCAGGGAGCGGATAAAGGAGCATTTCCCGAATACCCCCGTATTCCTTGCAAATGATGCAAACGGCGCAGCCCTTGCGGAGCTGCATAAGGGTGCATTTATGGGCTGCGATACTGCGGCGCTGCTCACCCTGGGCACAGGCGTGGGCGGCGGGCTGATACTTGGGGGCAGAATGTTCAACGGCGGCATGAATAACGGCGTTGAGCTGGGGCATATGCTGCTGGTCAGCGGCGGAAAAAGCTGCACCTGCGGAAACAGGGGCTGCATAGAGGCCTATTGCTCCGCTACAGCCCTTAAGAAAATGGGAATGAGGGCTATGAAGGCCCACCCGGAGAGCCTGCTTAATCAGCGCACCGGGGGCAGCCCCGGGCGAATGAACGCAAAGGTAGTGATAGACTGCGCCAGAGAAGGGGACAAGGCGGCGGAGAAGGTATTCGGCGAATACGTTGATTATCTTGGCTCGGCTGTGGCGTCCATAATAAACCTGCTGGATTGTCAGTGCGTGGCACTGGGGGGCGGGGTGAGCGCAGCAGGGGAGTTCCTTTTTGCCCCGCTCAGGGAAAATGTACACAAAAAGAGCTTCTTTGAAAACCATGGCAGGGTGGTGCCTGCGGTGATGGGCAATGATGCGGGCATCATAGGCGCTGCAATGCTCAAGAAGAATCAGGAGAGATAACAGGGGACTATGACATTTGGAATGTTTATGAGCGAGCTGTGGCACAACAGGGTGCTGCTGAGCGCCGCCACGGGCTGGGCTGTGGCCCAGATAATGAAAACCATAATACACGGCCTGCTGGAGGGCGAATGGAAGCTGGAAAGAATGGTGGGCAGCGGCGGTATGCCAAGCTCCCACGCAGCTACGGTATGCGCTCTGGTGACGGCCGCCGCCTATAATTTCGGGCCGGGCTCGTTTGAGTTTACCATATCCTTCCTGCTGGCAATAATAGTGCTGCATGATGCCAGGGGCGTGCGGCTAGAAACCGGTAAGCAGGCGGAGCTGCTTAATGAAATAGTAAAATACCTTCGCATGGAGGAAGGGCATACTGCCCTGCCGGAAAAGGAGCTTAAGGAGCTTATAGGCCATACCCCCATACAGGTGGGCGCAGGCATGGTGATAGGCGTGATAGTGGGCATAATCCTGCATTAAGTATAAAAAAGATGTTGACAATTCCCGCTTAAAGGGAGTATATTATACAGCAATCGAATACCTGTATAAAGTGATGAAGCAGAGATAACGTTGGGATACGGCCTCACAGAGAGCGGATGGTGCTGGAAATGCCGCAGATACGCCCCTTCAAATGGACTGCTGAATGCGGGAGGAAAAGGACACTGAGCCCTTAGTATTTCCCGACGGTATGCGCCCGTTACAGCGCAGCGGATGTGATGGCATCCGGATGAGCCTTTGTATTCACAAAGGGAAACAAGGTGGCACAGCGTTTACAACGCCCTTGCTGATGGTAGAAAAAACATACCGCAGCTGGGCGTTTTTATTTTTCAGCTTACAAGGAGGAAAGGACAAAATGGAAACCAATAAGTATTCTCACAGGGATTATGACAACTACCTTAAGGAATTCCCCTCTAAGGATGGGAAGTTTGGCAGATACGGCGGAGCATACCTGCCGGATGAGCTTATTCCCGCCTTCAGGGAGATAGACTACGCCTATGAGACCATATGCCACAGCTCCAAGTTCATAAGCGAGCTGCGCCGCATACGCAGGGAATTTCAGGGCCGCCCTACCCCGGTGTATCATTGCGAGCGGCTTTCTCAGGAGCTGGGCAAGTGCCAGATTTACCTTAAGCGCGAGGATCTTAATCATACCGGCGCCCATAAGCTGAATCACTGCATGGGCGAAGGACTGCTGGCAAAGTACATGGGCAAAAAGAAGCTGATAGCCGAGACCGGCGCAGGTCAGCACGGAGTGGCTTTGGCTACTGCCGCTGCATACTTTGGCCTTGAATGTGATATTTACATGGGCGAGGTGGATATCGCCAAGCAGGCCCCCAATGTGACCCGCATGAAGATACTGGGCGCAAACGTGATACCGGTGACTCATGGGCTCAAGACACTTAAGGAGGCGGTGGACGCAGCCTTTGAGGGATACATGAGGGAGTATCATGATGCCATTTACTGCATAGGCTCAGCCCTTGGCCCCCATCCATTCCCCAAAATAGTAAGGGATTTTCAGATGGTGATAGGCATAGAGGCAAGGGAACAGTTTATGGATATGACGGGGCTGCTGCCGGATGTGGTATGCGCCTGCGTGGGCGGCGGTTCCAATTCCATAGGTATGTTTATCCCGTTCCTGGCAGACCCTGTGGAAATAGTTGGCGTAGAGCCTCTGGGCAGAGGCCCCGGAGTAGGCGACCATGCGGCCAGCATAGCCTATGGTACCCCCGGCAGGCTGCATGGCTTTGAGAGCTATCTGCTTCAGGATGAAAACGGAGAGCCCCAGCCTGTGTATTCCATAGCAAGCGGCCTGGACTACCCCTCTGTAGGCCCTGAGCACGCCATGCTGCACGATATGGGACGCATACAGTATGAGCAGGTGAGCGACGATGAGGCCATGGAGGCATTCTTCCTGCTGAGCCGCAAGGAGGGCATAATCCCCGCAATAGAAAGCTCCCATGCCCTGGCCTATGCAATACGCTATGCCCGCACCCATGATACCGGCTCCATACTTGTAAACCTGTCCGGCAGGGGAGATAAGGATATAGATTACGTGGTGGAGCATTATGGCACAGGAGAAAGATTTTTGAATAAATAGTTAAAAATGCTCCTGCTTGCCCGGATGGTCTGATGGGTTAGTTGAAAAATATGAAATATAAGGGTATAATTATTGGGCGCTCTGTAAACCGGAGCGCCCCCCTATTATTAAGTATGGATATAGAATCAGGAGGTTTGAATTTATATTATGCGTGATTATGTAATTCTTACGGATTCTTCCTGCGACCTGCCTGCAGAGCTTGCTCAGGAGCTGGGCGTGGTGGCAGTGCCCCTTTCAGTGATGATGGACGGCAAGGAGTATCTTAACTACCTTGATGGCAGGGATATTCCCATAAAAACATTTTACGATATGATTCGCGAAGGCAAGACTGCCAGCACTTCCGCCGTAAACATAGCCAGCTTCAAGGATGCCATGAAGGCCATAATCGAGGATGGCAAGGATGTGCTTTATATAGGCTTTTCTTCAGGCCTCAGCGGCACTGTGAACGCCGGCATCAATGCTGCAAAGGAGCTTTCCGAGGAATATCCGGACAGCAAGATATTCGCAGTGGATACCCTTGGCGCATCCCTGGGCCAGGGAATGATAATTTACTATACCGCAAAGAAGCGCCAGCAGGGTGCCTCCATTGAGGAAGCAAGGGACTTTGCAGAGCAGCGCAAGCTGAATATGGCCCACTGGTTCACCGTGGATGACCTTAACTACCTTAAGCGCGGCGGCCGCATATCTCCTGCCACCGCTGCAATAGGCACCATGCTCAACATAAAGCCTGTAATGCATATGGATAACGCAGGGCATCTTGTGGCCGTGGGCAAGGTGAGAGGGCGCAAGGCAGCCCTTAAGGAGCTGGTGAAGAGCATGGAAGAAAGCATGCTGCCCGGCGAAAATCCCACAGTATTCATTTCCCATGGTGACTGCCTGGAGGATGCCGAGTATGCTGCATCGCTTATCCGTGAAAGGCTTGGCATAGATGATATTATTATCAACTTTGTGGGCCCCGTTATAGGCGCTCATACAGGCCCCGGCGTGGTATCGCTGTTCTTCTGGGCAAAGGAAAGATAGCATACGAAAAACCTCACCTTTACGGACAGGGCTGTGTGATGCCCTGTCCCTTTGTATGTGAGGGCAAAAGCAGGGAAAATGACTGCATAAATTATATGTAACTCAGGCGATAATCATTGCATTAAGGGCCGTTGTGTGGTATTATAACCTGACGGCTGTATGTCCGTATAATGATTTTTGCTTATAATATATGTTGTATTCGGAGGTTTATAATGGCAACTTTGGAAAAGCTCGAGGGCAGCAAGGTCAAGCTGACCATCGAGGTATCAGCAGACAAATTCGAAGAGGCGATCCAGCAGGCATACCGTACCAACGGCAAGAAGTTCAATGTGCCCGGATTCCGCAAGGGCAAGGCTCCCCGCAAGATGATCGAAAACACCTATGGCCCTCTGGCATTCTTTGATGATGCCTTTGATGTGGTATATCCTGAGGTGTATCAGGCGGCTGTGAAGGAGCATGAGCTGGAAGTGATCGATCGTCCTGATATTTCCATAGTTGAGCTGCCCCTGGATGGCAATAATCTGGTATTCACCGCGGAGGTCGCAGTGCGTCCCGAGGTAAAGCTGGGCCAGTATAAGGGTATAGAAATAGAAAAGCGCGAGTATAATGTTACGGACGATGCAGTGGATTATGCCATGGAGCAGGAGCGCCAGAAGCTGGCCCGCCTGGTGGATGTGGATCGTCCCGTTCAGAATGGCGATACCGTAAACCTTGACTATTCCGGCAGCGTATCCGGCATCAAGTTTGATGGCGGTACTGCCGAGGGCGCTACCCTTGAGATAGGCAGCCATACCTTTATCGATGGCTTTGAAGAGCAGATGATAGGCATGGCCATAGGCGAGGAGAAGGACCTTAACGTCACCTTCCCCGAAAAGTATCATTCCGATGCCCTTGCAGGCGCAGAGGCCGTATTCCATGTAAAGGTAAACGGCATACAGGTAAAGGAGCTGCCTGAGCTGGATGATGAATTTGCAAAGGACGTATCCGAGTATGATACCCTTGCTGAGCTTCGTGCAGCCAAGCGTGAGGAGCTTGAAAAGCGTGCCGCAGAGGATGCAAAGATTGCCAAGGAAAACGCAGTGGTCGCCAAGGTGGTGGACAATGCGGAGGTTCAGGTGCCCGATGTTATGATAGAGCGCCAGATAGATTCCATCCTTAACGATATCCGCTATCGTCTCAGCATGCAGGGCGTAAGCCTTGAGGACTACATGAAGTATTCCGGCATGACCATGGAAAACTTCCGTGCTGACAGCCGCCCCGATGCAGAGCGCAGGGTAAAGAGCCAGCTGGTGATAGACGCCGTTGCCAAGGCTGAGGGCATCAAGGCTGAGGAAGCCGAGATAGACGTTAAGCTGGATGAGTACGTTGCTCAGTTTGGCGAAAAGGCCGAGGAAATAAAGAAGAGCTTCACCCCTGATGACAGGCTGTACTTTGCAGACCAGATAATGGTAGAAAAGACCCTGGCCGTAATGGTGGATTCCGCAATCGAGACCGCCAAGCAGGAAGAAGCTGAGAAGCCCGCCCCCAAGAAGAAGGCTGCCCCCAGGAAAAAGGCTGCCGATAAGGCTGAGGGCAAGGCTGACGAAAAGACCGAGGGCGAGGCGACTCCCAAGAAGAGGACTACCCGCAAGAAGGCTGAGGAGCCCAAGGCTGAGTAACAGGGCGGACCCGGCACCGAAACAGTATTTCTGCGCCGCCGCATCATAAGCGTGGTGCGGCGGCTTGATTTTTTCAGAGCATCAGTAATGAAAAGGAGAGAGCACTATGAACCTTGTTCCAATGGTAGTAGAGCAGTCAAATAAGGGCGAACGCTCATACGATATATATTCCCGTCTGCTTAAGGACCGTATAATTTTCCTCGGCGGTGAGATTGATGATGATACCGCCAATCTGGTGGTGGCTCAGCTTCTTTTCCTGGAAGCGGATGACCCGGATAAGGACATCTGCCTTTATATCAACAGCCCCGGCGGCTCAGTTACTGCCGGCATGGCCATATACGATACCATGCAGTACATTCGCTGCGATGTATCCACCATATGCATCGGCATGGCGGCAAGCATGGGCGCATTCCTGCTGGCGGCAGGCGCAAAGGGCAAGCGCAGAGCCCTGCCCAATTGCGAGATAATGATACACCAGCCTCTGGGCGGCGCAAGGGGCCAGGCCACCGATGTGGCCATTCAGGCTGAGCAGCTGCTTAAGATAAAGAAAAAGATAAACGACATACTTTCTGCCCGTACCGGCCAGCCCATAGATAAGATACAGGCGGATACTGAAAGGGATAATTACATGAGCGCCGAGGCTGCAAAGGCCTACGGCCTGGTGGATGAGATAATACCCCCAAGGAGGTAATAATGGCAAAAAACGACGAAAGAGGCACTATCAAGTGTTCCTTTTGCGGCAAATCGCAGGATGAGGTAAACAGAATAATTGCGGGCCCGGGCGTATATATCTGCAATGAGTGCATCGAGCTTTGTCAGGAGATAATCGATGAGGATTTCTCCACCGCTGAAATCGACCTTACAGATATACCCAAGCCCCAGGAAATATCAGACACGCTGGATCAGTATGTGGTGGGTCAGCGCAATGCAAAGCGTGCGCTGGCAGTTGCGGTGTACAATCATTATAAGCGCATCAATGCCGGCAAGCAGAAGGACGATGTGGAGCTTCAGAAGAGCAATATAATCATGCTGGGGCCCACCGGCAGCGGCAAGACCATGCTGGCCCAGACCCTTGCAAAGATACTGAATGGTCCCTTTGCAGTGGCAGATGCTACCTCCCTTACTGAAGCGGGCTATGTGGGCGAGGATGTGGAAAACATCCTG
>CAYMPG010000004.1:0-88599 GCA_964392455.1 uncultured Clostridium sp. | reverse complement strand
CCCCAAGGACAGGGACATTGCAATGGTTTTCCAGAACTATGCGCTCTATCCCCACATGACCGTGTATGAAAACATGGCCTTCTCCCTCAAGCTCAAAAAGACTCCCAAGGATGAGATCGACCGCAAGGTAAAGGAAGCCGCCGAGATACTGGACATCACCCAGTACCTTGATCGCAAGCCCAAGGCCCTTTCCGGCGGCCAGCGCCAGCGCGTTGCCATAGGCCGTGCCATAGTGCGTGACCCTGCCGTATTCCTGATGGATGAGCCTCTGTCCAACCTGGATGCAAAGCTCAGAAACCAGATGCGTGCAGAGATAATCAAGCTGCGCCAGCGCATCAATACCACCTTTGTATACGTTACCCATGACCAGACTGAGGCCATGACTCTGGGCGACCGTATCGTCATCATGAGAGACGGCTTCATTCAGCAGATAGGCACCCCCCAGGAGGTGTTCAATCACCCGGCAAACCTGTTTGTAGCAGGCTTTATCGGCACTCCCCAGATGAACTTCTTTGATGCCCGCCTTGAAAAAGAGGGCGATAGCTACTATGTGGCCATCGAGGGCACCAGGGTGCAGCTTCCTGAGGATAAGCAGGCAGCCCTCCGTGCAAACGGCGCACAGCCCTGCGATATCACTCTGGGCATCCGTCCCGAGCACGTGACCCTCTGCGATAAGGCAGATGCAGCCAATATCACCGGCACTGTAGATGTATCCGAAATGATGGGCAGCTCTGTGCATCTCCATGTGAGCGCAGCAGGCAAGGACGTGGTGGTGATAATCCCCACTATAGACCTTACAGGCGAGTTGCAGAATGGCTTTGCCTATGGCGCACCTGTGAGCTTCACCTTCGGCGGCAATGTTATCCATATGTTTGACAAGGCCACCGAGAAGAACCTCATCTAATATCCCGCCGTACCCACAGCATTTTGTTAAAGCCCTGACAGGCCTGCCGGTCAGGGCTTTTTAATGAAAACAGCAGTGCGCCCTGCATATAATCAGCAGACCGACGCACGGTATTTACAGCTTAAAGATTTGAGAGGCACATATATGAAACGCAGCAGCGGCATACTCATGCCGGTATCCTCACTGCCTTCCCCATATGGCATTGGCACAATGGGAAAGGCTGCCTACGACTTTGCGGATTTTCTCCATAGCTCAGGTCAGGCCTATTGGCAGATGCTTCCCCTTGGCCCCACCAGCTATGGGGATTCTCCCTATCAGAGCTTTTCCACCCACGGGGGAAATCCCTACCTTATAGACCTTGATATGCTGATACAGGATGGGCTCCTTACTCCCGATGAGGTAAATGCCTATAGCTGGGGAGAGAACGGGCGGTATGTGGACTATGGCACCATATACTCCGGCCGCTTTCAGGTGCTGCAAAGGGCCAAGGAGCGGGGCTGGCAGCGGGACAGGGAAAAGGTGAATAGCTTTGTGGAGGAAAATTCACGCTGGCTTCCGGACTACGCCCTGTTTATGGCGCTGAAGCGGCATTTTGATATGCAGAGCTGGATCCAGTGGGAGGATGAGGACATACGCCTGAGAAAGCCCCAGGCCATGGAAAAATACCGCACTCTGCTAAAAGAGGATGTGGAGCTGTTCACCTATATACAGTATCTTTTCTTTACCCAGTGGCGGGAGCTGAAGAAGTATGTTAATGGCCTTGGCATAGGCATTATAGGAGACCTGCCCATATACGTTGCGCTGGATTCTGCGGACGTATGGGCAGAGCCCGAGTTTTTCCAGCTGGATGAAAAGAACCTGCCGGTGGAGGTGTCCGGCGTGCCCCCTGATGCATTCAGCGCAGATGGGCAGCTTTGGGGCAATCCCCTGTACAACTGGAGCAGGATGCAGCAGGATGGCTATGGCTGGTGGATACGGCGCATTGACGGGGCTGCCAAAATGTATGACGTGATACGCATAGATCACTTCCGTGGCTTTGCCAGCTACTGGGCCGTAAAATACGGAGAAACCACCGCATCCGGCGGCAGATGGGTAAAGGGCCCGGGTATGGGGCTGGTCGGTGTACTGAAGGGCTGGTTCAGCGGGCTGGAGTTTATCGCAGAGGATCTGGGCTGTGCCACGCCGGATGTGGAAAAGCTATTGAAGGATTCCGGCTTTCCTGGTATGAAGGTGCTGGAATTTGCCTTTGATGCAAAGGAGCCCAGCACTTACCTGCCCCATGCATACGGTGAAAACTGCATCTGCTACACCGGCACCCATGATAACAGCCCCCTGGCCCAGTGGCGCAATGATAGCAGCCCTGAGGATATGGCTTACTGCACAAAATACCTGGGCCTTAATGAAGCGGAGGGCTTTAACTGGGGCGTGATACGGGGAGGCATGAGCTCCGTAGCAAGGCTGTTTGTGGCTCAAATGCAGGACTATCTGGGCCTTGGGGAGGGCCACCGCACCAATACCCCCAGCACCCTGGGCGGCAACTGGACATGGCGTATGCTGCCCGGCGAAGCAGATGAAGCCCTTGCAGAAAGGCTGTATGACATCACCGCACTTTATGGCAGGCTGACCCGGCCGGCAAAGGCTCCTGCCAAAAAGGCGGAAGCAGAGGAAATAGATTTGGCATAATACCATACTAAAAAGCACCCCACTGGGGTGCTTTTTAGCGTCATTCATATTTGTATATGGCGGCAGTATCGTTGGCAAATACCAGCTCAAGATGGGCAAAGTCTATATGGGAAAGGCGGTATGTATTCCGCTCGTAGGGGCCTATGTATACATAATCCACGCCATATTGCCTGTATAGCTCCTCCGCATCCTGAGGATTCTCATACATGGTGCGTATATCCTGCTCCGTCTGGTAGGTATCGTAGCCATGGTAGTAAAGGAAGGAGGAGGAGCCGCATACTATGCTGCGGCCGGTAAGGGAGGCCACGGCATTATTGTGGTTTGTGGTGGTTAGGAAAATGGCGTCGGCAGGTGTGCTTTCCTCTATGAACTTTGCCGCCTCCACTTCTCCCTCGGCAAATACCTCATATTCGCTTACCAGCTCCCGGCCTATGGTAAGGAGGCCGGAAAGCGTCATGGCGGCCACCGTGATGAATGCAAGCATCTGCCGCCCCTTTATGCCCTCAAGCTTTGCGTAAAGGTCTATAAGCAGGGAGGCCACCAGCCCGCAGGAGAATGCAAACCATATGAACAGCAGCTTGTTGTTATCATATGGATTGGGCTGAAATTGTATGAATTCGCACAATATCCACAGGATACTTACCCCTGCCCAGGTGAGCCTGTCCTTCTTTTCGGCGGATATAAGGGCGACAGGCAGCAGCAGGAATATGAGCCCCAGGTTTTTTATATAAAACCAGAGGAAGGTATCGGTATCGTTGCTCCAGTTAAAATTCAGCGTGAGGAAGCTGCCTGCGCTTTTAAAGGTGAAAAGCAGCAGCTGGGGTGCAGCCAGCAGCACGGCGGTCGCGCCGTATATGATAAACCTTTTAACGCTCTGCCCTTTGTACAGCGCCCTTATGAACCAGGGTATGCTGACAAGCCCCAGCGCAAGGAAGGAATGGGTATGCACAAGGGGCAGCAGCCCCGCCATTACGCCAAGGGGGATAAACAGCCAGTCCTCCCCATCCAGCGCTGCACGCCTCAGCAGCAGCAGGCAGGGGAAAAGCACGCTCCAGCCAAAGAGAGTGGCCCGCTGGGGGATGAGCATATCCGCTATCACGTTTACCCAGCGTATGTTTTCGCTTACAAGGTTGGTGGGGGTCTCATAGAAGGCGGTGAATATGCGGGTAAGGTTGTATGGGTTTTCCGCAAGGCCATTCATAAAGTAGGCAAAGCCAAAGCCGCCCCCAAGGAAAAACAGCACAAAGGCCAGCACAGCCTTTTTTCTGCACCTGAACCAATCCTCAAAGAAAAGGTACACCCCGGATACCACTGAGAAAAATGCAGGTATCATGGGCAGCATATATGCAAAGCGGAGAGATGCCCCAAGGGTGTAAAAGGTGGAGCTTACGCTGTCGCACAGGAAGGGATAGCTCATGGGCTGGCCCGGCAGTATGGAATATTCCGGCGGGAAAAAGCCCTGACGGGATATGCTGGATATTATGCCAAGATGCATACACATATCCCCATAGGTAGATTGGCCGGAGGACAGGCCGCCATACTGATTCTGGGGTATAACGTGGGTATGCAGCAGCACGCACAGCACAAGCATCACCGGCAGCACGCACCATAGATAGGGCTTCAGCTCAGGCTCCCTCGGAAGCATCAGCAGCCGTATGCCGCGAAACAGCGCCAGCGCCCCAAGCCCCAGGGCGACTGCCAGGGCCAATAGCTGAGACAGCACCGTAAACCCCAGCACAAAGGAGAAAAGCGCCGGCAGCCACATGAGCATAAGCAGCCCTGTGGCAGTGCCCAGGGTAAGGCGCAGCAGCCGCCCCTCCCTGAGAAAAACATTTGACGCAATGAAATACCCGGCGGCAAGGAATGTCCCAAGGTATACTATGGATATGATATTACCAAAAAAACTTCCACTCATATCAGGATTATACCACATACAGCCCCAAAATAAAGCAGCCCTCGCCTGAAACATGGCCCCGTGATATAACAACAATATATGGTATTATGCCTTGAAAAGGGTATACGAAATATTGTATATTATAATCGACGGAAATACTGGGAGGCTGCTCATGTACAAGGTATTAAAGCGGGATAACACCGTAACGGAATTTGACATCAACAAAATCAGCGGGGCCATTGCCAAGGCCTTTGAGGCCATGGATAAGGAATATGACCGCAATGATATAGATTTTCTTGCCCTCAAGGTCACTGCGGACTTTGGCGACAAGATTAAAAATGACCTTATCACCGTGGAGGATATTCAGGACAGCGCCGAGCAGGTGCTGATACAGGCCGGGCACCCGGATGTGGCAAAGGCCTATATTCTGTACCGCCGGGAGCGGGAAAAAATGAGAAACCTTAAATCCACCATACTGGATTATAAGGAAACGGTAAACAACTACGTGCGGGCAAAGGCCCTCAATATGAAGGAAAATGCCACGGCCTCCTATTCGGTGGGCGGGCTTATCCTGTCAAACAGCGGGGCGATCACTGCCAATTACTGGCTTTCTGAAATATACGATGGGGAGATCTCATCTGCACACCGCAATGGCGATATGCACCTGCATGACCTTACCATGCTTACCGGCTACTGTGCGGGCTGGTCTTTAAAGCAGCTTATAGCCGAGGGGCTGGGCGGCGTAATGGGCAAGATAGACTCAAAGCCGCCAAAGCACCTTTATTCCCTCTGCAACCAAATGATAAACTTCCTTGGCGTAATGCAGAATGAGTGGGCAGGCGCCCAGTCCTTCTGCTCCTTTGATACATACCTTGCGCCCTTTGTAAAGGTGGACAGCCTTTCCTATAGGGAAGTGAAAAACTGCATGGAGACATTTGTCTTTGGCGTGAATACCCCCAGCCGCTGGGGCACCCAGGCTCCCTTCAGCAATATTACCATGGATTGGAGCGTGCCTGAGGACCTTTATGATGAGCATCCGATAGTGGGCGGCGAGCCTGTGGAGTTTACCTATGGGGATTGCCAGGCGGAAATGGATATGATAAACCGTGCCTTCATGGAGGTAATGCGGGATGGGGATTCCAATGGCAGCGGCCTTTCCTATCCCATACCCACCTATGCCATAGATCCTGACTTTGACTGGTCAGATACTCCCAATAACCGGCTGCTTTTCGGCATGGCTGCCAAGTACGGCACGCCGTATTTTGCAAACTACATAAGCAGCGGCCGCAGCAAGACCGAGGTGAGGGATATGCTGCATCCATCCTCCGGCCCAATGGAGCTCAGGCGCAGGGGAGGCGGCTTCTTTGGCTGCGGGGAAAACAGCGGCTCAGTGGGCGCAGTTACCCTTAACCTGCCAAGGCTTGCATACCTTTCTGAAAATGAGGATGATTTCTATGCCCGGCTGGACAGGCTCATGGATATTGCCTCCCGCTCCCTTGAAATAAAGCGCAGCATAGTTAATAAGCTGATGAATGAGGGTATGTATCCCTATACAAAGCGGTACATAGGCTCCTTCGATAATCATTTTTCCACCATTGGCATAGTGGGCATGAATGAGGCGGGGCTAAATGCCCGGTGGCTCAGGGCAGGCCTTGCAGATGTACGCACCCAGCGCTTTGCACGGGATGTGCTGAGGCATATGCTGGATAGGCTCAGGCTGTATCAGCTCCGTACAGGTGCGCTGTACAATCTTGAAGCTACCCCCGCAGAATCCACAGCCTACCGCCTTGCAAGGGAGGATGCCGCACGGTATCCCGGCATTGTCAGCGCCTCCCACAGCGGCACTCCGTACTATACCAACAGCACCAATATGCCTGTGGACTTTACCGATGACCTTACCGAGGCGCTGGATGCTCAGGATGAGCTGCAGACCATGTACACCTCAGGCACAGTGTTCCATGTGTATACGGATAAGCAGCTGCCGGATTGGCAGCGGGCCGCAGAAATAGTTCGTGCCATATCCACAGGCTACCGGCTGCCCTACTATACCCTTACCCCTACCTATTCCATCTGCCCGAATTGCGGCTATGTGGAGGGCGATAGCCCCACCTGCCCCACCTGCGGGGAAAAGACAGAGGTATTCAGCCGCATAACCGGCTATTATCGCCCCACAGACCACTGGAACGAGGGCAAGCTGCAGGAATTTAAGGACAGGGTGGCCTATAAGGTATAATACAAACCAAACAAAGCAAAAAGCCATGCATCAATAGATGCATGGCTTTTATTGCATTTGGTGTATGCCGTTTTATGCTTTCTGCTGCTTTTCAAGGCGGTTCTGCCAGAACTGCTCCAGCCCGGCCTTGCCCTGCTCAGTTACAGGGCGCAGCCACTTATAGGTGAAGAAGTGGCGCAGGCACAGGAAGCTCTTAACGTAATCCTCTGCAATGTACATTATTGCAAATACCACGGGGAAGGGCAGCTTTATAACGAAGGCCGCAAGGGCTGTGGCAGGTACGGACAGCAGCCACAGGGAAAACAGATCCAGCCGCACTCCCACGGCAGTGTCTCCGCCGGGGCGGAAGGTGCCCACTATCTGAATATAGGGTATATTGCGTACGGGCAGCTCAATGCCGTATATGAGCATGAGTATGCCGGTGGTGGCAAGGGTCTCGGGGGTGATGGTGCCGCTCAGGTTAAATATGCTGGCAAGCTGATTGCGGGAAAGGGCGATAATAGCGCCTATGAATATTGAAGCAAGAAACATTGCAATATTGAAGCGCTTGGCATTTTCCACGGCCTCGTCTATATTTCCTGCGCCGATGTCCTTGCCTATCATTATGCTGCACGCATTGCACAGGCCGATGAAGAATACGAAGGCAAAGTTTTCAAAGGTGCGGAATATTGTAAGGGCGGCGTAATTCTGATAGCCCATGTTGGCAAATATTACGCTGAACAGCAGCGTCCCAAGGCCCCAGAAGGTTTCATTGGTAATGACCGGCATGGCCTTGCGTAAAAAGTGCATGGCAAAGCCATTGCCAAAGCTGAACATCTCCTTCAGGGGGGAGATGAGGAAGTTCTTCTGGAATGCGGATATGATATAGGTAATAACGGGGCCTGCCCAGGATGAGATGACCGTGGCCAGGGCGGCGCCCTTTATGCCCAGCTCAGGCATGCCGAAGGCGCCGAATATCAGCCCGTAATCCATGAAGGCATTGAGTATGGTGGTGAGCAGGGAAACGTACATGGGCAGCTTCACCTGCTCGGTGGAGCGCAGCACCACGGAAAGAACCAGGCTTATGCCTGTGGCAATGTACGACCAGCAGGCCACCCTGAGGTATTCTACGCCTGCCTCAACTACCGCAGGCTCCCTGTTGAATATCTTGATTACAAATTCCGGGAAAAGCCCTGCCACAGCGCAGAACAGGGAGCATACCACCAGCACCGATACCAGCGCCATGCCGTAGGTGCGGCGTATGCCCTTTGTATCGCCTGCGCCCCAGTACTGGGCTATGAATACGGCAGCGCCTGAGCTTATGCCGAATACTATCATATTTAAAAACCAGCCAAACTGGCCTGCCATGCCCACGGCGGAAAGTGAAATATCCCCAAGCTGGCCCACCATAAGGGTATCCACCAGTATGAAGGAGCTGGTGAGAAGGTTTTGCAGGGCGATGGGTATGCCCAGGGTCAGCGCAGTGCGCCAGAAACTGATGTCGCCAAGGTATTTTTTAAGCATATGCGCTCCTTTATTATGTAAGTATCATTTTGCAGCCATAACAGTTTACATGAATACATCTGCTTTTGCAATAGCACTTTACATTGCCAACAGCTCATCCTGATAGTATAATATAATCAGATAAATATGTTATATCAGGGCAAAGTTTTTCTGCCCAATAATAGTTTTATATTCTGGAGGTTTGTGCAATGGCAGTGCATAGAATAGGCGTTTTGACCAGCGGTGGAGATACTCCCGGCATGAATGCCGCCATAAGGGCGGTGGTAAGGCGTGGGCTCAGCATGGGCAATGTGATGCTGGGCGTATATCATGGCTATGAGGGGCTGATGAATGGCAGCGTAAAGCAAATGCAGTCCGCAGATGTTCATGGAATAATACAGCGGGGCGGCACAATACTGCGTACTGCCCGCTCAGAGGTATTTAAGACCGCCGAGGGCCAGGAAAAGGCCGTAAAGCTCATGGAAGCCTATGAGATGGATTCCCTTGTGGTAATAGGGGGAGATGGCAGCTTTAAGGGGGCTGAAGCCCTTGCAAAGCGCGGCGTAAACGTGATGGGCATACCCGGCACCATAGATAACGATATGGGCTATACCGATTTTACCATCGGCTTTGATACGGCGGTAAATAACGTAATAAGCGAGCTGGAAAAGATAAAGGACACCATGCGCTCCCATGACCGGGTGGCGGTGGTAGAGGTAATGGGCAGGGCCTGCGGCGATATCGCCCTCTGGGCAGCTATGACCGGGCCTGCCGATATTGTGCTTATTCCCGAGAGCCCCAGGCCCTGGGAGGAGGCTGCAGCCCAGCTTGTGCAAAACAGGCTTCTTGGCCGGTATACAAGCCTCGTGGTAATAGCCGAGGGCGCAGGCCGTGCAGAGGATTTTGCAAAGTTCGTAAGGGAAACCACCGATGTGGATATAAAGCCCGTGGTACTCAGCTACATACAGCGCGGCGGATCTCCCTCCGCATCAGACAGGATGCTGGCCACCCGCCTTGGCGCAAGGGCTGTGGAGCTCATCAATGAGGGCATGAGCAACCGTGCCGTGGGTATAAGGGATAATCACATAATAGATGTGGATATATGCGAGGCCTCCGGCGGCAATGACTGTTTTGACCAGAAGCTCTATGGCCTTCACGGGGAGCTGAATAAGATATATATCTGATAGGGGCTTTAGGCATGAAGTACTTTAACTGTGACTATAACGAGGGCGCTTATCCTCCCATCCTCAGCAGGATGAGCGAGACCAATATGTGCCAGAGCATAGGTTATGGTGAGGATGAGTACTGCGAGGAGGCCCGGAAAATCATCCGTAGCCTCTGCTGTGCGCCGGATGCTGCCGTGCATCTTCTCGTGGGCGGCACCCAGACCAACCTTACCGTTATCTCCGCAGCTCTCAGGCCCCATCAGGGAGTGATTTCGGCAGATTCGGGCCATGTAAGCGTGCATGAGACAGGCTCAATAGAGGCTACCGGCCACAAGGTGCTTACCATAGCCACCGAGGACGGCCGCATCAATGCCAATATGGTGGACAGCCTCTGCCATGCCCATTTTTCAGATGAGGCCTTTGAGCATATGGTGCAGCCGGGCATGGTATATATATCCACCCCAACTGAGCTTGGCAATGTATATTCCCGGCGGGAGCTGGAGGAGCTGAGAAAGGTATGCGATAAGTACGGCCTGCTGCTGTATGTTGACGGGGCAAGGCTGGGCTATGGTATGGCCGCAGAGGGCAATGATATTGACCTGCCCTTCCTGTATAATGTGTGCGATGCATTTTATATAGGGGGCACAAAGCAGGGCACCCTTATGGGCGAGGCCCTTGTGATACGCAACGAAGCCCTTAAGAAGGATTTCCGCTACCTGATAAAGCAGAAGGGCGGTATGCTGGCAAAGGGCAGGCTGCTGGGAATACAGTTTATAGAGCTGTTCCGTGACGGGGCCTATTTTAAGCTGGCGGAGCATGCGGACAGGCTTGCGGATGATATACGCAGCGCCCTTTTGGCAAAGGGATACAGGCTGCTGGTGGAGAGCAGGACAAATCAGGTATTTGTCATACTGCCAAATGACGTAGTGGAAAAGCTGGGCAAAAAATACGTCTTTTCCAATAATGGCCCCCACGATGAGGAGCACACGGTGGTGCGCTTCTGCACAAGCTGGGCAACTGTTCCCGGCGATGTGGCGGAGCTGGCGGCGGATATAATGGCCCTGTAGGCAATGTAAAAGCTGCTGTATTTAAGGCAAATGCTGCAAAATGGGGCAGGAGCGGCGGCAGGATATGTTTCCCGGCGGCTCCACATATGATATATTAAAATAAGATAAACACCCAGGAAGGATGACGTATATGAAAATAGTTGTACTGGCGGGAGGGCTCAGCCCGGAGCGGGATGTTTCCATCTCCACAGGCACCATGGTATGCAATGCCCTCAGATCCTGTGGGCAGGATGCGGTGCTTATAGATCTGTTTTACGGGCTTGAGAAGATGCCGGAGGATATTCAGGCATACTTTGCAGATAAGACCCTCCTTGAGCCATACAGCGTAAAGTGCGCTGCGCCTGACCTTGCAGCCATACGGGCCTCAGGGCCGGCAGGCGGGCTGGGCGGCATAGGGCCAAATGTGATAGAGCTGTGCCGGGCGGCAGATATAGTATTCATGGCCATGCATGGCGAGCCGGGTGAAAACGGCATGATACAGGCCATGTTTGACATGATGGAGATAAAATACACCGGCGCAGGCTACTTTGGCAGCGCCCTTGCAATGGATAAGGGCGTAACCAAGCAGCTCTTTATCAATCACGGAATACCCACTCCCGAGGGCAGGATATTCCATAAGGGCGAAAAGGTGGATTTTCCCCTGCCCTGCATAGTAAAGCCCTGCTCCGGCGGCTCCAGCATAGGCGTGAAAAAGGCCTTTACTGCCCATGAGCTTGAGGAGGCCGTAAAGGATGCCTTTGCCTGCGAGGATGAGATACTTATCGAGCGGGTGATAAATGGCCGTGAGTTTACCTGCGGCGTGCTGAGCGATGGGGCTCTGCCCCCTGCGGAGGTGATACCCAAGGGGGATTTTTATGACTATGCCCATAAGTATCAGAGTGGGCTTATTACAGAGATATGCCCGGCCCAGGTAAGCGATGAGCTTACGGCAGAGATACAGCGCCTGTCCATGGAGGCCTTTAAGTGCCTTAAGCTGGATGTGTATGCCCGCATGGATTATCTTTACGATGGAGAAAGGCTGTATTGCCTTGAGGCCAATACTCTGCCCGGCATGACCCCCACCAGCCACCTGCCCCAGGAGGCAAAGGCGGCAGGCATAGGCTATGAGGAGCTGTGCATGAGGATAATAGAGCTGTCCATGAGGAAATACCGTTAGGATAGGCCGGATGATAGATTTTACCTTAAAACAGATAGCCGATATAGTTGGCGGAGAATACAGAGGCCCTGAGGCCATGCTGGAAAAGCGGATAGCGGGCATCACCATAGACAGCCGTGCCGTGGAGCCCGGCAGCCTGTTTGTACCCATAGTCGGGGAGCGGTTTGACGGGCATGGCTTTATACCCTCCGCTATGGAAAAGGGCGCAATAGCCGCCCTTGCCCATCGGGATGGAGAATGGGCCTGCCCCATAATAATGGTGGATTCCACCGATAAGGCCTTCCGCAGCATAGCGGGGGCGTACCGGGCAGAGTTTGATATACCGGTGGTAGGCATCACTGGAAGCGTGGGCAAGACCACCACCAAGGAGCTTATTGCAAGCGTGCTTTCCCAGCACTTTGATACGCTTAAAAATCAGGGCAACCTGAATAACCAGACAGGCGTACCCCTTACTCTGCTCAGGCTCAGAAAGAATCACGGCGCAGCAGTGGTGGAGATGGGCACAAATCACTTTGGTGAGATAGCCAGCCTTGCGGATATAGTGCGGCCCACAATAGGGGTCATCACCAATATAGGTGAATCCCACATAGAGTATCTGGGCTCACGGGATGGCATACTCAGGGAAAAGTGCGATATATTCAAAAACATCGGCCCTGATGGATATGCCGTGGTGAACGGCGATGATGACAAGCTCTGCACCCTCCGTGGTAAGCTCAGCAGGCTCATCACCTATGGCTTTGGCCCCGAGAATGATATTCACGCCTGCGATGTGGTAAGCAGTGGCCTTGAGGGCAGCGAGTTTACCGCCGTATACAATGGAGGCTCCCTGCGGCTAATGGTGCCGGGGCCGGGGCGGCATATGATAATGAACGCCATGTGCGCCATGGCGGTGGGCCTTATACTTGGCATGGATGGTCAGGAGATAGCAAGGGGCGTGGCGGCATATACCCCTGCTGCCGGCAGAATGGATATAACAAAATGCAGCGGCATAACCCTGCTGAGCGATGCCTACAATGCAAGCCCCACCTCCATGAAGGGCTCTATAGATATAGCCTGCATGGCTTCGGGCAGACGTGTGCTGATACTGGGGGATATGCTGGAGCTTGGGGATAATGGCCCTGAGTATCATTACCAGGTAGGCAGGCATGCGGCCGAAAAGGGCGCAGAGCTGCTGGTGAGCGTGGGCGAGCTTTCCCGGGAAATAAGCAGGGGAGCTGCCGAGGGCGGCGTGGAGACAATGCATTTTGCCAACAGGGAAGCCCTCCTTGCTGAAATTGACCATATTATCCGCAGCGGCGATACGGTGCTGGTAAAGGCATCCCATAGCATGGGGCTGGACGCCGTGGCGGAATACCTTAAAAATAACTTTTAGGAGAACTGCAATGGAAGAAGTAAAGAATGATGTGCTGGAAGAACAGGCAGCGGAGACCGAGCAGACTGAGCTGGCCGGGCAGGCAGTTCAGCCCGCTCAGGATGGACAGGCTAAGCCTCAGGCAGCGCCCATGACTGAGGAAGAAAAGAAAAAGGCCAAGAGCAAGTTTACAAGAAACGTGCTGCTTATGGGCGCAGGCTTTATACTGGGCTACATGATAGGCCGCATGATATTTGTGGAAATGCGTTTTCTGGCATACGTATGCGGCATGGCTATGAGCGGCATAGTGGCTGCTTTGTACGTTAAGAAATAAGGCTTACAGCCAATGAAGCTGGCAGGCAAAAGGGACATACTTATCATAGGGGCAGCGCTGGCGCTGTGCATAGCCGGGGCGCTGCTTTTTGTACGCCCGGGCGGCAGCATGGTGCGGGTGTATGTGGGGGAGGAGCTTTATGAGGAAGCCCCCCTGTATGAAGACCGGGTGATAACCATAAATCAGGATGGTTGTGAAAACCGGATCACCATAGAGGGCGGCAGCGTGTATATGAGCTTTTCCACCTGCGAAAATCAGGACTGCGTGCATCAGGGGGAAATGACCACTGATAATATCGCTTCCCGCGCCCTGTCAAATTGGATAATATGCCTGCCAAACAGGGTGACGGTGGAGCTTGCGGAGGAATAAGGGCATGGATACTGGCAGGATAGCCCGCTTTGGCCTGCTAACGGGCCTTGCGCTGATGCTGGGCTACTTTGAAAGGTTTATCCCCATAGCCCCCGGCATACCCGGCATAAAGCTGGGCCTTGCAAATACGGTGCTGCTGTATGCGGTATACCTGATGGATGCAAGGAGCTCATGGCTATTGATGTGCGCCAAGGTGCTGCTGTCAGGGTTTCTGTTTGCAGGGGCATCCGGCATGATATACAGCTTTGCCGGTGGAGTGCTGAGCCTGGGGGCAATGCTGCTGCTGCACAGGGCCCGGGATATTGGGGTCATAGGCGTAAGCGTAGGGGGGGCAGTGTGCCACAATATAGGCCAGATGCTTGCAGCCTGCGTGATGGTGCAATCCAGAGCCGTGCTGAGCTATTTGCCGGTGCTGATGATATCGGCAGTGATAACCGGCGTGCTTACCGGCATAGTGGCAAAATATGCAATAGCCGCCCTCGTGCGGGCAGGATACGGCAAAAAGGAATGATTGGCATATTTCTTCAATGGCATAATAACGGCAACAAAAAACGGCATCATATGATGCCGTTTTTTATTGAGGTGATAAGTGTTATTTTATGGAGGCAATGTAGTCCAGCGCAAGGTTTACGCCGTTTACTACTGCGCCGGAGGTAACGGAAGCGCCGGTCACAGAGTCCACATTATCCTTAAGTACCAGAGGAGCGGAAAGGCCCTTGAACTGCTCGGTGAATGCGGGTTCCTTAGCCTTTGCGCCAAGGCCTGCGGTTTCGGAGAAATTGGCGCCGCCCACGTTGATGCCGGTGATAACGTTGTCAGCATCCACGCCTACGACTATTTCGACTTCTCCGCCGTAACCCTTAACGGTCACCTGTGCGGTGTAGCCCACGGTCTCGCCGCCGGCAGTGCCAAGATAGCAGCTATCAAGAGCGCCATCGGATACGGTAAGCTCCTCAAACTCCTCAGCCTCGGGAAGAACTGCCCTGCGGGCCTCATCGGCGGCCACAAGGGTCTGCTCGGCAATGATGGGAGAGGTGAGCTCGTTGGTAAAGCCCAGAGCGCAGCCTGCTATAAGCGCTATGATACCCAGTACGAACCATGCGGGCATTTGCTTCTTCATATTGAAAACCTCCTACCGATACAACTGTTTTATTCCATGCCTAGATATTATAGCACACTGCGAAATTAAATTCCACCCCCAAGGGTGTTTCTTTTTTATATATGAATGGGGGTTTTTATATATGAAACTGTGCATAAAAAGCCATATCCAGCAGGGGGGAATCGTGCTATAATCTATAGCATGAAGTTTTATGCTCGTATTTTATCCATATTGCTGATATGCGCCATACTTATAGCGCTGTGCGGCTGCACCGCCGGGCCGGAAAAAAGCTCGGTGGTGGGCTTTCATATGGATACCGTAATAACCCTCACAGGCTATTGCGATGAGGAGCTGCTGGAGCAGGCCATGGAGCTGTGCGCCCAGTATGAAGGGCTGCTCAGCCGCACCGTAGAGGGCAGCGACGTATGGAATATCAACCATTCAGCCGGAGAGCCGGTATATGTGAGCGACAGCACCATGGAGCTTATTTCCCTTGCCCTTGAGGTATGCGAAAAAAGCGGCGGCGGGCTGGATATTACCATTGCCCCTGCGGTGGAGCTGTGGGATTTTAAGGCAGATAAGGGCGTCATACCGGATAGTGCGGCGCTTTCGGAGGCCGTCAGCCGGGTGGATTACACAAAGGTGGCCCTCGGTGAAAACACCGTAACCCTCCCTTCGGGCATGGAGATAGACCTTGGCGCTGTGGCAAAGGGCTACATTGCAGACAGGGTGGCGGAGTTCCTGCGGGAAAACAACGTTGAGAGCGCAGTGCTGAACTTTGGCGGCAATGTTATCGCCATGGGCAGCAAGCCGGATGGCACTCCCTGGAATATAGGCATACAGGATCCTGACCAGCCCACGGGGGATTCCATAGCCGTGCTGAAGGTGAATGACACCAGCGTGGTAACGAGCGGCGTATATCAGCGGGGCTTTGAGCTGGATGGGGTGTGGTATCATCACATACTGGACAGTGCCACGGGTATGCCTGTGGATAACGGCGTAGCCTCGGTCACCATAATATCAGACCAATCTGCACTGGGGGATGCTTTGTCCACTGCCTGCTTTGTTATGGGGCAGGAGGGGCTGGCCCTTGCAGGGAGCATGGGGGCAGAGGCAATTATTATTTATGCAGACGGCGCTGTGGAGTGTACCGATGGCGCAAAAACAATGCTTTCAGATCAGGGAGAATCGCTATGCTGTTAATGAAGCGAAATGAAATGGATATGACCACCGGCCCTCTTATGGGCAAGCTTGTGGCCTATGCTGTGCCGGTAGTCATTACTGGCATATTGCAGCTTCTCTTTAATGCGGCGGATGTGATAGTGGTAGGCCGCTTTGCAGGGCGTACTGCCCTTGCTGCGGTGGGCTCCACCACCTCCCTTATAAACCTGATGGTAAATCTGTTTATGATGATTTCCGTAGGGGTAAACGTGGTGGTGGCCAGGTATTACGGTGCCCATGACCCTCTGGAGGTGAGCCGCACGGTTACCACAGCCATGACCACCAGCGTAATAGTGGGGCTGTTTGTGGGGGCGATGGGAGTGCTGGCGGCCCGGCCAATGCTGATACTGATGGAGTCTCCGGCAGATGTGCTGGATCAGGCCACGCTGTATCTTCGCATATATTTTCTCGGCATACCCGGCTGCATGGTGTATAACTTCGGCGCAGCAGTGCTCAGGGCCGTGGGAGATACTCAGCGCCCAATGCGCTATCTTACCATTGCCGGCATAGTGAATATCATACTTAACCTTGTCACGGTGGTGGGCTTTGGCATGGGCGTGGCTGGCGTAGCCATAGCTACGGCTGTTTCCCAGTATATATCCGCCACATTTATAGTGATGAGCCTTGTCACCACGGATACCTGCCTGCATCTTGATGTAAAGCACCTTGCCATACATAAGGACAGGCTCTTTGAAATACTAAAAATTGGCCTGCCCGCAGGGCTTCAGAGCCTGCTGTTTTCCATAACGAACGTTATGATACAGGCCTCTGTAAATACCTTTGGTTCCACGGTAATGGCTGCAAGCTCCGCTTCAAACAATATCGAGGGCTTTGTATACACCTCCATGAATGCCGTCACCCAGACCGCCATGGCCTTTACCGGGCAGAACATGGGGGCAAGAAAGTATGAGCGCATAGGGCAGATACTTAAAAAGTGCATACTCCTTGTTACCATCGTAGGCGGCGCGATGGGCCTTGCATGCTGCCTGTTCAGCAGCGGCCTTATCAATATCTACGCCAATGGGGACCCGGAGGTAATACAGTGGGGCGTGGAACGGATAAGAATAGTTACTTCGCTGTATTTTGTAATGGGCATATCGGATACCTTTGTGGCGGTGATAAGGGGCATGGGCAATTCCACATTGCCCATGATAATCAGCATGTTTGGCATATGCGTATTCAGGATACTCTGGCTGTATACTGCCTGCGCGGCTTATCCCACATTTGCAATGCTTATGGTAGGCTACCCAGTATCCTGGGCGGTAACGCTACTGGGCCAATCCACCTGCTATCTGCTAATGAAAAAGCGGATAATCGCCAAATACGAGGCAGGCCTTGCCCATGCGTAATACGGAAAGATACTTTATTCATATAAATAATACCCCGGTGGGGACTATCACCATAGCTGAAAAAGGAGAGCGCCTTATTGGCCTCTCCTTTGGCATACTTATGGAGGGAGAATACCGGAAAACTCCCCTGCTCATCAGCGCAGCGGAGCAGCTTAATGAGTATTTTGCAGGGGAGCGCAGGGCCTTTTCCCTGCCCATCGCCCCTGAGGGCACAGCCTTTCAGCAGAGGGTATGGCAGGGGCTTTTGGATATACCCTATGGGGAAACCATTACCTATTCCCAGCTTGCAAGAGCCATAGGCTGTCCAAATGGCGCAAGGGCTGTGGGCGGCGCATGCGGGGCAAATCCTCTGCCCATAATAATCCCCTGCCACAGGGTGCTTGCAAAGGGAGGAACGGGAGGCTACGCCTACGGTGCGGAAATTAAAAAAACACTATTGAAAATAGAAAATTCCGGGAATAACTATTGACAGGCCGGAAAAATCGGATATAATAAGATTAAGAATTGTTCTTAATCTTAAAATCAATTGTTTGAAGGAGAAATATAGAAATGGAACTTAAGGGCACCAAGACCGAACAAAACCTCATGACCGCCTTTGCCGGGGAATCTCAGGCCAGAAATAAGTACACCTACTTTGCCAGCGTAGCCCGCAAGGAAGGCTATGAGCAGATAGCCGCCATCTTCCAGCAGACTGCGGATAATGAAAAGGAGCATGCCAAGCTCTGGTTCAAGTACCTTGGGGGCATTGGCGATACCGCTGCAAACCTTAAGGCCGCTGCCGAGGGTGAAAACTACGAGTGGACCGATATGTACGCCACCTTTGCCAAGGAGGCCGAGAAGGAAGGCTTTACCGAGCTTGCATATAAATTCCGTGCAGTAGCTGCCATTGAAAAGAGCCACGAGGAGCGCTACCTTGCCCTGCTTAACAATGTGGAGATGAAGGCCGTATTTGAAAAGGCCGGCGAGACCATGTGGGAATGCCGCAACTGCGGCCATCTGGTGGTAGGCAAGGCTGCCCCCGCCATGTGCCCCGTATGCGCCCATCCCCAGAGCTTCTTTGAGGTACGCAAGGAGAACTACTAAGCCTGATAATACAGCTTTTTTTGCAATATAATGCCATTGTGCGGCGCCCGAGTGCGCCGCTTTTTTTGCCTGCATAATTGACAGCGGGGAATAAAAAACCTTATAATTATGCAAAATATGCCGGATGCCCTTTTATCCGGCAGCGTACTATACCATATAATATATAAGGAGGATTTTTTATGACCAGAAAGCTTATGGCTGTGACTCTTTGCCTTATAATCGCCCTGATACCCTGCATCGCCCTGGCAGAGGATTATGCTTATAGTTCTCCTGCTCCGGTAACTCCTGCCCCTGTGCAGAAGAATGACGGTCCCGGTATCCAGGTAATATACAAGGGCGGCAATGTATTTGCCACCACCGAATCCGATACCCCAAGCGGCGTGGAAATAGACGGCCAGCCTGTTGCCTTCGTTGGCGATGGCAGCGAGTTTGAGGTGAACTGCATAAAGGCGGATTCCCACTGGGTCACCGTTAAATGGGGCTCCACCAGCGTGACCGTGAGCTTCACTCCTGATGAGGATATTTACTGCAATGCGCCTGCCAAGGCTGTGCCCAAGACCGGCGGCATATCCGTGGCGGTATTTGTGGCGGTGGCAGTGCTTGCCGCAGCAGGCGTGGTGATAAAGAAGTAATAGTTATCAAAAAAGCGGCTAAGTGCCGCTTTTTTGAGTATTTGCGGGTTTTGCCTCTCGCAGGTGCTCCCGGGCGGCAAAACCCGTAGGGTACGAAAGCCTGTCGGCTTTCATCCGTTCTGACGTACATGCCGTCAGAGCCGGATTTAAACATAAGGGGCTTCGGCCCCTTATCAACCCCGGGTTTCCGGCAGAACGGGCGGTAGGCACATGAAGAGCCTTTAGGTTGCCGTAAAAAGCGGCTTAGCGCCGCTTTTTTGCTTACCCTTTGGAGCTTTGCCCCAGATGCCTTTTGCTGCATACGCCTGCAAATAATAAGATTACCCCCTGTTTTAATCGGATGCCACCCCGTGCTCCCATCGGCCGGCGTGAATAATGCAAAAAATACGGCAGAAAAGATAAATAAGTTAACATACATCCGCACCGTGTCATGGTATAATGTAGCTGTAAAAAGCCTTGTAAAAGAATACATTTAAATAAAAGGAGCTTATATAATAATGGAACGCTGCGGTATATCGGTTGAGTTGCTTAATACCCCTGAGCTGGATCCGGGCTTTATTCCCCTGCTCAAGTTCAATCAGGCTTTTCTGAAGGATGCGGATAAGCCCTTCTCCATAGCCGTGGAGCGGGCAGATGGGCAGATGTCCACCCACCATACCTTCATCCATGGCACAGATGCCATGCTGGAGGCGGATTGCTATTATATCGAGCGCCTTGTAAAGACCATACTCTGGATGAAGGGCGGCTTCAGGATATATGTGGCCGGGGATAAGCGGGTATACGATTTCCTGAGCCGGGCATACGGCAAGGGCGGCCAGCAGGAATTTGACTGGGACTATATGGCAAATATATTCGAGCGCCCCTTTGAGGTGGTGCTGGTGGATAAGGTGCCCGAGGCCAAGGACGCCCCCAAGCGGGTGGGCGGCCATCTGGATGGGTGCCGCATAGGCTTTGATGCCGGCGGGTCAGATCGCAAGGTGTCCGCCGTGGTGGATGGGGAAACCGTCTTTTCCGAGGAAGTGGTATGGTTCCCCAAGCTCAATTCAGATCCGGATTATCACTATGAGGGCATAGTTTCTGCCCTTAAGGCCGCAGCGCAGCATATGCCCCGGGTGGATGCAGTTGGCGTATCCTCAGCAGGCGTGTATATCAACGACCGCACCATGAGCGCCTCCCTGTTCCTGAAGGTGGGCAAGGAGGATTTCGATAAAAAGGTTAAGGATATCTACATCCGTGCCATAAGGGATACCTTCGGTGATGTGCCCTATGCGGTGTATAACGATGGGGATGTTTCTGCCCTTGCAGGCACCATGAGCCTTAATGACAACAACGTGCTGGGCATAGCCATGGGCACCAGCGAGGCCGTGGGCTATGTGGATGGCGAGGGGCGCATTACCGGCTGGCTCAATGAGCTTGCCTTTGTGCCGGTGGATGCGGCGCCTGATGCCATGCGGGATGAATGGTCCGGCGATATTGGCTGCGGCGTAAAGTATTTTTCCCAGGATAGCGTTATAAAGCTTGCCCCCCGGGCAGGCATAGAGCTGGATGAGAGCCTGTCCCCTGCGGAGAAGCTCAAGGTGGTGCAGGGCCTTATGGCAGAGGGGGATGAGCGGGCCGCAAAGGTCTACCGCTCCATAGGCGTATACCTTGGCCATACCCTTGCATATTACTTCCACCTGTATGGCTTCAAGCACGTGCTGCTGCTGGGCCGTGTGATGAGCGGCAAGGGGGGCGACCTGCTCCTTGAAAGCTGCAAAAAGGTGCTTTCCAGCGAATATCCTCAGGTATGTACAGCCATAAACCTTGCCCTGCCTGATGAAAAGTTCCGCCGGGTGGGCCAGTCCATGGCGGCTGCCAGCCTTGCAGAATCCAGAAAATAACCTGAAAAGGAGATAAATACCATGATGAGAATCTATTGCGAAAAGGATTACGACAGTATAAGCCGCCGCGCCGCCAATATTATGGCTGCCGAGGTAATCCGCAGGCCGGATTGCGTGCTGGGCCTTGCCACCGGCTCCACCCCCATAGGCGCATACAAGGAGCTTATCGCCATGTGCAAGAATGGGGATGTGGATTTCAGCCAGGTTCGTACAGTAAACCTTGATGAATATAAGGGCCTTGCCCCCACTCACGATCAGAGCTATCGTTACTTTATGCAGGATAACCTCTTTGATCATATCAATATAGACCCTGCCAATACCCATGTGCCAAATGGCCTTGCAGCGGATGACGCAGCAGAGTGCGCCGGGTATGACGAGCTTATCAAATCCATGGGTTATGCAGATCTGCAGCTTCTCGGCGTGGGCAACAATGGCCACATAGGCTTTAACGAGCCGGGCAGCTCCTTCATAAAGGCCACCCACGTGGTAGATCTTGCAAAGAGCACCATCGATGCAAATTCCCGCTTCTTTGACAGCGTGGATATGGTGCCCCGCCAGGCCGTCACCATGGGCATAGGCTGCATAATGGCAGCCCGCCGTGTGCTGGTGGTAGCCAATGGGGAAGGCAAGGCAAATGCCCTGTATGCCGCCATATGCGGCCCCATCTCCCCCGAGTGCCCCGCATCCATACTGCAGCTCCATCCCGATGTGGTGTTCGTTGCAGATGAGGGAGCCCTCAGCAAGGTAATAGCCGCCGGGGTACCTGTATGCAGATAATCAACGGCCGGGTGTTTGACCTTTGCCGGGGCTTTGTGGGCCGGGATGTGTATACTAATGGCCTGTACATTGCCGAGAGCAGCGGGGATGATACCCTTATAGATGCCGCCGGGTGCTACGTTATCCCGGGGCTTGTGGATGTGCATTTTCACGGCTGCGTTGGGGAGGATTTCAGCGATGCCTCTGCTGAGGGCCTCCAGCGCATTGCGGATTATGAGCTTTCTCAGGGCGTTACCTATATCTGCCCTGCCGGTATGACCCTGCCAGAGGAGCAGCTTGCGGCGGTATGCCGTGTTACAGCGGCCCACAGGAAAAGCAACAATGGTGGAGCCGAGGTTGTGGGCGCCCATCTTGAAGGCCCCTTCCTTTCCATGGCAAAAAAGGGCGCACAGAATGGTGCATATATCCATCAGCCGGATAGCGCCATGCTGTGGCGGCTCAATGAGGCGGCAGAGGGCAGCGTAAGGCTGGTTACCCTTGCGGCGGAGGAGCCAAACGCCATGGAGTTCATAAAGGCCGCCGTGGATATGGGCATAACCGTATCCCTTGGCCATACCACCGCCTCCTACGATATCGCCTCAGCGGCCTACAGGGCCGGCGCATCCCATGCCACCCACCTTTACAATGGCATGCCCCCCCTCCATCACAGGGAGCCCGGCGTCATAGGTGCCGCCTTTGACTGCGGCGCAAGGGCAGAGCTCATATGCGACGGCATACATATCCACGGCAGCGTGGTGCGGCTCACCTTCGCAATGTTTGGCCCGGAGCGCATGGTACTCATATCGGATTCCCTGCGGGCCACCGGTATGCCGGATGGCCGCTATCCCTTCGGCGGTCAGGAAATAGAGGTGCATGGCAATCGTGCCACCATAGCCGGTCACCCGGAGACCCTTGCAGGCTCAGTTACCAGCCTTATGGGGTGCCTGCGGCAGGCAGTGAGCTTTGGCATACCCCTTGCGGATGCAGTGCGGGCAGCGTCCTACAATCCGGCCTGCGCCATAGGCATAGAGGGCAGGACGGGCAGCCTGGATACGGGCAAGGAGGCAAGCATAGTGCTGCTAAATGAAAAGGATCTGTCCATCCGCAGCATCATCTTCAAGGGGCAGCTCCAGAAGTAACCCCCACAAAATAAAATAAAAGGCAGCGGCCCTGTGGCTGCTGCTTTTTTGTTTGACTTTTGCGACAATGAGTATTACGCTTATCTGGTAGAAGTGTATCTTTGGGAGGATTTTGTGCATATGAAAAAGCTGATTTCCCTTGCTCTGGCGGCGCTGCTGGTGCTGACCACGCTGCCCGCACTGGCCGCTGACCCTGCGGCAGATACATCCTGGTATGGTGACGGCAGTGCGTCTGAGTTTACCATATCCTCTGCGGCTGAACTTCTGGGCCTTGCCAGCCTGGTAAACAACGGCAACAGCTTTGCGGGCAAGGTCATCAGGCTGGGAGCTGACATAGACCTTTCAGCCATTTCCAGCTGGACGCCCATTGGGATTGACATCAAGGAATTCAGGGGAGAATTTGACGGGCAGGGTCATACCATAAGCGGCCTTAAATGCACCACTCCTAACAATAGGTATATGGGCCTCTTTGGCCACATATGTGGAGTATATGTACACAGCTTTACCCTGAGCGGCGCTCAAATCAGCTATACTGGGAGCGAGAGTAAGCTATACTGCGGTACGGTGGCTGCATATGTTGAAAACAGCGTTTTTAAGGATATTACCGTAACACAGCCTGTCATCATAATTGCTCCAACAGGCGGTGGTGTTGATGGTATAATCGTCGGCGGCGCATTTGGCAGATTCAGCAATTCACAGGCGGAAAGCGTAAATGTAAATTCTCTCAGTATAGAAGCATCATGCAGTAAGGCGGGCGGTGAAAAATATATAGCCGGCCATACCGGCATGACAGAGGATGGAACTGTGGGGGAAAACGGGAAATTCTCTGAAGTCTCATCCTATAGTTCCAACGCACACTGGCTGCCCGGCACTACATTTGAAGATGGTAAGCCGATCCTGAATCTTTTCAGAAGCTGCAAGGTGACCGGCAGCGAAGCAGCTCTCGCTACCATAACCGCAGAGGGCTATAGCCTTAATGTTGGCGGCTTTTTGGGCAGCGAAAGAAGCGGTACTTATCATGCTGGATCTGATCTATTCAGCAATTGTACTGTTTCCGGCCTGAATATGACCTGCACCGGCATGACCGACAGTGATGGTGGTAATGCTGCAGTCAGAGCAGGAGGCTTTGCAGGAAGGATAAACAGCAGTAATGCCGTAAGCTCTGGGAGCGTAATTATAAATGGCTTTGAGGGCTGCTCCGCCAGCGGCACCATGACCATAAACCATGTTAAAAAGATAGGCGAATCTACTGGCAATGTTGCGGGGAATTATAATACGGCCAGCGGCTTCGGCGGGTTTGTGGGCGTTAGTACCAATCAAATTGGGCGTCCTTCATATCATGGAGCAGATGCCTCGGGCATGACGATAAACACCAGTGCAGACATAAAGTATACAGATGATGAAAGCAACCCTAATAAGCGTATCGGCAGCTTTGTGGGGAATAGCAGCAATTCGACGTATACGAACTGCAAGGGTGCAAATACTGTGCCGACGGGAGTGGGATTCCATGGCGCAGGCGCCTCCGGCCTGAATATCACCCCTGCTCTGCTGGATTTGGGCACCCATGGGGTGCAGAGCTACAGCGGCGCAACAGGCACATTTACCCTTGAAAATATAGGAACGACCGGCTGCTCCCTAGAGATACCTGTTGACACAGATCACTTTAATATTTCATGGAATGCAACGCCTACTCCCGAGGGCAGCGCAGGCATCCGGGCGGTTACAAGCCTTACGAGGGAGGTGACCATAGCCCCGAGGAGTAGCCTTACCCTTACCGTGACCCCAAAGGCGGGCCTTGGAATCGGCAAGTATACCGACACAATTCAAATAAGGGAAAAGCCCACAGGGAATAACTCCGTTGGTAAGCTGCTGGGCACTGTTGCCGCCACCATCGAGATAATCGCTCCGGCTGCACCCACCTCCGGCGGCATTGACCTGTGGTACAATGGTGGAAACAGCTTCGGTAGCTCCAAATCCGCCGTGCCCACATCCGTGGAGATAGACGGCCAGCCCGTGGGCTTTGTGGGAGACGGCGGCGAGTTCAGCGTAAGCTGCCTGCAGCCCGGCGCAAGGTGGATAACCGTAAAGTGGCACAGCACCACCGTTACCACCAGCTTCACCCCGGATATGAATGCCCACTGCGATACCGTGGCCATCCCCAAGACCGGGGATATGCCCCTTTTTGCCAGCATCCTCGCATGGCTGGGGCTGTAGCTAAAATCTTCACCAAACCGTACAAAAAGTCATCGGCTCAGCCGGTGGCTTTTTTAAATATGACGGAACTAATCTGCGGGGCGGAATTGCCGCACCACGTCTATTATGCTGCCATCCCGGGCTTCGATTATGCCCACTATTCTGTCATTGAATTGCACCGGGTCAGGCTCTCCCGCTATGGCGTAGGCCATATCCCTCAGCTCCTGCATGGTATAAAGGGGCAGGCCGGAGGCCCTTGCCGCATCCATAAGGTCAGGCCGCCGGGGGTTTACGGTAATGCCGTAATCCGTTATTACCACGTCTATGGTTTCGCCGGGGGTGGTGATGGTGGTGGCCTGGGTGCGGATGGTGGGGTTTCGCCCCTGCAGCAGGGGGGTCATGACGATGGTGCATTTTGCCCCTGCGGCTGTATCCGGGTGTCCGCCCTGTGCGCCGGATATTATGCCGGAGGAATCCGTGACCACATTGCAGTTAAAGTTTACATCCACCTCAAGGGCGGCAAGTATTACAAAATCCAGCCTGTTTACATATGCGCCCTTGTTCATGGGGTTTGCATATTCGCTGGCGGTTATCTCGATATGCCTGTCCGGATGGGCGGAAAGGGAGACCACTGCTTCAAGGTCAAAATCCTGCGTATCCACAAGCATGCCTATCAGCCCCTCCTCCATAAGGTGCACCATGGGGGCCGCAATGCCGCCAAGGCCCAGCCCCATGCGGATATTGCGCTTACGCATTTCCTCCGCAAGGTAAATGGTGGATGCAATAGATGCGCCGCCGATGCCTGTCTGGTAGGTAAAGCCATCCTTAAAGTAGCAGGTGGAGGCAACGAAATCGCTGCAGCATTTTGCCATAAGGAGCTTGCGCTGATCGGTGGTAGGTTTGGCTGCCCCGGTGGCAATTTTGCCCGGGTCTCCAATGGAATCCACGCAGCATACATAGTCCACGTTTACCATGGATATGCTGGCCGGTATATTTGGAAATGGTACAAGGGTATCCGTAATGGCAACCACCCTGTCGGCATACTGGGCATCCGCATAGGCGTAGCTCAGCACTCCGCAGTCTGACTTGCCGCCGGTGGCACGGAGGTTGCCGTATTCATCGGCAGTGGGTGCGCCGATAAAGGCAATATCAATATGCAGGCTGCCCTCCTCTATGCTGCGTACACGTCCGCCGTGGGAGTAAAGCACGGCAGGGTTTTTCAGCTTGCCCATGCTTACCGCCCGGCCTATTTCCCCACGCATTCCGGAGGAATATATCATGGTGATGGTGCCATCCTCAATATATGGCACGATTGGGTCGTGGGCTGTGCCGAGGGAGGAGGCGCACAGGGTAATATCCTTTATCCCCATGCGATGGACTTCCTCCATTACCATATTCACTATCATATCCCCATTGCGGAAGTGATGATGAAAGGAGAGGGTCATGCCATCCCGTATGCCGCAGAGGGTCAGCGCCTGATGGATGGAGCTTATCAGCTTGCTGCGCCCGGGGTCGCACAGGCCGTGCACCGTGGGGGCGGCCTTCTTATAGACCCTGCCGTCATTGTAAAATGAGCCACGGAATATATCCTTGCCGGTTTTTTCAAGGATTTCGTCAGGTATATCTCTGCCTACTGCGTTTATCATACAAGCTCTCCTTTGTAGATTCCTGCGGCCTTGGCAAGCATCAGCGTGCGCTTTGCCCCATCATAGAAGGCCAGGTCTATCATTTTGCCATCCACTGTGAATACGCCTATGCCCTGGGCCCGCTTGGTATCTATTTCCTGCACCACCTTTTGTGCAAATGTTATTTCCTTGGCGGTGGGGGTGAATATCTGATGCACTATGGGTATCTGCCTTGGATTTATGATGGATTTTCCATCAAAGCCCATAAGGTGAATCATTTCGGTTTCGCTGCGGAAGGCCTCCATGTCGTTAAGGTTGGTAAATACCGTATCAAAGCACTGCACCCCTGCTGCACGGGCGGCGATTATCATCTGCTGCCTTGCCCCATTCAGCTCAACGCCCGTAAAGGTGATGTGGGTTTGCAGATCCTTGGTATAATCTCCTCCGGAAAGTGCAATGCCTATCAGGCGGGAGCTGGAGCGGCATATGTCGTATGCGTTTATGACGCCCAGGCAGGATTCCAGCGCTGCCATAAGCAGGGTGTCTCCCTCGGGGCGGCCAAATTCCCGCTCGGCCTTCGCCACATATTCTTCCACCGTATGAACGTCCCCGGCGCAGGTGCATTTGGGTATGCGTATCACGTCTGCACCACCTGCAACGCTTGCACGGATATCCTCCCTCCAGTGGGGGGTATCCAGCCCGTTGATACGCACTACCCGCTCAATGCCCCTGTAGTCAATGGACTTAAGGGCATGGTAAAGGGAGAAGCGTGCGGCGTCCTTCTGGTTTGCCGCCACAGCATCCTCAAGGTCCAGGATTATGGAATCCGGAGAGTAGATATAAGGGTCTTTTATGAGGGAGGGCTTTTGGCAGTTTAAAAACAGCATTGACCTGCGGAGCCGGTTTTTATTTGGATGCTGGCTCATATTACTGCACCTCCCCATGGTATATTTTCATCTGCACAGCCTGCCGCACGGAATACGGCGCACTCTGTGCGGGCGGCTATGGTGCAATCCAGCGCACCACTGTCAACGGCGGTAACGATGGCGTCCTGCACATCAAGCCTTGCAAGGGTATCCATGATGGTTTTTTTTATCTGCCTGCCGTATTGCTGTATTACAGAGCTGGTGAGGGTAAGCTGTATATCTCCTCTGCCTGGCTCGATGGTTATCATTATATCGCTGGATTCAAGCGTCCCGGCGGATGCCATGTGGTCTATTTGCATGCGATGCCTCCTGAGAGTATTTCAATATAATTTTAGTGCTGCCCTGTGCCTTTTGTACAATTCAATTTATTCAAATACAGATATTCTGTATATCTATGGCCCGGGCCGGCGGGTATAAAAACAAAAGTCTTTGCCGTAATAATAACTTTATGTTATATATATGGGTATTAAAGGGGCTGAATGGCCCTGCTGGTGCTTTGGCAAATGCCTGAAAAAGGAGCTTATGCTATGGATATAACCTGCTGCCTGCGGCCAATAGATGATGAATTATGCAACAGCTATCGCACTTTTCTGGCCCAAAGGGGGCTGGGAGACGATGACGATTGGCAGATACTGTGGCTTATGAGGGATGACGAGGGCAGTATACTTGCCACTGCCGCAAGGGTAGGGAAGGTCATCAAGCAGATAGCTGTAAGCCCTGAGGCCGAAGGCACAGGCGCATGCGCTGCGGTAATGTCCGAGCTGCTGAGCGAAGCATATTCAAAGGGGATAAGCCATCTTTTTATATACACAAAGCCCAGGTACCGGGCCGTATTTTCCGCAATGGGCTTTTCCCCGCTGGCAGAGACTCCGCAGGTGCTGCTCATGGAAAACAGAAAGGACGGGGTGGAGCGGTATCTGGCTGGGCTGCCCTGCCCGCCGGGAGAAAACGGCGCAGTGGTATGTAATTGCGATCCGTTTACGTTGGGCCACAGATACCTTATAGAGCAGGCGGCCTCCATGTGCCAGTGGCTCCATGTGTTTGTTGTTAGCGAGCAGGGAGCCATGTTTTCACCGGAGCAGCGTATAAAGCTGGTAAGGGAAGGCACGGCGGATATTAAAAACTGCCTTGTGCATCAAAGTGACGATTATATCATATCAAGAGCCACCTTTCCGGCCTACTTTTTAAAGGATAAAAGCCACACCGATAATATAAGGGCGAAGCTTGATATAGCGCTGTTTGGCAGCAGGATAGCCCCGGCGCTGGGAATAGTAAGGCGGTTTGTGGGCACAGAGCCCTTTTGCAGGGTAACGAATGAGTATAATAAAATGCTGAAAAATATGCTGCCCGGCTATGGCATTGAGCTTATAGAGCTGGAGCGGCTGGATAACATAAGCGCGGGCCGTGTGCGACAGCTTATTGCGGCCGGAGAAACAGATAAGACAAGGGAGCTTGTGCCGGAGACAACATATGAAGAAATACTCCGTTGCTTTAAATGAAATGCTGGCGGCACGGGAGCGCAGGGCGGCCATGCAGAGGGAACTTATGCAGAATGGGAGCTGCCTTATATGCTTTACGATGAATATTGCGGGGGATGTTAAGCGCACTCCGCTGATAAGGCTGTGCTTTGATGAGGGTATGAAGGCGCTGGATGCCGCATTTGCCGGCAGCATTATACGGCGGATAATAATAGACGATGTGACAGGGCCTGAAGGGTACGTGCTGGTGGATATGCAGGCCGCAGATGTCAAGGCGATAACCCGGAGCATAGAGGAGAGCTTTCCGGCCGCCCGGCTGTTTGACATGGATGTGATGGATGGGGCTGGAAAAATATCCCGGGAAATACAAAGGAGCTGCCTTGTATGCTCAAGGCCGGCGCAGGAATGTGCAAGGAGCAGGACTCACGGGCTGGATGTGATAAAGGAAGCAACTCAAAGGCTGCTGTATGACTGCGGGGCTAAGGTGCTTGGCCGGGCGGGGTATTTATCATTGCTGGATGAATTGTATGCTACGCCAAAGCCGGGGCTGGTGGACAGACAGAATAACGGAGCACACCGGGATATGGACATTGGCCTGTTTGAAATAAGCGCAGAGGCTATAAGGCCGTTCTTTGAGCAGGCTGCATATATGGGCATGCTGGATGCAGGCATGAAAACGCTGAGAAAAGCCGGAATAGAAGGCGAACAGGCCATGCTTGAGGCGACCGGCGGTGTGAATACCCATAAGGGCATGGTATACTCAATGGGGCTGCTGCTTGCAGGCATGGGCAAGGCTGTTACCGTAGGCGGAGACCCGGTGGAAAATGCAGTAGCGCTTGCACGGGAGGACCATGATCAGCGACTAAGGGACGCCATGGAGGAGCCAAAGACCAATGGCAATGGGGCATACCTTCGCTATGGGGCAAAGGGAGCTGTTGGTGAGGCAGCTCAGGGGTTTAAGTCCGCACAGTTTGCAGCGGAAAGGCTAAGGGAATATACTGATATTGGGGAAGACCCCGGCCCCCTTGCCCTGTGCGATGTGATGTGCTTTCTTGAGGATACCAATTTGCTCCACAGAGGGGGCAGGGAGGGGCTTGGCTTTGTTCAAATGAGGGCAAGGGAAATAAGCCGCCTGCCCGTTGGGCAGCGGATAAATGAGCTGAATAGGCTGGATACCGAGCTTACGGAAAGAAACCTGTCACCTGGGGGAAGCGCAGATATGCTGGCTCTGGGTTACCTTTTGAACCGATGGAGAGAAATTGCTGAAAACCTGTTTTAGCAAAAGTAATAATCAAGGCGGTATGAAGAAAAATGCGGGATTTTGATTGGAAAATAATCGTAACGCTGAATAAAACACGCAATATCACAAAAACGGCAAATATGCTCTTTTTATCTCAGCCCACCCTTACCAAACGCATACAGGCCATAGAGGAGGAGCTTGGAATATCGCTGCTGCTGCGAAACAGGCGGGGCTCGGAGCTTACTCCCGAGGGAGAGCTTATTGCAAAAAAGGCCGAGGCGGTCATTGCCGCAATACAGGAGGCAAAGGACTGCGTTGCAGAATCCAACAGCAGCCTTGAGGAAACGCTGCATATAGGGGTGCCCTATTCATATGTGAGGTATGTTATGCCGGCACTTCTGGCCCAGTACACACGGCGCTACCCAAAGGCACACATAGAGATAGTAACGGCCCTGAGCGACGAGCTGGCCCGGAGCGTGGAGAGCGGGATACTTGACCTTTGCTTTGCACGATACAGTGCGGAGGATTCATATCTTCAGAGGATGCTTATAAGCGAAGATCAGCTCTGCGCTGTATATAATAGACCCTTTGCCCCTGAGGAGCTGGCCCATATACCGTATATCCAGTTCAATACAAATCAGATGACCACCAATGCCATATGCAGATGGTGGAATGAGCATTATGATACGGAGCTGATACCTCGCTTCAAGGTGTCCACAGGGGATTGCTGCGTATCCATGGTGCAGCACGGAATGGGCTTTGGCATATTTACGGATTCAAATTACTTTTCCCACGACCCGGAGCTGTATTCATTGCCGCTGACTAATGCTGATGGCAGCAGGCTAACGAGAAAAACCTGGCTGCTGTATAAGCAGGCTTCTCTGAAAAGGCGTGCAATTGCGGACTTTGTGGATTTTATATGCACCACTGATATGAGCGGCATAATAAGCGGGAGAGAATAATGGCAAGCAATCTGACCTGGAAAATAATCAGCAGCCATCTTACAGAGCCGGCCCAGCCAAAGGAAGGGGCCCAGCTTTCAATAAGGGTGGATCAGACGCTTACCCATGATATAAACGCAGTAATGTGCTATCTGGCCTTTGAGGCCATAGGTATGCCAAGGGTGCGTACAGAGGTATCTGTAAGCTATATTGACCATAATCTTTTGTACGTTGATGAAAAAACCCCTGATGACCACGCTTTTCTCCAGTCCATAGCCAAACGGTATGGCATATATCTTTCTAGGGCGGGCAATGGGATAATGCACTCGGTGCACCTTGCCCGCTTTGCTGTGCCTGGCAAGGTCAGCCTGGGTACCGATAGCCATACCCCCTCCTGCGGGGCAATAGGGATGCTGGCAATGGGTGCCGGTGGGATGGATGTGGCCGGAGCCATGGCCGGGCTGCCCCTGAAGATGAACATGCCAAAGGTGGTCAACGTAAGGCTGACTGGAAGGCTGAAGGGTGGAGTCTCCGCCAAGGATGTGATACTTGAGCTGCTGCGGCGCTATGGCGTAAATGGGGGCATTGGCAGGATATATGAGTATACCGGCGATGGAATAAAAACCCTTTCCGTGCCGGAGCGGGCCACCATAGCGAATATGGGGGCGGAGCTGGGGGCTACGGCCTCTGTATTCCCGGCCGATGAAATGGTATTTGCCTTTATGAAAGCCCAGGGGAGGGAGAGCTCCTTTGTGGAGCTGAAGGCTGATGAGGGCTGTAATTATGATGAGTATATAGAGCTGGATCTGGATGCGCTGGAGCCAATGATGGCCTGCCCAAACCAGCCAGATAATGTGATAAAGGTGAGCCAGGCCTCGAAGCTCCCCGTTCAGCAGGTATTTATCGGAAGCTGCACAAATGGCAGCTATAGCGATATCGCAAGGGCTGCCCGGGTATTGAAGGGGCAGCATGTGCATGAGGACGTGAGCTGCGTATGTGCGCCTGCAACAAGGCAGATTTATAAGGATCTTATGCGGAATGGCTATATGGATATGCTTGTGGATGCCGGGGTAAGGCTGCTGGAAATATCCTGCGGCCCCTGCTGCGGCATAGGCCAATCCCCTGTAACGGACGGCATATCGGTAAGGACATCCAATCGCAATTTCAAGGGGCGCAGCGGCAATCCTACGGCAAAGCTGTATATCACCGGCCCTGAGGTGGCTACGGCAACTGCCATAAAGGGAACATTTGCCACAGCAGCAGAAATAATGGGGGATGACGTGGAGCTGCTGAGGGATATAAGGGAGCCTGAGGCATACTGGGTGGATGACTCCATGCTGATACCGCCTCTATCTATCGAGGAGGCAGAAAAGGTGCAGGTACTGCGGGGAAAGGGTATTAAGCCTCTGCCTGTGCCGGATAAGCCTGAAGAAAACCTTGTATGCAGGGTTAGCCTTAAGGCGGGAGATAACGTCAGCACGGATGATATAACTCCTGCCTCGGCAGAATTCTCTTCAATGCGCTCAAATATACCGCTTATGAGCAAATACTGCTTTTATAATTATGATAAGGGCTTTGCCGGCAGGGCGGCTGAATATGGAAAAAGCATAATAATAGGCGGCGACAACTATGGCCAGGGGTCATCAAGGGAACATGCGGCAATCAATCCAATGTACCTTGGAGTAAAGGCCGTAATTGCAAAGAGCATAGCCAGAATACACCGGGGAAACCTTATCAATCATGGCGTGGTTCCCCTGGTGCTTGCAGATGTGAAAGATTATGGTCGGGTAAAGCTTGGCGATGAGCTGGAAATAAGGGCCTTCCCGGCCCAGCTAAAAACAGGCACCGTTACCGTAAACGACCTTACAGGTGGTTTTTCCTTTGATTGCCGGGCGGATTTTAGCCGGGATGAGCTTGAGGTGGTTCTGCGGGGAGGAAGGCTGAGATACATTAAAAGCGTTATCGGTGAATAACGGCTGCTACACATAGCGCACATAAGACAGCTTTTTGGATTCCAAATCCGATGCATAGTGCTTACAGATGCTTATAAAGCTGCTAAGGTGTGATGGAAGGGCCGCCGTCTTGTTGTAAAGGGCGGAAAACTCCAGGGAAAGGGTGTATTCTCCCAGCGACAGCAGCTCCAGCGGATAAGGGGCTGCTATGGAATGGATGTAGCTCTGAGGGCAAAAGCTGATGCCGTAATTTACCGACACAAGGCGCATTGCGGTGGATACGCTTGATACCTCCGTTATGCGCTCGGGAGAAATAAGCGCATTGGAGAATACACGCATGGCCAGAGTACGCAGGCTTTGGCCGGGCTGCAGCAGTATGAAGTTTTCGTGCTTCAGGTCGCCCAGGTCTACCACAGGGAAAGTGCCATCCTGGCCTGTGGTTATGTGGTGATGCTGTTCAGGCACTACCAGCCTCAGCGGATCGTGGAAAAGCGAGGTATACGAGAAAGATGGGGAATAAAAGGGCACATTGCACAGCACAATGTCCAGATCCCCGCTTAAAAGGCCGTTCTCCAGCATGGAATACCGGCCTTCAAGTATGCTTATCTCTATATGGGGAAACATAAGCGCATAATCGCGCACGATGTAGGGTATAAGATAGCCCAGCGCCACGGATTGCAGGCCTATGCGTATTTTGCCTGTATATGTGCTGAGGGCACTGGCAAGCTCATGGTCAAATTCATTTTTCAGGTCCAGCATTTTGTGGGCCTTGCTGATATATACCTGCCCCATGTATGTGGGGGTGAATTTCTTTTTCGTGCGGGTAAACAGCTTTATACCCAGCTCCTTTTCCACGTTCGAAATATAGAGGCTAAGTGCCGGCGGAGTTATGCCAAGCAGCTCCGCCGCTTTTGTTATGCTTCCGGTGGATGCGAGCGTGCATATGTACTTTTGCTCTTTTAGATTCATTTCAGCCTATCCTCCTTTGCATAGGATTATACAATAATATTAAGAAAAACTAAAGGAGTTATTAGAATGGATTGTATTTTAAAAATAACAGGTGAATGTTAAAATAGCCACAACATATCGTGGCAAGCTGAATTGCATAAAAAGCTGTCAAACAAATGCCCACATAGGGTAACAATCTGAAAAGGAGAATAAAGAATGAAAAAGCTGATGACACGTTTGCTGGCAATGGCACTTGTAGTCGCACTGGCGGTTACAGGATGCACTGCGTCCCCCGAAGCTGAGCCCAGCGAGCCAGCCACCGAGGAAAGCGGAGTGGTTGCTCCTGATGTAACAGCTACCGAGGACGAAGTAGTATCATCCAAGGATACTCTTACCGTCGGACTGGACAGAGAACCCGGCTCCCTTGATCCCGGAGATTCCACTGCTTCCTGGATGGTGCATTACAATGTATACAGCCGTCTGATAACCTACGATGACAATAACGTTATACAGCCTGACCTGGCCGAGAGCTGGGAGCAGACCGATGATGTTACCTGGGTATTCCACCTCCGTCAGGGCGTAAAGTTCCACAATGGCGAGGAGCTGAAGGCAAGCGACGTAGTGTTCAGCTTTGACCGTCTTTACGATATGCCCAGCGCCTCCAATGCCATGGCCGAGATAGTAAGGGAAAGCCTCACTGCTGTGGATGATTATACATTCAGCTTCCAGACCAAGCGCCCCTATGCTTTCATCGAGTCCCAGCTGGCCAATAACCAGAACCCCTGCTACATTCTGAACCAGAAGGCAGTGGAAGCCGTTGACCAGACTGTATACAGCCATGCTCCCGTTGGCACCGGCCCCTACAAGTTTGAATCCTGGGCAGAGGGCGACAGCATAGTCCTCACCCGCAATGACGATTACTTCGGAGAGCCTGCAAAGCTTAAGAACATAGTTCTCCGCGTTATCACTGAGAGCTCCAGCCGTACCATCGACCTGGAGAGCGGCGGCCTTGACCTTGCTACTCAGGTATCTGCAAACGATATCGACAGGCTTAAGGAAAACGTCGATACCGATGTTTACACCTCCACCGGCCCCACCATCCGCTGCATCGCCTTCAATTGCGAGGACGAGCTGTTCCAGGATGTAAGGGTAAGAAAGGCATTCAACTACGCTACCGATGTGGCTACCGTCCGTGAGATATGCTATCCTGCTTCTGCTCCCGCAGTAAGCCCCATAGCTCCCAACCTTCTCGGCCGTAATACCGATCTGCAGCAGTATGAATATGATCCTGCTAAGGCAAAGGAACTCCTTGCAGAGGCCGGATATGCCGATGGCATCGAGGTAAGCTTCATTTACCTTGCAAACTCCACCAATAATATGCTCATGGAGCTGCTCCAGCAGATGTGGGGCCAGGCGGGCATCACCCTTAAGCTGGAGCCCACCGAAAGCGCGACCCTTTCCTCCATGCTCAACAATGGACAGTACCAGATGGCAAGCGTCAACACCGGTACCAATACCGTTGATGGCGGTGAGCAGATGTACACCCTGTTCCACTCCTCCAATATAGGCTCCTCTTACAGCCGCTGCAGGCTCAGCGATCCCGCCGTGGATGAGATCCTCGATAAGATCATGACCACCACCGATGCGGATGAGCGCAGCGCTCTCACCTATGAGGCCCAGGAAATGGTTCATGAGCTTGCACCCATGGTATATATTGCCCACGTTTATGGTGTAACCGGCGTCAGCGCAGATCTGCGCGGCTATAACACCAATGTAAGCAATATGTTCAGGTTCAGTGACTTCTACTTTGTTGAAAAATAATCAGTACTGAACATAGACGGGCAGCCGGTCAGCTTGTATAGGATGTCCGGTTGCCCGTTGTATTGTATAAGGCTAAAAAACGCAACAGGAGCAATTATATGATTAAATACATACTTCGCCGTATGCTTATGTTCATTCCTGTAATGCTTGGTGTTACCATATTGGTCTTCACGCTGATGTACATTACTCCGGGTGACCCAATAGATAGCATAATGGAAGGTGGAAACAGCACAGAGGAACAGCGCGAAGCGCTCAGAGAAGAACTGGGCCTCAATGGCGGCTATTTTCAGAGGCTGTATAACTATGTTTCAAGGCTTTTAAAGGGCGATATGGGAATTTGCTATTCTACAAAGAGAAACGTTTCTGAAAGAATAGCGGCTACCTTCCCCAATACTCTTAAGCTTACATCGGTATCCGTCGCACTGGCGGTGGTGGTAGGTATTACGCTGGGCCTGCTGGCTGCGGTATGGCAGTATTCCCTGTTTGACAGCGCAGCCATGGGCCTTGCCATGGTGGGAAATGCCATGCCAAACTTCTGGCAGGGCCTGCTATTGATGCTGGTATTTGCGGTAAAGCTGAAATGGCTGCCGGCCACCGGCTTCTCCAGCTGGAAGCATATGATACTGCCTGCCATTACCATAGGCACCAGCTCTGCGGCCTCCATTGCCAGAATGACCCGCTCCAGTATGCTGGAGGTAATCCGTCAGGATTATATAAGCACAGCCCGTGCCAAGGGACAGAATGAATGGGTAATAAGGCTGCATCATGCGCTGAAAAACGCAATGATCCCCGTATTGACCACCATAGGCACCCAGTTTGGCTACCTCCTTGGCGGATCAGTTTTGACAGAATCCATATTTGGAATAAACGGCATAGGCAAGATGATGGTAGATGCCATCAAGGCCAGAAACTACCCTGTAGTGCAGGGGGGCGTGCTGGTAATAGCGCTGTCCTTCAGCGTGGTAAACCTGATAGTAGATATTTGCTATGCGGCTGTTGACCCTCGCATGAGGTCCAAGATGTCTTAAGGAGGACGGCAATGGCTAACAACAAGTCAGAATGCGTAGAATCGCAGGTAGTATACAAGAAAAGAAGCAACGTACAGGAAATATGGCGCCGCTTCAGGCGCAGCAAATCAGCCATGATAGGCCTGTCCATGATATCGCTGCTGGTCATCTGTGCAATATTTGCGCCGCTGATAGCTCCATACGACCCCATAGAGCAGGATTGGCTGAATCGCTTTGCATTGCCCTCCGGCTCCCACTGGTTTGGTACGGATGAGCTTGGCAGAGATATACTTTCGAGAATAATCTATGGCGCCCGCATATCCGTTACGGTAGGCCTTATATCCGTGGGACTTTCCATGCTGGGCGGCATCACCCTGGGAGCTATAGCCGGATATTACGGCGGCAAGGCTGAGGTGCTTATCATGCGTGTTATGGACGTATTTATGGCAGTGCCCAGCATACTGCTGAATATATCCATAGTTGCGGCCCTGGGCTCAAGCCTGACGAACGTGATGGTGGCCATAGGTATATCCAATATACCCAGTACCTGCCGAATGATGCGTGCATCCATAGTTTCGCTTAAGCAGCAGGAATTTGTGGAGGCTTCAATAGCGGCAGGTGCCAAGGACAGGTATATCATACTGAATCACATAATACCCAACTGCCTTGCGCCGCTGATAGTGCAGGCAACGCTGAGAATGGGCGGCGCAATACTTTCCTGCGCCAGCATGAGCTTCATAGGCCTGGGCATAGTGCCTCCCACTCCCGAGTGGGGTGCCATGCTTTCCACAGGGCGTGATTATATAAGGGACTTCCCTCATCTTTGCACCTTCCCGGGACTTGCCATCATGTTTGCCGTGTTTGGCATGAACTTCCTTGGAGACGGCCTGAGGGATGCTCTGGATCCAAAACTGAAAGATTAAGGAGAGTAAAGTACAGTGGAAAAGCTTCTCGAGGTAAAAAATCTTTCTGTAGATTATCATACGGTGGATGGTACAGTTGAGGCAGTGCGTGAGCTGAGCCTTCAGGTGGAGCCGGGAAAGGTACTGGGCCTTGTGGGCGAAACTGGTGCCGGAAAGACCACCACGGTAAAGTCCATTATAGGAATACTGCAGCAGCCTCCCGCCAGGATAAAAAGCGGCGAGATACTGTTTGAAGGTGAAGACCTGCTCAAAAAGACCAGCAAGGAAATGCGTGCCATACAGGGCGGCAGCATATCCATGATATTCCAGGACCCCATGACCAGCCTTAATCCTGTGCTGACCGTGCAGGAGCAGATAGCAGAGACCATACGACTCCACAGGCACATGAATAAGAAGGAGGCGGCGGCCGAAGCGCTGAAGATGCTGGAAAAGGTAGGCATAAAGGCGGAGCGTGGCGGAGAGTATCCCCATCAGTTTTCCGGCGGCATGAAGCAGCGTGTTATCATAGCAATGGCTCTTGCGTGCAACCCGAAGCTGCTTATAGCCGATGAACCCACCACTGCGCTGGATGTGACCATACAGGCCCAGGTGCTGGAGCTTATCAAAGGGCTGAAAGAGCAGTATAATACAGCTATGATACTTATAACCCATGACCTTGGCATAGTGGCAGAAACCTGTGACGATGTTGCGGTAATGTATGCCGGCCAGGTGGTGGAGTATGGTACGCTGGAACATATATTCAAGAATGCATCCCACCCCTATACCATAGGCCTTTATAACTGCATACCCGACCTTTACTCGGATGACAGTGAGCTTACCCCCATACACGGTCTCACCCCCAATCCCTATCATCTGCCGGAGGGCTGCAGCTTCCACCCACGCTGCACCCGTGCCTGCGAAAAGTGCAGCAAGGGCATCCCGCCGATGACCGAAATAGAGCCGGGCCATTATGTAAGGTGCTTCTTTGCCGGGAAGGATGAAGCAAAAGGAGAAGATGCAGAATGAGCGAAGTTATACTTGAAACGAAAAACCTCAAAAAATTCTTCCAAACCAAAAAGGGACTCCTCCATGCAGTAGATGATGTAAGCCTGCAGATACATCGTGGCGAGACCCTTGGCCTGGTAGGAGAATCCGGCTGCGGAAAATCTACCATAGGCCGGCTGATGCTGAGGCTCATCGAGGCCACAGATGGCGAGATACTCTTTGAAGGCGAGGATATAAGAAAATTCAGCAAGGATGAGATGCGGGCTGCACGGAAAAAGATGCAGATCGTATTTCAGGATCCCTATGCATCATTGGATGGCCGCAAGAGCATATTCCAGAGCATAGCCGAGCCCTTTATCGTGCAGGGCGTATACAGCAAAAAGTCCGAAATGGAGCAGCATGTATATGAGCTCATGCGTACAGTGGGCCTTCAGGAGCACATGGTGAATGCATATCCCCATGAGCTGGATGGCGGAAGAAGGCAGCGTGTTGGCATAGCAAGGGCAATAGCGCTGAACCCTTCCTTCATGGTGCTGGATGAGCCCGTATCTGCGCTGGATGTATCCATACAGGCTCAGGTGCTGAATCTGCTCCAGAAGCTGCAGGAGCAGAGGGCGATGACGTATCTGTTTATCTCCCATGACCTTAGCGTGGTAAAGCATATATCCGACAGGATAGCTGTAATGTACCTTGGAAAAATCGTGGAGCTGGGAGACTGCAAGACCATATTTGCAAATCCGCTGCATCCATATACTCAGGCGCTGCTTTCGGCCGTTCCTGTGCCCAGGATAGATATACAGCGTGAGCGCATAGTGCTTGCGGGAGATGTGCCAAGCCCAATAGACCCCAAGCCCGTATGCCGCTTTGCCGGCAGGTGCAGGTACTGCAAGGAAGAATGTAAGCAGTGCGAGCCCAAGCTGATTGAGGCCGAGCCCGGTCACTTTGTAGCATGCCATATGTGCAGCGAAAAACAATACAATAACACTTGTAATGGAGAATTACTGTAATGCAGACTAATGATTGTTATCCCCGGTTTGAAAGATCCACACCTGGGGCAGAGGGCGTTGCACCGGGCGCAATAGCAAAGATAATAGATACCTTTGCTGAAACTGAGCAGGAAATCCATACCCTTATGATAATGCGTCACGGCAAGGTCATAGCCGATATGCGCTGGAAGCCATATACGGATCACAGGTGCAATCTGTTTTCCCTTACCAAGACCTTTACTTCCACTGCCGTGGGTATAGCCATAGGCGAAGGGAAGCTTGCACTTTCGGATAAGGTGGTATCATTTTTCCCGGAATATGCAGATGCATTGATGGATGAAAAAATGAAGGATATGACCGTTGAGGATTGCCTTACCATGTGCTCAGGCTACTATACCAATATATCCGGAAGTGGCATCTGGAGCCAGATGAATGAAAGCTGGGTAAAGGCATTCCTTGAGCTGCCCCTGAGCTATCAGCCGGGCACCCATTATGCATACAACAGCGGCTCCAGCCATATGCTTTCCTCCATCGTTACAAAGGCCACCGGCATGAATGTTAAGACCTATCTCATGGAAAAGCTCTTCCTCCCTCTGGGGATAGATGAGGTGCTGTGGGATACGGACCACGAGGGCAATAGCACCGGCGGCTGGGGGCTCTGGCTGAATGCCGAGCAGATATGCCGTGTGGGTCAGCTCTATTTGCAGAATGGTCAGTGGGAAGGAAAGCAGCTCATACCCAAGGAGTGGATAGATACCGCAGCCGTGCGCCATGTTTATCCCATGGAGGATGATAAGGACGTGGGCTATGGCTATCAGATATGGACGCTGTCCAGCGGCGAATACATGGGCCGTGGTGCCTTTGGCCAGTACATGATAGTGATGCCGGGCATAGATTGCGTTGCGGCTGTTACCTCATGCACCTGGGGCGAGCAGCGCAAGTATGGTAAGCTCTTCCATGAGCGCACCATAATCAATTGCCTCAAGGAGGGTATTGATAAGGAAGCCAGCAAGAGCTTCACCATGACCGATGAGGAGCTGCAGAGCAAGATAGACGGGCTATCTCTTTATGAGCCTGCCAATACCCATAGATCTTCCCTTGAAAGGGAGATAAACGGCAAGTGCTACCATATGCGTCAGGAGTATACCAATCTTGACCACCTGCAGGAGCTCAGCTTTGATTTCTATGGGAATACCATGGTATTCAATCTTAGGGATGACAAGGGCGAGTATTCCATAAAGTGCGGAATGGGCCACTGGGAGGAGGGCGTGACCTCCATGCCCGGAAAGATACTCCATCACAACCGTGAGCTGCCTGTAATGGCCTGCGCCGGCTGCGCTGAGTGGGAAAATGAAAACACGCTGGTGATGAAGTGGGCCTTCCTGGAGATGGCATTTGTGGATACCATAAGGGTAGAGTTCATCGGCAGAAAGCTCATGTACTTCCGCAGCGTTAACGCCAATTCCGATAATACTCTGGGCGGCACCCTGAATCGCCCCATGGTAAAGGGTGACAGGATAAACTGACAGGGCTTATTCGAAAGCGTAAGTGAAAGGCAGAGGTATGTTTAACGAAAACATAAAAAAATACTTTGCCCAGAGCGGGGCAGATGGAATATTCCTCATGAAGGGCGCAAACGTCCGCTGGGCCAGCGGCTTTAAGGGGGCGGATTCCTATCTGCTGGCCACAAAGGACAGAGCTTTCCTGATAACCGACCCCAGGTATACTGAGCAGGCCGAGCTGGAGTGCCCGGATATAGCCGTGGTAAACTGGCGGGCCAAGGGCGGCGTAATGAAGGCGGCGGCCAAAATAATAAAGGAAAATGGGCTTAAGCAGGTGGCGTTTGAAGAGGATGCCATCACATATCAGCTATATACTGCGCTGAGCAGCGAAACTGATGCCGAGCTTATTCCCGCAGAGGGGGCTATCGAAAGGCTTCGCAGCATAAAGACCCCTGAGGAGATACAGTATATCCGTGCTGCCTGCGATATTTCCTGCCGTGCCTTTTATCGGATACTTGAGGATATCAGGGTAGGCGTAACGGAAAAGGAGCTTGCAGCCCGGCTGTCGGCCTATATGGTGCTGGAGGGAGCTGATACTCAGCCCTACGGCAATATACTCATATCCGGGCCGAATACCAGCCTGCTTCACGGTATCCCCTCTGACAGGGCGCTGCAATATGGCGACTTTGTGCTGATGGATTATGGCTGTCAGTTCAATGGCTATATGAGCGACATGACACGCACCGTGGTGGTGGGTAAAGCTACTGAGGAGCAGAGACGGGTATATGAGCTGGAGAAGCAGATGGTGAAGGATTCCCTTGCTGTGATGAAGGCGGGAGCGGATACAGGCGACGTGTACAAGGCCTCCACAAGGGCCATAGAGAATACCGGGTACTTTAAGTATCATTACACCGGCGTAGGCCATGGAATAGGGCTTTTTGTGCATGAGTATCCCTTTATAAATCCTGCCGGAGGCAATGTATATCAGCCCAATATGGTGACTACCATAGAGCCCGGGCTGTACATACCCGGCTGGGGCGGAGTGCGGATAGAGGATCAGGTAATAATAACAGCGGATGGAAATGAAAACCTTATATCCGTGCCCCATGACTTAATAGAGATATAGCCTGGTATACAGGGCCGTTCGCCTGTATATCCGGGCAAAGCCCTCCGTGGGGTCTGCAATAGGCAGGATTCGGAGGACAATCAGAGAGAAAGTAGCGGGTAGTGTTGCAATAAACCAGGGAAAGGCCTGTGCAAAGGTAGTGCACGGGCCTTTCCGCTTTAGTGTACCACACCTGGTGCTTGAAATTTTGCAGTCTCCGGTATCTCACGGCGCGTTCTCATCTGCTGCCGGGGTAAACAAAAAAGCCATCATAGGGATGGCCTTTTTCGTTTGGCACACCCGGCGCGATTCGAACGCGCGACCTTCCGCTTAGGAGGCGGACGCTCTATCCTGCTGAGCTACGGGTGCACAAAGCACATATTATTATAGGGTAAGGAAGGACGTTTGTCAATAAATTTGGCCATATTTTAGTATTCTTCCACAGTGTAGCAGGGCAGGGAGGGCAAAAGCTCTGCGATGCGGGAGGAGACGGGGGAAAGCAGGGTGGCGTGGCCGTGGGCGGCAAGGGTGGCTATATCCATATAGCCTGACAAAAGCTGCATCAGCCGTCCTGCATCCAGCCTGAGCTGGGGTGTGGAGGCGGGGCTGCCATCCATGGCGAATATGCCGTTATTCTGGGGAATCACAGGGTCGGCTACTTCAAGGGCAATATCAGGCCGGCCGCACAGCTCCTCCAGTAGCCGGGGCACATTCAGGGCAGCCATTGCGCCGCAGGGCCGTGTTTCCCCCGTAAAGCCCTGGGGTATATGCCCGGCGGGAAGCTTAATGGCAAGGCTCCTGCTGCCCGCCGTGGCGGCAAGGGCCTGCATGAGCGGCAGTGTATGGGCAGGGGCGCCCATCACCTCAGGAGCATAGAGCTGGGTATCCGTAAGGTAATACGCTGCATATGCGGCTATCTGCCCCTGCGCTTCATACATAAGCAGCCTGCCGCCATCTGCGGCGTAATCCCTGAGCTTCAGCTCCATGTCCTCCACTGAGCGCAGGGTGCAGCAGGAAAAGCCCTCAGTGGCCTGTCGGTATATGGGCAGCAGCCGGCCGGAGAGCCCATCGGAGCAGGGGGCTTCATGAATATGGGGCGACAACGCAGGCTCAGCCTCGCAGCCTGTGACGATGGCTGCATCATATGAAGGATAGTGGAGACACCAGCGGTATATTTGGGGATCCACAGGCTTTTGCAGCAGGGCCAGAAAGCCCATGCTGCGGGCATTCTGCGAAAACAGGGAAAGGCAATTTCTCATCAGCCCCCGGCCACGGGCGGCAGGGTGGGTGGAAACGCCGCACATCATTATGGAGGGCACCGCCCTGCCCCGTATACGCAGGGTAAAGGGCCAGCCGTGAACGGCGGAAAGGAGGCTGCCATCCTCCTCTGCCACAGTGGAAAGGCCGGGCTGAAAGCGCTCTGAAAAGAACCAGCTGCAAAATTGGCTGCTGTCGCCAAAGCACTGCTGCCAGAGCCCGGTAAGCTGGGGTATATCCTTAGCCGTTGCCGTGCGGAATGTGACCATGGGGCCATTACCTCCCTTGGGGGGTGGAATATGGGCGGGGAAATTGCTGTGGGGACTATTTTTTAAGGGCCTCAGTGAGCTTTTGCATTACCTGGGGTATTTGGATATTCTGTGGGCACAGGGCGGCGCAGGAGCCGCAGCCTATGCAGTTTTCGGGGCCTCTGGCGCTGTCAAAGCCCTCTGCACGCCAGGTGGAGCCGCTGGTATTGAGTACATTGTAGCCCTTTATCAGCAGGGGAATATCCAGCTCCATGGGGCAGGCAGGCACGCAGTAGCGGCAGGAGGAGCAGAGCACGCCTGCATTCTTCATGAAGGCCTGGCTGGCTGCCTCAAGGGTCTGCTTCTCGGCTGGCGACAGGGGCGCACAGTCCGCAAAGGTGGCAAGGTTATTCTCAAGCTGCTCCATGGTGGACATGCCGCTGAGCACTGTCTGTATGCCGCTCAGGCCAAATAAAAACCTGAACGCCCAGGAGGCAAGGGAGCTATCCGGAGCGGCAGAGCGGAGTATGGAGGCTGCCTCGCTGTTAAGGTTTGCAAGCCGTCCGCCCTTTACCGGCTCCATTACCCATATGGGTATGTCGTTATCCGCAAGCACCTTATACTGGGCGGCAGAGTCTATAAGGCTCCAATCCAGATAGTTGAGCTGTATCTGGGCCATGTCAAAGTGATGCCAGTCCAGAGTTTTTTGTATTACATCCGGCGTGCCGTGGGTGGAGAAGCCAAGGTGGCGTATGCGGCCCTCCTTTTGCTGCTCAAGGAGAAAGTCAAGGTAGCCGTTTGCAGGGTCGGTATATTCTGAAAAGGTCTTTGCGGTAATGTTGTGCAGCAGATATATATCGAAATACTCAGTATTGCACCGCTTGAGCTGCCGGGCAAACATATCCTTAATATCCTTTGCATCCGTCACCTTAAATTTGGTGGCCAGATAATAGGAGCTTCGGGGATAATCGCTGAGAGCCTCTCCGAGAAAGGCTTCGGAATCTCCATTCTGATAAATGTGGGCAGTGTCTATATAGTTTACGCCCCCTTCAATGGCACGGCGGAGGATGGCACGGCCCTTTTCCCTGTCTATAATGCCGGGATGGCCCTCCACCTCAGGTAGCCGCATGGCACCAAGGCCAAGGGCGGATATATTCATGTCCATAAACTGCTTATATTGCATGGCTGCCTCCTTTGATAAACGCTGAGTCAGATATTTGTTTACATATCAATTATATACCAGCTTCTACCTTTGGCAAAGGTTTTATTAAGCAAATACCGGGCTTTTTGCTGGTATTGCCCCGGTTTGACGGGCAAAATGAATGTATGATAAAATGAACCAGCGAAAAAGGGATGCTTTTAATGCATGGGCCTGTAAAATGGAAAGGAATAAGCTATGAAAAGGTTTTTTGTAATAATGCTGGCGGCCTGCATGCTGCTGTTTGCAGCGGGCTGCGGCGGAAGCGGCAGTACGGAGGACGTAGTGGTGATACCTGCCGTGGATGATGTGATGGAGGGCCCGGAGGAGCCTGTGGAGGCTGATGTGCCGACAGGAGCCGAACCGGACATAATGATACCCACCTCTGATACTGCGGAGATACCCCCTGCCCAGCCGGACGCCAATAACGCCCTTGGCATGGATATGAATATCAACGTGAATACCATTGACGAGTGGCTGGATATTGAGGATGTGGCCTATCGTGACCTGCGGGTGCTTACGGATACGGAGCCGGGCGGCATAGTAAGGGGCTTTGAGGTGGTGCCATATACCTTCCTTGCGGGGGAAGCCGGGCAGGAAGGCCAAAGGCTCTTTGATATAACGCTGGATCAGACTGGCGCAATAGCCTCTGTGAAGGCCAACTATATCGAATCCAATGCCATAATAAACGACCTGTTTCCACAGGGTGCCCCAATATTCCTCATGTGCGGCGATGGCGAATACGCTGCCGCAGCAAGGGCGCTGCTCCTTGAGCTTGGGTACGATGAAGCACTTTTGTACAACCTGGGCGGCTATGATGAATATGTACAGGGCGAGGGTGAAAACCAGATAGAGATAAGAGCCGAGGCGGAGGGTGTGGAATACAATGCATTCCACCGTATGAATTACAGGTATATAGATTTTTCCCAGCTCCATCCGGCAAATTGACCCACTCTTACATAAAGGACGCAGCTTTGCGTCCTTTTTTATGGGTTCTTAGCTTATACGGGCCGTATTGCTGTTGGCAAAAGGTCCCGGTTGGTGTAGAATTAAAGTGAAGACTGCATAAGGAGCCTTTTTATGATAGGTGTGTATGACTATACCGTCGTCGCCACGTATGCGGCGCTGATAATATCCATACAGGGAATATTCGCTTCCACCTCCGGCCGCCCGGAGATAGGGCTGCTGTGCCTTATGGCCTGTGGCCTGATAGATACCTTTGATGGCAGGATAGCCCGCAGCAAGAAGGATAGAACCGAGGAGGGCAAGCTCTTTGGCATACAGATAGATTCCCTCAATGACCTTGTGTGCTTTGGGGTGCTGCCTGCGGTGATAGGCTTTTCCCTGGGCATGACCAGCCTCCTTTCAAAGCTGGTGCTGAGCCTGTTTTCACTGGCGGCGTTGATAAGGCTGGCCTATTTTAACGTGCTGGAGGAAAAGCGGCAGCAGGAAACCAACAGCGAGCGGGTGTTTTACCTTGGCATGCCGGTCACCTCAGTATCCGTAATAATGCCCTTCTTTTACCTTATGGCGGAGTATCTTAGCATAAATACCATAAACCTGCTTACAGCAGTGCTGCTGGCGCTGGGAGTGGCGTTTATAGCTCCGCTGAAGGTGCGTAAGCTGAAGCTGCCCGGCATAATATTTGCGGCTATTCTCGTAATAGCCGAGGTGGGCCTTATGATAAGGCTGGCCTTCTGATTATCGAAAGGTGGCCTTTGGCCGCTCCAGAAAAGACAAAAAGCTCCCATATGGGAGCTTTTTTCAGTGCCGCTTATTTGCGCTTAAGGCAGGCTGCCGCAGCTATTACTGCGGAAATGGCCCAGATGGCTGCGGAAGCATCGCCGGATTTTGGGGAGGCGGAGGGCTTGGCCGCAGGCTTGGCGGTGGGCTTCTGGGTGGCAGTGGGCTTTGCAGAGGGCTTTATGGTTGCGGTAGGCTTAGCTGTAGGCTTTATGGTTGCCGTGGGCTTTGGGGTAGCCGATGGGCTCGGGTCAGCAGTGGGGGTGGCCTCAGGTTTGGGTGTTGTTGAGGGGTTTACCGTGGGGGTAGGTGCGGTGGTGGGGGTAGCCTCAGGCTTGGGTGTTGTCGAAGGGTCAACTGTGGGAGTAGGTGCGGTGGTGGGGGTGGCCTCAGGCTTAGGCGTTGTCGAGGGGGGTGGCGTTGCCGCCGTGTGCTTTACAGGGAATACTACCGTGCTCGGGTTAACGTTGCCGTGTATGTCCACGAATATTACATAGTGGCTGTTTCCCACAAGGCTGTAGCCTGAGGGCAGCCCCTGGGTGACAGACTGGCTGCTGTTATTCAGCTCGTATGCGCCGGAACGTTCCGGCTGAAAGCTGCCCGTGCCTGCCACAAGCCTGTTGCTATCCACGTCAAGGTACAGAATGGTAACGTGCTCCGGCTTGGCCGGCGTGGCCAAGGCCATGGTGGGCAGCACCAGCAGCAGGCAGATGAGAATGGTTATGGATATTATCCGGTTTTTCATTTGTTCCTCCTTAAATTGTGGATAGGCGCCTGTGGTTTACGATATAGAGTGTAATTATTTTGGTCACCTGCCGCCATAGTGGATGAATGGAAGGACAGCATAAATGTGGGATTGATTTGCCGGAATCACTGTGGTAAAGTTGATTGGATAATGCAATCGACAAAGAGGTACAAAATGAGCGAGAAAACCAGGCGGGTAATAGCAAACTGTATGCTGCTGACAGCAGGCGCACTATGGGGCGGAGGCTTTGTGGTAATGAAAAACGCCCTTGACAGCATATCCACAAATTACCTGCTGGCCATAAGGTTCACCATAGGCACGGTGGGCCTTTGCTATACGCTTTTCAGCAAAAAGCATCCCCTGAATGGCTATGCTCTGCTGGGGGGCGCCGTAACGGGTGCGCTGCTGTATGGTGCGTATGTTGTGCAGACCTATGGGCTCATATATACCACTGCCGGCAAAAATGCCCTTATAACCGCCCTGTATGTGGTGCTGGTGCCGTTTATCCTGTGGATACAGCGCAAGGAGCGGCCGGATACCCGGGTAATGGTGGCGGCGGTAATGATGCTGTGCGGCATAGCTCTGCTGTCATTAAACGGCAGCGATGGCATGAACATAGGCGATTTTCTGACGCTGCTGTGCGGCATAGGATATGCGCTGCACATTGTGTATGTGGATAAATTCGAGCAGCGGGTGGATGTGATGCAGCTCACCTGCCTGCAGTTTCTGTTTGCGGCGGTGTATTCATGGATAGCTGCATTGCTCTTTGAGCAGCCTCCCGCTTCCTTCAGCAGGGAGACCATAGGCGCCCTTGCATACTGCGGCATAGCAGGCACACTATTTGCCCTTACCCTGCAAAACGTGGGCATAAAATACGCAAGCCCCGAGTATGCATCGCTGTTTATGAGCACTGAGGCGGCCTTTGGCTGCATATTTGGCGTGATATTCCTCCATGAGGCCATGACGGGCCGGGCACTGCTTGGGTGCATACTGATACTGTGTGCGCTGGTGCTGTCCCAGGTGGACTGGAAGGCGGTAAAGGCAAAGAAGAAGGAGAAAGCAAATGAAGCATGAATTTGACGGATTCAGGCCTGAGGCGTATATGTTCCTTACGGAGCTTGCCTTCAATAATAACCGTATGTGGATGGAGGAAAACAGGCCCAGGTATCGCCAGTATGTTCAGCAGCCCATGCAGCAGCTGGCGGAGATATTGCTGCCCACGGCCCTTGAGATAGACCCGGAATTCAATCCAAGGCTGGGCTGCATAGTTTCCCGCATAAACAGGGATACCCGCTTTTCAAAAAACAAGCTCCCCTACAGGGACCATATGTGGATAGCCTTCCGCCGGGAGGGGCAGAGCCTTGGGGAGAGCCTGTGCCTGTTTTTTGAGATAACCCCCGCAGGCTACAGCTATGGCACCGGAATGTACAGCACCAACCTTCCCATGATGAAGGCCCTGAGAGCCCGTGCAGCAGCAGATCCACAGGGGTTCAGGCAAATAGTCACAGCCCCGGCCCTGAGCCGTTATACGGCCACAGGAGAGCCCTACAAGCGGGATGTGGCGGTAAACATACCTGAGGATATAAAGCCCTACCTTAACCGCCGCAGCCTGAGCTTCTGCTACGATAGCCCATCCCTGGCTCCAACCATGAATGGCGGCATTGCAGACGAGGTGCGGGACGCCCTGAAGGAGCTTGCCCCCGTATACAGGTACATTCAGGGTATGTAGCGGCCGCCCAATGGAACGGCTGGCCGGCAGGCAGAATAATATATCAAATTTTAGGAATAAAAATACTATTAAAAGGGTTGACAACAGCGACATAATGCGCTACAATAATCAAGCGCGCTGAAGGAAAGCCCTTGTGCGGGAGTAGCTCATTTGGTAGAGCGCCGCCTTGCCAAGGCGGAGGTGGCGGGTTCGAGCCCCGTCTCCCGCTCCAGTAATCGTGCACCCTTAGCTCAGTTGGTAGAGCACCTGACTCTTAATCAGGGTGTCCAGGGTTCGAGCCCCTGAGGGTGTACCAAAAGCTCCAGACTTAAAGGTCTGGGGCTTTCTTTTTGTTATAGCGGGTTCTTTGGCTGAGCCATAATAAAAAACACACGGCAGATGGTCACATCTGCCGTGTGTGCGCTTTAGCCTATATTAGCTTAGCAAACCTCGGTGAGAACAGCGCCAAGGGCCCTGATGCCCTCTACGATCTTATCCTCAGGCATATTGGAGTAGTTGAGGCGGAAGTGGTTTGCATTGCCGCCATTGGGATAGAAGGGTTCGCCGGCAACGAAGGCAACCTTCTTATCCAGAGCCTTCTTGAATACTTCAGCGGCGTCAATGCCCTCGGGCAGGGTTACCCACAGGAACAGACCGCCCTCAGGATGAGTGTAGGATACGTTCTTGGGGAAGCATTCTGCCATGGTGTTGATCATCAGGTCACGGCGCCTGCGGTAGGTCTCGATAATCCTGGCGATGTGAGCGTTGATGTCATACATATCGAAGAAGGTGGCGCACTCACGCTGGGACAGAGAGTTGGACTGGAGGTCTACGCCCTGCTTGAGCATATTGAACTTGTTGACAACCTCATTGGAGGCATAAATCCAGCCAAGGCGCATGCCGGGGCAGAAAATCTTGGACATGGTGCCCAGATAAATTACACGGCCCTCGGTATCGAAGGACTTGATGGCGGGCATGATATCGCCCTCAAAGCGCAGGGAACCGTAGGGATTGTCTTCCAGGATGAATATGCCGTACTTGTTGGCAAGCTCTACCATCTTCTTGCGGCGCTCGATGGGCATGGTGCGGCCGGTGGGGTTCTGGAAATCAGGAATGGTGTAAATGAACTTTACCTTGTCCTTATTGGCTTCCAGGGCTTCCTCCAGCTTATCCATAAGCATGCCCTGCTCATCCATCTCCACCTCTGCGAACTTGGGCTGATATGCCTTGAAGGCATTCAGAGCGCCAAGGTAGCTGGGGCTTTCGGTGATGACCACGTCGTCCTTGTCGATGAACAGCATACCGGCAAGGTCAAGACCCTGCTGGGAGCCGCTGGTGACCAATATGTCAGCGATGTCAGCATGGATATTCTGGGGCTCCATCAGCTTGCAGATGTGCTTGCGGAGGGAGGGAAGGCCATCGGTAGCGCCGTACTGGAGGGCTGCATAGCCGTCCTCACGGAGAACCTTCTTGGAAACCTCTTCCATTTCCTTGATGGGGAAGAATTCGGGGGCGGGGAAGCCGCCTGCGAAGGAGATGATGTCGGGCTGCTCGGCAACCTTAAGCAGAGCACGGATGGCGGAACCCTTTATGTTATCCATTCTGGATGCGAACTTTACGTACATTTTATCCTCCTGATGCTGAAAATGCATTTATTTATGTATTTTGGTTAAAAGGATATACGCTTCTGATAATTATAAAGGGGAAATGCCGTAAGGCAGCTTTTCCCCTTTATTTAAGTTAAGCCTGATTATTCTACGCAGGCAGCGCCACGCTTGAGGGCCTCGATGTTAAGGTCTACCAGCTTGGCCTTGGGGCCTGTGAACATATGAACCAGCATCTCCTTGATGGTATCGGTGGAGAGGTTCTTCATTGCCTCGATGTAGGCGCCAAGCATAACCATGTTGGCAACCTTGGCATTGCCCAGCTCATCAGCAATCTTGATGCAGTCTACGTAAACTGCCTTTACGTCGGTGCGCTCTACCTTCTTGTCTACAACGGAGCTGTTGACGAAGATGGTGCCGCCGGGCTTTACCACGGATTCAAACTTCAGCAGAGAAGGAAGATTCATGGCGATGAGCTCGGTGGGCTCAAGAACTATAGGGGAAACGATGGGTTCATCGGAGAGAACCACGCTGCAGTTGGCGGTACCGCCGCGCATTTCGGGGCCGTAGGAGGGCAGCCAGGATACTTCCATGCCTTCTTTCATGCCTGCCTCGGTAATGGTCTTACCGATAGCCATAACGCCCTGTCCGCCGAAGCCGGAAATGATGATTTCGTTAGTCATGCTATTTCACCTCCGCGGTAATGTCCTTGTATACGCCAAGGGGATAGTAGGGAATCATGTTCTCCTTGAGCCATTCCACAGCCTTTACAGGAGGCTTACCCCAGTTGGTGGGGCAGGCGGCCAGTATCTCAACGAAGGTGAAGCCTGCGCCCTGCTGCTGCAGCTCAAAGGCCTTCTTGATGGCCTTCTTGGCCTTGTTGAGGTTGCCCATGTCGGTTACGCATACACGCTCGGCGTATACGCAGCCGTTGATGGTGGAGAGCAGCTCGCACATACGGATGGGCTCACCATAATGCTCCTTGGAACGGCCAAGGGGGCAGGTGGTGGCCTTCTGGCCTACCAGAGTGGTGGGAGCCATCTGGCCGCCGGTCATGCCGTAAATAGCGTTGTTGATGAAGATGGTGGTGATCTTCTCGCCACGCATTGCAGCGTGAACGATTTCAGCGGTACCTATGGCAGCCAGGTCGCCGTCGCCCTGATAGGTGAATACGGTGGTGCCAGCGGGGGATACACGCTTGATGCCGGTGGCTACAGCGGGAGCACGGCCGTGAGCGGCTTCGTGCATATCGCATGCAAAGTAATCATAGGCGAAAACGGAGCAGCCTACGGGGGCCACGCCGATGGTGGTGCCGATGATGTCCAGCTCTTCCAGAGTTTCTGCTACCAGCTTATGGGCTATGCCATGGGTGCAGCCGGGGCAGTAATGAAGTTCTTTATCCGTTAAACCTTTGGACTTCTGATATACGATTGCCATTTTTATTACCTCCCCAATGCCTTCTTGGCAGCGTCCGCAACATCACGAGGAGTGGGAACGATACCGCCGGCCTTGCCAATGAATGAAATGGGCTTTACGCCCTCCAGAGCGATCTTTACATCGTCCAGCATCTGGCCCAGAGACATTTCCACGTCTACCACGGCCTTTACGCTGCCCTGGGATGCACACTTCTTGAGGGCATCATAGGGATAGGGCCACAGGGTGATGGGACGGAACAGACCGGCCTTGATGCCTTCGTCAGCCAGTATCTTCATGGCTGCACGGCATACGCGGGAAGTGGTGCCGTAGGCAGCAAAGAGTACTTCGCAGCCATCGGTATCGACTTCTTCGTAGCGGGTCTCGTTTGCCTCAAGAGCCTTATATTTCTTTTCAAGGTTCTCGTTGTGAACAGCGCATACCTCGGGCTGGATGTAGAGGGAGTTGATAACGTTGTGCTCGCGCTCGCACTTGGTGCCGGTGGTGGCCCAGGTCTTAGCGGGCAGGTCACGCTTCTCCATCTCGCCCCATTCTACGGCTTCCATCATCTGGCCAATCATACCGTCAGCAAGCACCATTACGGGGTTGCGGTACTGGTCAGCGATGTCAAATGCGAGGCGTACAAAGTCGGCAGCTTCCTGTACGTTTGCAGGAGCAAGCACGGGAGTACGGTAGTCGCCATTGCCGCCGCCACGGGTGGCCTGGAAATAGTCGCCCTGAGCAGGCTGAATGGTACCGAGGCCGGGGCCGCCGCGCATTACGTTGATGATAACGCAGGGAAGCTCAGCGCCGCACAGGTAGGTGATACCTTCCTGCTTAAGGCTGATTCCGGGGGAGGAGGAGGAGGTCATTACGCGAACGCCGCATCCTGCCGCACCGTATACCATGTTGATAGCTGCAACTTCGCTCTCGGCCTGCAGGAAGCAGCCGCCGATCTCGGGGAGATGCAGAGAAAGATACTCGGGAACCTCAGTCTGAGGAGTGATGGGGTAACCGAAGAAGTATTTGCAGCCCGCACGTATTGCGGCTTCTGCGATGGCTTCATTGCCTTTCCAAAGTTCTTTTGCCATTGTTGTTTTGCCCCCTTTCTTTACAGCTTTTCAACCGTGATGATGGAATCGGGGCAAATCTTGGCGCAGCTTCCGCATGCGATGCAAGCATCCATGTCGTTTACAGTTGCGGGGTGATAGCCCTTGCGGTTGGTGATCGCCAGATCGATTTCGACGATCTTCTTGGGACAGACGCTGACGCAGAGCTCACAGCCCTTGCATCTGTCCTGCAGAAACGTTACTTTTCCTGCCATTTTAGCAATTTCCTCCTGATTTTTTTAGAAGTTTACTTCCCAGGGTTTACACATGTATATCTCAATGGGCAAAATTTCACCTTCGCCCAATTGATTCTTTACCTGCTCCACAAATTTACTCTCTACAGCGTGCCATATTACAGGCAGACCGCTGAGCTCAGAGAGCTTGTGAACCAGCTCTGCGCCCTTGAGGATATCCTCAGGGGCAGTTTCCCGGCACAGGTGCGTGTTGTTCACAAGGCCGGTGATTTTTTGCCCGCAGGCCATCTCGATATGCTCAAGGTAGGAGAGAGCCTTTTCAGGGGCGTTTGTTTCGGGACGGTTGGCATTGACCACGCAGAGCATATCAAAGCTTTCGCGGGCAAGCTGAGGCTCATAGCGGCCCAGCATACGGGCGCCGTCAGGGTCGCCGCCAAGGTCTATAACGCCACGATAGGATGGGTCATCGAATATGGCCATTACCTCGGGGGATACGGCGGGCACGTCCATTATGCCGGAGAAGCTGGTGGCTATGACCCTTATGCCGTGCTCCTCAAGGAGGGTACGCCTTTCCGCAGAGCGGAAGTAGGGGTTAACGATGTCCAAATCCGCAAGGGCGGTCTTTTCGCCATCCGCAGCGTATTTGAGGGCCAGATTTACGGCAAATTCCGTTTTGCCGCTGCCATAGTGGCCGGTGATTATCTGAATACGGTTGTTCATCAGTAGGTCTTTACCTCTTCTTCACCACGCAGCACCCGGAGAGCGCCGGCAGTCAGGGCACCCATCTCGTCCTCGCCGGGATAGGTCTTTACCGGGGCAATGTAGGAAACGTATTCCGCTATCCAGCCGGTGAAGGTCTTATCATAGGCAAAGCCGCCGGTAAGGAGTATTGCATCCACCTTGCCGCAGAGCACTGCGGACATGGCACCTATCTCCTTGGCAATCTGGTATGCCATGGCGTGGTATACAGTTTCAGCTTCCTTGTCGCCGGCCTTTACCCGCTTTTCTACCTCTATGCCGTCATTGGTGCCAAGGTAGGCGATAAGGCCGCAGCGGGAGGTGAGCATACGGCGGAGCGCATCGTAATCACCCAGCTTGCCTTCGTGGAGAACTCTGAGCACCTCAAGCACGGGCAGCCCGCCGGGACGCTCTGCGCTGAAGGGGCCTTCGCCATCAAGACCGTTGTTGCAATCCACAACACGGCCCTGCTGATGGGCGCCTACGGTTATGCCGCCGCCCATATGGGCTACGATAACATTGATTTTATTGTAATCCTTGCCGGTTTCCGCAGCATAGCGCTTGGCTATGGCCTTCTGATTGAGGGCATGGAAGGTGCTCCTGCGCTTGAACTCAGGATGGCCGGAAATGCGGGCGTAATCGCCCAGCTCGTCTACCACCACAGGGTCTACGATGTAGGCGGGCACGCCTATTTCGTTGGCGATTTCGTTGGCGATTATGCCGCCCAGGTTTGAAGCGTGGGTGCCGTACTTGCAGGAGGCAAGGTCATCCAGCATGGCCTGGTTTACCGCATAGGTACCGCCGGGTATGGGGCGCATAAGGCCGCCGCGGCCCACTATGGCGTCAAAGGTATTTATGTCGATATTGTTGCTCTTGAGGAAGTCAAGGATAAGGGGCTTGCGGAAGGCCGCATTGTCAGCCATGGTCTTTATGGCGCCCATTTCCTCCTGAGAGTGGCGCAGCACCTGCTGCATCTTGCACTCCTCGCCCTCATACACCGCCAGCTTGGTGGAGGTGGAGCCCAGGTTCAAAGCAAGTATCCTGAAGTTTTTCATTGGCGTTCCTTTCTGCTGAGGGTATTAAGCGTTCTTGGCGGCAACTGCTATGGCCAGTGCGATGGAATTGAGCTTGGTCTCGTCGCTGTCCGCACGGGAGGTAACTACCACGGGAGCCTTTGCGCCCACTATCATGCCGGCATTCTGTGCCTTTGCCATGTAGGTCAGGGACTTGTAGAAGATATTGCCGGCCTCGATGTAGGGAACCAGCAGTATGTCGGCACGGCCGGCATTGGGGTCGGTAATGCCCTTGTGCTTGGCAGCCTCTACGGATATGGCGTTATCCAGAGCAAGGGGGCCGCATACGGTGCAGCCGGTGATCTCGCCATTGCGGTTGCGCTCAACCAGCTCGGCAGCATCCAGCGTGGCCTGCATCTTGGGGTTTACCTTTTCAACGGCGCATACGCAGGTGACAACGGGGTTTTCGTTGCCTATGGCGTGGGCCACTTTTACGGCGTTGTTGATAATGTGGGCCTTCTGGTTTACATCGGGGGCGATGCACATTGCTGCATCGGTGATGTAAAGGAGCCTGTCAAAGCCATCTACGCCAAACAGCGCCACGTGGGAAAGCACGGGGGATTCCCTGAGGCCAATGTCCTTATCCAGCACTGCCTTGAGTATGACGGAGGTATCCACTATGCCCTTCATTACAACGTCGGCATTGCCGTCGTGTACCAGCTTTACGGCTGTGCGGCAGGCTTCTATTTTATCGGCCTCGTTTATGAGCTCCATGTCGTCGAGAGAAATGTTAAGCTCTGCTGCAATGGCCTTTATGGCAGCCTCATCGCCTACGAGTATGGGCTTCACTATGCCCAAATCCGCCGCCTTGCGTACCGCAATAAGCACCTCTGCATCCTGCGCCACGGCTACGGCTATGCGCCTGCCGGCATTCTTTACGCTGTCAACCAATTCCTGGAAAGAGTGTATCATTTGCTGGCTCTCCTTTTTTGATTAAGATATATGTGGTTTTTTGTGTACCGATTTTGAGAAAAACTGTGTTGCGTCATCTTGTCTGATGTTGTAAGATGATGTATAACATCAGCTTACAACATACGAGCCGGTTTGTCAATTTCAAAGGGGAAAGAAATTAACGAATCATTTTATTGGCTCGCTTGTCGCCGGAAAATGCGCTTTGTGAAATTTATCACATTGCTGCACGGCAGCCGGTATAAAAAAGCTGTTAAAAAATCACGCAATCACGAGGTGAAAATGTCGTCCAAAAGCCTTTCGGAGCGCACTGCGGACAGGCTCTATTCCATGATAACCGTGGAGCAAAGCCTGCTTCCAGGGGAAAAGCTGCCAAATGAAAACATACTCTCTGGGGAGCTGAATGTGAGCCGGGCCACCCTGAGGGAGGCCATACGGGTGCTTGCCGCTCAGGGCATACTTACCGTGAAGCGGGGCAAGGGCACATTCGTATCTGAGCACGTCAATGATGGCACTCAGGGCTTCATGACGCTGGACAGGGCACATATGCGCCTGAAGGATTTATATGAAATGCGTCTTATATTTGAGCCGGTATGCATAGCGCTGGCCTGCCAGCGGGCAGGGGATGAGGAGATAGAGGAGATATGCGCCCAGGGCCGAAAGGTCATCCGGCAGATAAAGCGCAAGGGCCAGTGGGCAGACAGCGATCAGGTGTTTCACAACCTGATAGTCAAGGCCTCCCACAATGAATTCATAATCAGGCTGTTTCCCATAATAAACAGCGCCGTCCATGAAACCATGGAGCTTGCCAAGGATATGGGGGAGCTTCAGAAGCTGACCATATCCGACAATGAAAGCATAATTGAGCTATTGTCCCGCCGGGATGCAGATGGCTCCCGCTGCGCCATGGATCTGCATATGCGCCATACCATTCATGCGCTGGGGCTGGATAAGGCATAGGGACAGGCCGGTGCCTGTACACATATGAGTATATTTGCCTGAATAAAAAAATATCCCGGATACAGGGATGCTTCGGAATATAAAAAAGTGGCTTAATGCCACTTTTTTGAGTTTTGTGGGCGCAAACACGGCTGAAAGCTCTATCAATAAAGCCCACGGCGATATTGCAGCAGTATCCGGAACAGATTATAATAAAACAAGAGGTGATATAAATGGAACAGCAGAAAACAGAACAGCAGAAATTGAAGCCGGAGGAAATGCCGGAGTACCAGGACAGGCTGTCACAGAGCCTAATAAAGGACTGGCGGGAGAGACTGCACTGGACGGACGAACGGATTATAGAGGAATTGGAAGCTCTGTAAAGGACATTATCCGACAGCAGGGCGCAACACCTATCGAATTAAGGACGGCAACTGACCCGTCCTATTTTTATACCAAGATTGGTGAGGCCAAGGACGGGAATCCCTACGGTGCTTTTGTTTTGAAGCAGTACCGGACTCGACCACTAATGTGCTTTGGGTTACAAAGCGGCGTATATAAATAAAAAAGAGCCAGTCAAGTGGCTGATGCACAAGCGAATAGCACGCTTGCCCCCAACCCAACGCCCGGTAGCGACCATGACAATGCTCTTAATAAAAGCATATCATCACCTACTGCAAGTGTCAATGGCGAACTCAAAGACCTTGGTGTAAACACTCCCACCCCTGTTGAAATGGCGCAGTCTAAGGTTTATACCAACACTTATGACAAGTGGTTAGATGAGGCCGAAAAGAAAGCGGATAATAACGACAATGGGTGGTATGCACGGTCTAAGGAAAAAGATACCCTTGCAAATGCGAATTCCATTGTACAGGGCACAATCCGGCGTTATGGCAACCTTGATACCGAAATGGCGCATCTTCAGGATAAGACCGCATGGGACGCATATGAAAAGCAGATTGAATCCGGCAGGGCAAAAGCCGCCACAGGCGCCTTTTTTATTCCTGCCTTTCGAGTCCCCTGATTAAATCAGCCCAACAAAAAAATCCCAATGTATGGGATTTCTTTGTTGGAGCGGGTAAAGGGACTCGAACCCTCTATCTCAGCTTGGAAGGCTAATGTGTTACCATTACACTATACCCGCAGGATATGCTGTTGTGAAAAAGGTGGTGCGGGCGAAGAGACTTGAACTCATACGCCTGATGGCACTGGAACCTAAATCCAGCGCGTCTGCCAATTCCGCCACGCCCGCATTCAGCTTTGGAAAAAATGGTGACCCGTCGGAGATTCGAACTCCGGACCCTTTGATTAAAAGTCAAATGCTCTACCGGCTGAGCTAACGGGTCATATGGCTGGGGTGGCTGGATTTGAACCAGCGACTGCGGGAGTCAAAGTCCCGTGCCTTTACCGCTTGGCTACACCCCAATGAATTTGGGGGATTAGGGTAATGGAAGCGGATAGGTAACTATCCGCTTCCCCCTTAATAAATGGGGTGGGTAGTGGGATTTGAACCCACGACTTCCAGAGCCACAATCTGGCGCTCTAGCCACTGAACTATACCCACCATGTAAGTTTGGTAAATTGCGCTTACGGCAGAGAGGGACTATCATCTGGGGATTATGCCAGTTTCAAAGCGCTTTGAGCCCAAAGGACTTTGAAACTGGCACGCCCGCAGGGATTCGAACCCTGGACCTACGGCTTAGAAGGCCGTTGCTCTATCCTGCTGAGCTACAGGCGCATACCCGACCCACCTGGCCCTTGCCGCAATAGGGCGGAAAAAGCCATACCGCCGACATCAACGTATTTTATCAGAAACATATTGCCCTGTCAAGGGAAAAGAAGCGGATAGAATGGGAGAATATGAATCCACCTGCCTTGACAATCCACCGGGGCGATTGTATAATCTACCTTAATATAGGCTGTGAGCGGAAGAGCGGCGCAGCCTGCCCTCATAAGAGAGCCGCCTGCCTTGGCTGAAAGCAGCGGCGGAGGGTGCGGCGCCGGAGACACCCGTGAGCCGGCGGGCTGATAAGGCTCGCCCGGGTCGCCCCCGTTACAGGGCGATGAGCCGGGGCCATACAGGTGGCCCAATTAGGGTGGTACCGCGGGTCTCCCGTCCCTTACATAAAGGACGGAAGACCCTTTTGTTTTACGCCCGGTTAATTTACAAATACTACTTTTATAAGAATGTGAGGACTATCATGGCAATTCAGGCGCCCAAGGGCACAAAGGACGTTACGCCTGCCGAGAGCTACAAGTGGCAGTATATCGAGAAGGTCGCACGGAAGGTGTGCGATGAGTTTGGCTTTAACGAGGTGCGTACTCCGGTCATAGAGCATACTGAGCTGTTTTTAAGGGGCGTGGGAGACACCACGGACATCGTTCAGAAGGAAATGTACACCTTTGACGATAAGGGCGGCCGCTCCATAACCCTTAAACCTGAGGGCACGGCCGGCGCAGGGCGTATGTTTATCGAAAACAGCCTCTTTAATGACCCCCAGCCCACCAAGATGTATTACCTTTACTGCCCGGTGTTCCGCTATGACAAGCCACAGGCGGGCAGACTCAGGGAGCATCATCAGTTTGGCGTGGAGGTATACGGCGCTCCCCGTGCCAGCATAGATGCAGAGTGCATACAGCTTGCCATGACCGTGCTTAACAGGGTGGGCGTAAAGGGCCTGAGCGTAAATATAAACAGCATCGGCTGCCCGAACTGCCGCCCCAAATACAATGAAAGCCTGAAGGAATACCTCCGGGGCAATTTTGACGGCCTCTGTGAGACCTGCAAGAGCCGCTTTGAAAAGAACCCCCTCCGCATACTGGATTGCAAGGAGGAAAAGTGCAAGGCCATATGCGCCGGCGCTCCTACGATACTGGATTGCCTCTGCGATGACTGCACCGCCCACTTTGAGGAGCTTAAGGCCTGCCTTAACAGCATAGGCGTGGAATACAAGGTGGATCCCTTCATAGTGCGCGGGCTGGATTACTATACAAAGACCGTATTTGAGATAATCGCCAACAGCGATGGCTATACCGGCACCGTATGCGGCGGCGGCAGGTACGATGGGCTGCTGGAGCAGCTGGGCGGGCCGAAGCTCCCCGGTATAGGCTTTGGCATGGGCATGGAGCGGCTGCTGCTCATAGCGGAGCTTTCCGGCGCACGCATACCTGAGCCCAGGCGGGTGGAGGTATATATCGCCGCAATGGGCGAGGAGGCAAGGCAAACGGGCTTCACCCTTGCACACAGGCTGAGAGAGCAGGGGATAAAGACCGAATACGACCATGTGGGCCGCAGCTTCAAGGCCCAGTTCAAGTACGCCAATAAGCTGGGCGCAAGGTTTGTGGCCATACTGGGCGAGGATGAGCTGGAGCGGGGCGAGGTAAAGCTCAAGGATATGGATACCGGGGATGAGGGGTATGTGCCCATACCGTCCCTTACCGGCAGGATAAAGGAAATACTGAAATAAGGAAGGTAAAGAATAATGGCAGAACTTCTTAATGGCTGGAAGCGTACACATTACTGCGGCGACCCCACCGCCGCCGATATCGGCAAGGAGCTTACCCTCATGGGGTGGGCAGGCACCTGGCGCAACCTTGGCGCACTGATATTCATTGGCCTCAGGGACCGCACCGGCACCATGCAGGTGACATTCGACCAGAGCAAGCTCCCCGGGGATGTATTTGAAAAGGCGGAGACCATCCGCAGCGAGTATGTCATCGCCGTAAAGGGCGTACTGGCCCGCCGCGACGAAAACATGATAAATAAGAATATGAAGACCGGGGAGTTTGAGGTCATTGCAAAGGATCTTAAGATACTCAGCGTATCCGAAACTCCCCCCTTCTATATTGATGACGACGTGAATACCCAGGAGCAGCTTCGCCTGAAGTATCGCTACCTTGACCTGCGCCGCCCCTGCATGCAGTACAATATGATGATGCGTAGCAAGATTACCCGCATCGCCCATGAATACTTTGCAGAAAACGGCTTTATAGAAATCGAAACTCCTACCCTCTGCAAGAGCACTCCCGAGGGTGCCCGTGACTATCTGGTGCCCAGCCGTGTGCAGCCCGGCAAGTTCTATGCGCTGCCCCAGAGCCCCCAGATATTCAAGCAGCTCCTCATGCTGTCCGGCTACGACAGGTATATGCAGATAGCCCGCTGCTACCGTGATGAGGACCTGAGGGCGGACAGGCAGCCTGAGTTTACCCAGATAGACCTTGAAATGTCCTTCGTGGAGCAGGAGGATGTAATGAGGGTGAATGAGGGCTTTATACAGCGCCTCATGAAGGAAACCCTGGATATTGACGTGCCCCTGCCCCTGCCCCGCATGACCTGGCAGGAGGCTATGGACAGGTACGGCTCGGATAAGCCGGATACCCGCTTTGGCCTTGAGTTTGTGAATATTACCGATATAGCCCGCGATTGCGGCTTTGGTGCCTTTGCGGATGCAGTGGCTGCGGGCGGCTCCGTGCGCTGCATAAACGTTGAGGGCGGGGTGGATAAGTTTACCCGCAAGCAGATAGATTCCCTTGTGGATTACGTTAAGACCTATCGGGCAAAGGGCCTTGCCTGGATGAGCATGAAGCCTGAGGGCATGCAGTGCTCCTTTGCAAAGTTCCTTACCGAGGAGCAGATAGCCGCCATCCATGAGCGGGCCAATGCAAAGACCGGCGACCTGCTGCTGTTTATCGCCGATGCCAAGGATTCCGTGGTATATCAGGCGCTGGGCGCACTGCGCCTTGAGGTGGGCCGCAGGCTGGGCCTGATGGACGACAGCAAGTTCAATTTCCTGTGGGTGGTGGAATTCCCCCAGTTCGAGTGGAGCGAGGAGGATGGCCGCTTCTATGCCATGCATCACCCCTTCACCTCTCCCATGGACGAGGATCTGCACCTGCTGGATACCGACCAGGGCAAGGTGCGTGCCAAGGCCTATGATATCGTGCTCAACGGCAACGAGATCGGCGGCGGCTCCATCCGTATCCATTCCCCCGAGGTACAGGAAAAGATGTTTGAAAAGCTGGGCTTTACCAAGGAGCAGGCATGGGAGCGCTTCGGCTTCCTGATGGGTGCCTTCAAGTACGGTACTCCTCCCCATGGCGGCCTGGCATACGGCCTTGACAGGCTGGCCATGCTTATCACCGGCGCCCAGAGCATCCGTGACGTTATAGCCTTCCCCAAGGTACAGACTGCATCCTGCCTGATGTGCTCCGCTCCCGATGTGGTGGATGAGGCTCAGCTCGAGGAGCTGCATATAGCTACAACTGTGGAAAAGGAGTAAGCAATGTCAGAGCTTCGTCAGACGGGCCGCGTGGTAGAGCTTAAGGGAGATATGGCGGTGGTGCGCTTTCAGCGCACAGATGCGTGTGGGCACTGCAATGCCTGCTTCCACTTTGGCTCAAACGAGGCGGATATAGAGATAGAGAATACCTGCCAGGCTGTGGAGGGAGATGTGGTTGCCATACAGCTCCACAGCGGCAGCATGCTTAAGGCCAGCGCCATAGCCTACGGCGTGCCTCTTATCGGTCTTGTGGCAGGGGCGGCCATAGGCAGCCGCATTGGCGACATATATGCGGCAGTGGGTGGAATACTCCTTTGCGGCGCAGCCTTCTTTATCCTTAAGGGGCTGAATCCCCGGTTTGCCCGCATGGGGGAATTTAAGCCACAGATGATAGATGTGGTGGGGCACGAGGAGCAGTAGCGCTCAGGTGCTCAGGCACACAATACGCAAATAAGGCATCCGTGCGGCGGTTGTATGACCGCCGCACATTATAGGGGCCGAAAATGGCCCTGTTAATAAGCAGGAAGGCAGGGGGAAACACCGGCATGATGGATATTGAACTGATACGGCGAACTGCGCCGGATGTGGCTGAGGCAATGGAGCAGGAGCTTGAGCGCCAGCGCAGCCATATAGAGCTTATCGCCTCTGAAAACTTCGTCTCCCCCGCAGTTATGGCGGCGGCGGGCAGCCACCTTACCAATAAATACGCAGAGGGCTATCCCGGCAGGCGCTATTATGGCGGCTGCGGGTATGTGGATAAGGTGGAAAATATTGCCCGGGAAAGGGCATGCGAGCTTTTTGGCGCTGAGCATGCAAACGTGCAGCCCCATAGCGGCTCGGGGGCGAATATGGCGGTGTACCATGCGCTCCTTAAAAATGGCGACAGGGTGCTGGGCATGGACCTTTCCCACGGGGGGCATCTAACCCATGGCAGCCCGGTGAATTTTTCGGGCAGGCAGTATGAATTCATATCATACGGGCTGAATCCTGCCACTGAAACCATAGATTACGATATGGTAAGGGAAATGGCCCTGAAATACCGGCCAAGGCTGATAGTTGCAGGTGCATCGGCATATCCGAGAGCCATAGATTTCGCAGCATTTCGCCGGATAGCCGATGAGGCAGAGGCGCTGCTGATGGTGGATATGGCCCATATTGCGGGGCTTGTGGCGGCAGGTCTGCACATGAACCCCGTGCCCTATGCTGACGTTGTCACCACCACAACCCATAAAACGCTGCGCGGCCCAAGGGGCGGCATGATACTTTGCAGAAGCAGCTATGCCCAGGCCATAGATAAGGCCATATTCCCAGGCATACAGGGCGGCCCCCTTATGCACATAATTGCGGCAAAGGCAGTATGCCTTGAGGCGGCCCAGAGCCCCGAGTTCAGGGAGTATCAGCAGCGTGTGCTGAGCAATGCCAGGGCAATAGCGGGCAGCCTTGCAGAGGAAGGGCTGCGGCTGGTATCCGGCGGCACGGATAACCACCTTATGCTTGTTGACCTTGGCCCTGATGGAATAAGCGGCAGGCAGGCAGAGGAGCTGCTGGACAGGGCCCACATCACCCTGAATAAAAACACCGTGCCCAACGATACCCGCAGTATGCGGGAAACGAGCGGCCTTCGCATAGGCACTCCGGCTGCCACTACCCGTGGCTTCAACGAGGAGGAGTTTGCATATATAGGCAGGCTCATTGCCCGGGTAATAAGGGAAGGAGAGGCAGCGCTGCCTGAGGTGAGCGCCGCAGTAAGGGAGATGACCGCAAGGCATCCTCTGTATGATGAGCTGAACTGAAGAAAAGGATAAAACAATAAATAAATATCCCTCCGCATAGGAGGGATATTTATTTTGTAATCCTGCCCGGCAGCGAACGGGAAGGATAAAAATCGAAGCATTTAAAAAGCCGCTTACCATTGTGGTAAACGGCTTTGTTATGCTATTTGTCACATTCGCAGCCCAGCAGCAGGCCGCCACGCTCAGCATAGTAGCTGCACAGGCCACGGGCGGGGTATACGGATATGTCCGCCCCGGGGAATTCCTTTAATATGGCTTCCTTTACCGCCTGGGCCAGCTCCAGATTTTCAACGTATGATATGGCCATGCGCCCGCCGTGATAGAGAGCCTCCTTAAGATGCTCCAGCAGCGCAGCCTTTGCCCTTACCTTGCCCCGCACCTTTGTAAGCACCTCAAGGGTGCCCTCGGTGCTGGCGGTGCCTAAAAGGCGCATGCCCAGCATTTCCACGGCAGAGGCGGTGAGCTTGCTGACCCTGCCATTCTGGGCCAGACAGTGGAGCGATTCCAGCACGAAGAATAGACGGGTGCCCTTAAGGTAATCTCTGGCCTGGCGGCAAACATCCTCAAAGGGGATATGCTCCTTTACGAGCGCTGCCACCTTTTCCATAAACAGCAGCATCTCAGGCCCTGTGGAAAGGGTATCGAATATGCATATTTTTGCATCGGGATGGTCATGCAGATAAATGTCACGGGCAGCGCAGGCAGCATTGTATGAGCCTGAAAGGTTGCTGGTGATGGTGGCCACGTATATTTCATCTGCCCCGTCAAAGCCCTGCATCCACTGCTCCACCCCGGGGCAGGCAGTATAGGAGCGGCCCTTGTGAGCCATAAGGTCATCCAGCATTGCGTGGGTATCCAGCTTTTCGTCATCCACATAGTCTACGCCGTTTGCGGATATTATCAGGGGAACAGAGGCGTAGTCCACTCCATCCATGCACAGCAGGTCGCTTGAGGAATCTGCAAGGAGCTTTATCTTTTTTTCTGAACAGGCCATTTTTTGCTGCCTTTCGTAGTTTTATATGGTTTATTGTATCATTCTGCGGCCCCCGGTGCAATGAAACTGACAACATTATTTCAAAAAATTGAATCATGGGCAAATGAAAAAGCCGCTCTCACAGGAGAACGGCTTGGGCAGCTTAAAAATCGTATCAGGCAAGGCCGACCTTTCTGTACACCTTGCGAAGGGTGCGGGAGGCCTGAGCACGGGCCTTTTCGGCGCCGTCTGTGATTACTTTTTCAAGGTATGCCTTGTCTGCAAGGACACGCTTGTACTCTGCCTGCACAGGCTCCAGCCCGGCGATGACCGCCTCAGCCACCTCAGTCTTAAGGGAGCCATAGCCCAGCCCGTCAAAGTGTGCAACTGCTTCATCCATGGTAAGGCCTGTAAAGGAGGTGTAAATGGAGAGCAGGTTGGATACGCCGGGCTTGTTTTCAGGATCAAAGGCGATGAAGGTATCGCTGTCGGTAACGGCACGCTTGAATTTTTTCATTATGACGGCGGGATCGTCCATAATGGCCACAAATCCATTGGGATTGGGGTCAGATTTGCTCATCTTCATGGAGGGATCCTGCAGGCTCATAACCCTGCCGCCGATTTTGGGCATAAAGCCCTCGGGTACTGTGAAGGCCTCGCCATAGGCATTGTTAAAGCGGATGGCTATATCACGGGCGATCTCAATGTGCTGCTTCTGATCTGCACCCACAGGCACCAGGTCTGACTGATACAGCAGTATGTCTCCCGCCATAAGCACAGGGTAGGTGAAAAGGCCGGCATTGATATTGTCGGCGTGCTTGGCGGATTTATCCTTAAACTGGGTCATGCGGGAAAGCTCACCCATATAGGTATTGCAGCAAAGCACCCAGTTGAGCTCGGCGTGCTCAGGCACGTGGGACTGTATGAAAAGGACGGACTTTTCCGGGTCTATGCCGCAGGCCAGCAGCAGCGCTATGGTATCGGTGGCACGCTTGCGAAGCTCGGCAGGGTCCTGACGGACGGTGAGGGCATGCATATTTGCAACGCAGTAATAGCAGTATCTGTCCTCTGTCTGGAGAAGATACCAGTTTTTCAGCGCACCCACATAGTTGCCCAATGTGGGGGAGCCGGAGGGCTGTATTCCGCTGAGAACGATCTTTTTCTGGGTTTCGAGCATTTTGGTATATACCTCCATTTGATAAGCGGGTTTCATCGAAATATTATACTTTATTTGGCGGGGGATGGCAACAATCCCTTGTTTGCTCCGGGGCAGAATGTTAAAATGCTATTAGTGAAAATATTTTTGTGAGGTGCTTACATGAGCTACCGTGCCCTTTACAGGCAATATCGCCCGGTCACATTTTCCGAAATGATAGGCCAGGATCATATAACTACCATACTTAAAAACCAGGTGCAGTCAGGCCAGACGGCCCATGCATACCTTTTTGCCGGCACCAGAGGCACCGGCAAGACCAGCGCCGCAAGGATACTTGCAAGGGCGGTAAACTGCCTTTCGCCGGTGGATGGTGAGCCCTGCGGAAAATGCGAGGCCTGCCTTAAGACCGCAGGCGAATGTGCAGATATAGTGGAGCTGGACGCCGCCAGCAATAACAGCGTAAATGACATAAGGGATATAATCGAAAAGGCCTCCTTTATGCCCCTTGAGCTGAAGCGCAAGGTGTACATAATAGACGAGGCCCATGCCCTTGCCGCCTCAAATACTGCATTTCATGCCCTGCTTAAAACTCTTGAGGAGCCGCCGGCCCATGTAATGTTCATACTGGCTACCACAGAGGCCCAGAAGATACCTGCCACCATAATCTCCCGCTGTCAGCGAATGGATTTTCACAGGCTGAGCGTGGGGGATATGGTGCGCCGAATGAGGGAAATACTGCTTCAGATAGGGGCAGAGATAGAGGATGAAGGCATGCTGGCCATAGCCCGGGCGGCAGAGGGCGGCATGAGAGACTGCCTTTCCCTTGCAGACCAGTGCCTGTCCTTCTGCGGCAATTATGTATCCACAGAGGATGTATACGGCGTGCTGGGCAGCATGGAGGAGGGGTTCCTGTTTGAAATGTCAGAGGCGCTGATATCGGCAGATTCCCCCCGGGTATTAAGACTGCTGGACAGGGTAGTGCGAGATGGCAGAGACCTTAAAGTGTTTCTTAACGATATGACGCTGCATATGCGGGCCCTGCTCGTCACAAAGCTGTGCGGCCATTGCAGCGATGTGCTGGATTGCACCGAGGATGCCATGGCCCTCTATCAGCAGCAGGCAAAGGACGCAGGAGAAATGCGCCTGCTAAGGGCCAATGAGCTGCTATTGCAGGCCGAGGGCAGGCTACGCACCGTGACCTCCCAGCGGGCGCTGATAGAAAGCACCCTGGTACGCATAGCGCGCCCCGAGGAAAAGCGCACCCTGGATGATATACTGGAAAGAGTGGAAAAGCTGGAGCGGGAGATAAAGCAGGGAGCTATTGCAGCCCCGGCGTATAGCAGGCAGGAGGAGCCGCCTGCGCCCCCCATGCCGGACTTTGACTCTGCGCCGCCCTTTGATGAGGAGCCTCCCTTTGACCCGGATCCGCCAAAGGTAAGGCGGCAGGCCCCGGCAAAGCAGCCGCCTGCACAGGAGCCGGCAGCAAGGGCTGCCGTGGAGCCCGCGGCAGAAGGAGAACCCAAGGCCCTGTGGGATGCGGTGATAAAAAAGCTCAGTGAGGTGGATGCTGCTCTCAGCGTGCTTGCAAGATTTGGCAAGCCCACAGAGGCGGCAAATGGCATCCTTGTCGTAAAGTTCGACAGGGAGATGTCATATAAGACCCTTACAGATAAAAACGGAGCGGATAAGCTGAATGCTGCCGCTGCGGAGGCCATACCCGGCTATACCCTGCGCCTCTCCATGGGGGCTCAGGCCACGCTGGAGGAGACGGGGAGAGACCTTTTTGGCAAGGCCTTCAGAACGATAGATTGATTATGCATTGGTGCGGGCCTTTCTGCTTTCGGGCGGGAAGGCCCTCTTTATGACAAAAGCTATGCGCCCATATGACCAAAGCGTGTCAAAACTATGGAAAATCATTACAAAAGTCTGTATTTTGCGGTGCTTCGTTGAATACCCATACAAAGTGTGGTATAATTCCCACAGGGTGAAGTAGGTCAGCCTGTATTCACCATGAGTAAATCCCGGAGGTAAACAATGGCAAAAGGCGGATTCCCCGGAATGGGCGGGGCAAATATGCAGCAGCTTATGAAGCAGGCTCAGAAAATGCAGCAGGATATGCAGCGCATGCAGGAGGAGCTTCAGGCCCGTGAGTTCACTGCCACAGTGGGCGGCGGCGTGGTAAAGGCTACGGCATACGGCAGCAAGACCCTTAAGTCCATAGAGATAGATCCATCCTGTGTAGACCCTGACGATGTGGAGATGCTGCAGGATTTGGTGCTTTCCGCTGTAAATGAGGCTATACGCATGGCTGATGAGGCTGTCAATTCCGAAATGGGCAGGCTCACCGGCGGCATGGGGCTTGGGTTCTAAGCCATGGCAAATGATCCGATAGGCGCATTGGTGGCGCAGCTTAGCCGCCTGCCCGGAGTGGGAGCAAAAAGCGCCCAGCGGCTTGCATACTTTATTCTGGATATGCCTGAGCCTGCGGCAAGGGAAATAGCTGCCGCAATAAACCGGGCCAGGGATACCATACATCACTGCCCCATATGCGGCAACTATACCGATAGTGACCCCTGCGCCATTTGCAGAGACCCTGCCCGCAAAAGCGGCACCCTCTGCGTGGTGGAGGATGCAAGGGACATAGTTTCCATGGAAAAAATGCGGGAATTCCGCGGGGCATATCATGTGCTGGGCGGCACCATATCCCCAATGGACGGGGTGGGCCCGGAGGATATACGCATAAAGGAGCTTATGGACAGGCTGGATAAGGAGGGCATCACCGAGGTGATACTTGCTACCAATCCGGATGTTGAGGGGGAGGCCACCGCAGTATACATATCCAAGCTGCTGAAGCAGCGGGGCATAAAGGCCACCCGCATAGCCCACGGCATACCCATAGGCGGCAACCTTGAATATGTGGATGAAATGACTCTGCTCAAGGCCATGGAGGGCCGCAGAGAAATGTAATGCAACCATTTGGCCATTACATACGTTATATACAGTAGAGAGGAATTTATTTCCTACAGGGCATCCTCACTGGAAAGGAGGCGGAAAATGAAAAGCAAACACATCACCCTTATCACACTGCTTGCCGCATGCACGGCGGCGCTTATGATAGGCATGGTGCTCCCGGCAGGCGGAGTTACCGGGGAAAGGTTCATTTCAGACGCACGGCAGAGCTACCGCAGCGCTTCCCTTGTAATATCCGGAAAATGCCAGGATACGTTTACCGGGGCCGATGGGGCCACAGTCAGCCGCATCAGGGTGGATGAAGTGCTTGCAGGCAATGCAGAGCAGGGCCAGCTTCTTCAGGTAAAGGATCAGCTCAGCGAGGGCAGCGAATATCTGCTGTATCTTAGCAACGGAGAGGATGTGCACTTTGCCGAGGATCAGCAGACCTATATATCAGTATCCGCCGAGCCCTTCGTTATAACCAACGATACGGTGGAATACGGCGGCGCAGAGATATCCCTTGATTACATAAAAAAAGACATGGCAGACATGGACAAAATAGTCACCTCCCATGCAGCCGTATATTATCACAGCAGCCTTGAGGCGCTTATGGAGGCCTCGGAAAGCATATTCATAGGCAGGGTGCAGTCGGTATCCTCCATGAAAAACACCAGTTTCCGCTCCCAGGAGGGAGGAAGCACCGTAGAAAGAAAGGCCCCGGCTGCTACAGTTGCCCTTGAGGTATACGGCAGCGTGAAGGGTGCCCTTAAGTACGGCAGCACCGTTCAGCTCATGTACATACCCGAATCCGCTGTCGGCATGATAGACAGTGCCACCCTTGAGCCTGTATCCTTTGGCAAAAATGATATAATGGAGCTTAAGGAGGGCTGCACCTATCTATTCTTCCTTACGGACAGCCCGGATGCAAAGCAGGATAATGCCTTCCCGGTGAACCCGGTGCAGGGCTGGGCAGAGGTGGAAAACGATGTGCTTGCCTTCAGCCAGGCAAACAGCGCCCTTACCGGCTACGAAACACTGCCCCAGCTTATATCCGATATGAGAAAATAATAAAGCAGATTACCATATTATAAAAAACATCAGAGCGTTTGCAGACACTCTGATGTTTTTTTGCTTTGCAAAATGCTTTTATTTGTTAAAGGGTACTTCGATGGTCAAATCGCTTACGGCGTAGGAGGCGCAGGGGTGTATGTAGCCATATACCTTATCTGCTGCACGGCGGCCGTCGGTATCCTCAGGGATGAATACATCGCCTGCAAGCAGCTTGCTGCGGCACCAGCCGCATATGCCGCCACGGCAGCGATTTGGCCCTGCAATGCCTGCACGCTCCAGCGCCACCAGCACCGTTTCATTGGCGGCGCAGGGTATTTCATACACCTTATCGCACATCTTTACCGTGAGCTGGAAGGTCTTGTCCTTTGCCTGGGCAGGGTAGCCGGGCAGAGTCCAGGGCTCCTTGGAAGCGCCGAATATTTCCTTCCGGTAGAACTTTTCGCTGAGGCCCAGCTTGCGTACCTCTCCGTCAAGGAAGCGATACATGGTCTGGGGGCCTGCGGCAAATACGCTGAACTGGCCATCGCCTGCGTATTTTTTAATGAGCTCAGCCGTGATAAAGCCGCTTTCGGCGCCCTCCTCGGCCTTGTCTGAAAATACATTTACCAGCTTTACCTTGGGTGTCCTTTGGGTAATGCCCTCCAGCACCTCTGCAAAGAGCATATCCTCCCTGCTGCGGCTGCCATAGAGTATGGTCAGGTCAAAGTCCTCATCGCCGGAGGCTATGGCCTTGGCCATGGACAGAACGGGGGTGATGCCGCTGCCGCCCACTGCGGCTATGACCTTGGGGGCATCCCTGAGGCCCTCGTAATAGAATACGCCCTGGGGGCCTGAGGTGGTGACGGTATCGCCTATGCTCCAGTTATCCAGTATGTACTTGCTCATGAAGCCGTCAGGTACACGCTTTACCGTTATGGAGCAGAAGCCATTCAGGGCATCCTCCGGGCCTGAGGATAGGGACACAGGCCGGGCAATGAGCTTGCCGTCAATATACTGGCGCACCACGAGGTACTGTCCTGCCCGGAAGAAGGCAGGGTTGGTGCCGTCCTTTTTGCGGAGAATGTATGTGCGGGTATCGGAGTTTTCTTCGATGATTTCTGATATGATGAACTCCTGCGTATCAGGATGGCGCTCTGCCGCCTTGATGTTGGTGGGATAATCCGCTGCAAGGGGCTTTGCTTCGGTTTCCATTATGTGCTTTTCACGCTTTACCTTTTTGCCCTTGAAGTACAGCATATCCAAAAGGCCGATGGGGCTAATCTTTACATTTGCCATATCACTTACCCTCCTTCTCCATGTCTTCCAGAAGCAGCCGTGCCATGTCGTTTCCGTTCAGGTAGGTCTGGCTGTAGCCGTCGCCCCGTGCGCCGGATGCGCCGCAGGTCTTAAAGCCGTGGATGGGCTGATCCTTCTTAAGGCTCATCATGCGGGATACCATGGTATTCCAGTCGTTACATTCATAGCCGTAGGTGGTACCCTGAGGCGTATGGAGGTAGTGGGCAAAGGTCCAGGGGGAGGCCAGCTCTATTTCCTCGATGCAGTCGTGGATGATTATGCCGGTATCCTTTTCAAAGTTATCCATGACCCTGCGGAAAAGCTCCTGTTTTTTCTTCACGTATTCACGCTGGGTAAAGTCACCCCACACGTCCTCCGTGTAGGTGATGGTAAAGGTCATTACCGTGGTGCCCTTGGGAGAGGCCTCCGGGTTTACCACGTTGTAGATGACCACCACGCTGTGGTCATTGCCCTCGTAATGCTTGGAGGATTCGTAATTCTTAAGGGTATCCAGTGCGCCCGGCATGAAGATGGTATAATCCTTTATGCCCAGCTCCTCCACGTTCTTATTAAGGGCAACGTAGGCATTGAAGAAGCGAACGCCGTGCTTTTCGGCATTGGCCCGGCGTATCTCCCTTTCAGGCACCTTTATGCGCTCATCCAGCAGCTTTGTGTAGGCGGTCTGGGGGTTAACGTTGGCGATAACGTAATTGGTCTCAACGAAGCCCGCTGTGGTGTCCACGCCTATTATCCTGCCATTGTCATCGGATACTACCTTATTTGCCGCAACATTCAGCCACAGCTCGCCGCCCAGCTCGCGGAAGCGCTCTATTCCGGCCACAGTCATGCCGTGGGCGTTGTACTGGCAAATGGCGGGCTTGAGCTTGGTATACATAAGGAACATCCAGGCCATATGTACAAAGCTGAGGCGCTCGTAATCCATGCCGATATAGGTCCAGTATACGTTAAGTATATCTATGGCGTCCTCAGGCATGTGTATCTTGCGGAGCACCCTATTGAAGGGGTATTCTGCCACACGGAGAAAATTTGGGAAGGTTTTCATAAAGTAGCCTTCGTCCACCAGGGTGTAGCCCTTGCTGTCCACCTTATCCAGGCGGTCATTGAAGTAATCGTATGCATCAGAACATTCGTGGGCAAGCTGGAAGAAAACCTCCATGGGCTGACGGGAGCCGGGTACGGCCTCCTCCATTTTATTGATGAGGTTTTCCTCGCCCACGGGGAGCGTCAGGTCAAAATGCTTGCCGCTGCGGGTAGTACCTATGCAGCGATAAAGCTCAGGCACCGTGAGCCAGTTGATATTGAGCTTGTAGTCCTCCATCATAAGCTTGCCGGGCAGGCCCCATTCCTCGTGGGAGCCGATGGCGCAGTATTCATGGAGCGATGCATCAAATTCAAATCGGCCACGGATAAAGCTGGTGGAGCATCCGCCGGGCAGGTTGTGCTGCTCGAGCAGAAGCGTCTTTTTGCCGGCAGATGCAAGGGTAAGCGCTGCGGAAAGGCCACCGGTACCGGCACCAATGACCACGGCATCAAATTTGCTCATAGACAGTCTCCTCTCATGGTTATCAGATATGTTAAATATATCACTATCGCCCTTGTGCAACAATTCTAAAGGAAGTATAATTTATTCCAAACAGGACTAAATGAGGGGGACGGGATGGATATTCGCCACATTTCGGAATTTGTGCTGCTGGCCCAGAGAAAGAGCTTCAGCGAGGCTGCGGACGAGCTGTTTATTTCCCAATCCGTGCTGTCAAAGCATATAAGGGCGCTGGAGCGGGAGCTGGGAGGGGAGCTGTTTGACAGAACCACCAGGCGGGTGCAGCTCAGCGAGCTTGGCAGGCTTTATCTTCCCTATGCCCAGAGCATATGCAGGGAGCAGGGGGGCTTTGAGCAGGTGCTGAGCAACTTTAAGCGCAGGATGGCCTCCTCCTTTACCATTGGCACGGTGCATAATCTGCAATATTACAGCGTGCCTTTTTACCTGATAGGCTTCAGAAGGCAGCATCCGGATTGCATTATAAACGCCATGGAGTGCGAGGATAAGGAGCTGTATGCCCTTTTTGAAAGCAGGCAGATAAACCTTATTACGGTCATAGTGCCAACAAACGAGCAGCCGGAGTTTTCCTTTATCCCAACGGCTGAGAGCCGCATTGCGGCAGTGCTGCCCAATTCCCATCCCAAAGCCAATGCGGAATATATAGACCTTAGGGAGCTGGCAGGGGAGAGCCTGCTGCTGCCGGACAGGAGCTCCATGTTTTCAAGGCTGATACGCAATCAGTTCAGGGCGCTGGATATAGAATCAAATATCATTTACGAGGGTACGTCCCTTGGGTGCGTGGATTTTGCCCTGTCCGGCATGGGGATATGCCTTCAGGCAGAGGAGCTGCTGCGAAATCACCCGGATAAAGGGCTGCGCCCGGTTCCTCTTAAGCCGGATATCACCTACAGATACGGCCTGGGCTATCGGGATAAGGGACTCAGCACCTGGGAGAGGGAATTTGTAAAATTCATGGAGCAGTATTCCATAGCGCCTGCGGAAAGCTGAAGGGCAAAGAAGCCCTGAGAAATGCACGTGGTTTGACAGGCGCAGATATTCTGCCGGCAACAGAAAAATATCCTCCGTATGATTATTACATACGGAGGATATTTGCGTATTTGCCGTTACTGCTGATCTGCTGTGAGCTGGTCCAGGGCTTGCTGGGCCTGCTCCCATTGGGCATAAAGCTCATCTATGGCCTGCTGCTGGGCCTCTGCCTCTGCCGCAAGCCTTGCAGACTGCACATAGTCTGCGGCTATTTCCGGCGATGCAAGCTGGGTATGCAGCTCCTCAAGCCTTGCTTCGGCTTCGTTTATGCGTTCTTCTGCACGGCGCACCTGGCCGCTTGCCCTGTTTATAAGGCTCTGGCGCTCTTTTTGGGCCTTGTAGCTGTTTTGCTTTTCAGGCTGTGGTGCGGCCTGCACCTCTTCCTTTACCCGCCGCTCGGAGGCCTCAAGATAGTCGTCATAGCCGCCGATATATTCTGTAAGGCCATCATTATCCATATAAAGCACCCTGTCTGCCAGCCGGTTTACAAGGTATCGGTCGTGGGTGACGATAAGCATGGTGCCGTCGTATTCATCCAGTGCGTTTTCCAGCGCCTCCCTTGAGGATATATCAAGGTGGTTTGTGGGTTCATCCAGTAGCAGCAGGTTTGCGCCGGACAGCATCAGCTTCAATAGCTGCACCCGGGCCTTTTCTCCGCCTGAGAGGGAGCCTATCTGCTTGAATACGTCATCGCCCCGTATCAGGAAGGCTGCAAGGGCGGTACGCACGTCCGTAAGGTCCATTTTGGGGTAGGTGTCGTGTATTTCCTCAAGGGCGGTGCTGTCAGGGTCGAGGGAGGTCATGGTCTGCTCGTAATAGCCGGGCTGCACCTTTGCCCCAAGGCGCACCGTGCCATGGTCGGCAGCCTCCCGGCCCATTATTATTTTCATGAGGGTGGTCTTGCCGCAGCCATTGGGCCCCAGCAGAAATACACGCTCCCCCTTGCGTATATGCATGGATGCGCCGGAGAATACAGGCTTATCGTATGCCTTTGCAACGCTTTCCACCATCAGCACATCGTTGCCGCCGGTTTCGTTGGCGGTAAAGCGGAAATGTATGGAGGCGGTGTCCTGCTCGGGCTCCACCAGCTCGGCCTTGAGCCTGTCTATCTGCTTTTGCTTGGCGGCGGCGGTGATAAAGTTATGGGCCTGTCCCCAGCGGCGCTGCTGCTCCACCACGCCCTCAAGGCGGCGTATCTCCTTTTTCTGGTTAAGGTAATGGCGCCTGAGTATCTCATTATTTGAGCTCATCAGCTCTATGTGGCGGGAATAGCCACCATTTGAGGAAAACAGCTTGCCGTTTTTGATTTCCAGGGTGCGGTTTGTTACCCTGTCCAGAAAATAGCGATCGTGGGAAATAACTATAAAGGCATTGGGATAGCCCCTGAGGAAATCCTCAAGCCAGGTGACGCTTTGAATATCCAGATGGTTGGTGGGCTCATCCAGCAGCAGAAGCTCCGCCCCGGAGAGCAGCATCTTTGCAAGCTGGGCCTTGTTCCGCTGGCCGCCGCTCATATCTGACAGGGGCTTATCAAGCTCTGCCTCGGTAAAGCCCAGCCCCATAAGGGTGCTGCGTACCCTGCTGCGGAAGGTGAGGCCGCCTTCACGCTGATACCTTTCATTAAGGGATTGCTGGCGGGCGATGAGGGTAGAAATATCCCCATCACCTGAGGATATTCTGGAGGCGATGGCCTCAAGTTCCCCTTCCATGCGTATAAGCTCATCAAAGGCCTCCATGGCGGACTGATACAATGTGGCTGAGGTGTTTTCCACATTCTGCCGCATAAAGCCCAGCCGTGCCTCCCGGTGCTTCATTATGGTGCCGGAGTCCGGCGCTTCCTCCCCGGTGAGTATACGGAAAAGGGTGGTCTTGCCGCAGCCATTGACCCCAACCAGGCCCACCCTGTCCCGGGGGGCTATTTCAAAACTTACCCCGTCAAACAGCAGACGGGATGAATATGCCTTGCTTATGCCGCTGGCGGCTATCAGTGCCATGGTAAAAGAGTTCCTTTGCTTGGTATTTGCTAACTATTTATTATACAGCAAATCCGTCCTCTGCGCCATAATTGGGGAGGGATTTTGCAGCACATATTCCATGCCGGGTATGCTGGCCTGCTCAATAGACAAAATGCGGCAATATGGGTTATAATACTTATCATGGATAATAATATCACCCACAATAAGGAGCGGCGAAGCAGAGAGCAGCGCAGGAGCTTTTTCCGCCGCATACGAATACCCTTGCTTATACTGGCGGGCACCTTGCTGACAGCCTTTGTTATCATACCCGCATCCTTTGATATACTGGGCATTGACCCGGTGGTGGTGAAGATAGCCGAGGAAATGGTGCATCTGCCCTCGGATACCCCTGTGCCCGCTGTGGCACCTGTGCAGCAGGAGCCTGAGCAGGCCTCCCAATACAGCCTTTTGAAAATAGGGAATACAGACCCTATGGTGGCCCGCATACAGGAGCGCCTTGCGGAGCTGTTTTATATCGACGGGGATGAGCCCACCGAGACCTTTGGCGAGCCTGTTGCAGCGGCGCTGCGCCGCTTTCAGCGCATACACCATATGACTGAGACCGGCGAGGCAGACCCCCTCACCCAGGAGCTGCTCTTTTCAGACCAGGCAGCATATTACCGCCTGCAGCAGGGGGATGAGGGAGAGGACGTGGAGTCGCTTCAGGAGCGGCTGTATGAGCTGGGCTATGAGGTGGAAAAGAAAAACGGCTACTTTGGCGTTGCCACGGCAAGGGCCCTTTCTTCCTTTCAGACCCGAAACAAAATGGATGCCACCGGCATAATGGACATGGACACGGCAGACCTGCTATATTCAAATAACGCAAGGCCAAAGGTGGACCCAACTCCTACCCCCACCCCAAAGCCAAAAACCACCCCCAGGCCCACCCCAAAGGCCACAGCCAGGCCTGCTACCAATCCCGGCGTGGGCACCACCAAGACCGCACCTCCCACAAATCAGGAGAGCGGCGGCGGCAGCGTGGCGGCGGCCACGGGAGACGTGAGCGGGTTTATCGCCACTGCCAAGGCGCAGCAGGGCAAGCCCTATGTGCTGGGCGATGAGGGGCCAAACAGCTTTGATTGCAGCGGCCTTGTACACTACAGCCTGAATGCAAACGGCGTAAAGGTGGGCCGCATGAGCGCCAAAAACTACGCCAAGATAGATAGCTGGGAAACCATATATTCCACCAGTGACCTTCAGCCGGGAGATCTGCTGTTTTTCCGCAGCGATTCCAGCGCTACCATAAGCCATACCGGCATATGGCTGGGCGGCAGCAAGTATATCCACGCCTCCTCATCGGCGGGCAAGGTGGTAATAAGCAGCTGGTCAGATTGGGCCAATCGCAACTTCAGCCACGGAAAGCGTGTATTTTAACCCAAATTAACAATATACAAGGAGAATTACCATGAACAGGGAACAGGCGTATGAACTTCTGCACAAGTACATGGAGGGCCAGAGCTACCGTCAGCATTCCTATGCGGTGGAGGCCATAATGAGAGGCCTTGCAAAGAGGCTCGCTCCGGATGAGGTGGAATACTGGGGCATAGCGGGCCTGCTTCACGATTTGGACGAGGAGCAGTGCGATTGGCGCAATCATCCTGAGGTGCATGGCCCTACCAGCGTAAAGCTGCTCAGGGAAAACGGCATTGAGGACCCTGTGCTTGAGGGCGCAATACTTGCCCATAACCCCCTTAACGGGAAAAAGGCAGCCACCACCATAGAATATGCCCTCCTTGCAGCAGACCCCATGAGCGGCTTCTGCAAGTCCGTAGCGCAGATATATCCGGATAAGCGCATTGCCAGCGTAAAGCACAAATCCGTAGTAAAGCGCTTTAATGAGGCACGCTTTGCTGCCGGGGCAAACAGGGAGTATATGAACGCCATAGTTCATACCGGCCTTACGCTGGATGACCTTATAGATGTGGCGCTGGAGGAAATGACTGCAATAGCCGATGTGCTGGGCCTGTGATAGGGCCGAGCCTGAGGCGCATAGTAATAAGGGCGGCGGTGTGCTGCCCTTATTTTGTGTCATTTCTGGGCTTTTATTGTAAAGATTTGCAGCATGGGCAGGATATGGGGGCGGTATTCCTTGCACAAGACGGGCTTTTAGGGTACAATGTATAAGCATTATTATTGTAATTTTTAGAAGGAGGTCTTCCAAATGCCGGGAATTATCAATAACGAATTTGGAAAAGTAACCATCAGCGAGGATATAGTCGCCAATATCGCCGGTTATGCGGCAACCGAAAACTACGGCGTGGTAGGCATGAGCGCAAAGACCGCCACCGATGCCCTGCTGAAGATAGTGGGCAATGATTCAAACAAAAAGCGCGGAGTAAAGGTCACTTTCATAGAGGGCGGCGAGCAGGTGGATATAGACCTGTATGTTACCATGGTGTTTGGCGTATCTCTGCCTGTTGTAGCCAAGAATATGATAGACAATGTGCGCTACAGGGTGCAGGAGAGCACCGGCATCAAGGTTGCAAATGTGAACATACACGTAGAGAGCATAAATGCATAGCCTGGGGATAGCTCCCTTTGTTATGCACTGGAGGAAATGATTTGAATAGTACTACAATAAACGGTGCGCTCCTAAAGGATATGTTCCTTGCAGGCGCTGCTCTGCTGGAAAAAAACAAGGCGTATATCGATTCGCTCAATGTATTCCCTGTGCCTGACGGAGATACGGGCACCAATATGTCCATGACCATGCAGTCTGCTGCCCGTGAGATAAAGGCCTGCCCTGAGGGGGCAAACGTGGGCAAGATAGCTGCTGCCGCCTCATTGGGCGCACTTAAGGGCGCCAGGGGAAACAGCGGCGTTATACTGTCCCAGATATTCCGCGGCATGGCCCGTGCCCTTGATGGCCGGGAGGAAATGGATGCGGAGCTGCTGACAACGGCGCTGCGGATGGGTACCGATGCCGCCTACAAGGCAGTAATGAAGCCCAAGGAAGGCACCATACTTACCGTATCCCGCATGATAAGCACTGCGGTGGAGGGCGAGTTCAATCAGGGCGCAAATGTATTCGGCCTGATAGACGTGATGATGGAAAGCGGCGAGGAAGCCCTGAAGCTCACCCCTGAGCTGCTGCCCGTGCTCAAGGAGGCTGGCGTTGTGGATAGCGGCGGCAAGGGGCTTATTACCATATTCCGTGGCTTTAAGATGGTTATGGATGGGGACGCAGTGGAGGATTATGTGGAGGCCGTGGAGGCCCCTGCCGCTGAGGAGGATGCCCTTACCATCGAAGATATAAACGATATAAAGTTTGGCTATTGCACCGAGTTTTTTGTGATACACCTTGTGGAATCCTTCTCAGAGGATGACCTGGAGAAATTCCGGGATAAGCTGATGAAGATAGGCGATTCCGTGGTGGTGGCCCATGACAGCGGCTTCATCAAGATACACGTGCATACCAATATGCCCGGTAAGGCTCTGCAGCTTGCCCTGTGCCTTGGCGAGATTGACAAGGTCAAGATCGAGAACATGCGCGAGCAGAACCGTACCATACAGGAAAACATCAAAAAGAACGAAGTGGAGTGCGCCATGGTGGCGGTCAGCTGCGGCGATGGCATGGATGCAGAATTTACTGGCCTTGGCGTTGCCGGCATAATATCCGGCGGCCAGACCATGAACCCCAGCATAGATACCATCGAAAAGGCCATCCGCAAGGTAAATGCACGCAATGTATTCGTGCTGCCCAATAATCCCAATATAATAATGGCAGCCCAGCAGGCAGCCCAGCTTTCCGATAGAAACGTTATCGTCATACCCACCCGCACCATGGTGCAGGGCGTGGCAGCGGCAATGGCATACGCCTGCGAAAATACCCCCGATATAAATGCAAAGCGCATGGAAAAGGCTGCTGCATCAGTAAAATCCGGCGCTGTGACCTACGCCGTAAGGGATACCTCCTATAATGGCCTTACCATCCAGAAGGATGATATTATCGGCCTTATGGATAACGCCATATCTGCCGTTGGCAAGACAGTCGAGGAAGCTACGCTGAGCCTTGTGGAGACCATGGCACAGGATAATGAGGAGGCCATGATAACCCTGTATTATGGCGAGGATGTATCCGATGAGGATGCCGAAGCCATGTGCGAGGCTGTGCAGCAAAAGCTGCCGGATGCAGAGGTGGTATTGTGCCCCGGCGGCCAGCCATTATATTATTATTACATCTCTGTGGAATGACGCCAAATGACCCTATAACTTCATTAAAAGGCATAGGCCCACGCAAAGCCGAGGCTCTCGGCAGGCTGGGCCTTTTTTCGCTGAAGGATATTTTATATTTCTTTCCCCGTGGCCATAGGGATTATTCCCACCCCACCTATATAATGGGGGCACGGCATGGGGATGAGGGGGCCTTTGAGCTTACGGTGTGTACCGAGCCAAAGCTTGCCCGCATACGCCGTGGGCTGGATATTACCACCGCCCGGGCGTACGATCAGAGCGGGGAGATAACCCTCACCTGGTATAATCAGCCCTATCGCAAGGGCAGCCTTTCCATGGGGGAGAAGATAGTCGCCTGCGGGCGGGTGGACAGGAGCAGGGGAGTAAAGCTGGTAAACCCTGCTGTATACCCTCAGCTTCCCGGCATACTGCCTGTGTATCCCCTTACCTCAGGGGTTACTCAGGGCATGCTGCGGGATGCTGTGCGTGCTGCGCTGGAGGGCTGTGCCGGGGCTATTGAGGAAACCCTGCCCCTTGCCATACGGGAAAAATACGGCCTTATGGGCATAGCTGATGCCCTGTGGGGTATACATTTTCCCTGCGATATGGAGGCCGCAGGGGGCGCAAGGCGCAGGCTGGCCTTTGAGGATATGCTGCTGTTTCGGCTGATGCTGTCAATGATGCAGCGCAGCCTGCCGGAGCGCAGCGAAAGGGTGGAGCTTAAGGGCGTAAAGGAGGAATTCCTGTCCCTTTTGCCGTTTGCTCCCACCGGCGCACAGCTTAGAGCCATGGATGATATTGCAGGAGACCTTGAGGGCAGCACCCTTATGAACCGGCTGCTTCAGGGAGATGTGGGCAGCGGCAAGACGGCTGTTGCAATGTTTGCAATGTTTGCCGCTGCAAAAAACGGCAGGCAGGCAGCCCTTATGGCTCCCACGGAGATACTTGCATCCCAGCATATGGAGTCCCTCAGCAGGGTATTTGGCCGGGAAAACGTGGCCTACCTGAAGGGCGGCATGAAAAAGGCAGAGCGGGATGAGGTAAAGAAAAAAATAGCCTCAGGCGAAGCAAAATACATCATAGGCACCCATGCACTGCTTCAGGGGGACGTGGAGTTTTTTGACCTGGGCATGGTGATAACCGATGAGCAGCATCGCTTTGGTGTGAGCCAGCGGGCGGCCATGGGGGCAAAGGGCAGGCAGACGGATGTGCTCATAATGAGCGCCACGCCAATACCCCGCACGCTTTCACTTATATTGTATGGAGACCTTTCGGTATCCAGCCTGAATGAGCTGCCTCCGGGGCGAAAGCCGGTTACCACGAGGCTGGTGCCAGAGCACAGGCGGGAGGATATGTATCGCTTTATAGGCGAGCAGGCAAAGGCGGGCCATCAGGCATATGTTGTATGCCCGCTGGTGGAAAGCTCAGATAGCCTTGAGGGGGTGCAGAGCGCAGAGGAGCTGTATGATGAGCTCAGGGCAATGCTGGATGTGCCTGTGGGCCTGCTCCACGGTCAGATGTCCTCTGCCCAGAAGGAAAAGGCAGCAGCGGCCTTCAGGGCGGGAGAGACGATGGTGCTGGTGGCTACCACTGTAATTGAGGTGGGGGTGGACGTGCCCTCGGCTACCATAATGGCAATAGAAAACGCCGACAGGTTTGGTCTTGCCCAGCTTCATCAGCTTAGGGGGCGAGTCGGCCGTGGCGATCAGGCGGCCTATTGCTTCCTGCTCAGCGGCAGCGGGGGAGAGGCCGCAGAAACAAGGCTCAGGATGCTTGTTAAGACAAATGACGGCTTTGCCATTGCGGAAAAAGACCTGGAGATGCGTGGCCCCGGCCAGTTCCTTGGCAAGCGGCAGCATGGCCTTAATGAATTTGCGGCGGCGTCCCTTGCGCTGGATGTGGATGCACTGCGGGCGGCACAGAGTGCGGCGGAGGAGATACTTTCAGGCCAGGGCGTACCCGGCGCATCTGCCCTCATTGCCAGGGCAGCGGAGAAGCTTGCCGGTATGGATGGCGTGATCGCTCCCAATTGATGCCCTGCTTAAAAGCATAAATAAAAGTGGCTTTGCCATTGTGAAACCTTAAAAAAGCGGCTTAATGCCGCTTTTTTGTGCATTTAAGGATTTCCAGCTTCAGAGCGGACTTTGTTCATATTATCTGCCCAATGGCTGCAAAAATGAAAAACATATATTTACAGTCATACATTTCAGCTCTTTCTGCCATATTAGCATTAAAGCTAATAAAGGCAAGGAGGTGAAACACACAATGGCACGCAGCAATAAGGTACTTGTACCCGATGCAAAGCAGAAGCTGGACGGCTTCAAGATGGAGGTGGCCAGGTCTCTCAATGTGGACCTTAAGCAGGGCTACAATGGCGACATAAAGGCCAGGGATGCCGGCTCAGTAGGCGGCGAGATGGTAAAGCGTATGATACAGTATGCTGAAAACAACATGAACCGATAAATCTTCGCTTGGTAAAAGCCGCTTCCTCACTGGGAGCGGCTTTTGCTGTGCTGTGGGGGCGCAGAACTGTTTTCCATGGTATACATATATTCCCGCTAATAGTTTTTGCACAGCGGGGCAGATTAAAACTACACTCACAAGCAAGGAGGTGAAACACACAATGGCACGCAGCAATAAGGTACTGGTACCCGATGCTAAGCAGAATCTGGACAGCTTCAAGATGGAGGTTGCCAATTCTCTGAATGTAAACCTGAAGCAGGGCTACAATGGCGACATCAGCGCCAAGGAAGCCGGCTCTGTTGGCGGCAATATGGTAAAGCGTATGATACAGTATGCCGAAAACAACATGAACGGCGGCAGCAATATGATGAAATAACTTATTCATCAAAAAAACAGGATTCCTTTCAAGAACGGGCGAGTGCAAACCGCCCGCTTTTGCTGTGGAAAAATGTCGAAAAAAGTGCTGTAAAGTGGAATAAGCGGGAATCTCTTGTATCTGTGCCGAATATTGGGCAAAATATGGGAGAAATACAGCCTGAAGGCAAAGCGGGAGGAAAGAGCCATGTCCGTATCGGATTTCGTAGAAAAGCAGCTAATGCGCGTGGGAGCCACGCCGGAGTATACAGGCTACAAATACCTTTTACAGGGCCTGATGATGTCCATGGAGGATGAGAGCCTGCTCACCAGAGTGACTACCGGCATTTACCCGGCTATAGCCCGCCGGTACGGCACAGGCCCGGCCAATGTGGAGCGGGGGATACGCACCATAATATCCGCCATCTGGGAGCAGGCGGATGAGGATGAGCTAAAGGAAATAATGGGGCGCAGCTACGCCATTCAGCCCGGAAATGCCAAGTTTATAGGCATATTCAGCAAATACCTGCTGATAAGCTACAGGCACGCTGTGCATGGCGCCGGGCGTATCCAGGGCGGGGCAGCAGCAGGGGGAAAACCGGTTGCAAAAAACGGCCGTATATGTTAAAATCACATCTGTTAGCCGGAATGATGGAATTGGCAGACGTGGCGGACTCAAAATCCGCTGGTAGCGATACCGTGTGGGTTCGAGTCCCACTTCCGGCACCAGATAAAAGAGCAGACCCCTCGGGGGTCTACTTTTTTATCCGTATTAACGATACATGGAGATAAGCCTATTTCGAGGCTTAATATACCTATGACCAATTAAGAAAGGAAAATTGCCATGTACTCTGCATCTGAAAGCCGCTACGATACTATGAGCTACAATCGCCTGGGAAAAAGCGGATTAAAGCTGCCCGCAGTGTCGCTGGGCCTGTGGCACAACTTTGGCAACACCGGCCGCTTTGACAATATGCGGCAGATGTGCCTTACAGCCTTTGACAATGGCATTACTCATTTTGATCTTGCCAATAACTATGGCCCTCCGGAGGGTGCTGCGGAGATAAATTTCGGCAGGATACTCAAAGATGAGCTGGGTGCGTACCGGGATGAGCTTATTATCTCCACCAAGTCCGGCTATTGGATGTGGCCCGGCCCCTATGGTGAGTGGGGCAGCCGCAAGCAGCTTTTGAGCAGCCTGGATCAGAGCCTGAAGCGTATGGGGCTGGAGTATGTGGATATATTCTATCACCACCGACCGGATCCGGATACTCCGCTGGAAGAAACCATGGGTGCGCTGGCCACAGCCGTGCAGTCCGGCAAGGCGCTGTATGTGGGCCTTTCAAACTACGATGGGCCCCGCATGGCAGAGGCGGCTGATATTCTGGCCAGGATGGGTGTTCCCTTCGTAATAAATCAGAACAGCTACTCTATTTTCAATCGTACCATTGAAAACAACGGCCTTAAGGAGACCTCAGCAAAGCTAGGCAAGGGCATAATCGCCTTTTCCCCACTGTCACAGGGGCTACTGACAGACCGCTACCTGAAGGGGATACCGGCTGACAGCCGCATAGTGACGGATGGCCGCTTCCTCAAGGAAAAAGACCTTACCCAGCAGCGGCTGGAGCAGATCCGTCGGCTGAACGATTTGGCTGCCCAGCGGGGCCAGACGCTGGCCCAGATGGCCCTGAGCTGGATACTAAGGGACGGCATTGTAAACAGCGTTCTGGCGGGCGCCTCGCGGCCTGAGCAGGTGCTGGATAACATAAAAGCGGCGCAGAATACAGACTTTACTCCCGATGAACTGGCGCTGATAGACAGCATCAGCCTGTAATACGAATAAAAATATCCCCGGAGAAACCATCAAAAACATGGTGGCCGCTCCGGGGATTTGTTTTGTGATAATATGCCGTTTGATAAAGGCACAGCGCCTGTTCCGTCAGCAGAGGCTGTTTCGGTATTCGTTGGCGCTCATGCCCACCAGCTTTTTGAAGGTGCGGGCAAAGTGGGCCGTATCGGAATAGCCTACCAGCTCCCCTATCTGGCCTATTTTCAGGCTGGGGTCAGCGAGGAATTCCTTGGCCTTTTGTATGCGTATGGCGTTGAGCATATCATAAAAGCTCTTTTCCGTATATCTGTTGAGGAGCTTGCTCAAATGCCACTGGGATACATAGCAGCAGTCTGCCACAGTTTGCAGCGTCAGCTTTTCCGCATAGTGCTCCTCCATAAACTGGATGGCCTGATTGACTATGAAGCTGCCTGCGTTGTGGCTCTGCTCATCCTCAGCCCCCGCCTTGCATTGCTTATCGAGCTGCCTTACTGCGGTTTGCAGGGCCTCGTTTATTTCATCCAGCTTGGATGGCTTAAGGAGAAACCGAGTGACACCCAGCCGGATGGCCTCCTGAGCGTAGGCAAAATCCCGATAGCCCGTAAGCACTATCACCTGCATATCCGGAAACTCGCTGCGGAGCCCTGCAAGCATTGTAAGCCCATCTTCGCCGGGCATACGAATATCGGTAAAGAGAATGTGAGGCTTGGCCTCCTGCACAAGCTGGCGGCCGGAGGCTGCATCCCAAGCGGTGCCGGCCACCTGGCAGCCGTAATCCTCCCAATGGATGACCTGGCGCAGGCCCTCGAGAATGATGGCCTCATCGTCTATAAGCACCACTCGGTACATTTCCCCCCACCTCTTTTCTGCTGCTTTTTTATATTATAGCTTATTTTGCACCCCGTGCCGAGGGTTAGCCCTTTATTGCGCCTGCGGTAAGGCCCTTGATAATGTGCTTTTGCAGGCACACATATACTATCAGCACCGGTACTACTACCAGCACTACAGATGCTGCCATCAGGCCGTAGTTTACGCCGGCCTGGGAGCTTATTTCATTGAGCAGGCCTGTGATGGCTCGCTCCTGAGGGTAGCGCAGGAAGAAGGACTGGGTGAACAGGTCATTATAGCTCCACAGGAAGGCAAATATGGCCACGGTGGCAAAGGAGGACTTTGCCGCAGGAACTATTATCTTAAAGAATATCTGGAAAACGTTGCATCCGTCAAGATATGCGCTTTCTTCCAGCTCAATGGGCACCGATTGGATAAAGCCCATTAAAATTATAATGGCAAAGCAAAGGTTTCCCGCAATTTGCGGCAGTATGGTGGCTATAAGGCTCAGCCACCGGTTGCCTGTACCGGCAATGCCAAGCACCACCTGCATACGAAATACGGGTATGATGGTGGAGAATACCGGGAACATCATGCCGGCCATTATCATGCTGTACAGCAGCCCCCGGCCGCGGAAGCGATAGCGGCACATGCCATAGGCTGCAAGGCCCGCAAGCACCACCACAAATATGGTAACGCTTCCTGAAATGAGTATGGAATTAAGGTAAGCGTTTCCAAAATCCGAGCGCTCCATGGCGGTGCGGTAATTATCCAAGGTAAAGGCATCCCCAAGGGGCAGGGAGAAGGAATCGCTGAGTATCAGGCCCTTCTGGCGGAAGGAATTGAGTATGACCCAGATAAAGGGATATATGGTCGTCAGTGCCCACAGGCACAGAAAGACGTAGCTTGCAATCTTGTACGGGTTGGTCTTTTTCCTGGTCATTTGCCGCCCTCCTTAATAATCTTCCGTGGGCTTGAATACCCTGTTTGCCACATTGGACAGCACTACGCCCAGCACCACTATGAGCACCGCAATGGTGGAGCCATAGTCAACATTCATCCGATTGAAGGTCTGGTCATACATGTATGTACCGGTAAGCCAGCCCATATTCTGGGGCATACCTGCGCCAAACATAACCCAGGGCAGGTCAAATACCTTCAGCGCGCCGGTAATTGCCAGCACAAGGCAGGTGCACAGCACATTCCTGAGCATGGGCAGGGTAATGTAGCGTATCTTTTTCAGGCCGGAAGCACCATCCAGCGCCGCCGCCTCAAAAAGCTCCTCAGGGATATTGTTGAGGCCGGTAATGAGGATAACGAAGTAAAAGCCCACATATTGCCATATGACCGGCAAAAACATGGTAAACAGATAGTGGGCCTGATCCTTCCAGTCAATCCATTCCACTATCATGCGGCCATTGGATTTTATTTCGTAGGGAAGCATATCAAGATTGAGCAGTATCTGGTTTATCATACCGCCCTTATAGAGAAACATCAGATTAAACATAAGGCCCAGGGCAGTTGCAGAAATGACGATGGGAAAGAAATACACTGTGCGGAATACCTTTGCACCCACCCGGATGGAGTCTACCAACAGCGCAAGTATCAGGGCAATGCCTACCTGAAAGATTACTGTGAATACAGTGAGAATAACGGTATTTTTCAGGGCCGTGGCAAGGTCAGGATCGCGGAATAATTCTATATAATTGCTGTACCAGGGATCGTTTACACCTTCTGCAGCCCGGCCCAGGCCGCCAATGTCGAGAAAGGTGTTTATCACATTTTGAATGAATGGATAATAAAGATATACCACCAAAAATGCAAAGGCGGGAATCAGAAACACCAGCAGCGGCGATTTCTTTTTGTATATCATGGAGCTCATGGCCGCACCATCCTTTCAGCGGAAATAAGAATGGGGCTGCTGCCGTGAAAGCAGCAGCCCCAAATAGGAGAACACGAAGAAGAATTAGTTGAGCTTCATGGCGGATTCCACAGCCTCAGCTGCAGTCATCTGACCGGTGACGACCTTCTGAATGTTTGCAAACAGGTCGCCCTTGGCTTCGGCGGTGATGGTATCCTGAACAGCGCCTACAACGCCGGTAACATTGGCATTGCAGTCAGCAGCGGACTGCTGGATAGCATTGAGGCCTGCGGGGGCAGCGCCGTTCTTAAGGGCGGTAACTTCGGTGGTAACGAAGGTGGACATGACCTCGTCGCTGGTGAGCTGAGCAACAAACTCTACAGCGGCTGCCTGCTTTGCAGGATCATCCCAAGCCTTGCGGGTGATGAAGTAGCCCATGGAGATGCCGCCGATGGCATCGGTAGCAGGACGCTCACCCTTGCCGGGTACGCAGCTGATCACGTAGTCTTCCAGAGTGTCGGCATGGTTCTCGGAGAAGTAGCCGCACTTCCAGGAGCCGTCAATGAGGAATGCTGCTTCGCCTTCGCCAAAGAGGGCAACGGTCTCAGCATCGGTGGCGGTCAGGGTGTTGTCGGGGAAGTAACCGGCCTCATACAGAGCCTT
>CAYMPG010000003.1:0-104539 GCA_964392455.1 uncultured Clostridium sp. | reverse complement strand
GGCCTATGAAAAGGCCACAGGGCATGAGCTTTGGAAATACGAGCAGGCGGCAGGCTATAGGAGCTCACCTGTGGTGCTGTACGATGAGGAGGAAAACGCTTACCTTATCCAGTGCGATGGAAACGGCATGATGCGTATGCACGACCCACGTACAGGCAGCGTGATATGCGAGCTGGATTTGGGCTCAAGGGTGGAGTCCACTCCCGCCGTGTTCAATAATATGCTGGTGGTGGGCACCCGGGGCCAGTATGGCAGGGGAGAGAGCCAGAAGATAATCGGCGTGCTGATAAAATAGTGACCTTAAGGCAGATTTAAAGAGCATAATGCAGCATTTGGCCGCTCATGTGCAAAGCATGGGCGGCTTTCTTTTGCATTTGCGTATTGCATGGATTTGCAGCTGTGACCTATAATTAAGGTATAAATATACTATTCAGGAGGTATTGCATATGAGTGGAAAAAACACCGTGTTTGTAACTGAATTTACCAACGGCCTTTTGGATCCGGGTGCTCCCATGCTGGGTCCTGTGCGTGATGGCGGAAATATCGTGGCAAACACTGCGGCCGGATGCTGGGGCCCTATGATTACGCCTGCCTTAAGGGGCGGACATGAAGTTACCAGGCCTGTATATGTGGAAGGTGCCCAGGTGGGTGACGCCATAGCAATACGCATCCGTTCCATAGAGGTGACCAGTGAGGCCACTGCATCAGGCGTGGAGTTTACAAATAACGATCGCTTTAATGGTGACCCCTTTGTGGCAGACCGCTGTGCCAAGTGCGGCGCAGAGTGGCCGGAGAGCTACGTGGAGGGCACGGGCAATGATGCCGTTCGCTGCAAGGTATGTGGTGCGCCGGTATCCGCCTTCGGGTTTGACCATGGCTATACCATTGCGTTTGACGAGGGCAAGCACGTTGGCCTGACGGTAGACAAAAAGCAGGCTGAGGCTATCGGCTCTGATGGAAAGGCATATATGAAAACCCCCGATGGCTCCATACAAAACCCTGTGGTGGTAATGGCCCCTGCCGACCTTCCCGGCGTAGCAGCAAGGATGAAGCCCTTTTTGGGCCAGCTTGGCACCACTCCCTCTCAGGTATTCCCGGATTCTCACAATGCCGGTGACTTCGGTGCAGCCCTTGTAGGGGCGCCCCATCCTTATGCAAAAACAGAAGAAGATTTGGAGGCCCGCACCGATGGACATATGGATATAAACCGTGTTCGTCCGGGCGCAATACTTATCTGCCCTGTAAAGGTGCCGGGCGGCGGCGTATATATAGGCGATGCACATGCTCTGCAGGGAAATGGTGAGATAGCCGGACACACCTGCGATGTATCCGCCACGGTCACCCTTCAGGTAAACGTGATAAAGGGCCTGGGAAATAAGGGGCCTATCCTGCTCCCCCTTGAGGAAGACCTGCCCTACCTTGCAAAGCCGTTTACCCCTGAGGAAAGGGAAGCAGTAGGCCGCCTTGCTGAAAAGTGGGGGATAGATTCTGTGGAGGATGCGCTCCCTCTGTCCTTTGTAGGCAGCGGAGCAAATATGAATGCCGCCATTGATAATGCACTGGAGCGGGCTGCCGAGCTTCTCGATATGTCGGTATCCGAGGTGAAGAACCGCTGCACCATTACAGGCTCCATAGATATTGGGCGTGCGCCGGGCGTGGTAACTGCCACCTTCCTTGTGCCCAAGGAAAAGCTTGAAAAGCTGGGCCTATTGGAATACGCCATTGAGCAATACGGCGAATAAGAAAACTTATATTACAGCAAAAGGGAGAGCGCATATGCGCTCTCCCTTTTACCAGATGGTTGGGGGTATGTCATCGGCCGGAGTGGGGGTTCCGCCGTTATGACCTTTCACTCAGTACAACGGTAAGATCTTTTGTTTCGTTGCCCCTGAGTACTGTTATTGTAACCGTGTCGCCAATATTATATTCATACAGCAAGGCGGCAAATTGGGAGGTGCCGGATATTTCCTTGCCATCCACGGCGGTGATGATGTCATTTACCAGCATACCGCCGGCTGCTGCTGCGCCGCCTTCTTCTACGGACATTACCTGTACCCTGGTAACGTAGTTGCTGAAGAAGCTGAAGGGATCGTAGCCGTAGGAAAAGCTGTTATTGCCATAGCGGAGGGATACATCCTGCATGGTAATGCCTATGTACGGCCTGCCGGTAACGTAGCCCAGATCCATAAGGTCTGATATTACGGGCTTTGCAGAGTCGATGGGGATGGCAAAGCCAAGGCCCTCAACATCCACGCTGGCTGTTTTTGCGTTAACTATGCCGATGAGCTTGCCCTCGGAGTTAAACAGGCCGCCGCCGGAATTGCCGGGGTTTACGGCGGCATCGGTCTGCATGAGGGTCATGCTGATGCCGTCAATGGTGATGGTGCGGTCAAGGCCGCTGACTATGCCGCGGGATACTGAGCTTGCAAATACGCCAAGGGGGTTGCCGATTGCATATACGGTGCTGCCTACAGCTGTGTTCACAGAGCTGCCAAGGATGGCGGCAGGGAGGTTTGCAGCCTCTATTTTTATTACCGCAAGGTCAGAAAAGCTGTCGGTGCCCACCAGTGTGGCAGGGTACTTTGTGCCATCCTGAAGGTATACGGTAACGTTGCTGGCGTTTTCTATAACGTGATTGTTGGTAACGATGTAGCCGTCATCGGTGATTATAACGCCAGAGCCTGAGCCGGTATCCTGCTCCTCTGTTTCGCCGGAGAAATTGGTGGTGCTCCTGCTGGTGTATATACCTACCACGCTTGCCATGCAGTTCTGTACGATGCTGGTGGTATTGACCTCGCTCTGGTCGTTTTCCGCAATATTGAGCTTATCCGAGGCAGCGCCCTGCTCGGGCTGAGGGGGGGCAGAGGAGCCATCCTCCGGCTGAGCACCGTCGGCCTGGCTGCCGTTTGGCTGCTCCACTATCATGGAGTCTCCATCCTGAATGGTCTGGCCGCGGTTTACTATGGAATCGCTGAAGTATACGCCCAGCCCGCCGCTTATTACTGCTACCACCAGCAGGCAGGCAATGAGCTGGCCTATGGTGACGCCTTTCTTTTTCTTTCCGTTATTGTAACCGCTATCAGAGCTATAGCTGTAGTTGCCGGAGTTGTTGTTGTACCAGTTGTTGTTTTCCATGGGGTAAAATGCTCTCCTTTCGCACTTTATGGGCTAATTTTAGTATGGGATTTTGAAGGGACTATATCAGCATCGTGCCATTATTATGGTAAAAAGTGAACTAATTATGTCACAGGATATTTCCCGGGCTTTTTATTGAGCCGCAAGGCAAATTATACCATAAAATGTGTTATAATACCCCCATGCAGATAGAAGGCACTATAAAAAACATAATATTCCGCAGCGATGATACCGGCTTTACCGTGCTGGAGCTTATCGATGGCTCAGGGGATGAGATAACGGCCGTGGGAGGTATGCCCTCTGCGGCTGTGGGCGAGCGCATAGAGCTGGAGGGCGAGTGGACGGAGCACCGGGCCTATGGCGTGCAGTTTAAGGTGAGGGAATGCCGCACGCTGTCTCCTGCAACCCTTGGTGCGCTTACGGCGTATCTGTCCAGCGGCCTTATAAAGGGCATAGGGGAGAGCACCGCACAGAATATCGTTGCCACCTTCGGCATGGATACGCTCAGCATCATGGAAAATCAGCCTGAGCGGCTTACTGAAGTATACGGCATTGGCAGGGTAAGGGCCCATACCATCGCCGAATCATACATGGAGCAGAAGGATATGCGGGAGGTGATAATGGGCCTCCAGCAGTATGGCATATCCATAAATCAGGCAATGAAGCTGTATAAAATATACGGCCCACATTGCCTCAGCCGTGTGCAGGAAAACCCATACCGCCTTATTGACGAGGTGGAGGGCATAGGCTTTAAAACTGCGGACAAGATAGCCCAGAATGGCGGCTTTTCTCCGGATTCACCATTCAGGCTCAGGGCAGGGCTTAAATACACCCTCCAGTGGGCAAGGCAGGAGGGCCATACCTACCTGCCCCGGGAAAAGCTGGTGCAGGTGGCGGCGGATATACTGGGCGCAGAGCTGGCCCCCGTGGAAAGGGAGCTGGATGAGCTCATAGTTGGGGAAAACGTTACCTACAGCATAGTGGATGGGGTGGACGCCTGCTTTTTGCCCTATATGTACAGGATGGAGCGGGAGTGCGCCGAAAGGCTGCTGACTCTTAGCACGCCGAGGGCTGCAAATCCCTTCTTCAGCATAACCGGGCAGATACAGCGGCTGGAGGAGCAGCTTGGGGTATCCCTTGCGGAGCAGCAGAAGCGGGCAGTGCAGCTTGCCATGTCCAAGGGTATGCTTGTGATAACCGGCGGCCCCGGCACAGGTAAGACCACCATATTGCAGTTTATAATCACCCTCCTTGAAAAGCTGGGCGAAAGCTATGAGCTGTGCGCCCCAACGGGCCGCGCCGCAAAGCGCATGACCGAGACCACCGGCTGCGAAGCGCGCACGATACACCGGCTCCTTGAGTATGCCTATGGGGAAAACGGCTTTTCAAGAAACCAGGATAATCCTATAGATGCAGATACCGTGATAGTGGATGAAATGAGCATGGTGGATGTGCAGCTTATGTGGGCGCTGCTCAGGGCGATACGCCCCGGTACCCGCCTGATAATGGTGGGGGATGCGGATCAGCTTCCGCCTGTGGGGCCGGGAAATGTACTGAGGGATATAATAGCCTCCAATACGGTGCCCGTGGTACGGCTGACGGATATATTCCGCCAGGGAGGCCGCAGCGCAATAGTTACCAATGCCCATCGCATCAATAACGGCCAGCCTCCCATACTTAATGGCGAGGATGAATTTGGCTTTGAGGCCATAGATTCTGCCGAGAATATAATTCGCAGGCTAATAGCCCTCTGCTCCGGGCGGGTAAATATACTTGGTGCAGCAGAGCCACTTAAGGATATTCAGGTGCTTTCCCCCATGAAAAAAGGAGCGCTGGGCGTAAGAAATATCAATCTCAGGCTCCAGGAGGCACTAAATCCGCCAATGCCCAAAAAGCATGAGCGCCAGTACGGGGATACCATATTCCGTGTGGGCGATAAGGTGATGCAGATAAAGAACGATTACCGCATGGGCTGGAAGCGCAGCCGTCACGGCAGACCGGATGAGCTGGGCGAAGGGGTATACAATGGCGACCTTGGCACCATAATGGCCATCGACCTTTACGAGCAGACGGTGGAGGTGCTCTTTGACGATGAGCGCACTGCCCTTTACGAATTCAGCCAGCTTGAGGAGCTGGAGCTTGCCTATTGCATTTCCATACATAAGAGCCAGGGCAGCGAGTTTCCCGTGGTAATACTGCCCCTTGCAGGGGGGCCGCCCATGCTTATGACGAGGAATCTTCTGTATACGGCGGTCACAAGGGCGAGAAACCGGGTGCATATACTGGGCCATGCCGAGTGCCCTGCTCAGATGGTGGCAAACAGCCAGGTGAAGCGCAGATACAGCGCCCTTGGTCAGCTCCTTGCAAAGGGAGGGCAGGAATGAAGCTGAGGGATATCTTTCTTTCCGCCTTATATCCGGATGATGTGGCATGCTGCATATGCAGCCGGGAGGCTCTGCTCAATGAGCACGGCCTTTGCACAAAATGCGCCGGCCTTATTATCAGGGAGCCGGGGTTTTCCATTGGCGATGTGGTGGATGGCTGGAGTGCGGGCCTTGTGTATAATGACAGCGCAGCGGATATGATACACAGGTTCAAGTATTACGGCTGCCGCTATCTTGGAAGAAACCTTGCCTCCTTCATGAGCCTGCCGCCCCATTGGCAGGCAGATGGAGTGATACCGGTGCCGCTGCACTCAGAGCGCATGAGGGAACGAGGATACAATCAGAGCCTTGTTCTTGCCAATGAGATAGCAGAGCGTAGCCACCTCCCTGTAATGGATAAGCTGATAAAAAGAACCAGAAATACACCCATGCAGTCCATGACCTCCCATGAGGAGCGGCGAAAAAACGTAAAGGGCGCCTTTCGTGGGGCAAAGGGCTGCAAGGGGCTGAATGTCGTGCTGGTGGATGATGTTATTACCACCGGCAGCACCATGGAGGAATGTGCAAGGGTGCTGAAGGCGGCCGGCGCAGAGAAGGTATATGCCATCGCCGCCTGCTATGCAGGGGAACGGGAGAGCTGAATGAATAGGTTTTGTCGTACAGAGCTGGTATTGGGACATGAAGCCATGGAAAGGCTCGGCAGGGCATCTGTGGCCGTGTTTGGCATAGGCGGTGTAGGCAGCTATGCTGCTGAAGCCCTGGCAAGGGGCGGCGTGGGAAGGCTTATGCTGGTGGATGATGACGTTGTGGCAGAGAGCAATATAAACAGGCAGCTCATCGCTCTCAGCTCTACTGTGGGAAAAAAGAAGGCGCTGGTAATGAAGGAAAGGGCGCTGGATATAGATCCGGATATACAGATAGATGCAAGGCCGCTGCGCTATGATGAAAGCACGGCAGATCAGTTTGATTTTTCCGGCTATGATTATATTATCGATGCAATAGATTCCGTTACTTCAAAAATATTGCTGATAAGCAGGGCCAAGGCGGCGGGCGTGCCGATAATATGCTCCATGGGCACCGGCAATAAGCTCCATGGGGAGGCCTTTCGCATAGATGATATAAGCAATACCTCAGTTTGCCCCCTTGCCCGGGTAATGCGAAGGGAGCTTAAAAAGCGGGGCATTGAGGGGGTAAAGGTGCTGTATTCCACAGAGCCAGCTATAGCCCCACGGGAGGATGCAGAGGAGAAGCTTTTGCCCGGCAAGCACAGGATAACGGGCAGCGTGTCCTTTGTGCCCTCTGTGGCAGGGCTGATGCTTGCAGGCGAGGTAATACGGCACATCGCAGGCGCTGAATAAATGGGCAGTCTGCTGCCAATACTCATCAGGTGAATAATAAGGGGGAAATGCTTTTTATGAAACTTACCGTGCTGGGCAGCAATGGCCCCTTTCCGGCTCCGGACGGAGCCTGCTCGGGCTATCTTATACAGGCGGGGGATACGGCCCTGGTGCTGGACCTTGGCCCGGGGACGCTTGCAAACCTCAGAAAGATATACCCGGCCATAAATGTGGACGGGATACTGCTGAGCCACCTTCACAGCGACCATATGGCGGATATGCTGGTGCTGCGCTATGCCTTGCAGCAGCTTGGAGGCAGCAATGGCGAAGCCCGGCCTACCATGACGGTGGTTGCGCCGGAAACACCAGAAACCGAATACCGTATGCTGGTATCCTCAGGCGTATTTGAAATGGTCAGCGCAAGGCCGGGCCTGAGGCTGCGCTTTGGGCAGGTGACGGTTACGCTGTACGCTTCAGCCCATTCTGTGGAAGCATACGCCTTTGATATAGAATATCAGGGCAGGAGGATATTTTATACCGGAGATACCGGCATGCATCCGGAGCTTGTTGCCCAGTGCAGGGGGGCGGATATACTCCTTGCAGATGCCTGCTTCCTCAATAGCGAAAAGCCCGGCGAAAAGGCGCAGCATCTTACCGCAGGCGAGGCGGGCAGGGTGGCGGCAGAGGCAGGAGTGGGGCAGCTTATCTGCACCCATGTGTGGGGCGGCAGGGAGGATACCGCAGGTATGCTTGCTGAGGCCAGGGAGCACTTTGCCAATTCGCTGATAGCCGAAAATATGCACGAATATCATGTATAATGCCTTATAAGCAGGGGCGGCGCTGATGCCGCTCCTTTGTTTTTGCTGCAAAGATGCCATCTTAATAAAGTATTAAGGGATTTGCGGGTTTTATGTTAAACTCTACTCTGGTATGCTTTGTATATGATATGGCGGAGGTAAACAGATGTACAATATTCTCATTTGCGATGATGAGCGGGATATACGCAGGGCCCTGAGCATTTACCTTGCAGGAGAGGGCTATGGCGTGATCCAGGCGGAAAATGGCAGCGAGGCATTAAAGCTGATTGAGCAGGAGGAAATACACCTTGTGCTTATGGATATAATGATGCCCGTGATGGACGGCATGGCCGCAATGACTGCCATACGCCAAAAGAGCAACATCCCTGTAATACTGCTTACCGCCAAGGGCGAGGATATGGACAAGGTGGCAGGGCTTACCCTTGGGGCGGATGATTACGTTACAAAGCCCTTTAATCCCATAGAGGTGCTGGCCCGGGTAAAGGCGCAGCTCAGGCGCTATGCTTACCTTGGAGGCATGGAGCGCAAGCCAAAGGCCCTCAGGGTGGGGGATATTGAGCTGGATGACGAGGGCAAGAGCGTTACCCTCTGCGGAGACGATGTGGCCCTTACTCCCACCGAGTATGATATACTCAAGCTCCTTATGGAGAGCCCTGGCAAGGTGTTTTCATCAAAGGAGATATACCGCCTCATCTGGAAGGATACGCCCATAGGGGCAGAGGGGACAATTGCTGTGCATATCCGCCATATCCGGGAAAAGCTGGAGATAGATCCGGGCAATCCAAGGTATCTGAAGGTAGTATGGGGCAAGGGATATAAACTGGAGGGTAAATAACATGAAGGAAACAAAGCTTACGCATAGTTTTTTAGCAAGGACAGTGGCGTTTATAATGTTTTCCGCAATGGCTGCGCTGCTTGCAATGTGCATGGCAGGGGCGGCATACGGCTACACAAGGTCCTGGTACAATATTAGCGAAGGCACTGTGGGTGAAATACACCTGGAGGGCGGAAGGGCAGTGCTCTTTGCAAACCGGTATACCATTATAGTAGTGGGCTGCATTGCAGGGCTTTGCATGGTGGGATTGTTTGTGTTTCTGCTGTGCTCCGCCGCCCATAAAAATGGCGTGGAGGGCTGCGTGCCCATAAGGCAGGATAAGATACCCTATGATGTGTATATAGTCATAGCGGGGATACTGTGCGTGTGGGTGGTGCTTATTGGGCTGTCGGTTGCGGAAGTACATAATGGCTATGTACTATGGATGACCTTTGCAGCGCTGTGTATTGCCGCAGCAGCTGCAATATTTATGGCATTCTGCATGACCACCGCCGCCAGAATAAAGACCAGGACGCTGCTTACAAATACTTTGATATACAGGCTCTTTGTGTGGCTGGGAAGGCTATTTGATGCGCTGAGCATGAACCTGAAGGCGGGCATTGTATTTATAGGGTATCTGGCCGTGAACGCCATACTTGCAGCCTATTTCTTCCTCAGCAGATATATGGGCTTTGCATTTGTACTGCTGCTGTGCTTCAATGGCGCATGCATGTATGTGCTATTGAACTGCGTGGCCCAGATGAAGACGCTGAGAACGGCTGCCGGTGCCATAGCCGGGGGAGACCTTAGCTACGAAACGGATACCTCAAAGCTCAGGTGGGAATTCAAAAAGCACGGTGAGGACCTTAACAGCGTAAGCCAGGGCATGGCAAGGGCGGTAAATGAGCGAATGAGGAGCGAACGCTTTAAGACCGAGCTTATTACAAACGTGAGCCACGATCTTAAAACTCCCCTCACCTCCATCGTTACCTACATAGATCTGCTGCAAAAGGAGGATATACCCGGCGAGCAGGCAAGGGAATATGTGGATACCATAGCCAGGCAGAGCGCCAAGCTGAAAAAGCTGACGGAGGATCTCATCGATGCCTCCAAGGCTTCCTCAGGCACAATGACAGTGAACCCTGAGCGGGTGAATGTATCTGAGCTGCTGCGGCAGTCCTCAGCGGAATATGCTGAAAAGATGGAGGCGGCCGGAATAACGCAGGTGGTGACTCTGCCGGAAAACGATATACTCGTTACGGCGGACGGACGGCTGCTGTGGCGGGTGATGGATAACCTGCTGCTTAATATATGCCGCCACGGCATGGCGGGCACCCGTGCCTACCTTAGCGCAGAAAACCGTGATGGCAATGCTGTGATATGCTTTAAAAACATATCCGCAAAGGAATTGAACATACCTGCCGAGGAGCTGCTTGAAAGGTTCGTGCAGGGAGATGAATCCAGAAATGCCGAGGGCAGCGGGCTTGGATTATCCATAGCTCAGAGCCTTACGGAGCTTATGAAGGGCGAGATGAAGCTGAGTCTGGATGGGGACCTGTTTAAGGTGGAGCTGTTCTTCCCAAACAGCGAGGCATAGGATATAAGGAATTATAGTGCATCAAAAAAGCGGCTGAGCCGCTTTTTTGATGCATATTTTTATCGTATTCTGTTGAAATTGACAGAAAAAGACAGTATCATATATTTAACACTTCTTCCCCTGTCGGGGCGCAATTATTTCATAAAAGCGGTAGCGTATGATGTTGTACGGTAAAAACCATACAAATAAGCTGAAAATGCTGGGCAGAGCGGCGATTTTTGCCCTGCTGCTTGCAATGTGCGCCGTGCTTGTATGCGGCTGCGCCGGCGAGGATAAATATGTGGAAATAATCATAGCCGCAAGCGATACTGTGGTGACTCCTGTGCCTGCCGTAAAGGCGGGCTCGGCCGCTGGTGCACAGGCTGCTGCGTCCATGGAGCCGGTAAAGAATAGCGAAGAAGATATACAGGCCAGCCCGGAGCAGCATGAGAAGGAAACGCCCCGGGAAACGCCTGCACCTACACCTGTGCCCACCTTAACGCCCACACCCATACCTACGCCGCTGCCTACGCCTACGCTGCGGCCAACTCCTACTCAGGGACCCACACCCACGCCGCTGGCCACTGCTTCTGCACCTACGGCCGCACCCACTGCTGCACCCACCGCAAATAATGACGCACTGATGCAGCAGCAGCTAAACGACCTGGCCCTTGAGTATAATGAGGAGCGGGGAAAGCTGTGCGGTGAGTACGAAGGGCAAATGGCTTCCATTAGGGAGTCAATAAAGTTCATGGGGCCGCCGGTGGATGACCCTGAGTATATTCAATACAGGGCGGAGCTTGAGGCCCAGCTTGCAGCTCTTGAGACTGAGCTTGGCGAAAGGGAAAGGGCACTTGATGCTGCATATGGCGAAAAGCGCTCCGCCATATATGCAAAGTACGGCGTACAGCCACAATAATCAGCGCCATGGAAAGGCACAGCATATAAAAAAGGCCGTGATAACGGCCTTTATGGTTGTAGATGGTTAGCTGTCGTATCTTGTGGCGGCGTCCTTGAAGTTTTGCCACTTGCCGCCCATAAAGCGGTGCATTTCCTCAGTGCAGTGCAGCCACTTGCCCACGCAGTGCCCCTCCGGGTAAAACTCGGTAAATTCCCCATCAAAGAAGGTATAGAAGCGGGAAACGTCAGTGCACATGCCATATGTGGGCAGCAGAGAGCTATCCATATGCAGCTCCACGTTTTCCCCACGGCGGGTGCCCTTGTAAGTGATGCCGGTGGAATCCAGCATAAGAGTGCCCTCGCCCACTATTTCAGAGGTGGCCTGGTCTTTAAGATATTTGTATTCCGGCAGCATGCCGAGCTTTACTTTGCTCTTCAGCTCAAAGCCCGGGAAGGAAACTTCCTTGCTTGCAATTTTGCGCTCCCAGTCAAACCATGTCCGGGGAGTATCGGGGATAACACACTCCTCATCAAAGGGAATAAGGTCATAATACTGGTTCAGCGTGGCACCATTGCCGCAGGCGGTGCAGTATATGCGATCGCCCTGGCCCTGCATGGTGAATTCCTGCCTACACCTGGGGCACATATACAGCAGGTCATGAAGGTTTTTAGCCATTTCACCGTGGCCTTCGTAGGCCACCCGGGCAGTCTTGTTCCAGGCGTAATCATCCTGCTTGAGGGCATCGTGGAGAATATCCGTTACCTCGTCCTCGCTGAGGGAGGAAAGCTGCTCCGGGGTAAAGAGCTGGTCTATGGTGACCTTTACCTTGCCCCTGCGCTCATCCAGGCAGTATTTGGTATTGGTAAGATAGCCGCCCTCTATGTGGCACATGAGCACAGGCAGCTTAAAGTGCTTCAGCAGCTTTGCAGAGCCCAGCGCCACAGGCTGATTGGCACCGGATATGCTGCTCATGCCCTCGGGAAACAGGCATACTATGCCGCCGCTTTTCAGTATGCGGGTCATTTCCTTTACGCAGTACACATCCGGGGTAAAGTTTTTCTTTGGGATTATCTGAAGGAGTCTGAATACCAGCGCAAGGTGTGAGCGGAAAAATTCATTATATCCTGCCACGTAGTTCATGCGGTGGGGCAGGAAGGGAAGGCCGGTATAGAGGTAGTCCACACGGGAAGCATGGTTGCTGACCACGATAAAAGGGCCTTTAAAGCTCTTTGGGTCTATCTTATAATCAAAGGTGACGCCAAGGCGCTTTACGAAGATGATGCGCCATATATTGGCGAGTAGAGGATATATCACGGCAGGCGGCCGGCGCAGCTTGCGGCTGGTGAGCTTCTGGGCAATGGTTTGCTTGGACATGGGGCTATCCTCCCTGATGGATGTATGTTTTATTACATTATATCATCACAGCAGGATAATGGCAAAGGCTGCCGTAGGCGCATCAGGGGATTATATTACAGCATAAATGATATTTTTTGCGAAAAGAGGAAAAACATGGGGCAAAGCATCAAAAAACCGTATTACGGCTGGGTGATAGTAAGTCTTGGTATATTGATAATGGCCGCATCGGTAGGCATAGTAAATAACTGTATGTCCCTTTATGTGGTACCGATATGCGAGGAGATGGGCTATTCACGAAAGGCGGTATCCCTGCTCAGTACCATCATATCCGGGGGCAGCATGCTGGTATCCGCAGTATCCGCAGAGCTGTATCATCGTTTTCCCGTAAGGCGCACCATGCAGGTTGCAGCCCTGGTGATAAGCGTGGGATACTTTCTTCTGTCCCGTGCAAGGGAGCTGTGGCAGTTTTACGCTGCGTGCATCGGGGGTGGCCTGCGCCCTGTGGCTGCTGGCGTATATCCCCTTTGCGGTGATATTGAGCAACTGGTTTCATAAGCGCACAGGCTTTGTAATTGGCCTTACCTACATGGGCACAGGGCTGGGCGGCATGATATTCAGCCCCATAATAGGCTCCATCATAGCAAATGCAGGCTGGCGGCAGGCCATGTTGACCATGGCCATAGTAATGGGAGCAGTGCATATTCCCTGCACGTTTTTCCTTAGAGACAGGCCGGAGGATATGGGCTTGAGGCCATATGGCTGGGAGGAAAAGAAGGAGGCCGTGCAGCACCGGGATACGCTTCCTGGAATACCCTTTGAAACAGGCCGCCACAGCGCAAAATTCATACTGATGGCGGCGGCCATAGCCCTGCTGGGCTTTGTGAATGTGGGCTTCAGCAGCAATCTGCCCTCCCATATGGCAGACAGGGGCTACTCTATAGAAACTGCCTCCAGAATAATGTCTGCCACAATGGCCTCGCTTGCCCTGGGAAAAATATCCCTGGGCTGGATATACGATAAATTTGGCAGCAGGCTTGCTACGGCCCTTTCGGGTGCCATGCTGGCTGCCTGCCCGCTGGCAGGTATGCTGCTTCCGGGCAATGGGCCGGTGATATGCATAGTGCTGTGCTTTTCCCTTGGCATGGCCTTTGGCTCGGTGGGTATACCCATAGTTGCCAGGGAAGCCTTTGGCCTCAGGGACTTTGATAAATATAACGGGGCAATAAATGCCCTCTCCGGCGTACTGTCGGCGGCAGGCCCGGCCTTCAGCGGCTTCGTGTATGATGCTGAGGGAAGCTATATCCCCGCATTTATCGCATATGTTACAGTGGCCATAATATCCAGTGCAGTGCTGGTAATTTGCATCAGCCGGAAAAAGAAAATATAATGCCCATATGGATAAAGGCGGCAGCAGCAAAAGAATACCACTGATAGTGCCGGTGCTGTGGGCGATAACCACGGCCGTCTGGATAGTAAGGCTGTGCCTTAAGGTACACTATAATGCAGGAACCAACCTGCTGGATGTGCTGGTGATACTGTCATCCCTTGCAGCGGCAGCGGTGAACTACAAAAGATACCTCCGCGGCAGGGAAGCATATCAGGAAAAATAGACAGGAATAAATAAAAGCAGCAGGATACAGGCGTATCCTGCTGCTTTGTATTGTCATATTGCAATGGGTTTTATTCTTCTTCAGTGATATTCAGCTCACGGCAGATGATGTGGGCTACGGTGGTGGTGGCAAAGGCCACTATATCCGCACAGTGGGCCTTGCGTGCGGGGGCATTTATATCGCCATAGTTGGATATGAGCTTGCCGCAGCAGGTGGCGCTGAACTTATCCTGTATGGCCTGGCCGAATTCCTTGGTGAGCTTATGGCACTTTGCTGCACAGGGATCGCCGGGAGTGCGGCGGCCAAATACAAAGCCAAGGCACATTGCGCCGCCAGCTACAGCGCCGCAGATGCAGCCCACGCCGCCGAGGCCCCAGGGGAAGCCGGTGCTCATGGCGAAGGCATCGTCAGACATGTCCAGCTCAAAGTTTTTGCGTATGGCATATATGACGGATTCTGAGCAGGCAAAGCCATTGTGGAAAATGTAGTCCGCATCCTCACGGAGCTTGGTAAGGCTGATGGATTGTACCATTTTTTGTATATCCTCCTGAGTGTGATATTTCAGCTTTCCAGCCGCTCTTTCAGGCCGGAAAGGCTTTTTTCCATGGCTTGGATAAAGGAATATGCACTGGCCCTTTCATCCTGAGAAAGGCTTTCCAGCATCGTGGTGAAAAACATTTCGTAATCAATGCTGCACCAGCGGGCAAATTCTTCTCCCTTTTGAGAGAGGGAAATGCGTATGCAGCGGGTATCCCGCTTATCTCTGGTGCGCTTTATAAAGCCGCCGTTTTCCAGCCTCCGTATGGATACCCCGGCAGAGGCCTTGCCCACCCCAAGGTACGCCGCCAGCTCGTTTTGGGTGGGGGCGCCCAGCTCCTTCAGGGCAAAGAGCACCTGGGGCTGGCCGGGATAAAGGTTGTATTTGCTGAGCAGCAGCTGCATGCACAGGGTGCTTGTATGCTGGAGGGATAAAAAGGCGTTGCCAAAATCCCTGGTGAGCTTTTCACGGGTAACGGTTTCCATGCTGACGCCCTTTCATAAGCGGATTCTTAGTATAAATGATAGTATTATTAAAATCGTATGTCAACATTTTAAGCTGTCCCACAGGAATTTTATCCTGGCTCTATCCTGGGCAGGAAAATAAATGCACAAAAAACAGATGATTTGGTGTTCTCAAAGGAGGGGAAGTGTGATAAAATGCTAAGATGTTTGATATCATGGGAGAAAATGTGTTGTTGCATTTTCGCCTGATAAATATTTTTTATTTGGAGAAATACTGTTATGATGGAACCCAGCATGATAATCCGCCGCATGGAGGAAGAACTCAGGGGCGATTATCAGATAGATATTGCAGAGGCCAATACCTATCAGCTTCATAAGGCCCTGTCCAATGCTGTAATGTACGCCATATCCGATAACTGGCGCAGGGCAAGGCGCAATCATGAGCATGTGCGCCGCGCATATTACCTTTCCGCAGAATACCTTATGGGGCGCATGGTATTCAATAACCTTTACTGCCTTGGCCTATTAGATCAGGTGCGTGAGCTGCTGAGGGCCCGTGGCTCGGATATAAATGTGCTTGAGGATATTGAGGATGCTGCCCTTGGCAATGGCGGCCTTGGCCGGCTTGCCGCATGCTTCCTTGACAGCGCAGCCACCCATGATATACCTCTGGAGGGCTATGGCCTCAGGTATAAGTTTGGCCTGTTCAAGCAGAGCTTTAAGGATGGCTACCAGGTGGAGAAGGCCGATGACTGGCAGCGCTATGGCGATCCCTGGAGCCGCCGCCGTGACGATAAGACGGTGGAGATAACCTTTGCCGATGAAAAGGTGCTGGCTGTGCCCTACGATATGCCCATAATCGGCTATGGTACGGATAATATCGGTACGCTGCGCCTGTGGCAGAGCGAGCCTGTGGAGGAATTTGACTTTAACCTGTTTAATGAGCAGGAATACGACCTTGCCGTAAGGGAGAAAAACAAGGTAGAGGATATTACTCGTGTGCTCTATCCCAATGACAGCACCTATGAGGGCAAGCGTCTGCGCTTCAAGCAGCAGTATTTCCTCTCCAGCGCCTCCATGCAGGATATAATCCGCCGCTACAAGAGGGTGCGTGGCAATGACTTTTCCGGCTTTGCTGCACATTGCTCCATACAGCTTAATGATACCCACCCCACAGTATCCATACCTGAGCTGGTCAGGCTGCTGATGAAGGAGGGCATGGATTTTGACGCCGCCTTCAGGATAGCCAGGGATACCTTCAGCTACACCAATCATACCATCATGAGCGAGGCACTGGAAAAGTGGAATTATGACCTGGTGGCAAGCGTTGTGCCTGAGATAACCAGCATAATCAGCCGCATAAATGAGGTACAGAATGCGGAGCTAAGGGAAAAGGGCGTGAGCCAGGAGCAGATAGACCGCATGCAGATAGCCACCGGCGGCCAGATACATATGGCACGCCTTGCAGTATTTGCGGGCACCTATGTAAACGGCGTTGCAGAGATACACTCCGGCATTCTCAAGAGCGATCTTTTTAAGGACTGGTATGCGGTATCTCCGGAAAAATTCCAGAACAAGACCAATGGCATCACTCAGCGCCGCTGGCTGGGCCTTTGCAACAGCGAGCTTACCTCCTTTATCACAGAGCGTATAGGCGATGGCTTCCTTAAGGAACTGAGCCGCATATCCGCATTAAAGGAGCATCTTGATGATGACAGCGTGGCAGCCTTCAATGCCATCAAGCAGACCAAGAAGGCGCAGCTTGCTGCCATTATCCGGGAAAAGGAAGGGGTCAGCATACCCTCCTCCTTTATATTCGATATACAGGTAAAGCGCCTGCATGAGTATAAAAGGCAGCTGCTCAATGCCCTGTCCATAATGGATATATACTATTCCCTCAAGGATGGCAGCCTTACGGACTTTACTCCCACCGCCTTCATATTCGGCGCAAAGGCAGCCCCTGGCTATATGCGTGCCAAGAGCGTTATAAAGTATATCAACGAGGTGGCAAAGCTGGTAAATTCGGATCCTGATATGCAGGATAAGCTCAGGGTAGTATTTGTGCAGAATTATAATTGCTCCTATGCGGAGCATATAATACCCGCAGCGGATATATCCGAGCAGATATCCCCCGCAGGTACTGAGGCAAGCGGCACAGGCAACATGAAATTCATGCTCAATGGCACTGTGACCTTAGGCACCTATGACGGCGCAAATATCGAGATAGCCCAGGAGGCCGGTGCTGAGAATAACTATATCTTCGGCGCACGGGTGGAGGACATTCAGCGTATTAAGGACAGCTACAGGCCCAGGGATATTTACGAGCGTGAATACCGGGTAAGGCGGGCGCTGGATACCCTTGTGAATGGCACCGTAAGCGATGGCGGTACCGGCAGGTTCCGTGAGCTTTACAATGCGCTGCTGGATGGTACGGACTGGCACAAGGCAGACCATTACTATCTGCTGCTGGATTTCCTGCCCTATATGGAAGCAAAGCTCAGGGCAAACCGGGAATACAGAGACCGCATCGCCTTCGGACGCAAGTGCCTTATGAATACTGCAAGCGCAGGCAAATTCTCAAGCGACCGCACCATCGAGGAGTATGCAAGGGAGCTCTGGCACATACAGCCAATAAAATAATTTGCTGATTTTATCGCTAAAAAAGGGCCGTGAGGCCCTTTTTTGTCGAATACTGCTTTAAAATAACGGATGGGTAATATATAATAATAAGTACCAAAACTGAAAGGAAACATTTAACATGAGCAGCATGATTAATGTACTTGCCAATGAGCTTATGAGCGACAGCGCTGTAAAGCAGATAGCAAAGGCGTCAGGCGTTAAGGCCGTTGAGGCTGAAAACGTGATCGGCAACGCCATACCGCTATTGGTGCAGGCCATGTCTGACAATGCGGGCACCAGCGAGGGCGCGGAATCCCTGTATGGGGCTCTGGGCCAGCATGCAAGCGCAGAATCCGCAGCAACCCAGCTTAAAAATGCGGATACCGTCGATGGCGATAAGATTATAGGCAAAATACTTGGAAACAACAAGCAGGGCGTTACGGATGCCCTGGCAAAGCAGGCCGGCATCACCAGGGGCAATGCAGCCTCCATACTTTCACTGCTGGCACCTGTGCTGCTCTCCCTTATAGGCAATCAGACCAGCAATAACAATACCTCATCCGGCGGCCTGTCCTCACTGCTGTCTCTGTTCACAGATGACGATGTGGGCCAGGCAAACAATAATTCCAGCTCAGCCGCAGGCAATATAGGTACTGCCCTCCTTATGAGCGCATTGATGGGCGGCCTGGGCAATTCCGGCAGCTCCGGTAATTCAGGCAGCCTGCTTACCTCCCTGCTCGGTGGCTCATCCTCTGGCTCCGGCCTTGGCGGGGCGCTGATATCCTCAATGCTGGGCGGCTCAGCCAACAGCAATACCAGCAGCAATAACAGCGGAGCAGGCCTCCTTGGCTCGCTTCTTGGCGGCGGCAGCACCATAAGCTCCGGCAGCAACAGCGGCCTTGACGGTGCGCTGCTGAATGGCAGCAGCAATAATAACAGCAGCAACGGCAGTGACCTGCTTGGCGCCCTCCTTGGCGGTGGCAGCAATAATAACAGCAATAACAGCGGCGATTTGCTGGGCGCCCTCCTTGGCGGCAGCAACAACAATAACAATAGCAGCAATAACGGCGGCGACCTGCTGGGCGCTCTCCTTGGCGGCAGCAGCAATAGCAACAGCAGCAGCGACAATGGCGGCGGCCTCATTGGCTCTTTGCTGGGCGGCGGTGGCGGCAGCCTGCTCACCTCCCTGCTGGTGGATGACATGAGCGGCAGCGATAGGTCTTCCGGCGCAAAGAAAACCACAGCAAAGAAGGCAACATCCGGCAAGACCGCAGCAAAGAAGCCTGCCGCAAAGAAGTCTTCCTCCGGCAGCACCGCAGCCAAAAAGACCACCGCAAAGAAGCCTGCTGCAAAAAAGACATCCGCAAAGAAAAAGGATGCAGGCGAGGAAATACTGGGCGCAGTGCTGGAGAATCTGCTCAAGTAGCGGCACGGGCATACCTTCATTGAAATAAATGTCAAATGATGATATAATAACTTGTCATTTGAGTTGATTTGACGTGGAGTTATAGTTTATCTAGAAGGGAGAAATCATATCATGGCAAAAAAGATTGAGCGGGAAATCGTAAAGGCTTCCTCCGGCGAGAAGGCAGCAAAGAAGGAAAAGGCTGCCGAAAAGAAGACTGAAGAGAGGGAAGTAGTAGAAGTAAAGGATGGCGGCACCAAGAAGGAGCGCAAAAAGAGAGCTACCGGCAGAAGGCTGCTTGCCATACTGTTCTGGCTGCTGGCATTTGCTGCCGAGGTAGTAGTTATACTGCGCCTTAATGGATATCTGTACTGCCTGCCCCAGCTTGACATCAGGACCTTTATCCTTATCGGCCTCGGCATAGACCTTGTGCTGGTAATCATAGGCTCCCTGTTCTGGAAAAAGGCCAACCGTATCAATCCTCCTTCCGAGAAGAACAAGGTATGGTTCTTCCTGTGCAGCCAGATGGGCCTTATCGCCGCTATCATAGCCTTTGCGCCCCTTATCGTTGTTCTTATAAAGGACAAGAGCCTGGATAAGAAGACAAAGCGCATTGTGTCCGTAGTAGCAGCCATTGCTCTGGTAATTGCCGGCGCTGCATCCATAGATTACAATCCCGCTTCCGCAGAGGACCTTGCCGCAGCAAAGGCAGAGGCCACCGAGCTCGGCTATGGCGAGGAAGTGTACTGGACCCAGTACGGCCGCAGCTATCATCTGGATCAGGATTGCCATACCCTCAGCCGCTCCAAGGTGCTGTATGAAGGCAGCATGGATGAGGCCTTTGAGGCAAAGCGCAATGACCCCTGCGACTACTGCGCTGATGGCGCCGCCATCAAGGCTGCTGCCCTGGAAGACGATACCGTAAAGGATATAGTCGAGGACGTGGCAGAGGAGCTTGATGAAGACCTGGAAGTAGTCGAATAATAACTGCCATAAATAAAACATAACAATCACAAAAAGCGCCCTTTGGGGCGCTTTTTGTATGGCTCTCGTATATTGTGCGATGGGAACGCTATTTTTTGAAAAGGCTCTTTATGCTCTGGCCGATGCCTGAAAATACGCCGCCGGAGGAAGCTTTTTGCAGCGCGGATATGGAGGCGGTTTCGCCATTTAGCGCTATGTGGAGGGTGCCAAGCTTGTCTGTGCGAAATACTTCGATGCCGCTGTTTTCCAGCTTATCGAGGGTGCTTTGATGGGGGTGGCCGTAGTCATTGCCGTTGCCAACGGATATTACTGCATATTCCGGGGCGGCTGCGGCCAGAAATGCATCGGACAGGGAGGAGAGGGAGCCGTGATGGGGCACCTTTATCACTGTGCAGCGGAATTTGTCGGGAGAATTCCGTGCAAGGGCGGTGTACTCGGCAGAATACACGCCGTTTCCCTCAGCGTCTCCTGTAAAGAGCATGGAAGTGCCGCCGTAGGTTACACGCATTATCACGCTGTAGTCATTTATGCTCTGGTAGGCCACGTCATCAAAGGGGGAAAGTATGTCTATGGTTATCTCGTCATCCCACTCTATGGAGGAGGTGCGGCCAGACAGGTAATTTACCTGAAGCGAGGCGGAGTTAAGCGCAGATACCATGGCGCTGTAATCTGAGGAGGGATTGGATACCTCAGGCATATAGAAGCTATCCACCTCAAAGGAGCGGAGTATGCCGGGCATGCCGCCAATATGGTCGCTGTGGGGATGGGTGGCTATTACGGCATCCAGCTTTTTTATGCCCAGGCTCTTTATGAGCGAGCGCACGGAATACATAGCCGTGCTTTCGCCTGCATCTATGAGCATGGTCTTTCCGCTGGGGGATACCAGCAGCGCGCTGTCCCCCTGACCCACGTCTATAACGTATACGTCAAGAACCGGCTCTGCCTGGCTTGGAGAAGGCAAGGGAGAGGAAGATGCTGCGGGCTGGGCAGCTGAAGGAGTGGAAGAAACGCCCCAATTAAAGGCGGGCAGATGTATCCCCTCAAAGGGATTGCTGCCCTGCATGGCAAATATTACTGCGAGTATAAATGCCAGTATGATGAGCGCCGTGAGCAGCTTTCTAAGGCGGGCCCTGCGCTGTTTTTTTCTTTTGCTTTCGGATCTGGCTACCTTTGCCATTTGTTCCTCCTGAAAATATGCACCATTCATATTATACCATATAATTCCCCGCCTTGCGACAGGAGAGCCGGGCGGCAGGACGGGGGCCATGCAAAATAACCATTGACATATTCCCGCCTGTCGGATAGAATGTCATGGTATTTTTTATCAATATTTGCAGTATTATAAAATAAGCTGCAAAGCGGAGGAATTATTTTATGCATAATTTTGAGCGCATCTGCGAAATCATGAATGAGGTCGCAGGTGTACCCAGAGAGCAGGTCACCCTTGAATCCACGGTGGATCAGCTTAACCTTGACTCGCTGGATGTTACCGAGCTCATACTGAGCGTTGAGGATGAATTCGGCATACTTGTGGAGGATGAATCCCAGATAAGATGCGTAGGAGATCTTATCACAAGGCTGGAAAAAACTGCATAACAAAAAATTCCCGGAGCGTATCCGGGAATTTTTTTATACTCTATTTGGCTTTTATATTACTAGCCCGCCGTTTACTCCAAGCACAGCGCCTGTAATGAAGGAAGCCCGCTGTGAGGCGAGGAACAGTATGGCCTGGGCGGCTTCGTCAGGCGAACCTATGCGGCAGAGGGGCGTTTCGTCGCTGAGGGCGGCAATGTCTGCTGGGGAAAGGTTGCCGTTCATGTCGGTATCTATAACGCCGGGGGCAATGCAGTTCACCCGTATGTTTGAGGGGCCCAGCTCCTTTGCAAGAGCCTTGGTGAAGCCTATCAGGGCCGCCTTGGAGGCGGAGTAGGCCACCTCGCAGCTCCCTCCGGTAACGCCCCACATGGAGGAAACGTTTACTATGGAGCCGGTTTTGCGTGGAAGCATATCCTCCAGCACGGCCTGACAGCAGTTATATGGGCCATCCACATTCACCTCAAAGGTGCGCCGCCAGTATGCAGGGGAGGTATCCGTAAAGAGCATATCGCAGGATACTCCGGCGTTATTTACAAGGGCGTCTATGTGGCCAAAATAGGAGCGGGCCTGCTGTATCATGGTGCGGCAGGCGGTATAGTCTGATACATCGCACTGAAGGGCGATGGCGGTGCCGCCACAGGAGCGTATTTCCTCCACAAGGGAGAGGGCCTGCGCCTCAGAATGGTTATAATTGACGGCCACCCACCAGCCCTCCTTTGCAAAGGCAAGGGCTGCGGCACGGCCTATACCACGGGATGCGCCGGTTATCAGTACGGATGGCATAAGGCTACCTCCAGAATTACTTTAGCTTTAATACTAATAGTAGATTATCATATTTTTTGCCGCTGCGCCACGGTATGCGTTGATTATCCGCAGATACGGTATTAAAATTATGGGCGGGAGGGTGAAAAAATATGTTTGATGTGCTTATAAAAAACGGCAAAGTATTCGATGAGAAAAACGCCCCCTTTACAGGCAGCATTGCCATATCCGGCGGAAAGATAGCCGCCGTGGGCAATGTTGACGGGGAGGCAGGGGTGATAATAGACGCCGCCGACAGGTGCGTTACTCCGGGGTTTATAGATATACATCGCCATGGAGATATGGCAATATTCCGCCGTGGCTTTGGCGAGGGAGAGCTCAGGCAGGGGCTCACCACCATAGTGAACGGAAACTGCGGCATGGGCCCCGCCCCCGTAGGGGATAACCATGCGCTTAGGGGCTACCTTAAGCCGGTGCTGGGAGAAATGGCTGCCGAGGCTGATACCCGCTCGCTTAAGGATTATATGGCCAGCCTGCAAAGGGCTGAGCTGCCTGTGAATGTGGGTATGCTTGTGGGCTGCGGCACCATATGGGCCGGTATACTTGGCTATGGCGGAAAGCGGCCGGATGATGAGGATTTTGCAAGGTTTCACGCTAGGCTGGAAAGGGAGCTTAACGCAGGCGCATTTGGCGTATCCCTTGGCCTTGGGTATGCGCCGGAGTGCTTTCTTACCACTGATGAGCTCATAAGAGGGCTTGCTCCCCTTAAGGATACGGATATACCCATAGCCTTCCATATGCGCCAGGAGGGGGATGGAGTATGCCGGGCTGTGGATGAGGTGATACGCATAGGCAGGGCGCTGAATGCCCCTGTGCATATCAGCCATCTTAAGGCCATGGGCAAGCGCAACTGGAACAGGCTCATACCCGAAGCACTGACCCATATACGTCAGGCCCGGGAGGAGGGGCTGGATATTGCCTTTGATGCGTATCCATATACGGCGGGCTCTACCCAGCTAATGCATGTGCTTCCTCCGGATTTTATAGAGGGCGGTACGGCCAAGGTGATGGAGCGGCTGAAGGACAGAGGCTGCCGCAGGGAGCTTGGGAAGCGCATAGCAAACGGAAGGGATTTTGATAATATCGCCGGCATGGTGGGCTGGGATAATATAGTCATTTCGGTGGTGAATACCCCGTCAAACAGGGAATACGAGGGCATGACCATAGCTGAAGCGGCAGACAGGCGCAGGGAAACGCCGCTGGATTGCCTGTGCGATCTGCTGGTGGAGGAAAGCTGCGCCGTTACCATGATAGACTTTATCACCTGCGATGAGGATATAGCCCTCATACTGAATACCCCCGGCGCCAGCGCCATATCGGATTCCATATACCCTGTGGGTGGTAGGCCCCACCCAAGGCTCTATGGCAGCTTCCCGAGAGTGATACAGCGCTACGTTATGGAGCGGGGGGATATTACGCTGCAAAGGGCCGTGGAGATAATGACCTCTGCACCTGCGGAAGCCCTGAGGCTAAAGGGCAAGGGCAGGCTTGCAGTGGGTATGGACGGAGATATAAATATCTTTTCTCCTGAAAATATACGGGAAAACGGCAGCTACAGCAGCCCTGACAGGCTGGCCTCAGGTATGGATTACGTGCTGCTGGGAGGCAGGGTAAAGCTCTGTGACACTGAGCTTATTCCGGGGGTTGAAGGGGCCGTGATACGGCGCTGATGGAAACGGAATAAAAATTTTATAGAAATGCTAAAAGTTTTTTAGGTTTGTCATTGAAAATACTGCTGTGCTGATATATAATTGTCAATAAGAACAGGGCAGTATGCCCAAAGGAACAAACCATCGTATTATCAATATTCAATTCTCAACAAAAAGAAAGGAATAAACCATGGACTACGAAGGCATCAAAAAAGCGGCGCAGGCTTACATTCCCGACATGACAAAGTTCCTCAGAGATCTTATTGCCATTCCCAGCGAAAGCTGTGATGAAGAGGGCGTTGTAAAGCGCACCATTGAGGAAATGAAGAAGCTGGGCTTTGATAAAGCCGAGATCGACCCCCTGGGCAATGCACTTGGCTGGATGGGCGATGGCGAAAAGATCATTGCTTTCGATGGTCATATAGATACCGTAGGCATAGGCAATATTGCAAACTGGGAGCATGACCCCTACGAGGGCTATGAGACCGATGAAATCATCTACGGCCGTGGCGGCTCCGATCAGGAGGGCGGCGTGGTATCCTCTGTATACGGTGCCAAGATAATGAAGGACCTGGGCCTTATTCCCGAGGGCTACAAGATTCTGGTGGTCGCCTCCGTGCAGGAGGAGGACTGCGACGGTATGTGCTGGCAGTACATCTACAATGAGGATAAGATAGTTCCCGAGTTTGTAGTGTCCACCGAGCCCACCGATGGCGGCATATACCGTGGTCACCGTGGCCGCATGGAGATACGGGTGGATGTAAAGGGCGTATCCTGCCATGGCTCCGCTCCCGAGCGCGGCGACAATGCTATCTACAAGATGGCCGATATCCTTCAGGAAGTTCGTGCCCTCAATGAAAATGATGCCGAGGAAGGCACCGAGATAAAGGGCCTTGTAAAGATGCTGGAGGCCAAGTACAATCCTGACCATTGGGAGGATGCACGCTTTCTGGGCCGCGGCACCATAACTGCCTCTCAGATATTCTATACCTCCCCCTCCCGCTGCGCCGTTGCAGATTCCTGCGCCGTGTCCCTTGACCGCCGCATGACCGCCGGTGAAACCTGGGATTCCTGCCTTGAGGAGATACGCAATCTGCCTGCCTGCAAGAAGTATGGCGATGATGTAAAGGTATCCATGTACATGTATGACCGTCCCGCATGGACTGGCCTTGTATATGAGACCGAGTGCTATTTCCCCACCTGGATAAATAAAGAGACTGCTGCCCATGTTCAGGCCCTTGCAGATGCCCATAAGGCTCTCTTTGGCGATGAGCGCATTGGCGCCCCCTCCGCCATGGATAAGCGCCATCGTCCTCTGATTGACAAGTGGACCTTCTCCACCAATGGCGTTTCCATCCAGGGCCGCTATGGCATCCCCTGCGTAGGCTTTGGCCCCGGCGCAGAGAGCCAGGCTCATGCCCCCAATGAAATTACCTGGAAGCAGGACCTTGCCACCTGTGCTGCGCTGTATGCTCTCGTTCCCTCCATGTACAAGGCTGAGAACAAGACCGATGACGTATGCCAGTTCCGTGCCGGCAAGACCAATAACAACATCCGCTGATTTAATTTTAAATATATCTGGAGGAATACTATGAGCAACGTTAAGCAGTTTACCGACAAGCTGGATAAGCTGAACTTCGAAAACATGTACGAGGGCGATTTCTTCCTTACCTGGGAGAAGACCCGTGATGAGCTGGAAGCCGTATTCACCGTGGCAGATGCCCTGCGTCATCTGCGTGAAAACAACGTTTCCACCAAGATATTCGACAGTGGCCTGGGCATAAGCCTTTTCCGTGATAATTCCACCCGCACCCGCTTCTCCTTTGCCTCTGCCTGCAATCTGCTGGGCCTTGAGGTTCAGGACCTGGACGAGGGCAAGAGCCAGATAGCTCACGGCGAGACCGTTCGTGAAACTGCAAACATGATTTCCTTCATGGCAGACGTTATCGGCATCCGTGACGATATGTATATCGGCAAGGGCAATACCTATATGCACAATGTGGTAGATGCCGTTACCGAGGGCCATAAGGACGGCGTTCTTGAGCAGAAGCCCACCCTTGTAAACCTCCAGTGCGATATCGACCACCCCACCCAGGCAATGGCAGATGCTCTGCATCTTATCAATTACTACGGCGGCGTGGAAAACCTCAAGGGCAAGAAGATTGCCATGACCTGGGCCTACAGCCCCAGCTACGGCAAGCCCCTGTCCGTTCCCCAGGGCATTATCGGCCTGATGACCCGCCTGGGCATGGATGTTACCCTTGCGTATCCCGAGGGATATGAGGTAATGGAGGATGTGGTAGAGGTTGCCAAGAAGAATGCTGCTGAGCAGGGCGGCAAGTTTGAGATCACCAACTCCATGGCTGAGGCCTTCAAGGATGCCGATGTGGTATACCCCAAGAGCTGGGCTCCCTTCAAGGCAATGGAGGAGCGCACCGAGCTTTACGGCAAGGGCGATATGGATGGCATAAAGGCTCTGGAAAAGCGCCTGCTGGCCCAGAATGCCGAGCATAAAGATTGGGAATGCACCGAGGAAATGATGGCCCTCACCAAGGATGGCAAGGCCATGTATATGCACTGCCTGCCTGCTGACATTACCGATGTTTCCTGCGAGGCCGGCGAGGTAGCCGCTTCCGTATTCGATCGCTATCGTGATCCTCTCTACAAGGAAGCTTCCTACAAGCCCTACATTATCGCCGCCATGATATTCCTGGCCAAGGTAAAGGATCCCTCCGCAAAGCTCAAGGAGCTGGAAACTGCCGCAAAGAAGCGTCAGAATATCGACTAAGTTGCATATGATTCACTATCCCGCCGGGAAGGTGCGCCTTTCCGGCGGCTTTTCATTTTGGGGCATACAGGCGCAGGCATGATTTGAGCTGAATATCTTTGGGAATAATAAGCCCCAAAAAAGGAGCGTGATAAAGTGAATTACCGAAAAAGAGCCCTTCAATCTGTGATGATGGGGCTGGGTCTGGTGCTGCTGGGCCTTGGAATAGGCTACAGCATGGGCGACGAAGGAAGAAAAGAGCAGGAAAAGGTGGAAGTGCGGGAGCTTGATGGGGAAGCACAGGCACCTGTGGCGGCAGAGGAGAGCTTTGCCGTTACTACGGTAAACATATTTCAGTGCGGACATATACTTGAGCGGCAGGAGGGGGAAACGGTTGCCACATCCGGCCTTGAGGATGCGCTGGAGCGGTATGGCGGCTACAATTTTGAGCTTAAGGATGGGGTGATGGCGCTGTACCGGGAATATGACTATTGCTGCCCTGAGCATTACTATACTGGTCTTGAGGGGGAGGCAGTGGCCGTGTACAAAACAGACGGAGATACCCTGCAAAAAACCACCGTATGCACGCTGGATGTATCGCCCGGCGATGATGCCTATGAGGAAATGGGCGGCGGCATGGTGTTTGGCGGGCTGGAGGAGGTCAATATGTACATGGAAGGCATAGATGAATAGTTGTTAAAACCGGTAACTGATGGTACAATATATACAATATGATGTGTCATGGGGTGGCAGATTTTGGTTATATTGGGAATCGATCCGGGATATGCCATACTTGGCTATGGTGTGGTAGAGTCTGATGGACGCCGCCTTAAGGTGATAGACTACGGTGTGGTGGAAACAAAAGCCACAGAGCAGTTTCCCCACAGGCTCAATAAGCTCTACTCAGGCACGCGGTCTCTATTGGAGACCTACAGGCCGGATTGCGCCGTGTTTGAGGAGCTGTTTTTCGCAAGAAATGTTACCACGGCCATACAGGTAGGCGCAGGCAGAGGCGTTACCATGCTTGCGGCAGAGCAGAGCGGCATACCGCTGTATGAATACACCCCCATGCAGATAAAGCTGGCCGTCACAGGCAATGGCCATGCGGATAAGGCGCAGATGCAGCAGATGGTAAAGCTGCTGCTGGGCCTTAAGGCCATACCAAAGCCGGACGATGCGGCGGATGCGCTGGGCGCAGCCATATGCCACGCAAATACCTCGGAGGCGGCCCGTTCTCAGTTCAGCATAAAGTGATATTGGAGCAGATATGTACGCATACATCAAGGGCACTATAGACGAAAAGGCACTGGACAGAGTGGTGATAGAAGCGGCAGGAGTGGGCTACGAGCTGCTGTGCTCAGATGCTACGCTGCGCCAGCTTTCCGTGGGAGCAAATGCAAAGCTGCTCACACATTTCAACGTGAGCCAGGATGGCACCGTAATGCTCTATGGCTTTGCCTCTGCTGATGAGAGGGCCATGTTCCGCCGGCTTATCGCCGTAAACCGTGTTGGCCCAAAGCTTGCGCTTGGCATACTGGGCAAGCTGACCCCGTCGGATATCGCCATGGCTATCGTTACCCAGAATTCAGCGGCATTTGAGCATATCCCGGGCCTTGGCAAAAAGACTGCCGCAAGGCTGCTGCTGGAGCTTAAGGAAAAGGTCACAGAGGATACCCTTACAAACGCCGGCGCACCTGCTGTGGCAGATGGCGGTGCAGATATGCGTACAGAGGCCGTGGCAGCCCTTGTGGCATTGGGCTATGATGGGGTGAGTGCCGGGCGTGCGGTAAGCGCAGTGGGCGAATGTGCCAGGGTAGAGGATATGATAACCGGTGCGTTGAGAGAGATAGGTAAAAGGAGCGGCTTTTGATGGATGACAGACTCATCACCTCCTCCATGACCGGAGAGGATGAACAAATAGAATACAGCCTCAGGCCGCGCTTCCTTAATGAATACATAGGCCAGCATAATGTGAAGGAGCATATGCGTATATACATTCAGGCGGCCAGGCACAGGGGAGAGCCGCTGGATCATGCGCTCTTTTATGGGCCGCCGGGCCTTGGCAAGACTACTCTTGCCGCAATAGTGGCAAACGAGATGGGCGGGAATCTCAGGGTGACCTCAGGCCCTGCCATATCCCATGCAGGCGACCTTGCGGCTATACTTACCAACCTTGCCCCGGGGGATGTGCTGTTTATCGACGAGATACACAGGCTCAATGCCAATGTGGAGGAAGTGCTGTATCCTGCCATGGAGGATTATTCCATCGACATAATCATCGGCAAGGGCCCTTCCGCACACTCCATTCGCATAGACCTGCCAAAGTTTACCCTCATAGGCGCTACCACCCGGCTTGGGCTTTTAACGTCGCCCTTGAGAGACAGGTTTGGCATCAAGGAGCAGCTTGAGCTGTATGATGTGGATTCCCTCAGGGAAATAATAGAGCGCAGCGCAGATATACTTGGCATAAGCATTGAGGCCGAGGGCGCAGTTGAGATAGCCTCCCGCTCAAGGGGCACCCCACGAATAGTAAACAGGCTCCTTAAAAGAGTAAGAGACTATGCCCAGGTGAAGGGCAATGGCGTTATAGATTTGGAGACCGCAAGGGCGGGGCTGGATATGCTGGCCATAGATGAAGTGGGGCTGGACGCTGTGGACAGGCGGATGCTTACTACCATGATAGAAAAGTTTTCCGGGCGGCCCGTTGGGCTGGATACCATAGCCGCTGCCACGGGAGATGATGCCACCACCATTGAGGACGTATATGAGCCGTATCTTATTCAGCTTGGCTTTATCGCCCGCACGCCAAGGGGGCGCATAGTGCTGCCGGGTGGCTACGCACATATGGGCTACACGCCGCCTGAGGGCAGCGGCACCCAGCAGAAGATGGAAATATAGTCAGCATACATATAACCAGTATTACGGAGGTATAAGGCATGTTCGGCAAAAAGGAACTTCAGGCAGCACTGGAACAGAAGGAACAGGAAATAAAGGAGCTCAGCGCAAAAATCGCAGAGTATCAGAGCCGCAATGACGCAGTGGTAAGCGCCCTTACGGACGCCAAGGCTGCGGCAAACCGTATACTGGGTGCGGCAGAGGTAAAGCGGGATGAGATTATCGCCCAGGCAAATCAGCAAAAGGCCGAAATAGAGGCCCAGCGTGATGGCATGATACAGGCGGCAAAGGATGAGGCTGAGGCCATAATAAAGGCTGCCGAGGAAAGGGCAAGGCAGGCAGAGGAGCGGGCAAATTTCTTTATGAATTATCTGCGGGATTCTGCGGACGCCGTGCGCCGTCAGGCAGAGGGCTATGAGGCTTTTCTCAGGGATTATGAGGGAGCAGGCATAGGAACTGCCCCATATGGGGAAACTGTAAAGACGCCTGAGGAATACCACAACCCCGCTGAGCTTATGCACAGCATTTATTCCATACAGGGCAGGGATATACCCGATACCGTTAAGGATGAGCTGAAGCAGCCTGAGGAGCAGGCGGATGAGGAACGCATCTGGACCATTGACCAGGTAGCTGAGGGCGAGGATGAAAAGACGCCTGAGGCAGCCTTTGTGGAGCAGGAGCTGAACGATATACTCAATGATATACTGAAGCTGGATTGACATAAATCCGCCTTAATGTTATAATCATTTAAATTTTGAAAATGGATTTTGCGGAAAAAATCCTTCGCACAGTTAACGAATAGAGAGGCTGCCTCATGGGCTGAAAGGGTGGCTGCGTTGCAGCGGGGCGATCCCGTTTCCGTGTTCCGCAGGGAGGAAATGCCCTGCCGCAGGAGAGCGTTACAGCCGTACGAGAGCCAATTAAGGTGGTACCGCGGTATTTTGCCGCCCTTATATAAGGGCGGCTTTTTTATAGCAAAAAATATCTTACGATAATGACCGGAGGAAATTATGGCAAAGAAAGAAAACCAGTTTGTTCAGGAGATAACCCCCAGAGATGTGGACTTTGCAAAGTGGTATACGGATATCGTACTGAAAAATGATATGTGCGATTATGCCGAGGTGCGCGGCTGCATGGTAATCAAGCCCTATGGCTATGCGGTGTGGGAGCTGATGCAGAAGGAAATGGATCAGCGCTTTAAGGATACCGGCCACCAGAATGCCTATTTTCCCCTGCTGATTCCTGAAAGCACGCTGATGAAGGAAGCGGAGCACGTTGAGGGCTTTGCTCCCGAGGTAGCGTGGGTCACTTCTGGCGGCTCCGAGGTACTGCAGGAGAGGCTGGCAATACGTCCTACCAGTGAAACCATCATCGGGCCCATGTATTCCAAGTGGATACAGTCCTATCGTGACCTGCCTGTGCTGATGAATCAGTGGTGCAACGTTATGCGCTGGGAAAAGAGCACCCGCCCCTTCCTCCGCACCTCCGAGTTCCTCTGGCAGGAGGGCCATACTGCCCATGAGACCCATGAGGATGCTCAGGAAGAAACCATCCGTATGCTTAATGTATACTATGATTTCATGGTAAACGTGCTGGCCATACCTGTAGTGCGGGGCCGCAAGAGCGAGAGCGAGCGCTTTGCCGGCGCAGAAGCTACCTACACCCTTGAGGCGCTAATGCATGACGGGAAGGCTCTGCAGATGGGCACCTCACACAATCTGTCCGATCACTTTGCCCGCAGCTACGATATCAAGTACCTGAGCCGTGAGGGCAAGCAGGAATACTGCTTCACCACCTCCTGGGGCACCTCTACCCGCATGATAGGCGGTATGATAATGGTTCATGGCGATGATCGTGGTCTTAAGCTCCCCCCCAAGGTAGCGCCCATTCAGGTGGTAATACTGCCTATCGCCATGCACAAGGAAGGCGTGCTGGATAAGGCAAATGAGATTTACGACCAGTGCAAGGCCGCAGGCCTCAGGGTAAAGGTGGATGACAGCGAGCAGAGCGCCGGCTGGAAGTTCAACCAGTGGGAGATGAAGGGCGTGCCTGTTCGTCTGGAGGTTGGCCCCCGCGATATAGAAAACGGCGTGGTAGTAGCGGTTCGCCGTGATACCCTTGAAAAGGTCACTCTGCCCATGGAGGGCCTTGCAGAGCGTCTTGTTGAGATGATGCAGGAGATTCACGACAGCATGCTCAATGCAGCCCTTGAACACAGGCTTTCTCATACTACCACTGCGGAAAACTTCGGCCAGTTTATGGATGGCGTGAAGAAGGGCTTCGTAAGGGCTCCCTGGTGCGGCACAGATAATTGCGAGATTGAGATAAAGTGCATTACCGGCGCATCCACCCGCTGCAAGCCCATGGATGAGGATACCAACGTGGAAGGCTGCAAGTGTGTATTCTGCGGCAAGCCCGCAAAGACCCTTATGTACTTCGGCAGAGCATACTAAAAAGCATAATACCCATACCTGCTTGTCGGGGGATCGGAAGGCTTTCCGGTCTCCCGACGCCTGATTTTTGGGGGTATGCCCCCATATGTTCACATTGGCGGGCTTTATTAAAGGTGCTTATTGGAGTATAATATTAAATAATGCCCTGCAATATATGCGGGGCAATGCCGTCGGGACAGGTCGGCGGCAAACAGAAATCAAAATTCTTTCGGAGGACAAAGGATATGACAAATCCCAGCAGGGTCGCATTTACTCTGTTTGGCAGGGATGTATACTGGTACGGCGTACTCATAGCCGTAGGCATACTTATAGCCGTATGGCTCACCCTTCAGGAGGGCAAGCGCAGAGGGCTCACAGAGGATAATATGCTGGATATGTGCCTTGTTATAATACCCACCGGCGTGGTAGGAGCAAGGCTGTACTATGTGATATTTGAATGGGCAAGCTATGCATCCAATCCCATACGGGCGCTGTATATATGGGAGGGCGGCCTTGCCATATACGGCGCTGTAATATTTGGCCTTTTGGGCATGTTTGTGTATTCGAGGATAAAGAAGATCCGCTTCCTTAAGCTGGCGGATTGTATCGCTCCGGGCCTTGTGCTGGCTCAGGCCATAGGCCGCTGGGGCAATTACTTCAATCAGGAAGCCTTTGGCCTGCCCATCAATAACGGCGAGCTCATGTGGTTCCCCATGTCGGTATACATCGAAGGCACTCATTATTTCAATGGGGAGCTCTGCTCCAATCCTTACCACATGGCTACCTTCTTTTATGAATCCGTATGGTGCTTTATAGTATTCATAGTGCTGTGGAGCTGCCGCAAGAAGTTTAAGCACGATGGCGATGCAATATTGACCTATGCGCTGATGTATGGCTTTGAGCGTATGTTCGTTGAGCGGCTCCGTGGGGACAGCCTGTATCTTATTCAGCCCGGGGAGGTATTCCCTGCAGGTATAAGGGTATCCGAAATGGTGAGCTTTGTGGTGGTAGTATGCGTTGCAGTGTTCTTCATAGTGCGTAGGGTAAAGGAAAAGAAGCTGGGCGCTATTATATGGCCCGCACCTGAGGTATTCCCTGAGGAAGCGGAAACCGCCGAAGAAGGCTGTGAGGAAAATGCCGCAGAGCTGGAAAACACCGATGACAGCATTGGCCAGCCTGAAAACGAGACTGCATCCGATGGGGCTGCCGGGCAGGAAACGGCTCAGCAGGAGGATGCTCAGCAATAACAGCACAGTATATATGGGGGTATAATATGCGAAATCTTACAATGATGACTGACCTGTACCAGCTTACAATGATGTATGGCTACTACAAAAACGGCATGGATAAGGACGAGGCGGTTTTTGATCTGTTTTTCCGTACAGGCCGTCCCAATAGCGAATACACAGTTGCAGCGGGCTTGCAGACTGCCATAGATTACATCAATGATATTCATTTCAGCGATGAGGATATAGCCTACCTTCGCTCACTGAAGCTCTTTGATGAGGAGTTTCTCGGCGTATTGAGGAATATGCGCTTTACAGGCGATATGTATGCTGTGCCAGAGGGAACGCTGGTATTTCCCCAGGAGCCCATACTGCGTATCAAAGCGCCCTTCATGGAGGCTCAGCTGGTGGAGACTACTCTGCTCAATATAATCAACCACCAGACCCTTATTGCCACCAAGGCCAGCCGTGTGGTATATGCCGCAGATGGCGGCGCTGTGCTGGAGTTTGGCCTTCGCAGGGCTCAGGGGCCTGATGCAGGCACCTATGGCGCAAGGGCAGCCATAATCGGCGGCTGCGATTCCACCAGCAATGTTCTTGCAGGCCAGTGGTACGATGTGGCGGTAAAGGGCACCCATGCCCATAGCTGGGTAATGTGCTTCCCGGATGAGCTGAGCGCATTCAGGGCATATGCCGAAATATTCCCCGATTCCTGCCTGCTGCTGGTGGATACCTATGATACACTCAAATCCGGCGTGCCAAATGCCATAAAGGTATTTGACGAGCTGAAGGCCAAGGGCTATACTCCTCAGGGCATAAGGCTTGATAGCGGCGACCTTGCATATCTTTCCAAGGAAGCCCGCAGGATGCTGGATGAGGCCGGCCATACCGAGGCCAAGATATTCGCCTCCAGCGACCTTGATGAATACGTTATCCGCGAGCTTAAGGCGCAGGGCGCAAAAATAGACGTATGGGGCGTGGGCACCAAGATGATCACCTCCTACGATTGGCCTGCTCTGGGCGGCGTGTACAAGCTGGCTGCCACCATAAAGGATGGCGTGGAAACTCCCAAGATAAAGCTCAGCGACAATATCGTAAAGCTGACCAACCCCGGCTGCAAAAAGATATTCCGCCTTTATGGCAAGCACAATGGAATGGCGCTGGCAGATATTATAGCTCTGGAGCATGAGACCATAGATGATACAAGGCCCCTTAAGCTGTATCATCCCATACAGACCTACAAGACCACTACCCTTAAGGATTTCACCGTAAGGGAACTGCTGGTACCTGTGTTTATCAGGGGAAAGCAGGTGTATGAATCTCCTGATGTGCTGACCATACGGGAATATAACCGCAGCGAGCTTGCCACCTTCTGGGAGGAATACAAGCGCATACTCAATCCCCATACCTACAAGGTGGATATATCCGATGAGCTGTATAACCTTAAGCAGCGGCTCATACGGGAAAACAGGAGAGACGATGAAGAATAGCATACTGCTGGTGCTGGCACTGGGCTGTCTGCTGGCAGGAGGGTGCGTTGATACAGCCGCTGTAATAGACCCGGAGGTGACAGTGCCACCTGAGCCCACTGCCCTGCCCACGCCCACGCTGGAGCCTACCCCTGCGCCGGAGCAGGTGGAGCTTGATATGGCGGATTTAAGCAGCGCCTACGATGAGCTGGGTCAGCTTATATCCACGGCAAATCATTTTGAGCAGTATATCACCTTCCGCAATATACAGGTATACGAGCAGCATGAGGATACCTTTGTGGATGCAATTGCTGTAAATGAATATCCTGATACCCTTGTGTGTGCGGTGGATATTACTTTTTTCGATGAGGATGACAGCCAGATAGCGGCCAGCCATGTTCATACCCGTGACGGCCAGTATGTGCTCAGGCTGCAGCCCGGAGATAATACCATATTTGCCACCATCGATACGGATATGTCCCTTACGGATAAGGAGTTTGTTCTGAGCTTCAATGAGGGGCTGGACGTGCTGCCGGAATAAGACGCAAAAATTCATATGGCAAAACCAAAACCGGAATGAAATCAGTTCATTTCGGTTTTGCTGTATTTCAGGCAAAAGCGCCCAATGAAAACGGCCCTGCATACCATGGCGGTATGCAGGGCCGTTTATGTTGCTTATGCTGCCGATTTCAGGCGCATATTATTGGGAAGGATTTGCCCGTCAGCTTATTCTAGCACCGTTGGAACATCCAGCGCCACGTCGCTGAGGGGATAGGTGCAGCAGGGATGGATCCAGCCGAACTTCTTGTCGGCAAGACGGCGGCCATCCGCATCCTCGGGGATGTAGACCTCGCCGCTGATGAGCCGGGAATGGCACCAGCCGCACTCGCCGCTGCGGCAGTGGGAGGGTGCGCGGATGCCGGCGCGCTCCATGGCGTCCAGCAGCGTCTGATCGGCGCGGCAGGAAACGGTCTGGGTCTCGCCGCGGACGGTGACCGTCACGGTGAAGACCTTGCCGGCGGCCTCTGCGGGATAGGCGGCATCGCCGCTGGGATCCCCGTACTCGCCGGGGACCTCCATGCGGATGCGGCGGGCCTTCAGCCCCAGCTTCGGCAGCTCCTGCGCCATAAAGCCATACATGGCCTTGGGGCCGCAGACATAGACGCTGTAATCGCCCTCGGGGGCGTACTTTTTGACCAGCTCTGCGGTGAGGAAGCCCTTCTCGCAGCCCTCGGCCTCCTCGTGGGAGAGCACGTGGACGACCTTGACCTTTCCGCCGCTCTTCGCTGCGAGCTCATCCAGCTCCCTGCCGAGCAGGATGGCGTCGCGGGTACGGCTGCCGTAGAGAATGGTGAGGGAGAAATCCTCCGTGCCGTCGGCAATGGCGGCGGCCATGGAATAGAAGGGGGTGATACCGCTGCCGCCGGCGAGAGCCACGACCTGCTTCGCATCCCGCAGCTCCTGATGATAGAACTCACCGAGAGGGGCGGAGAGGCGCACCTTCGTGCCCGCCTGCCAGTTGTTCAGGATGTAGTCCGAGGCAAAGCCGGCGGCGCTGCGCTTGATGGTCAGGGTGTAGGAGCCGTTCAGCGCGTCCTTGGGGCAGGAGCGGATGGTATAGGGCTTGTTGAGCCGCGCCTCGCCGATGTCCAGCGCCACGCTCACATACTGGCCCGCCCGGAAATAGGCCAGCTGCTCCGTGCCGCTCTCAGTGTCGGGAACGAGGGTGTAGCTTCTGGCATCCGCGTGCTCCGTCACGGCGGCGACCACGGCGTACTGCACGTTGGGGTGCAGCTTCTTCGCCAGGATGTTGGCGTTGTAGATGGAGACGGGAGGCGCGTCGTCCGCCTGGGCGATCATTTTTTCGCGCAGCTTCACCTGACCCAGGAAGGGGCCGACGCCAAGACTGCTGAGGAGCTTTTTGTCATAATTGTATTTCATCTCATCTGCCCTCCTTCATATCGAGCAGCGTGTAGCGCGCCTGCTCTGCGCCGGACATGTAGGCCTGACTGTAGCCGTCCATCTGGGTGCCGTGACCTCCCACAAAGCGGAGGCCCTTGATGGTGTAACCCAGGTTTGCGGTGCCGGCCTGCACACGGGGGAACATACCATCCCAGGTGTGTGGCTCGTAGCCATATACGTCGCCCTTGGGCGTGCCAAGATACCGTGCCCAGGTGACGGGGGAGGCCACCACGATCTCCTCGATGTGGCTCTGGAGGTCGCAGCCGGTGACAGCCTCGTAGCGCTCAACGCACTCACGGGCGATGCGGTCTTTGATTTTGAAATAGTTCTCCTCTGTCACATCCCGGAAGGGATCCTCTGTATAGAACTTGCTGAACTGTATGAACGCACGGCCCTCGCCTGCTGCATCGGGTATGGCGTTGGTGAGCACAGTGACGGTGATGTCCTTATGGGTATCGATGGAGTCGGAGGAGGCGTATTGATTCCGGTTGTTGGGATCCTCACGCATGAAGGTATCGTAGCCCTTCAGGCCGATTTCCTCTGCGCTGGCATCAAGGCCCAGATACACCGTAACGCAGGCCTGAGCCAGCTTGCGGGCGTTCATGGCCTTGCGGTCGTATTCCGGCACCTCTGCAGGCTCTACCATCCGGTCGAAGACCACGTGAGGCATCAGGTTTGAAATTACACGCTCGCAGGGAATATAGCTGCCATCGGCCAGCTCCACGCCGTGGACGGCGCCGTTCTTAACGTCGATTTTTTTGACTTCGGTATTGTACCAGATGTCGCCGCCCAGCTCACGGATGCGCTGATCGTAGGCCATGGAGATTTCATGGCTGCGGTTGCGGGCAATCCAGGGCCGGTGAGTGAGGTATACATAGGTCATATAGGCGTATACTGCGAAGGACATCTTGGAGGAGTCTGCGGAGATATATGTCCAGTAGGACTCGAAAATGTTCTTGGCCTTTTCGGGCACGCCCACAAGATCCAGCACCGTTTCCGCATCCTGCGGTACCAGCTTCATCAAATCGTGCCACTTGGCGAGCATGACCACCTTTTCCAGAGGGGAGGGGTGATTATGCCTTGCGCCCAGCCAGTTTACGCCGTCTTCCAGCATGCGGGCCATTTCCATAACGTTTCGCATGGGCTCACGGCTGCCGGGAACCTGCCGTTCCATTTCATCCAGGAAGGCCTCCACGCCCACGGGCATCTCCACATTGAAGCCCTTTTCCGGGTCGGTGGCCACGGCGCAGAATGCCTCATTGATGGGCACCCAGTCCACATCCAGGCCATAGCCATCCAGCAGTTCACGAACGGCGCCTCTCGGTTCGCCATCAGCACCGCTGCCCATCTGGCACATTTCGTGGAGCGTAGCCTCAAATTCATACGCACCCCTGCGGAAGCTGGTGGCGCAGCCGCCGGGGAGATTGTGCTTTTCCAGCACCAGCACCTTCTTGCCTGCCTTGGCCAGGTAGGCCGCCGCACTGAGGCCGCCATTGCCTGCGCCTACTACTATGACATCGTATTTGTTGTCCATTTTGCTCCTCCTTTGCGTTTTGTCTTATATGCCATCGGCTGACAGAAGGACACAGGAAACTGTGAAATGTATTCTTTGGGCTCTGTGAGCTTTTATCGTCCGAGGATATGTATGTTAAAATGATAACACTGATTATATATTTATTCAAGCGTAAGGAAGGGCTTTAGTAAAAAAATGCGGGTATTGGATATACAGCTCAGGTGCGGAGGGTGGCACGGAGCCTGTTTGGCTTAAGAAGAAGGTCCAGAGCGTCAAGTATGGAGGTCACTACCACATCGGAATGTGACAGCAGCGCCCCGCAGCAGCCCTCTTTGCCTATTACGCATATGGACAGGCAGCATGCGTCTGACATTTGAATATCGTTATACCCATTGCCAATGCAGGCGACGCCGCCGGTGAGCTTATATGCCTCCTCTGCCTTGATGGCACCCACGTTGGCGGTGGGGAAGGTGAGCACCTGCAGGGGGAGCCCTTCGCAGCACCTTGCGGCGGTGCCGTGGGTATCGGCGGTGATAACATATATGCTAAGGCCGCAGCTTAATTGCTCCAGCCTCTGGCCTACGCCGGGAATAAGCCTGCCATCCTCGGCGATGGTGCCGTTGTAATCAAGTATAAGGCTGCTTATATTCAGCTCGTCCCTGCCGGGAATGGATATGGTGAGCAAGGTCATGCCTCCTTAAATCATGCAAATATGCAGACTCATTGCCTACGGCTGTATCTGCTTCTGAGCATTTTTTCTGTATTCCATGGGGGATACGCCGTCAGTGCGGCGGAAGGTCTGGGAAAAGTAGCTGGCAGAGGAAAACCCCAGCATCTGGGCTATCTGGGAAAGGGAAAGGTCTGTCTCCCGGAGCAGATAGCGGCTTTCCTCTATGCGCCGCTGTATGAGGTAATTGATGGGGCTTATGCCGTATTCCCGCTTGAAGGCGTGGGCAAGATAGTATTTGTTTACATGGGCTGCCCCGGCAAGCTGGTCAAGGTCAAGCTGCTCCTTGTAATGGGTATCGATATAATGGCGAACCGTGGCGCACTGACGGCTGGCCTGCGGCGTATCGTGGGAGGTGGAAACAGAGGTGCCGGTGCTGCGGATAAGGCGGATTATGAGTATTTCCATGTACGCCTGGCAGATGGATTTGTAGCCCGGCTGTGCGGCTTTCATTTCCCTGAGGATATTTTTGAGGCAGGTCAGTATATCGCCGCTGCTGCGGCAGTCCAGTATGCAGAAGCGGCGGTCGGCGTTTTCGCTTACGGAAAGCTCCAGCCCGTCTATTCCCAGCACTATGTATTCCATGGGCCGGGCCTCAAGGCTCACCTCAGTATGGATGACATTTGGGTTGACTATTACGAGCTGATTGGCAGTAACGGGATATAGCCGGTCCTCAATGCGAAACTGGCCGTCTCCGCCAACTATGTAAAACAGCTCCGAATAGTTATGGGCATGGGGAACAGAATGCCAGTCGCCAGTATACTTTGCGCTGCCAACATTCAGCAGCCTGGTATTTGAACGTATGTCGTTTTCTTTGGAAATATCCAGAGCATAGCGCTGATTGCTCATGTTAAGGCTCCCGGGACAATTTTATACATATTGTTCTTATGCCCATTATATTGCACCGCAGTGGCCTTGACAACAGATTTTAGTGTGCATAGGAGGGATTTAAATGAATATCATGCAAAAGTCCGGAGTCGATACACAATAAATGTATAGCAATATATCTAAAATTAATCACAATAAACACGTTGAGAAAAATTTTGTGCAAGGTATACTTAAGGATATAGAAGGGGAAGCACCCCTAAAATGCAAATTAATCAGGAGGAAATACGAATGAAGAAGCTTATTGCAATGCTGCTGGTTCTGGCTATGGCTCTGTCCATGGTAGCCTGCACCGCTGCTGAGGAGCCTGCTGTAGAAGCTCCCGCCGAGGAGACTCCCGCTGCTGAGGTTGCCGAGGATGTGACCATTCAGGTCGCCGCCATCGAGACCGCTTACGGCTCCGAGGTATGGCAGAACGTATGCGCTGCTTTCACCGAGACCACCGGCATCAAGGTAGACCTTATCACCGATAAGAACCTTGAGGATGTTATCTCTGCTTCCATGCAGGGTGGCGAGTATCCCGATGTTATCCATCTGGCTACCGGCCGTCCCGCTGGCCTGACTGAGCAGTTCATCAAGGACCAGGCTCTCACCGATATTACCGACGTTCTCTCCATGACCGTTCCTGGCGAGGAAGTTCTGGTAAGCGACAAGATCGCTGCCGGTTTCACCGACACTTCCCTGACCAACCCCTATGCCGATGGCAAGACCTATCTTGCTCCCATGTTCTATTCTCCCTGCGGCCTGTTCTACAACGCCAAGCTGTTTGAGGAAAAAGGCTGGGAAGTTCCCACCACCTGGGATCAGATGTGGGAGCTGGGCGACAAGGCTGCTGCCGAGGGTATCGCTCTGTTCACTTACCCCACCGCCGGCTACTTTGACGCTTTCATGTACGCTCTGATGTATGCTGCTGGCGGCCCCGAGTTCTTTGATGCTGCCTGCCGCTACGAGGAAGGCATCTGGCAGACCGAGGCTGGTCAGACCTTCATGCAGATTCTGGACAAGCTGGCTGATTACACCAACCCCACCACTCCCGCTCAGGCTAACAATCAGGACTTCACCAAGAACCAGCTCATGGTTATGACCAATGACGCCCTGTTCATGCCCAACGGTACCTGGATCGTAGGCGAAATGGCTGATGCCGAAGCCACTCTGACCAATGATTTTGAGTGGGGCATGACCGCCATCCCCGCCGTTTCCGAGGGTGATGACCAGTATGCTTTCTGCTGGTTCGAGCAGGCTTGGATCCCCGCAGGTGCTGCCAATGTTGACGCTGCTAAGCAGTTCATTGCATACCTGTACTCCGATAAGGCTTGCGAGCTGTTTACCGCTGGCGGCGCTATTCAGCCTGTGCTGGGCATTGCCGATATGCTGGAGGGCGACAACGTTCTGTTCTACTCCATCTATGACAACGGTGCTAAGGCTGCTATGGGCGGCTGGGCTGCATTCGAAGCCATTCCCGGTGTAGATTCCACCACCGTATACTATGATCCCATCAACTCCCTGGTAGCAGGCACTCTGACCATCGAGGAGTATCAGGCAAACATCGAAGCTGCCAATGAGCAGATGCGCGCCAACCTGCTGGGCTAATTCCATTAGGGCTTAGTTCTTAGCAAAACATATAAGATGGCAGCGGCAGCCGCCGCTGCCATCCTTTTTCACTATTTTTTCCCAATGCGCTTTACCCCACAAAAGAAAGGAGCGCTTACAAAAATGAGGAGCAATAAGCGCCGCATCGCATTCCTGATAACCTGCATTGCACCGGCAGTGATTCTTTTCACTATCTTTATGATACTGCCTACCGTCAATGTATTCCGCATGTCTCTTTACGAGAGGAGCGCCTTCTCCGCAAAGGAGAACTTTGTTGGCCTGAGCAACTTTAAAATGCTGCTGACAGATACGGCCTTCATTCGTTCAATGCAAAACACTCTGCTGCTTATAGTGGTGGTCACGGTGATTACCATGTCACTGGCACTGATATTCGCAGGCATTTTAACAAGAGAAAAAATCAAGGGGCAGAATTTCTTCCGGGTAGTATTCTATATACCCAATATTTTGTCCGTTGTTGTAATTTCCGGTATATTTTCTGCCGTTTACCAGACTGAGAACGGTATGCTCAATTCCATAATCGAAGCCTTTGCAAACCTTGAGCAGGCCATACTGTGGAAGGGCGAAAAGCTGGTAATGGTGAGCATAATCATCGCCATGGTATGGCAGGCCATAGGCTACTATATGGTAATGTACATGGCGTCAATGTCCGCCGTCCCGGGCTCATTGTATGAAAGCTCATCACTGGATGGGGCTGGCAGACTGACCCAGTTCTTCAAGATAACCATACCCCTAATTTGGACAAACATCCGCACCACCCTTACCTTCTTCATAATCTCCACCATAAACATGGCGTTCCTTTTTGTAAAGGCCATGACAGGCGGCGGCCCGAACGGCGCCTCCGAGGTGGTGCTTGGCTATATGTACAGCCAGAAGAACAATGGCCTCTATGGCTACTGCATGGCCATAGGCGTGGTAATATTCCTGCTGTCCTTTGCGCTGTCTGCGCTGGTAAATAAGGTCACCGAGCGGGAAACTCTGGAATTCTAAGGAGGAAGAAACATGAAGCAGAATAAAAAAGCATCCTCCGGAGAACGGCTTTATAAGACATTTATTTACCTTGTGCTGGGGCTGTTGGCTTTGCTCATAATAGTGCCCGTGGCATGGGTATTCATGGCTTCTATCAAGGAAAATCCCGAGTTTTATACAAATCCGTGGAATCTTCCCAAGGGCTTTTATTTCCAGAATTTCGTGGAGGCCTGGGAAACGGCAAAAATGGGCGACTATATGCTCAATTCCGTCATGGTCACTGCGCTGGGCCTCGCCCTGCTGCTGGTGGTGGCGCTGCCTGCTGCATACTGTCTTTCCCGCTTCAAGTTCTTTGGCAAAAAGTTTTTGAATACTGCCTTTATGGCGGGCCTGTTCATCAATGTAAACTACATTGTGGTGCCCATATTCCTGATGCTGCGGGATGGAGATGTATGGCTCAAGAGCGTAATAGGCGAGGGCTTCCTGCTCAATAACCTTGTGGTGCTGGCGGTGGTATATGCCTCCACGGCGCTGCCCTTTACCATATACCTGCTGTCCAGCTATTTTGCCACCCTGCCTCATGATTATGAGGAGGCTGCGTATATTGACGGCGCAGGGTATTTCCGCACAATGGTGCAGGTAATATTCCCCATGGCAAAGCCCTCCATAATCACGGTGATACTGTTTAACTTCCTGTCCTTCTGGAATGAGTACATTATCTCCATGACCCTTATGACCTCGGCAAACGGGGCAAAGACTTTGCCGGTAGGCCTGCTGAACCTTATGCAGGCCCAGCAGTCTGCGGCAAACTACGGCCCCATGTATGCGGGCCTTGTGCTGGTCATGCTGCCCACGCTGATACTTTACTGCTGCGTACAGAAAAACCTTACCAAGGGCATGACTGTGGGCGGCCTGAAAGGATAAGGTGATATCATGAACTGGAAAAATCACGAAAAGCTCCGCACCATACTTATCACCCTGTTTTTTATCATAGGCATAGTGCTTACCTTTGTTGGCTGGAAAATGACCGGCAAGCTCCTTGGGCTGGGCATAATGCTGATAGGCATGGTGTTCCTGCTGACTGCGCTGCTGGTATACAATGCCGCATATAAAAAATAACCGTAAACATCTTCTCAAGGAGAACCATGCTATGAAGGATATACGCAACACAGGCCGTGTTACCATACCTACAGACCTGGATGTGGTGCCTGAAACTCTGGAAATAATGAAGCGTTGGGGCGCCGATGCCATAAGGGATTGCGATGGCACGGATTTCCCCGCAGAGCTCAGGGATCAAAACGCCAAAATATACTCCACCTACTACACCACCCGCAAGGACAACGCCTGGGCAAAGGCCAACCCTGACGAGGTGCAGCAGTGCTATATCATGACAGGCTTCCATACTGCGAAGGATGCTCCCCTCCATATACCGCTTATGAAGGGCATCTCCCCTGAGCTTATGCAGGTGAATACCAGGGATGATATCAAGCGCTGGTGGGAGGTTATGGACAGAACCACCGGGCAGCCCCTTGAGGCCGACGGATGGAGCTATGACGAGGAAAGCGGCTGCGTTGTAATAGCTCAGCCCGTGCCATTCCATGAGTACACTGTTGCCTTTTTGACCTATATCATATGGGATCCGGTGCATATGTACAATGCCGTTACAAACGGCTGGAAGAACTTTGAGCACCAGATAACCTTTGATGTAAGGCAGCCAAAGACCCACAAGTTTACCATGGAGCGGCTCCGCAAATTCATCGCTGAGCATCCCTATGTAAACGTTATCCGCTATACTACCTTTTTCCATCAGTTTACCCTGGTATTTGACGAACTGAAGCGGGAAAAATTTGTGGACTGGTATGGCTACTCAGCTTCTGTTTCTCCCTACATACTGGAGCAGTTTGAAAAGGAAGTGGGCTATAAGTTCCGTCCGGAGTTCATTGTGGATCAGGGCTATCACAATAACCAGTATCGTGTGCCCAGCAAGGAATTCAAGGATTTCCAGGCTTTCCAGCGCCGTGAGGTGGCAAAGCTTGCAAAGGAAATGGTGGACATTACCCACGAGCTGGGCAAGGAAGCTATGATGTTCCTGGGAGACCACTGGATAGGCACAGAGCCCTTCATGGATGAATGGAAGTCCATAGGCATAGATGCAGTGGTAGGCTCCGTGGGCAATGGCTCCACACTGCGGCTCATATCCGATATTCCGGGTGTAAAGTACACCGAAGGCCGGTTTCTGCCTTACTTTTTCCCGGATACCTTCCATGAGGGAGGGGATCCTGTAAAGGAGGCCAAGGAAAACTGGGTCACAGCCAGGCGAGCCATACTGAGAAAGCCCATAGACAGAATAGGCTATGGTGGCTATCTGAAGCTCGCATTGCAGTTTCCGGAGTTTATAGACTATATAGAGTCCGTCTGCAATGAGTTCCGTGAGCTGTATGAAAACATCAAGGGCACCACGCCCTATTGTGTAAAGACTGTTGCCGTGCTGAATAGCTGGGGCAGGATGCGTGCATGGGGTTGCCATATGGTACACCATGCCCTGTATCAGAAGCAGAATTACTCTTATGCAGGCGTAATAGAGGCCCTGTCCGGTGCGCCCTTTGATGTAAGGTTTATTTCCTTTGACGATATCCGCAATGATCCCGCCGTGCTGGATTCTGTGGATGTTATAATCAACGTGGGCGATGGCGATACCGCACATACGGGCGGCGCAGAGTGGGAAGACCCTGCAATTTCCTCTGCCATCCGCAGGTTCGTTTACAATGGCGGCGGCTTTATCGGCGTGGGCGAGCCCTCAGGCCACCAGTATCAGGGCAGGTACTTGCAGCTTGCATCCCTGCTGGGCGTGGAAAGGGAAACGGGCTTTACCCTTAACTACGATAAGTACAACTGGGAGCAGAACCGTGCTCACTTTATACTTGCCGATGTGGCCGACCAGGTGGATTTCGGAGAAGGCAAAAAGAGCATTTATGCTCTTGAGGGCACAGATGTGCTTGTGCAGATTGACAAAGAAGTGCAGCTTGCTGCAAATGCCTACGGCAACGGCCGCAGCGTGTATATCTCCGGCCTGCCCTATTCCTTTGAAAACAGCCGTGTGCTGTATCGTGCCATACTGTGGTCTGCCCATGGGGAGGATGAGCTCAATAAGTGGTATTCCACCAACTACAATGTGGAAGTACACGCTTTCGTTAAAAACGGAAAGTATTGCGTAGTCAACAATACCTACGAGTCCCAGGATACCACCGTATACACCGATACCGGCAGCTTTGATATCCACATGGATGCCAACGAGATACGCTGGTACAATATCTGATATCCGGCAGCATATGTCCCCCGTATTTTTCCGCCCCATAGGTATCGGAGAAATACGGGGGCTTTTATGTGTGGGGGCGAAAATGCGGTAAAAAAGGAAGCCAGGGCCGATTCTGTGCAAACAGGGATTACAATACCGTAATTCCTGAATACAGAACCGTGAAAAAATTCCGCACTATAGTAGAACGGAGACGCGCTCAGGGGATAAAAATACATAATAGACGTGGTGTATAATCATATTCCACAGGATTGCGTCATTGCTGCGAAACATCATTTTTTACCGTAAGAAGGTTTTATTGTGACGGATGACTGATAATTATTTATATCGACAGGTAAACAGGCAAAATGGCTGAAAACCGAACAGCTTCGATGGAGGAAACCTCTATCGAGGCTTTTTTATATGGATATGGGCAGAAGAATGCAGAAAAATGCATTTCAGCGGTAATGATGCTTTTGATATAGGCTGAAGTTATGGCATTTGAGTGGATATGGTTTAAAGAAAAAAGGTGTACAAGCGCAATTTGCCGCAGGATGAAAGGATATGATTTCAGTTTTTATGGGTTTACAGGAGTGGCGGAGCATATGGTTTGATTATGTTCATAGCTATTGACAAATAATACGACAAAGAAGTATTATAAACATATTAATAAAACATTTTTAAAAAGTATAGACGGCGGACAAAAATTTCTTTTTTGATGTGTAAGCCACATTATTGCGGATGATGTGATATGAACAGTCAGTATTCAAAAGCACAAAACAAGGCCAGCATATTCAGACAGGTATGTATTAATGGCACTATTTCCAGGCTGGAGCTGCATCGACGTACCGGCCTGAGTAAAATGACGGTGACAAACCTCGTAGGAGAGTTTATAGAGGCTGGCATAATGCGCCAGTGTGGCTACGAGGGTAATGGCGTAGGGAGAAAGACAGAGCTTATCGAGGTTGTGCCGGATGCGGCTGTTACCATAGGAATAATGATAACCCACCATGGCCTGTACGTGGCGCCGGTGGCATTGGATGGCAGCTACAGCGAGCTTTGGGAATGCCAGCTGAATCCGAATGAAACAACTGACAGCTTCTACCAGAAGATATACACCGGGATAGACCATATCATCGGTGGCGGCGGGCGCTTTGCCGGGATAGCGGTATCCAGCTTAGGTTGCGTGGATACCCAGAACAATATCCTCGAGTTAGAATTCTTCCTCCCACGGGTGGGAAGGGTAACTGACCTTAATGAGCGGCTGGGCAAAAAATACGGCCTGCCGGTATTTGCAGAAAATGATTCCAATGTATCAGCCCTTGCGGAGCTGTATTACGGGGAAAATCCACCTGAGAATTTTATATACGTTCAGGTGGATGAGGGCGTAGGTACAGGGCTGGTGGTAGGCGGAGCGCTATTCAGTACCAAGCATAGCTTTACAGGAGAAATAGGCCATATGACCATTGAAAATGGCGGCCTGCCATGTAAATGCGGCAATTTTGGTTGTCTTGAACGGTATGCATCTACTCAGGCCGCCTGCGAGTGGTATTCCGCTTACAGGGGCATTCATAAGGTGAGCTGGGACGAGCTAATCGAGTATGCTCGCAGTGGCGATGATATAGCTATGGCAGCTATGTCCCGTATGGGGAGATACCTGACGAGTGGCCTGGTAAACCTGATAAATGTGGTAGATGTAGACTGCATCTATATAGGCGATAGGGGCACGGAGCTGCTGAATATGTCGAGTTGGCCAATTGAGGCAGAGATAAATCAGCGAAAGTTCCTTCACAAAAATGTTCGGGTGTGCCCTGCGACCTTTTCACTGGATGCAAGAATAAGGGGTGCTGCGCCGCTGATGATAGAGCATCAGGGCGATGTATCCACCATGGAGATATTTAAATCGGAAGAAAATGCAATGTAACGTATGGGAGGAAAAAATGAGCTGCAATTGCAATGGCTCTCCCGAGCCTGAAATATATGCAAATGAAGTATGTGAAGCCCTGGGCAGGACAGATTTCGCAGCCCTTAGGGATATAGCGAAAGCGATACTTGCCACCAAAGAGACTGGTAATACCATCTTTACAGCGGGTAATGGAGGAAGTGCTGCCACCGCCAGCCACATGATAAACGACCTGATGAAGGGATGCCGCGTGGATGGCAGAGAGGGATTTAGGGCTATTTGTCTTAATGATCCAAATGCTGTAGTGACCTGCCTTGCCAATGACTTCAGCTATGCGGAAGTGTATGAGATAGTGCTGCGTACCCTTGCGAGGCCGGGAGATTTGCTCATAGTATTCAGCGGCAGCGGCAATTCTGCCAATATAGTAAGGGCCTGTGCCGTGGCACGTGAAAAGGGCATGAAAGTAATAGGCATGGGAGGCCGGGACGGAGGCAGCATGAAGCCTCTGTGCGATATATGCCTTCTTGCGCCTACCTACAGCATGGAACAGCTTGAAGACCTTCATATGTTTTATGTGCATGCACTGGTATGTCATCTCAGGGACAGGCTCAGGTATGTATGGGATATTGAAACGATACACTATCCTTCGGCGCATCCAGAGTTTGCCATATTTGACTTTGATGGCACTGTGAGCCTTCTCAGGGAGGGCTGGCAGCCAATAATGTACGGATATTTTACCGAGGAACTGATGGCATGCCCAAAGCATAATACAGAGGAAGAAACCAGAAAGCTTGTAATGGATTTCGTGGACATGCTTACTGGAAAACAGACTATTTTCCAGTGTATGCGGCTTGCGGAAGAAGTGGAAAAGCTTGGCGGCACAGCAAAGAATCCTCTCGAATACAAGGCAGAGTATCTCAGGCGCCTTGGAGAACGCATAAATGAGCGCCATGAGGCGCTGGAAAATGGCGCCAATCCGGAGCCGTATCTTGTACCGGGGGTAGTAGATACATTAAAGGCCCTGAAAGAGCGTGGCGTAAGATGCTATCTTACCAGCGGCACAGACGAGGCTGATGTCATAAATGAAGCTAAGTTGCTTGGTGTGCATGATTTATTTGAAAGCATTCATGGTGCCACTGACCTAAACTCCACTGTGTGTGCGAAGGAAGTGGTGCTCAGGCAGCTTATAGAGGAAAAACATCTCAGTGGAGCCGGCCTTGTGGGCTTTGGAGATGGGTATGTTGAAATAGAGCTTGCAAAGCAGGCGGGCGGGTATGCTGTTGCCGTGGCCACCAGTGAGGCGGAGCGGAATCATTCCGTGAATTACTGGAAACGTAACAGGCTTATATCCGCAGGAGCGGATTGTGTTATACCGGATTTTTCAAATACCGGGCGTCTGATGGATTATATTTTCGGGAGGTAAAAGGGTATGTTTCCCATGTTTAACAGGGAGGAACTGCTGATAAAGTCCCTTGATGAGCGGATACATGATGTGGATTTAAAAAAAGTTCTCATTCCTGTGGATGGTACGCCCCCGGAAATGGATAATCCAAAGCTCAGAGCGCTGGCAAATGCAATGGTTGCCGCAAAGAAGGCTGAAGCTGCTTCCCTGCTCATGTACGGTGCCCATGTGATACGTACCGGTTGTGCAGATTATATGATAGAGCTGATGCGTAGAGGCCTTGTTAACCACTTCGCAACTAATGGCGCAGGCAGCATACACGATTTTGAGTTTTCACTCATAGGGCATACATGTGAATCCGTGGCCAGGTATGTGAGTGAAGGGCAGTTTGGGCTTTGGAAGGAGACTGGATATATAAACGATATCCTCAGGGAAGGTGTCGAGGATGGTCTTGGCGCAGGAGAGGCTATAGGTAGGTATATATGGGAGCAGAATCTCCCATACAGGGAGCATAGTGTGCTTGCCCAGGGATACCATATGCACGTTCCATGTACGGTACATATTGGCGTAGGTAATGATATTCTGCATGAGCACCCAAATACCAGTGGGGCAGTGCTTGGTGAAGCTTCCTACAGAGATTTTCTGATATATGCCTACACCGTTAAAAACCTTGAAAATGGGCTGTTTCTGAATTTTGGTTCGGCTGTGGCAGGCCCGGAGGTATATCTGAAGGCCCTTGCAATGGCACGCAATGTGGCGCATCAGAAGGGCGAGTGCATTGCTCACTTTACTACTGCTGTATTTGATATGCAAGATCTGCCCGACGAGGGTTATGATGTAACTCCACCGAAGACTGACCCTCGCTACTATTTCCGCCCGTGGAAGACAATACTTGCGCGTACCGTGGCAGACGGGGGAAAGAGCTACTACGTCCAGGGGCAGCACCACAAGACCCTGCCCAGCCTTGCAAAGCTGGCAATGCTGGAGGATAGGTAATGAATATCGGTGCATTGAAAAAAATGTTGTGCAGCGATAAGGTGCCACATATAACCGTATTTGGCGATTATTGCCTGGACAAGTATCTCTATATAGATCCTGCACTGGATGAGCCGTCTGTCGAAACGGGGCTTACAGCCTATCAGGTAACTCATACAAAATGCTATCCAGGTGCTGCTGGTACCATAACCAATAATCTCAGGGCACTTGGAGCAGATGTAACGTGCATAGGCATCATAGGCAAAGATGGCGAGGGCCATGAGCTGGAAGCGTGTCTCAGGGATATAGGGGCCGATGTAAGCAGGATGGTGCATACTGATAAGCGGCAGACATGCACATACATAAAGCCCATGCGTGGCCATCAAGATTGTGAAATAGAATTGAACCGCATTGATATGCGTAATTTTACAGCCACACCGGCTGATGTTGAGGATGCACTGATAGAAAACCTTAGGCTTGCAGCTCGGGACAGTGATGCAGTTATAATCTGCGATCAGTATGTGGAATCGGATATGGCGGCGGTTACAGGGCGTGTTCGCAGGGCGATAGGTGAAATGGCTGACAGTGGCCTGTGGTATGCAGATTCAAGAGGCCATATAGACTTGTTCAGTAACGTGATGGTGAAATGCAATCATCGAGAGATAGCTGCAATCTTTGGAGAAAATCCAGACAGAGTGGATGTGGATGGTGCAGCAGAGCTGGCAGCACGGCTATATGACCAGAACCGCAAACCGGTAATAGTTACTCTTGGAGAGCAGGGGTGCGTAACCTTTGATGGTGCATCGCATTATGCGCCAGCCTTCAAGGTGGAGGGACAGGTAGATATATGCGGTGCAGGCGATGCCTATAATGCCGGTGTGATGTTTTCTCTTACCAAGGGGATACCGCTGGCAGAGGCTGCTGTAGTGGGTAATGCCTGCTCCAGCATCGTAATCAAGCAGATAGGCGTCACTGGTACGGCTACAGTAGACGGAGTGGTACGAAAGCTGGATACCTGCAATATATAGGAGGATTAAAATGAAAACCAGAGCGCTTTGGGTAACAGAACCGGAAAAAATAGAGATTCGTGAAGTGGAGCTTCCAGCTCCTCGATATGATGAACTTCAGATACATACCAAAGCAGTAGGCATCTGCGCCTGGGACTCATATCTGTATCGTGGTATGAGTGCACCGGGTCCTTTGCCCTACAGGCTGGGCCATGAAGGCGTGGGTGTGGTCACTGCTATGGGAGAAGGCGTGAAAGGCTTTTCAATAGGCGATAAAATATTCGTCGGCACAGGCGGCGATGAAATGATGGCAGCCGATTTCAATGTGCAGTATGATTGTGTGGCCAAGATACCCGAAGGCGAAGAAGATTTCGTAAAATGGGTGGGTGAGCCTACTGTATGCGTAGTAAATATCCTTCAAAAGGCGGATATACAGCCTGGCGACAGTGTGGTAATGATAGGCGCAGGATATATGGGGCTGTTGACAGTGCAGGGCCTCAGAGGCACTGCCTATGGGCAGATGACTATACTCGACATAAATGACCATAATCTCGATATTGCCAGGGAGTATTTCCCGCACGATTGCTACAATATAAATTCCCCTGAAGGACAGGCGCGCATAAAGGGAATTGAAGAAGCGGGCGGAGCAAATGTAGTAATAGAATTTGCAGCGGCAGAATCTACTTTTGCCCTTGCAAATCGGCTCACTGCAGGCGTGGGAGGCAAGCTGGTATTTGGCGCATGGCACAGGGGCGAGCGCAGGATAGATGGCAATCGCTGGCATACTACCGGGCTTACCGTAATGAACGTGGCACCCAAGACCAATCCGCGCTTCAGGGATTTAACTGTACCTACCGGCGCACTTATAGCGCGCGGGCTATATGACACAAAGCGCCTCGTAACACATACGGCTCAATTTGGAGATATGGACGCAATGAATGACATATTCATCAAGTCCATCAAAAAGAGTGATGGCTATCTCAAGGGTGTTATCACTTTCGAGTAATACAGTGGATAATGCGGCTTAGCGGCCGATTATCAAATATAATATTTTCCAAGGAGGAAAGTTGTAATGAAGAAGTTCTTTGCAATGCTGCTTGTGCTCGTAATGGCACTGTCTCTGGTAGCTTGCGCCGCTCCCGCTGCTGAGGAAGCTCCCGTTGAGGAGACCCCTGTAGAGGAAACTCCCGCTGAGGAAGCAGCCGCATCTTACAAGATCGCCTGCGTTATCCCCTCTGGTGACCACGGCTTTACCGGTGAGTCCGTTGCTCACTGCAAGATGGAAGCTGAGGCCCTGATGGAGAAGTACGATGGCCTGGAAGTTGTTGTAGCTGATGGTCTCGAGGCTTCCGACCAGATTACTTCCATTGAGAACTTCATCGCCGGCGGCGACGTAGATCTCGTTATGCTGTGGCCCATGGAGGGCGAAGCTCTCCGTTCTGCCGCTCAGACCATTATCGATGCTGGCATTGAGCTGATCGTTTATGACCGCCTGATCAATGACTTTGAGGGTCTTGTAGGCGAAATCATGGGCGACAACGTAGGCATAGGCAACATGATGGGCGAATGGCTCAACACCTACTATGCTGACTACGAGGCAGTTGACTATCTGCGCTTCGTAGGCGATAGCTCCACTGTTACCAGCCAGCGTTCCGATGGTATGGATGCTGTTATCGATGCTAAGTTCAACCAGATTGCTGAGACTTTTGTAACCAACTGGTCCACCGAAACTGCTCAGCAGCAGATGGAAGACTGGCTCAATGCTCACTCCGCTGAGGAAGTAGCTGCTCTGGATCTGATTGTGACCCACGATGACGAAATCGTTGACGGTCTGATGAATGCTCTTGACGCTTATACCGGCGAGATTAACATCAAGGTCATCACTTCTGTTGGCGGTCGTGAAGCTACCCTGCAGAAGTTTGAGAACACTCAGACTGGTGTTCAGTTCACCACTTTCTACTTCGCTCCTTCCTTCATTCGTGAGGCTATGCGTCTTGGCGCAACCCATCTCTATGGCGAGGAATTCACCGGTGCTCCTCTGACCGATGGCCAGTACCTGATTCCCTCCTTCTCCGTCTCCAATGCTGGCGGTGCTGATTACGATTTCGATTCCTATCGTGCATCTGACACCTATGCAGAGCGTTACTCCATCGGTAACTTCTAAAGAAGTTTTTCTTTCAAAGGACAGGCCGGCCATTGCCGGCCGGCCTGTTTTTCTTAAAACATGTCAAAGGCATACGGCCTTTAGTATACCTACAATTATATAGACTTGGATTAATATCGAATACAACGCCAGACAAGCTGGCGCTAATGTATATGCAATGGAATTTTTTTGAAGGGAGAATAGACGATATATGCTCGTAGAAATGAAGGGCATAGTAATGGACTTTGGCCCTGTGCGCGCTGTAGATCACGTGGATTTTACCGTGGAACCTGGCGACATAGTGGGCCTGCTTGGTGAAAACGGAGCAGGAAAGTCTACCCTGATGAATGTGCTTGCAGGCACATATTCAGCAACCGCAGGCGAAATATTCATTGACGGGAAAAAGGTAAACATACCCAATGCCAGAGCGGCTAATCAGCTTGGTATACGCTTTATACACCAGGAGCTGAACCTCTGTAACGACCTGCGTGTGTTTGAAAACATGTTTCTTGGTGATGAAATCGTCAAGAAAAATGGCATGCTGGATAAAAAGCGCATGATTGAACGTTGTCAGGAGGTTTTTGCGCGCATGGAGGTAAAGATAGACCCCATGGAGCATGTTGAAAAACTTCCTGCGGCAGAGAAGCAGCTCGTAGAAATTGCCAAAGCGCTGCTGTTCAAGAGCGAGCTTATAATCATGGATGAGCCGTCTACCGCCCTTTCAACCAGGGAAATAGAGAGCCTTTTCCGTATTATGCGCCAGCTGCATGAAGAAGGCGTAAGCTTTATTTACATCTCCCACAAAATGCCGGAGCTTTTTGAGATATGTAATTCGTATTATGTCCTCAGGGATGGCAAGCTCGTGGCAAATGGTAATTTTGCCGATATTGATGAAAACGGCATAACCGAGCTTATGATAGGCCGGCAGCTTGCAGATGACGACTTTTCTCACCATGTTTGTGTTGCGGAGGACAAGGTGGCCATGTCCGCAAAGAACATTAGCGGCGAAGGCTTCAACGATATAAACTTTGAGCTTCACAAAGGTGAAATACTTGCCATAACCGGCCTTCAGGGCAGCGGACGCGATGCCCTGGCAGATGCCCTGTTTGGCGTAATACCTTATACGGGAACCTTGAAGGTGGGCGATAATGTTATGCGTCCAGGTGCTGGCATTAAAGCGTTCATGCAGAATCGTGTGGCGCTGGTTCCTCGTATGCGTAAGGAGAGAGGCATACATAATGACCTCTCCATTTATGACAACCTTTATATGGCCTATCTGAATACCGATTTTAACAGCCTTATGATTACAAAGAAGGACGTGAGCAACCGGTTTGAAAGACAAAAGAAGGCCCTGTCCATTAAGGTTGGCACCCCAAGAAACCCCATAACTTCGCTCTCAGGCGGCAATCAGCAGAAAGTGATACTTGGCAAGTGGCTGGAAGCTAATGCGGATATTCTGCTTTTTGACAATCCTACTCAGGGTATAGATGTAGGCACGAAGTTTGAGATTTACCATCTCATACTAAGATTGGCAAAGCAGGGAAAATCCGTAATAGTGTTCAGTCAGGAGTTCCCTGAGATATACAAGGTGGCAGATAGCTGCATGGTGCTGTATAAGGGAAATATAAACGCTGTGCTGAATCGTGAACAGCTTACCGAGAAAAACGTGATGTATTATTCCACAGGCGCAAATTTGGAGGGGGAAAAGAATGACTAACACCAAAATCAACTTTAAGGATGTATTCAAGAAACTGGTATCCGAATACAGCTTCGTCTTTTCGTTTATACTGCTGGTAATAATAGCGGCTATCGTTAACAAAAACTTTTTCACTTGGACGAATATTTCCAATATATTCGTTCAGAGTACCATGATAGGCCTTATAGCCATGGGTATGAGCATGATTATATCTGCAGGTATGATAGACATATCTGTTGGTTCTCAGGTTGCATTTATAGGCGGCTTTGGAATTCTGGTGCTCAATGCTACTGGTTCTGCGATGATAATGCTGCTGTTCTGCTGTGTTGCAGGTCTCATACTGGGCAGCATAAACGGCCTGCTGGTAACAAAGGGCGGTATGCCTCCGATGATTGCTACCATGGCAATGCAGAGTGCCTGCCGTTCCATTATCAATCATTTTGGGTCTGGCGGCCCCTTCACAGTTGATACCAATTATTATGAGTCATTCCGTCAGCTTGCCGTGGGCGGCATAAAGATAGGCGAAAACTTCAAGATTCCCTATCTGATGCTGATATTTATTGCCGCTGTTATCATCTTCGATAATATCATGAAGAATACTAAACTGGGTAAGCATGTATATGCCGTGGGTAGCAATGAGGTATCCGCACGCCTGTCAGGTATTAATGTTGATTTGGTAAAGTGCCTCACTTTCATGATTACCGGTGTGCTCTGTGGCATAGCTGCGTTTATCTATGGTTCCCGTATGACCGCCGTTGCAGCGGCCTCTGCGGCAAATGGGTACGAAATGGAGGCCATAGCTTCCGTAGCCATCGGCGGCACTGCAATGAGCGGCGGGCGTGGCAAGATACTTGGCACCTTTGCTGGTGTGCTGATGTTTAAGATGATAAGCAACATACTTACTGCTGCAGATGTTTCCACCTTCCTCAATGGTGCGATAAGCGGTGCTATAATCATAGTTGCTGTACTGCTGCAGAATTTCCAGAACCGCAAACACTAAAGTACGAAAGTAAACTCTAAAATACGAGAAAGGATATAAAGATATGCTGAAGGTTGGTATAATTGGCTGCGGAAAGATTACTGAGGTAAGGCATGCTCCTGAGTATGCAGAAAACCCGAATTGTGAGCTGGCTGCCTTTTTCGATGTAGTGCCGGAAAAGGCCGAGGCAATGGCAAAGCAGTATGGCGCAAAAGCATATGGCTCCATAGAGGAGCTGCTGGCTTCTGATGTGGATGCGGTGAGTGTATGCGTTGCCAACGCATATCATGCACAGACTGCCATACAGGCTTTGAAGGCTGGCAAGCATGTTCTGTGTGAAAAGCCTATGGCTACTACTCCTGAAGATTGTGAAGCTATGGTACAGGCTGCAAAGGAAGCGGGTAAGTTCCTTATGATAGGCCAGAATCAGCGCCTCGCAAAGGCACATGTAAAGGCTCATGACATAATCCAGAGCGGAGAGATGGGCCGTGTCATAACCTTTGCTACCCACTTCGCTCATCCAGGCCCTGAAGGGTGGACTGGCAAGAAGGATTCATGGTTTTTTGATAAAAAGGTGGCTTTCTTTGGCGTAATGGCAGACCTTGGCGTACATAAAACAGACCTTATCCATTACCTCACTGGCAAGCGAATTGTTAAGACCAGCGCTGTGCTGGCTACGCTTCATAAGACCATGTCAGATGGTACTCCCATAAGCGTGGATGACAATGCTTATGCCATCTATACAATGGAGGATGGCGTAGTGGGTACCATGCATGTAAGCTGGACCAATTATGGTGCAGAGGATAATTCCACTAAGATATTCATGGAGGGTGGCGTGCTGCGCCTCTACGATGATCCTCGGTATTCCCTCATAGTGGAAAAGAAGGATGGAGAGGTGATACCCTACGAGCTGGATTTGCTTACGTCTAACAAGGAGCAGACTACCGGTGGCCGTACTTCTACTGGTGTCATAGATGCATTTGTGGACAGCATAGTTACCAATACTCCTCCTGCCATCAGCGGCGAGAGTGCAATGCATGCCATGAAGGTGATTTTTGCCAACGAGGAATCTGCAAGAACCGGCAGAGCGGTAGAGATAAAGTAAGGAGGCACTCATGAAACGACCCATCACCATAACAACAGGACAGTTTGGCGATATGTCCCTGGAGGAACTTTGTAAGCTTACAAGTGAGATCGGTTATGACGGGCTGGAGATAGCATGTCATGCCCATCTGGACGTACATAAGGTCGTGGATGATGACGGCTATGCTGAAAGCTTTAAGGCTACCCTGGCAAAATATGGCTTACAGTGCTGGGCACTTGGTGCACATCTTGTAGGACAGTGCGTGGGTGATAACTGGGATGAACGCCTGGATAATTTTGCCCCTGCGGCTCTTTCGGGCAAGCCAGAGGCCATAAGGGAATGGGCTATAGAGGAAATGAAGGTGGTAGCAAGGGCCGCACATAAATTGGGCATAAAGGTAGTTACCGGTTTTTTGGGCTCTCCCATATGGTATTATTGGTATTCTTTCCCGCAGACCCCCCAGAGTATGGTAGATGCCGGCTTTGCGAAGATAAAAGAGCTGTGGACTCCCATATTTGACGAATTTGACAGATGTGGCGTGAAGTTTGCGTTGGAAGTGCATCCTACGGAGATAGCATTTGATTATTACAGCACACAGAAGCTGTTTGAAGTGTTTGATCACCGTCCTACCCTGGGACTTAATTTTGATCCCTCTCATCTTGTATGGCAGGGGGTAAATCCCTGCGTATTCCTGCGCGATTTTTCAAACAGGATATATCATGTACATATGAAAGATGTTAAGGTCACTTTGGACGGACGGGCAGGTATACTGGGCAGCCATATAGAATTTGGCGATACCCGCCGCGGCTGGAACTTTGTGTCTCTGGGCCATGGCAATGTGGATTTTGATGGCATCATTCGCGAACTGAACCAGATGGGCTATCATGGTCCCCTTTCTGTGGAATGGGAGGATAGTGGAATGGAGCGCACCTTTGGAGCTACTGAGGCTTATGAGTTTACAAAAAAGATAAACTTTGAACCCTCTGATATCGCATTCGATTCGGCCCTAAAAACAGAATAAGGGTAAATTGTGAAAGAATAAAAATTACAGAACAGGTTTGCAAGCCTCGGGCATACCGGGGCTTGCGTGTCTTAATGGGTGGGGGGAGAGTACATGAGAGATGTTGTATTATCTATAGACATAGGCGGCTCAAAATATATTGTTGGGCTGGTGGATGGCTATGGAAACATCGTGGACAGTATCAGAGGCGAATGGAAAGAGCTTACAGGGAGAGGAATAATGCACAGCATAATAGCCTCTGCCAAAGAGCTTTTGAAAATACATGGTGAACTGCTGCCTGTGGCAATAGGGGTAACTATCCCGGGCCTGGCAGACCCGGCCAATGGCGTATGGGTAGAGGCGTGTTTTTCAGGTGTGGGAGGCATAAACGTGGCAGCCGAACTCACGGAGGCATTTAATCTGCCGGCCTATATTGACAATGATGGTCAGGCATGCGCTTTGGCAGAAAGACTGTATGGCCAATGCCGCGATGTAACGGACTTTGTATATCTTACTGTTTCAAATGGCTGCGGCGGCGCAGTGTTTATGAAAGACAGAATATACTACGGTATGGCGGGAAATGCAGGCGAGCTTGGCCACGTTACTGTAGTGGATGGCGGGAGACGATGCAATTGCGGCGCAAGGGGCTGCCTGGAAATGTATGCTGCCGGGCCTGCCATTGCGAGAAACTTTATTGAGCTGGGTGGCCCTGAGCTGATAGATGGTATACCGGCAAATGCAGAGCTTATAGCTGGCCTTGCACGTAGAGGCAATGAAACAGCGCTGGAAACGTATCGCCTGGAGGGATACTATATTGGCAAGGCGTTGGCTGCGGCATGCAATATATTAAATCCCAGCAAGGTGATAATAGGCGGAGGTGTGAGCCTGTCATTTGATTTGTTTAAAGAGGCCATGCTGCAAAAGATTGATCAGTCCATTTACAAAAATGCAAATCGTCATCTAGTCATTCAGCCTACCCGGTTTGGCCAGTTTGGCGGTCTTATGGGTGGTGCGGCTGTGGCAGAGTGTGGATTAAAGAAGCTGCATGGATGGGCGGAGATGTAAGGATATTATTATTAGACCATGTGCTGACAGTTAGAAATAAAAAAGGAGTGTCATAAAGGGACGCTCCTTTTGAGTTTGTTCAGATATATGTGGTAATAGGCATTGCTGGCTATATGCGTATTTCGAAGCTGCCGTTAGAAGATTATTTGTGCATGCTGCCGAAAAAAGACATGACGTTCTCTGTTTATTAGTATAAAGACAAGGTAAAGCTCCGGATAATGTTGTGGATAATCTGAGGTGGGAGGCAGCCCATGACTGGCCGCAGATTTATTTAAGAACATATCTAGGGACTGGAAGAGTATTCCAGCCCCTTCCTATAAAGTGACAAACAGGCTACTTTGCAGCAATAATGTGACTGCGTTTGGACGATATAGTGGGGGAGACTATTATGCCGCCTTCTGCACCCCGTTTACATCTATTATGGTATTGCCGCTGAGCGTGAGCTCGCTTACCGTAACGAATTTGTATCCCTGTCCCTGGGCTGCTTCAATGAGCGCAGGAAGATACTCCTTTATTTTATAGCCATTGTTGTGGCAGAGGATTATGCAGCCATCGTGCAGCTTTGGCAGCACCGTATCCAGTATGGTCTGTGCGCTGCGCTCCTCCCGCCAGTCGATGGTGTCAATGCTCCACTGGTATACTTCATACCCCATATCCCTTACGGTGGTGATAACGGTGTCGTTATATTCGCCGTAGGGGGCTCTAAAGGCGGTGGTGCGCTGGCCGGTGAGCTTTTCCACCATGTCGTCAAAATGGGTGAGCTCCTTTTTTATCTCGGAGACCGAGAGCTGGTTCATGTGAGGGTGAGTGGAGGTATGATTGCCAAGCTGGTGGCCGGCCTCGAATATCTGCTTTACCTCATCGGGGTATGCCTCCACCCAAAAACCGCAGAGGAAGAATGTGGCCTTTATGCCGTATTTATCCAGCGTTTCCAGTATGAATGGAGTCTTGTCGTCTTCCCATGCTGAGGCTGATAATGTGGATGGAAAAGCATGTATGGAATATGGGGCATTTTAAGACAGGCTTCAGACGGAAGACTGTTGAAATGCAGAGGCGTTTCATTGTATATTTAAGGTGCGCTCGAGCTATGGGGGCAGAGGCTGTGTGATGCAGCCAGTATGATAAGTGGAGGCAATAAAATGGGTAAAAATGTATTGATACTGTCCGGCAGTCCCCGAAAGGGCGGCAATTCTGATATGCTCTGCGATGAATTTATGCGGGGTGCAATGGAAATGGGCCATACCGTGGAGAAGATAAGGGTGGCCGAGAAAAATATAGGGTTTTGCAGGGGCTGCTATGCCTGTAAAAAAGGAAGCTGCGTTATAGATGACGATATGGGTCAGGTGCTGCAAAAGATGATAGATGCAGATGTTATCCTGCTTGCAAGCCCCGTCTACTTTTATTCCATCAGCGCCCAGCTTAAGGCACTTATTGATAGAACTGTCGCCCGCTGGACTGAGGTAAAGGACAAGGATCTGTATTATATAGTGACTGCGGCGGATGAGGAGCTGGCTTCTGCGGATACGCCGCTGGCCTGCCTGAGAGGCTATGCTGACTGCATAGAGGGCGCAAGGGAAATGGGCGTGATATGCGGCATGGGCGTTTATGAAAAGGGAGAAATAAAGGGTACAAAGGCCATGGCGGATGCCTATGATATGGGCAGGCGCGTGTAAAAGGGCATTTGACAGGCAGCATTATGAAAGGCAGGAATTTGCAGGGTGGCAGCATCAAGCAGGGAATATAGAACCTATAAAAAGGGAGAGATAATATTCAGGCAGGGAGAGCCTGCCGAGTGTATGTATGATATACGCTGGGGCAGCGTGGGCATATATGTGGACTACGGCACGGAGAATGAAAAAATGCTGGCTCTGCGCCGTGGCGATGAGGTGTTTGGAGAAATGAGCTTTGTGGATCAGGTGCCTCACAGCGCCACGGCAATAGCCATGGATGGGGAAACGAGGCTTGAGATAATCACAAGAGAGACCTTCAGGTTTTATCTGAATGAGCGGCCTGAGAGGGTGGTGGATATTATACAGAATATGTGCAGGCGCATCCGTGATATCACCAGAGATTACATGGAGGCCCGCAGTGCCCTTGCAGAGGCTCTTAGCTCACAAGGGGAAAAGGCAGTGGAGGAAAAGTAAAATGGAAGATACCACCCGCCTGTTTAAAAAGGGCGATGTCATATATAAAGAGGGCAGCTTCGAAATGTGGATGTATGACCTGCGAAGCGGCACGGTGGGCATATATAAAAACTACGGCATGCCGGATGAATTCAAGCTTACCGAGGTAAAGGGCGGCCCCGGCGCCACTGTGGGCATAATTGGCCTGGTGGACTCCATGCGCCGATCTGCCACGGCAGTTGCGCTGGATGATGTTGAAACCAGGCTGGTCACCGGGGAGGCCTTTGCAGATTACTTTGGAGATGACCCTGAGGCGCTGCTGTGCATTATGAAAAACCTGAGCCGGCGCACGCGGGAGCTTACCAGAGATTACCTGGAGACCTGCCGGGCGGTGGCAGAGGCCGTAAAGAAGGAGGAGGAAGATAAGCCCCGGGAGGGAATGTTCTGGGAAAAGGTTGGCAAGTTTATAAACGACTATGTGGAGGCCATATCGGATACATACATCAATGGGCGCATATACTGACCCCAGCCCGTAGACAGCCCATTGAATTTAGCAAAGCCCCATGGGTGCAAATGCAGCCCGTGGGGTTTTTGCATATAAACAGCACAGGCCAGGGATTTTATTTGTGAAACCATTCATATGGGCCGTATGGGCGAAATAGAGATTTATAAAAGAAAAAAGGAGGAGGCGCTCTATGGATACCCGGGCAAACGATGAAATGGAAGGCGGCATAAAGGTGGTAAGGTTTTTTTCCGGCGAAAAGAGCCCTGAGCAGGTGGTGATAGAGCTGATAAAGGCCCACCAGGACAGGCAGCCGGAGGCATAATCTGTGCAGGATATGGCAAAGCCCGGGCGGCAGATTTACAGATGCGGATTGTACGCAAGGCTCTCCCGTGAGGATGGGGATAAGGCGGAGAGCGACAGCATTACCAGCCAGCTAAATATGCTGGAAAGCTACTGCCATCAGGCGGAGGATATGGAGATAGCCTGCCACTATGTGGATGACGGCTTTACCGGCACCAGCTTTGAACGGCCTGCATTCAGGCAGATGATGGAGGCTGTGGAGGAAGGCAGGATAAACTGTATCATCGTAAAGGATTTGAGCCGCTTTGGCAGGGATTATATAGATACCGGCAGGTATCTTGAGCGCATATTGCCCCAGAAGGGCGTGCGCTTTATCGCCATAAATGACAATGTGGACAGCATCAATGGAGCATATGACATGATGCTGCCAATAAAGAATATATTCAATTCTCAATACGCCAGGGATATTTCCGGGAAGATAAGGAGCTCCTTCGACACAAGGCGCAGACGGGGTGAGTTTATAGGGGCGTTTTGCAGCTATGGCTATTGCCGTGACCCTGAGGCCCATAGCCATCTTGTGATTGACGAGGGGGCAGCAGGGGTGGTGAGGAGGATATACGATATGTTTGAAGGGGGCCAGGGCAAGGATGCCATTGCCCGTCGACTGAATGATGAGGGTATACCCTGCCCCAGCCAATACAAGCGGCTTATGGGGGAAAACTATAAAAACGGACTTAAGCTGGATGGTACCACCTACTGGACGTATTCCACCATTCACAGGATACTGTGCAATCCCGTATATGCAGGCCACATGGTGCAGGGAAAGTACTGCCGGCCAGCCATGCATGGCAAAGCCCGGCTGCAGGAGCGGGATAAATGGATAGTTAAGCAAAACACCCATGACCCGGTGGTCTCGGCTGAACAGTGGGAGAGGGTACAGCGGCTGCTTAAGGTGAGGGAGAGGAGCCATGGCCCCGTGCTGGAGGATCCGCTCAGGGGCTTTATAAAATGCGGGCTGTGCGGCCGGAGCATGGTGTCCCGTGGCAAGGGGGAAAAGGCGAAATATTCCTGCGGCAGCTATGAGCGATATGGCACAGGGGCCTGTTCCGGCAGCAGGATATGGCGCAGCACTGTGGCGGCCATATTACTTGGCGATCTGAACTCCATGCTTGAAGCCATACCTGATATGAGCAGCATAAGAATACCAAAGACAGTGCCGCCCACCCGGCACACGGCAGAAAAAGAGCGGATACAAAAATCCATTGAGCGAATGGAGAGACTGCGCCGCAGCCTTTATGAGGATTATAAGGCCGGGCTGCTTTCCGGCGAGGATTATATTTCATACAGGGCAGAGTATGAGGCAGGCGAGGAAGCCCTCAGGCGGCAGCTACAGGTGGAGAATGAGATTGTGGAGCAGCAAGCCCTGCCAAGTAAAAAATGGGCAGGACAGCTCATTGAGCAGAGGCGAATAGAATCGCTGGACCGGGTGACGCTTGCTGCAACGGTGGAGGGCATATATGTGTACAATGATGACTGTGTAAAGATATGCTATCGCTTTTCGGATATTGCCGGGGCCTGCTCTCGGGATGATGCATAGCCATGCAGAAGGTATACAGGGCGGCTCTGTATGAAAGGGTATCCAGGGAGGATGGGGAGGATGCGCCCAGCGAAAGCATACGGGTGCAGCGGCAGCTACTGGAGGAGTATTGCCTCCGCAGCGAAGAGCTGAGCATAGCAGGGCATTATTCCGATGATGGCTATTCCGGCGTATGCTTTGACCGGCCTGCCTTTAATGAGATGATTCGGGATATCGAGGCGGGCTGCATAGATTGCGTGGTGGTAAAGGACCTTAGCCGCTTTGGCCGCGACCTTATACTGGCGGGTGAATATCTTGAGCGGGTATTTCCCCGCCTTGGCGTGCGCTTTATCGCCATCAATGACAATATGGATAGCGTCACGAGCCCATATGATGGCATAAGGCTTCCAGTTGTTAACCTTATGAATGCCCAGTATGCAGAGGATATTTCAAAAAAGGTGCGTACGGCCTTAAGCACCCGCAGAGCCCAGGGGAAGTACCTTTGCCCATCGCCGCCGTATGGCTATGACAAAGCAGCCGGTGGAGATGGCAGCCTTATTCCAAATGGCGACAGCGAAACTGTAAGGCAGATATACGCCATGTATCTTGGGGGCATGGGCAAAACCGCCATTGCAAGCGAACTGAACCGGCGGGAAATACCCTGCCCGGGGGTAAGGCGGGCAGAAAGCGGGTTTTATAAAAGGGCTGCACCCAATACAAAAAACTGGGCGTGGAGCATATTTTCCGTGGATAGGCTGCTGCGTGACCCTGTATATGCAGGGGATACGCCTGAAGGCAAAAGCAGAAAGAGCAGCATGCATGATAGGGCTTTCTCCATTCCACGGGAGCGATGGATCATCCATCGGGATACTCATCCCGCAATCATCGGGCGGCAGGAATGGGAGCAGGCGCAGGCAATGCTTGCCGGGCGCAGCACTGGCAGGGCATTTCGTGGGTCAGGCAGCCTTTTCGCTGGGCTGATATACTGCGGAGCCTGCGGCGGCAGGATGAAGCTGGTAAATTACCATGGTAGAGGGGCATATTTCTGTACACGGTATAAAACTGGCGGGCCATGTGCCTGCGGCAGCCACAGAATATATGAAGCAAAGCTGAGCCGCATTGTGCTGGAGGATGTAAATCGCCTAATTGAAAAAGCAGACGTAGCCGGTATATGCGGCAGTATGGCAGAGGACGCACGGCGCAGAAAAGAGAAAAGCCTCGCAGCGCTGGCGCTTGCCATGTCCGGCCTTGCCATGGATAAGCGGTATGCCTATGAGAGATATAAGAATAATAAGCTGAACCGTAATGAATTTACAGAAATTCAGGCAGCCCTGGAGCATCGCATGGAGAAGCTGCGGCAGACCATCTGCGAAGAAGAAAGCGCTCCCTGTACAGCACAGTGGCTGAACAGGCTGGCGAATGAAAGAGCCATTATAAAGCTGGACCGGGCAACGATAGGCATAATACTTGATTGTGTAAAGGTATTTCCAAATGGCGTTGTCCAAATACGCTACAGGTGGGGCGAATAAAGCCCGGAGTACAGGGAAAATATGGTTATGGCGGGGAGCGCCTTTCAAGGCACATAAATAGGCTGCTCGGGTTCGGCTTTAGGGCTGTGTGCTTACCTGACAAAAATACATTATAATTGTTGATAAAATGCATCCGAACAGGAAAAAATGTACAGGAGTAAAATAAAAGCAAAATTATACGAGCTGCCACAAGATAATTTGTTGCGATATGGAGAAAAATAGAGTATAATCAACACACATCTTACCATATCGAAAAAAGAATTAACCGTCTATCTGAAAGAACCCCTGCGAAAACAAACAAAAAAAGACACCCAATCGGGCATCTTTAAGTCGTACTCTTGTACGGTCAGACAAGCTGACGATTTCGATGAAATCTTATTTGAACTTGCTGTGTAAGTCCAGAGGGGACTGTTCTTACATGACCAAAATACCATATCTTTCCGGAGGATGTCAATATGAAAAACAAAGAATACTATCTGGGATTGGATTGTGGCACTGACTCTGTAGGCTATGCTGTTACCGATACGGAATACAACCTCCAAAAATTTAAAGGAGAGCCCATGGCTGGTGTCATGACTTTTGATAGTGCCGCCCTTTCGGAAGAACGCCGCGCAAATCGTACCGCACGGCGGCGTGTTGATAGGCGTAAGCAGCGGGTACAGCTTATTCAGGAATTGTTAGCTGTACCGATAACGGCTAAAGATCCGCAATTTTTCATCCGCATACGCGAAAGTGCATTATGGCAGGAGGACAAGTCCACAACCGGCTCTGAGGGTGTGTACTTTAATGATGCTGACTATAGTGAAAAGGACTATTATAAGGCCTATCCAACTATTCACCACCTTATCGTTGACCTGATGGAATCACACGAACCCCATGATGTGAGGCTGGTATATATTGCTTGTGCATGGCTGGTGGCTCATAGAGGGCATTTTCTCAGCTCGGTCAGCGAGGATAACGTAGAGGCTGCTACTGATATATCCGAAATATATGATGGCTTTATAAACTGGTTTGATGGGGAAAAGCCCTGGTATTGTAACGTAGAGGACTTTGCCCGCATACTCAAAACAAAGCTTCGCATAAGCGATAAGGTGAAAGCATTTAATGAGCTTTTATTTGATGGCAAAAAGCCGACCGATATGCACCTTGATGATGAGGATAAGGCGGCTCCGATAATATCTCGCTCAGGCATGATATCGCTTTTGTGCGGGGGCAAGGTGATGCCGGGAAAGCTTTTCCCGCATAAGGCGGACGAGTATGCAAGTGCTGAGTCCATAGATCTCGGCGGCGATGAAGGGAAATTGGAGTCTGTACTTATGCAGCTGGGCGATGATGCAGAGCTGGTACGCAAGCTGAAGGAATTGTACGATTGGTCTGTGCTTACCGATGTTCTTCAGGAGGAAAAGTATATATCCAGCGCCAAGGTAAAAATATACCAGCAGCATAAAGCCGACCTTGCTTACCTAAAAGGCTTTGTTAAAAAATACGCACCGGGTAAATACGATGAAGTGTTTAATGACGCAACAGAAAAGAATTACTGTGCATATTCGCACCATTCCTCTGGCAAAGGAAAGAAGACGGACAAATATGCGAAAAAAACGGACTTTTGCGATTATATAAAGAAAATAGTAAAGAATATTGATGTGCAGCAGGCTGACAAAGCAGAATATGATGATATGCTTGCCCGGCTGGAGATGTATACATTTATGCCGAAGCAGAAGGACACAGACAACCGTGTCATACCATATCAGCTTTATCTGGTGGAGCTGAAGAAAATACTGGAAAATGCAGAGCAATATCTACCATTTCTCAGGGAAAGGGATAGCGACGGGCTTACTGTATCTGAAAAGATAATATCCGTATTCAGGTTTAGAATTCCATACTATGTAGGGCCGCTGAATAATCGCAGCAGCTATGCCTGGCTGGAAAGAAAGGCAGGCAGGATATACCCGTGGAATTTTGAGGATATGGTGGATCTGGACAAGAGCGAGGATAGGTTTATTCATAATATGATTGGCCGCTGTACATATCTCCCTTCGGAGTATGTATTGCCCAAGAATTCGCTGTATTATACAAAGTTTACTGTTCTTAATGAAATCAATCCTATAAAAATAAATGGCATCCCAATCACTGTAGAACAGAAGCAAAGCATATACCGTGAGCTATTTGAAAGAAAAAAACGTGTAACCTTTAAAGCACTGAAGGAGTTCTGCATAAGCGAAGGATACATGCTCAGCTCCGATATACTGAGCGGAGTGGATACTGAGGGCATAAAGTCTTCATTGCAACCATGGCATGCTTTCCGGAAGCTCCTGGATGCAGGAATGCTAACGGTGGATCAGGCGGAGCAGATTATAGAGCGCATCACCTGCACCGAGGACAAGGCACGCTTTATCCGATGGATATCAAAAGAATTTCCCAATATATGCACGGAAGATGCCAAATACCTTTCCAATCAGAAGTTTAAGGACTTCGGGAGGCTTTCACGCAGACTCCTCTGTGAAATTGAAGGAATGGAAAGGAATTCGGGTACGGGCCAGGTATTCACCATGCTGCAGGCTATGTGGGAAACCAACTATACCATCATGGAGCTGCTGACGGATAAGTTCACATTTGCAGATAATATCAAAAATGAAGTAACCGAGTATTATAGAGAAAACCCAAAGAGCCTGTCCAAACGGATGGATGAGCTGTATTTATCCAATACGGTACGGCGTCAGATATATCGCACGCTTGATGTGGTAAAGGACGTTGTGAAAGCCCTGGGAGCGCCACCCAGCAGGATATTTGTAGAAATGGCACGGGGAGCCAACGAGGAACAAAAGGGAAAGCGCACAAAGTCACGCCGCACTCAGATACTGGAAGCGTATAAGGAGTTTAGTGAGAGCGAAGTACGTGAACTGAAAAACCTGCTGGAGACAAAGGACGATAACGCCCTGCAAAGCGACAAGCTGTACCTTTACTTTATGCAGCTGGGCAAGTGTATGTATAGCGGGGAGCCTATTGCGCTGGAACATTTATCGGATCAAAAAATCTATGACGTGGATCACATTTATCCCCAGTGCAAGGTAAAGGATGACAGTATACTCAACAACAAGGTGCTGTGTCGTTCTGAGTGTAACGGAGATAAAGGGGACAAATACCCGATTAAGGCGGATATAAGAAGCCGCATGGGCGTGTTCTGGAAAAAGCTGCATGATAAGAATCTTATTACCGAAGAAAAGTATCGCAGGCTTACCAGAACCACGCAGTTTACCGATGATGAGCTGATGGGCTTTATACAGCGCCAGCTGGTAGAGACCCGACAGTCCACCAAGGCAGTCACATCTATCCTTAAGGAGCGTTATCCTGATACCGAGATAGTGTACGTAAAGGCTGGGCTGGTAGCTGATTTTCGTCATGAATTTGAAATGCTGAAATGCCGCACGGTGAATGATTTGCACCATGCCAAGGATGCTTACCTGAATGTGGTGGTAGGCAACGTATACCATGAAAAATTCAATAAAAACTACTTCAGGCTGGATCAGAAATACAGCATGAAGACAAAGGAGATATTTGACCATCCGGTAGGGAAAAACGGATGCGTATGGCGCGGAGAGGCAGATATCGGCAGGGTCAAGCGAATAGTGCAGAAGAACCATATCCACGTAACACGGTATGCATTCTGCCGCAAAGGCTCGCTGTATGATCAGCAGCCAATGGGCGCTACATTAAAAAGCGAACTGCTGCCCCGCAAAAACAACCTGCCACCTGAGAAGTATGGTGGATACAGAAAGCCTACAGCCACGTTCTTCGTGCTGGCAAAGTATTATCTGGGTAAAAAAAGCGAGCTGATGATAGTTCCTATTGAGCTGATAATGGCAGCAAAGTTTGCTGAAAGCTATGCGGCAGCCAGAGAGGTTACCAGGGCGGCCATAGAAAAAGTCATCGGCAAGGCTGTTGATAGCGTGGAATTGCCGATGGAAGCCCGCATACTCAGGGTAAATACCATTCTGTCGCTGGACGGCTTCCGTGTGGCTCTGTCCGGAAAAGCCAGCGGCGGAAAGCTGCTGCTTGTATCACCATTGATGCCGCTGCGGCTGGAGCCGGAGGATGAGAGATACATTAAGCGCATAGAGTCATTCCAGAATAAACGCAGGGATAATCAGCAGCTCAAGCTGAATGCCGATTATGATAAGCTGACACCTGAAAAGAATATAGAGCTATACGATGTGCTCACGCAGAAGCTGTCGGCATATCCATTCAACAAGCGGCCTGCAGTCAGCAACGTGATAGATACGCTCGTGAACGGACGGAAGAAGTTTATTGGCTTAGCTCCTGATGAGCAAATTAAAATCCTGTCTGAAATACTTGTTGTATTCAGCAGGAATGGCGGTGGAAGTGACTTTACAGCCATAGGCGGTGTTGGAAAGGCAGGGGTGCCTACATTAAGCTCAAGCCTTTCGAACTGGAAGAAGAGCTACTCAGACGTTCGCATAATAGATCAATCGCCATCGGGTCTGTATGAGAAGGCGTCGATAAACCTGCTGACGCTGCTGTAAAGATATGAGCTGGCGCACGGTGGTGATTTCCAGCAGATGCAAGCTGGACTATAAAATGGGCTACCTTGTGGTACGGGGCGAGGAGACCAGGCGGGTGTTTATGGATGAGATTGCTCTGCTGATGATAGAAAGCACTGCGGTATCCATGACGGGGTATCTGTTATCCGAGCTGGTGAATAAAAAGATAAGGGTGGTGTTCTGCGATGGGAAAAGAAATCCCACCGCAGAGCTTTGCCCGTATTATGGCAGCCACGATACTTCACGCAAGGTAAAGCAGCAAATGCAGTGGACAGACCTGACCAAGGGCCACGTATGGACGGCCATAGTTACAGAAAAGATTAAAAACCAGGCAGGCGTATTGCGGGCTGCCGGCAGGGAAAACGAGGCGGATAAGCTGACCAGATATATTGGGGAGATTGAATTTGGCGATGTGACAAACAGGGAGGGCCATGCAGCGAAGGTTTATTTCAATGGGCTGTTTGGAATGGACTTTGTTAGAAGGGCTTCGCCGGATCCGATAAATGCGGCGCTGGATTATGGCTACGGGATAATCCTTTCTGTATTTAACAGGGAGGTGACGGCAAATGGGTATCTAACGCAATTTGGGCTGTTTCATGACAATGTGTTCAATCAGTTTAATCTGAGCTGTGACCTTATGGAGCCATATCGGCCGCTAATAGATAAAAGGGTGCTGTCCATGGAGCTATGGGATTTTAGCCCTGAGGAAAAGCACAGGGTAATTGCTGTGCTTAATGATACAGTAAGCATAAATGGCAGCGAACAGACCGTGCTCAATTCGATAAAGATATACACAAAGAGCGTATTCGATGCACTGAACGGCGATGACATTGAAGCAATAAAGTTTCCACTGCTATGAGCTACAGATTTATGCGTGTATTGGTATTTTTTGACCTGCCTACAGAAACGCCGGATGACAGGCGAAACTATCGGCGCTTTCGCAAGGCGCTGATAAGCAATGGGTTTATAATGATGCAGGAGTCGGTATACTGCCGCCTGCTGATAAATGCCGGTGCAGGCAAGGCGGCAATGGATACCGTACGCAAAAACAGGCCGCCGGCAGGCCTGGTACAGATGCTCACCGTTACGGAAAAGCAATTCGCAGGCATGGAATATCTGGTGGGCAGGCTTGAAACAGATGTGGTAACTAGCGATGAAAGGCTGGTGATTCTTTGAAGCTGCTTTTTTCTCAATATAGCCCGCCTGTACCCCTTGAGGAAGGCTGCGCCTGCTCGATAGTGATTGAAAATCAAAGTGCCTTCCGCAGCCTCATAAAGGACATACGCCGTCAGCTTTGTGATGAACCGGGAACCTGCGTGCTTTCATCAGAAGGCAAGCTGCTGAGCATTTCAAAGCACGCTGAAATGTTTACAGAGATAGTTCCCTTCCCCTGCAATAAAAAGACGCTGCTTACCCGTATAATATCCCAAATAGAGAGCAGGGCCATGGAATCCGAATACTTTGAGCGCTACCACCTGGTATTATCAGGTATAGAGCAATTGCTGACAGAGCTGTGCGGAGAATACCCGCTTACCTTTGATAGCGATAAGCTGACCATAGCATCCTTTTTAAAACAGGCAAACCTTGCTGTGGAGGAAGCACCTGAAAATGATATTGATGCAATAATAAGCTATATGGATATGGTGGCAGAATTTGAGCGGGAAAAGCTGTTTATCTTTGTTAATTTAAGAAGCTATTTTTCAGATGAGGAGCTGACAGATTTCTTTTATACCACATGCCCCCGCAAGCATAGAATACTTATGATAGAGGGGAGTGAGCATCCGCTGCTGAGCGGTGAGCGGCGCACAATTATAGACAGGGATTTATGTGAAATATAGTTGCAAAAGAATGGTTTTACAGTATAATAAAGACACAGGTGTTCCTTTGGAAGTACACACGGCTGGCTGGGCCGATTTTCAAATTTGAGGTTTGAGAGCTGTGTAATTCCAGAGGGGTCTTAAACCATCACGGATAGCCTTTGAGAGGTCGGCTCGTTTGAGAGCTGTGTAATTCCAGAGGGGTCTTAAACGAGCCTATGCGGAAGGTGCTTTGGGGGGTTGTTTGAGAGCTGTGTAATTCCAGAGGGGTCTTAAACAAATAAGAAAAAGAAAATGCATAAAAAATAGTTTGAGAGCTGTGTAATTCCAGAGGGGTCTTAAACTTTCTTTAAGGCTCGTTATATTCAGTTCTTGTTTGAGAGCTGTGTAATTCCAGAGGGGTCTTAAACCGGGTCAAGCTCGCTTGGAAGGATGGCTCCGTTTGAGAGCTGTGTAATTCCAGAGGGGTCTTAAACACCGGAGAAAGAGGAGCGGCCTCAGCCACCGTTTGAGAGCTGTGTAATTCCAGAGGGGTCTTAAACTCATCTTTCTCGATAACATAAGGCTCGGCAGTTTGAGAGCTGTGTAATTCCAGAGGGGTCTTAAACCGAAGCGTGCCCTTGCTTCTTCCAGCGTCTGTTTGAGAGCTGTGTAATTCCAGAGGGGTCTTAAACAAAGCAAGTCCGCATGAAAGAGCTTGTCATGTTTGAGAGCTGTGTAATTCCAGAGGGGTCTTAAACCGTAGAATACTACGCCATGAACGCCGCCGCGTTTGAGAGCTGTGTAATTCCAGAGGGGTCTTAAACGATTTTGATGACACATTAGTGGCCTTACGCTGGGGCAGAGGTGCTTTGACGAGGGAAAGAAAAATACCCCCACCGATATTCGGCGGGGTTTTGTAATGGGCGGCGGTTACCACATTTGAGCCGCAGCACATGCTGCATCAATGGTAAGGGCTATTTTTTTATCGCTGCGGTCTACGCTGTAGATGGGCAGCTCTTTTTTTTGCCCTGCAAGGACTTCCAGCTCGTATTCCTCAATGGGGCGTGAGCTGGCGGCAGCCGCATCGGGGGCGAAGCTGAGCAGCAGCAGGATGGCAACGATGAGCACCAGAAGAACTATGGCAGCAATTATGAGCGTGCGCTTACTGATCACCAATATACGCAAAATTTAAACACCTCCGTCAAGTTGGTATGCTAAATATATGCGGAAAATGTTCTAAATTTCACTGATGAATGTAATTTAGCGGCAGGCTGTGCTATTCCCGGCCCAGCATATACAGCAGGGCATTGCATATTGCGGCGGCGATATTGCTGCCGCCCTTGCGTCCCCGGGCAACTATGCAGGGCGTATCCAGCTCCATGATGAGCTCCTTCGCCGGAATGACATTTACAAAGCCAACAGGTGCGCCGATTATGAGCCGGGGGGAAATACGGCCATCGGAAATCAGCTCGTGCAGCCGTATCAGCGCCGTGGGTGCATTGCCTATGGCGAATATCAGCGGCCGGTCTATGGCGCAGGCCTTGTCCATGGAGGCCGCTGCCCGGGTGGTGCCGTTGGCCTTTGCAGAAAGCTGTATGTCCTCATCTGCCATAAAGCAGAATACCTCTCCGCCGTGCCTGGACAAAGCTTTTTTATTTATTCCCCCCTTAGCCATGTTTGTATCGGTAACTATGCATGCGCCCTCAAGTATGGCGCTAAGGGCGTGCTTTACGGCGTTATCGGAAAAATACATATTATCGGCATAGTCAAAATCCGCTGAGGCGTGTATCACCCGCTTTATGATCGGGGCAAGCTCAGGGTCCAGGGGATGGGGCAGCTCTGATTGGATGATCTCAAAGCTGCGCTTTTCAATATCTCCGGGGGAGATATTGTCAATATTATGGGTCAAAATTCTATTCCCTCCCTTGCGGAAATGCCCCTATCGTAGGGGTGCTTTACCTTGTGCATTTCTGTTACATAGTCAGCCATGGCTATGAAGTGGGGAGGGGCATCACGGCCTGTCAGCACAAGCTCAAGGGTGGCGGGCTTGCTTTGCAGCAGAGCGTCTACCATGGTCGTATCCACTGCGTCGTGCTGATAGGCAGACATTACCTCATCCAGTATGAGCATATCCAATGTGCCGCTGTGGGCCTGCTCCAGGGCAAGAGAAAGGAGCCGGGTATGCTCCTGATATATTTCCTTTCGCTGGTCGTCGGTCATGTACTTATAGAAGCCGTGGCAGGCCTCGGGGCGGAGGAGGGAAATGTTTTTAATCAGCTCCAGCGAGTGCAGCTCTCCGCAATCTCTGCCCTTGAAAAACTGCACAATAAGCACCCTCTTGCCACAGCCTGCAGCCCGAATGGCCAGCCCGAGGGCTGCGGTGGTCTTGCCTTTGCCGTCGCCGGTGTAGATGTGTATCAGGCCGTTCATATGCCCTCCTCAAGTATACGGTATATCATGCTCATATCAAGGCTGCTCCTTAGCGCATCTGCCAGCAGGTCGTATTGCTGTTCTTTGTATAGGGTGTAGTCAAAGGCTGCATAGGCGGAGGGGTCTATACCCTTTCGCTGGCATAACAGGTTTATTATGCCTTGGCGACATTCGGCGCTATCGAAAAAGCCATGCAGATAGCTCCCTAAAACATTCCCTGAAATGCAGCCGTCAGTAAGGCCATTGTCCAGCAGCAAAAGGGGCTGGGCTCCGGGCTCGGGGGAAGTGCTGCCCATGTGTATCTCGTAACCGTATATCGATAGGCCGTTAAGGGGCTGCAGCTCGCCTGAGCAGATTATGCTGCCTGTGGTGCGGGTACGGTGCTTTTGCCGCCGGAATGTCGTATGAACGGGAAGCAGCCCCAGCCCTGTTATTTCGCCGCCGCCCTCAACGCCTTCAGGGTCTTTAATGCTCCTGCCCAGCATCTGGTAGCCGCCGCATATGCCAACGATAAGCGTGCTGCCATGTGACAGCGCTTTTATACTGCCCTCAAGGCCGGAGCTTCTAAGCCACAGCAGATCGGATATGGTATTCTTGGTGCCGGGCAGCACCAGCATATCCGGCGTACCCAGCTCAAGGGGGGAGGATATATATCTTACGCCCACGCCGGGCGTGGCCTCAAGGGGCGCAAGGTCGGTAAAATTTGAAATGCGGGGAAACCGTATTACCGCAATATCTATGGCCTCATGTCCCTTTGATGAGGGCTGGGACAGGCTGTCCTCTGCCTCGATATTCACCTTAAGGTAAGGCAGTACCCCTGCCACGGGCTTGCCGGTAATGCCGTACAGCATATCAAGGCCGGGGCGCAGCAGCTCAACATCCCCACGGAATTTGTTTATCACGGTGGCCTTTACCATGGCCTGCTCATCCTTATTTAGCAGCATAAGCGTACCTGCAAGCTGGGCGAATACGCCGCCACGGTCAATATCTCCAACCAGCAGCACAGGTGCCCCGGCCATGCGGGCCATGCCCATATTTACGATGTCATCCTGCTTGAGGTTTATCTCTGCGGGGCTCCCTGCGCCTTCTATTACGATTATATCATTTTGCGCCGCAAGTGCATCATATGCGCTCATAATATCAGGTATCAGGCTCTTTTTCATGGCAAAATAATCGGCGGCCTTCATGTTGCCCAATACCCGGCCATTTACTATCACCTGGGAGCCCATGTCCGTAACGGGCTTTAGAAGTATTGGATTCATATGTACGGAGGGCTCCAGGCCGCAGGCCTCTGCCTGCACTGCCTGGGCACGGCCCATTTCCAGCCCATCGGCGGTGATGTGGGAATTAAGGGCCATATTCTGGCTTTTAAATGGGGCTACCCTGTACCCATCCTGCCTGAATACCCTGCAAAGCCCTGTACACAGCAGGCTTTTGCCAGCATTGGACATGGTGCCCTGTATCATGATAGGCTTAGCCATTAAGTACCTCCCTGAGTGCTGCGACAAGCTCGCAATTGTACTGATGCTTCATTATGCATACCCGGTAATAGCGCCGATCCAGCCCCTCAAAGTTTTCGCAGGAGCGTATGAGCATCCCTTTGCTCATCAGCGGCTCCTTAAGCTCCTTTTCACAGGAAAACAGCAGATAGTTTGCCTGAGAGGGGTATACCTTTAGCCCCAGCTCCTTCAGTGCGCCGGTAAGAAAGCTGCGCTCAGAGCTGAGAAGGGCCTTTGCCTGCTGCTCATATTCGCCGCATTCAAGGGCGGCAAGCCCGGCGGCCTGTGCCGCTGCTGATACATTCCAGCATGGCCCGGCATCTGCAAGCTTTTCCATGAGGGCATGATTCTTTGAAACGCCATACCCGAGCCTTAGCCCGGCCATGGCATATCTCTTGGTGAAGGCATCCAGCAGCAGCATATTGTGGTATTTATCCAGCAGCGCCCGGCAGGAGGTGCCCTCTGTGAGGGAAAGGAAGCATTCATCCACCATTAGCTGTGTACCGGTGGCGTGGCATCGGTGGGCGATGGCCTCCATAAGGTTTATATCCACAAGCTGGCCTGTGGGGTTGTTGGGATTGCACAGGAAAAAAAGGTCTATCTCAGGGGTAATGTCCTTAAGTATGCTTTCAGTGAGGGCAAACCCATTGTATTCATCCAGATAGTGATAGCGTATGCTGCTGCCATATAGCAGCGCCGCCCGCTCGTATTCCGAGAAGGTGGGGGCCAGCAGCAGGGTGGTCTTGGGCTGTGTTACAAGGCACAGGCGGTATATTAGCTCCGATGCGCCGTTTCCACACAGCACGTCGTCAGGCTGCACCCCATCCCGGGCGGCAATGGCACTGCACAGCCTACGGCAGCGGGTATCGGGATATGTTTCATATTCTGCAATGGCGGAGGATACTGCTTCCTTTACTTCTGGAGGCATACCCAGAGGGTTGAGGCTTACGGAAAAATCCAGCCGTATGTTTTCACAGGAAAACCTGTTCCCGCCATGGTCATAGCGCTCCATAGTACATTCCTCCTGCTATGATAATGCGTACAGCCAGGCAAAGCAGCAGCATAAGCACAGACGTGGTAAGCATGAGCCGGTTTGCCCGGGGGATATCCTCAGGCTCAATAGGACGTATATCATCACCGATGTACGGCTTTTTGTAAAGCTGGCCAAAGTACCATGCGTTTCCTGCCAGGCGTACCTCAAGAGCCCCGGCACAGACTGCCTCGGTATGGGCAGAGTTTGGGCTGGGATGCTTGCGCCTGTCCCTAAGGTATATTCGTCTGGCGTTTTTACTGTTAAGGCCGATGATGCGGCTGGATAGTATCATAAGCTCCGCTGACAGCCGGGCGGGGATAAAATTCAATACGTCATCCAGCCTTGCAGCGGCACGGCCAAAGTAGAGGTACTTTTCGTTTTTATACCCCACCATGGAATCCATGGTGTTTACCGCCTTGTATACGCAGCCCAGCACACCGCCGCCCAGCAGCATATAGAACATTGGGGCAATCACGCCATCGGAGGTATTTTCGGCTATTGTTTCCACAGCAGCCCTTGTAACGCCCGCCTCATCAAGAGCCATGGTATCCCGGCCAACTATCATGGAAACTGCCTTGCGGGCACCTGAAAGGTCATTGGCAGCCAGCCTTTCATATACGGCCATGCTTTCGTCCTTAAGGTCCCTTGCCGCTATGAGCTGCCAGCACAGCACCCCTTCCATGATTACGCCGGCCCATGGCGAGACTCTGTAAAGCGAATACAATACCAGCAGTGGCAGTGCGCTCCATGCAAGCAGCATTATAAGCACCAACGTAAGGCCTGATAAAAGCTCGCCCCTTGCCGATTTTGGGAAGGCGGCCCGCAGCTTATTTTCAAGCAGGGCTATCAGCCTGCCCATGGCGATGACTATATGGGGTATACCACGGGGGTCTCCCAGCAGCATATCCAGAATGAAGCCAAGCAGCATTGCTCCGGCAGAGTATATCACCATGGAAAACCTCCAAGTATGCGGAGCCTGCCCTGGTCGTCATATTCACAAAGGACAGCGCCGCCGTTATCGATGTGATAATCATAAAAGCTTCTGCTGCCCTCAAGGCGCTCCATTATGGCCATTATGCAGCCGCCGTGTATTACAAAGGCGGGGCACCGTGCAGAGGATGAGCCCAGCGCCTCAAGGAAGGCAGCGCAGCACCGCTCCTTAAAGCCGGATACGCTTTCGCCGCCGGGTATGGCTTCAAGGCAGCCTGTATCCACCCAGTGCCTGTAGGCAGGCAGTGATGCCATCTCATCGGCGCTTTTCCCTTCAAATATGCCAAAGTTACATTCGGCAAGGCCAGCGCATATCTTGTGCTGCATATTTGGAAAGGCGAGCTGCGCTGTTTCAATGCAGCGCATCAGGGGGCTTGTGAAAACCTCATCCGCTTCAATGGCGCATAGGGCGGCTGCCTGTCTGCGCCCGGTGTCATTCAGCGGCTCATCTGTAATGCCTATGTATTTTTTTCTGCTGTTGCCATCGGTTTCCCCGTGGCGTATTAGCCATAGCCTTTTCATGATAAAACGGCGCTGCCTCCCACGCAGCCAAGCAGTATAAGTGCCTCTGATATTTGCAGGAAAAACCCTGAGGTATCTCCGGTCACCCCGCCAAATTCTCTGAGCGTCATGGCCCGGTAAAGGAAAAACCAGCACCAGCACAGCAGTATGGAGGGACAGCCAGCGGCAGGAAAGAGGGCCGCCATGCAGGCCATTGCCCCAAGAAGAAAAACGGCTGTTATCCCCCATATTAGCCCACGGGCCATGTCCTCAGTAAGGGCTGAGAGCATGCCGCCCCTGCGGGCATTTGGGGTGGTAAGCACCGTAAGCACGCACAGGCTGCGGGAAAGCACAAACCCTGTGCAGATTACTGAAATGCAGCGCATATCATACAGCTCTGTGTATGCTCCGAAGCATATTAGCATATATACGATAGCATATATAACGGCAAAGGCCCCTGTATGGGGATCTTTGAGTATTTCCAGCTTGCGCTCCTTTGATTGATGGGAGGACAGCGCATCCACGGTATCGCAGAAGCCATCCATATGTATGCCGCCGCTTATCATCAGCGGCAGGGCAGAGGCCACTGCGGAGAATAACGCCTGGCCTATATTGAGCAGGGCACATATTCTATACCACACAAGCAGCAGGATGCCTATTATAATGCCCACCAATGGCAGGGCGCAGATTGCATAGCGTCTGCCCTGGCCGCTCCATTCTACCCGTGGCATGGGGATGGCGGAATATGTGGAAAAAGCAATGCATATTGCCCTTAATACGGCCATAATGAGCCTCCTTTTTTTATGGTGGCAATGCCGCTTGCCATTTCTATTACCACATCGGCCATGAGTTCAAGCCGACGATTCACGTTATTCATAAGCCTTATGTAAGATAAGGTATCCTCATCCGAGCAGCCCTGCCCATCGAGGCCGCTGATGCTTACTGCGATAAGGTTAGCAGATACGCTATTCAGCCTGCTTATCCGCTCAACAGCTTGGTCTTCGGGGGAGGGCAGTTTCTTATCAAACATCAGGTTTGCCGCAAGGTTTGATACATCCTCCAGCAGCACCGTGCCGGAGATGCCTGTGGCTTCTCCATATGGGGCTTCTATGGTAATAAAGCCCTTGCCGCTGCGCTGCGCCCTGTGCCGCTCAATGCGATTGGCGCCCTCGCTGCCATAGGGTATCATGGTGGCAATATAGTAAAGTGCGCCATCAGAAAGGCGGCAGGCGGCGTTTTCGGCATAAAGGCTTTTTCCACTGCCATTTTTGCCCAGTATAAGCATCATCATGGGTCTACGCTGTATGCCTCCAGAGAGATTTCGTGAAACCTTGCGCCGCTGTGGTATACTGCTGCGGCCATATCCAGCAGCGGGAAAAGGGCAACTGCCCCTGTGCCCTCCCCAAGGTGCATTTCCCCATGGAGCATGGGGGAGAAGCCCAGCTCATCCATGAGCAGCGGCCCCACAGGCTCTGAGCTCAGGTGGGAGGGCAGCATATAATCCCTTGCATGGGGGCATAGCCGCACTGCCGTCAGCGCTGCAACGGAGGATATTATTCCATCTATCACCACAGGTATATGGTGCAGCGCGCCGCCAAGAAAAACGCCTGTCATTGCGGCTATATCCAGCCCGCCGACCTTTGCGAGCACATCCAGAGGGTCGTTAACATCCGGCCTGTTGACCTCCAGAGCCCGGCGTATGGCCGCTATCTTTCTTTTCAGGCCCTCATCAGAAAGCCCTGCGCCGCGGCCTGCGGCCTGCTCGGGAGGTATATGCAGCAAAAGGCTTGCCATGGCGGCTGCGGTGGTGGTATTGCCTATGCCTGCTTCCCCCGTGGCAATCAGCTTATAGTCTGCCTTTTTCTGCCGCTCTGCAAGGCTTATGCCGATAAGTATTGCATCCATGGCACATTGGGCCGTCATGGCGGGGCCGGTGGAGATATCCCCTGTGCCTGGCATGAGCTTACAGTCCATAAGTCCGGGCGCAGGGCCGTTTATGCCGATATCTACAGGGATAATGTCAGCCCCTGCCGCCGCTGCCATGACGCATACGCTGGAGTTTCCCTCTGCCATCATGCGGGCAATGGAGGCGGTAACGGAGGGTGAGCACTGGGCCACGCCCTGGGCAGCTACTCCATTATCCGCGCAGAATACCAGCACGCATTTTTCAGCTATGTCTATACGGGTGCTGCCTGATGCAGCGCCTATGCGGGCTATGAGCCCTTCCAGCCTGCCGAGGCCGCCTATGGGCTTGGCGATGCTGTTAAATACCCCGATGCAGTCGTCATATATGGCACTGTCTGCCGGGTGGATTTTATTAATAAGCTCCTGAAGCATATGCGGCTGCCTTTCTTATGAAGGATTCTGCAAAGCGGGGATTTGCCGGCAGATAAAGGTGGGGAAAGCCCGCATACAGAGACGCCGTGGCGTAAACGCAGGGGTATTCCCGGCCATTGCCGGCCTTTTTGGCGATGAAGCCGCTGCCCTCAAATGTGCTTTTATAGTAGTGAAATTCATGAACCGGGATGCTATCGCCGCCATTGCAAAGGAGATTATCGCCGCTTGCAGTAATGGTAGCATAGCCAAAGCGCTGAAGGCTGTCTGCACGGCAGGCACTCCCGTGGATAACGCCTGCCATGGGCAGCCCATCCAGCAGGTCGTGAAGGTAAAGGTATCCGCCACATTCTGCTATGGTGGGCAGGCCGCTATTTATGGCAGTGCGTATTGAATGGAGCATTGAGCTGTTGCCGGAGAGCTGCTTTGCATAAAGCTCCGGGTATCCGCCGCAAAGGTACAGCCCGCCTATACCCTCCGGAAGCGCTGCATCCTCAAGGGGGCTGAAGGGTATTATCCTTGCGCCAAGGGCCTTGAGCAGCCGCAGATTTTCATCGTACATAAAGCAGAAGGCCCTGTCCCTGGCTACGGCGATGGAAACATCGGATATATTTCTTATGGATGTGGGCTGCGTGGCTATATTTGGGGCAGTGGAGGCAATGGACAGTATGCCGCTTATATCGATATTATCCTCTACCATGCGCCCGAGGGCTGCAAGCTTATCCTGAAGGTCGGCAAGCTCAGGGGCGGTTATCAGCCCAAGATGACGGCTGCCGATATGAATATCCTCACAATTGGGCAGGAAGCCCAGCGGGGCAATGCCTGCATCCTTTGCTATCTGATAAAGGCCGGAATAAGTACCCTTGGATATGCCATTGAATACTGCTCCACGTATGCCGCTGTTTTTCTTGAAATTTAAAAAGCCCTGTATTATTGCCCCTGCGGAGGTATACATGCCTCTGGCATTTACTACCAGTATGGCAGGGGTATCTGTGGCCCGGGCTATGGTATAGGTGCTGGCCTGGCCCTCTGTGCCGATGCCGTCATAGTAGCCCATGACTCCTTCTATTATGGATATATCCCCGGGGCTTTCTGCGAGCTGACGGCGAAGCTGGGTATCCGATGAAAAGAAGACATCAAGATTGCAGGAGGGGATGCCTATGGCCTCCCTGTGAAACATGGGATCGATATAATCCGGGCCGCACTTAAAGGCAGAAATATTAAGCCCACGGCCCTTTAGGGCGCACATGAGCCCTGTTGATACGGTGGTCTTGCCGCAGCCGGAATTTGTGCCGGCGATAAGCACTCTACCCATTGCAGCCTCCGGTAATTACAAATATGGGATTCTGGGCCATCAGCATATGCAGCCCTGCTGCTTTCTGAGCCCTTGCTATGGATACCTGAACGGCATCTGCCTTTATGCCACATTCCTCAAGGGCTGTAAGGGCAGCGCAAAGGCTTTCGGGGGCGATGGCTGTGACGGCTATGCGGGCCTTTGGGTTTATGGCAGCTACGTGCTTTATCACAGCCTGCATACTGCCGCCGCTGCCGCCTATGAATACCACATCCGGCATGGGTAGGCTGCTGAGGGCTGAGGGTGCGCTGCAGGTCTGCACGGTAACATTGCCAATGTGAAATGCGGCGCAGTTATCCTGCGTGAGTGCTGCTGCGGCCTCATTTTTATCTATGGCGTATACGTGTCCACGATAGGCGGAGAGCGCCATTTCCACAGTTACCGAGCCTGTGCCGCAGCCTATGTCCCAGCAGATGTCATGGGGGTGTATGGCCAGCCTGCTCATTATGACTGCACGTACCTCGGACTTGGTCATGGGTATATCGCTGCGGATAAAGCTGGTGTCTGGTATGCCTGTTGGTGTCCTGCTGTCAAAGCGGGGATTGTCCACCAGCACAACGCACAGGGGAGCTATAGCCGTATGCTCCATTTCCGCTACAGAGAGGGTGTATATACATTCGTTATCTGCGCCAACGTTTTCTCCCACTGTTGCAGAAAGGCTGCCAAAGCCTGCATCGGTGAGCTTTTTTGCCAGTTCATTGGCATTTGCGCCGGTAAGGGCAAAGGTGAGCCGGTTTCTTCGCACGGTATCCACGATGTTTGTATCCCGCCCGTGGCAGCTTATAAGTGCGACATCCTGCCAGGGCCGCCGCAGTCTTGCAAAAAGGCAGCTCAGGGAGGAAATGCCGGGAAGCACCCTTAGCTGGTACTCATCCCTGCAAAGGGCGCTGCAAAGGCCCTCTGCTGCGCTGTAAAAGCCCGTATCCCCCGAAACTATTATGGCAAAGCGAGAGGCGGAGCTTTCATCAATGGCCCGGCGCACCTCATCCGGAGAAAATGCAGCTATGGCCTGCTTATCAGGCATAGAAAACATATCCAGCATGCGCCTTGCCCCAAGCAGCACCTCTGCGGCCTGTATGGCATCTTCGGCCTCCCGGGTAATGGTAGCAGGGCCCACGCCTGCGCCTATTATGGATATTTTTTTCATAGGCATATCTCCTGTAAAAGTTCCATGGCTGCTTGTGGGGAAATGCCGTCAGCATCCAGCGGACGCTTCAGCACTGCTATCTGCATTTCGCAGGCTCTGGCGGCAGCGGCCTTTTCAGGAAAGCCTCCATGGAGGCCGGATTCCTTGGTGATAAGGATTGCGGCCCCTGCCTGCCTGAACTGGGCCACATTGAATTCCTCAGAAAATGGCCCCTGCATGCAGTAAAGGTGCTTTGTAGGGTATCCAAGCTCAAGGCAATGGGCTATTCCCTCGGGGGAGGGAAGCAGGCGGAGGTATATTCTGCTTTTATAATCGGATACGCTGCACAGGGCGGCGGCCTCCTTTGCGCCCATGGCGGAGAATATTACGCCATGGGTTTTATTCAGCCAGGCCACAAGCTCATCCATGGTGTCAAAAAACAGGCAGCCCTCTGCACAGGTGGCTTCTCGCCTTATTCGCTGATAGCGGCAGCCCTCAAGGGAGCAGGCGGCTTGTATGTTTTTGCTGACTATGTCCGCATAGGGGTGGGTGGCGTCAAGCACGAGCCGGGGACGTTCCTTACGAAAGAGCTGGCGCATTTCCTCCTGATCCATGCGGCCGGTGCGTATTTCCACGGGGGGCCTGAGGTCAAGCAGGCTGTCCCCATAGGCAGTAGCCACGCAAACCAGGGCAGGGATGCCCTTATCGCACAGGAATTCGCCCAGCAGCCGCCCCTCGGTGGTACCGCCAAAGAGTATCACGTCATACATTGCGATACCCCCTGGGGGTAACAAGCTTGCCGCCAATATTCAGCGTGGAGGAATTGCCTATGAATACCGTTGTAAACATATCCGCCTCTGCATCCCTGAGCTCTGCAAGGCTCATAAGCTGGCAGCTTTCGCCTTCACGGCCTATATTTTTTGCCATGCCGCAGGGTGTATCTTCGCTGATGAGCTCAAGCAGCACATCGCAGGCTTTTTTCAGATGATCCCGCCGCTTGTGGCTGGCAGGGTTATAAAGGCATATGCACAGCCCTGCCTCTGCGGAGCATCTGAGACGCTTTTCTATCAGCTCCCATGGGGTAAGCAGGTCTGATAGGCTTATTACTGCAAAATCATGCCCAAGGGGTGCGCCAAGAAGCGCAGCGCCGCTAAGTGCTGCGGTAACTCCCGGTATGATGGTTATTTCTACCGTCCGGTCACCTTCCGAAAGCTCATATACAAGACCCGCCATACCGTATACGCCTGCATCGCCGCTGCATATGAGGGATACGCATTTGCCGGAGCGGGCAAGGGAAAGGGCAGCCTTGCAGCGCTCTACTTCCTGAAGCATATTGGAATCCATATATTCCTTATCCGGCATAATGGGGCGCACCAGCTCAACGTATTTTTTGTAGCCCACTATAATATCCGAGACAGCAAGGGCCCTGCGGGCATTTTCCGTCATGCCGCCCGGCTCTCCCGGGCCTATGCCTACAACGTACAGCCTGCTCATGCGTCCTCCTGAAAATACAATAATGGTTCCTTTATTGCCAGCGCCATGGTCACCCCATTATGGGCCATCTTACTCATAATAAGATTACCGCCGGATGACAGCACAGCCGCCCGCTCGCATACATTATCCACCCCGGTAACGCTTTTAACGAAAGGGGAGGGGGTAAATTCACCCTGAGTTCTTTCAAGCTCTTTTGCAGAAAAGGTGCTAAAGGGCAGAGAACGGGCTACGCAGAATTCATTTATGCCAGGCTCGTCTTGCTTTATGTCTATGCTGGCCACGCCGCAAATGGCGGCCTGATGGCAATTGGACTTCTTCAGGGCAAGCTGAAATGCTTCCTCTATCATATGGGCGCTGCTGCCCAGGCGGCAGCCGATGCCCAGGGTAACAGCCGGGGGAATAAGGTGAAGCGCACTGCCGCTATCCGCAAGATGCGAGATGAGTACGTCAGCATCACATGGCCGGCTTTGCAGCGATACGCCCTCGGGAGGAGCGCCGTGTATGGGATAAGCTGAATGTATGCCTATGCTGTCGCCTGAGAGGAGCCTTGAGGATACGTTTTTTATGCGCTCCGGCTCGGCTATGATAAGGCCCTGCTTTTTGGCCCAGGTGTCTATTGCAAAAGTGTGATTTATATCGGTGGCAGTGGTAATAACGGGCTGCGCCCCCATAAGCCCTCCAAGGCGTATGGCAAGGTCATTTGCCCCGCCAATATGGCCTGAGAGGAGGGGGATAGCGTACCGCCCGGCTTCATCAATAACTATAACTGCCGGATCGGCAGCTTTGCTCTTTATAAAAGGGGCTATGGCACGAACTGCTATGCCCGCGGCACCTATGAACAATATTGCATCGGCAGACTGAAAGGCGGCCTCTGTCCAGCCTGAAAGCATACCATTCCCGCACCGCTCAAGGGTTACTTCATTCGTGGCGGCGCATAGCTGCCTGCCAAGCTGCATACCACGCTCTGTGAAGGCTATTGCAGCTATCTTCATACCTTGGCCTGCCTGAATTCCGTGGAAAAGTCAGCCGCATACAGGCGGGAAAGGTCATAATTATCACCAAGGCAGCCCCCTACGACCACGAGGGCCGTTTTGGTTATGCCGTTTTCCTTTGAGGCAGCTTCAAGGGAAGCTACCGTGCAGCGTATGACTTTTTCTTCCGGCCAGGTGGCCTTGTACACTATGGCGGCAGGGGTGCAGGGATCATAGCCGCCCTTTATAAGCTCGGCAGAAAGCTCATGGAGAAGGCCGGTGCTTAAAAATATCACCATGGTGGAGCTGTGGGCTGCAAGGGAAGCCATGCTTTCCCGCTCAGGCACGGGGGTTTTTCCGGGCATGCGGGTTATTATCACGCTCTGGCTTACGCCGGGCAGGGTATATTCGGCCCGAAGTGTTGCAGCCGCCCCGCAAAAGCTGGATACTCCGGGGCAAATATCGTATGGTATGCCAAGCTCATCCAGCCTGTCCATCTGCTCACGTATGGCACCATAGAGGCAAGGGTCGCCCGTATGAAGCCGCACTGTGGTAAGCCCACGTGCTTCGGCCTGCTCCATTTTGGCGATTATTTCATCCAGCGTCATAAGGGCGCTGTTGTGTATTTCGGCATCCTTTTTTGCCATGGTCAGCAGCTCCGGATTCACCAGAGACCCTGCGTATATTATAACGTCAGCCTGGCTCACAAGCTTTGCGCCACGCAGCGTGATAAGATCCGGGGCTCCGCTGCCTGCTCCCACAAAGTGTATCATTAGCTTTTCCTCCATATATCCAGCAGCTCGTCTGCATTTTCGCTGCTGCAAAGTATTCCCTTATGTCCTTCAAGATTGGTAAACATTATGTATCCCGCCGTTACTCCGCCGGGTATGCGGCGAGTAAGACAGGCATCTATCCTGCGGCCAAGTATGGTCATGGTCTTATCCAAAATGTTTGCGGCAGAAAGAAGCTCTATGGCAGCATCCGTGGTAATGCAGCCCATTATTTCCTTCAGCAGGGGGATATCCCCGCCTGCCTCCAAAGCGCAGGCCATAAGGGTCTCCATGCGGCCATCGCCAAAGGAGGAGTGGGTATTCGTAACGCCTATGCCGAGCTTTACGAGCTTGCCTATGTGGCCCACAAGAAATATGCTGCAAAAGCCCAGCTCCACAGCCATATCAATGCTGTCGCCTATAAAGTTTGAGCAGAGGACGGGATGGGCTTCGGGCAGCAGGCTGCTATGGATAAAGCTCTCGCCGTAGTTGCCGGGGGTGAGTATTACGCTGCGCTCGCCTGAGGCTGCAAGCTGGCTGAGCTCCAGCCGTATGGTGTCTATCACGGCCCTGTTGCTCATGGGCTCCACTATGCCCGTGGTGCCTATTACAGAAATGCCCCCCTCAATGCCCATTCGTGGATTAAAGGTGCGCCCTGACAGGGCTTCGCCTTCGGGTATGGATATGATTACGGTCAGGCCGCCGACATAGCCGCATTTTAAGCATATTTCTTCCAGGGCCTCTGTTATCATGCGGCGGGGGGTGGAGTTTATTGCGGCCTCCCCCACAGGCTGATCCAGCCCCGGCTTTGTTACACGGCCTACGCCCACACCGCCCTGTATGGTAATGCCACCCTCGGCCCTTGTGACCCGGGCGTATACGAGTATGCCGTTGGTCACGTCAGGGTCATCGCCGGAGTCCTTTTTTACGGCGCAGCTTGCGGATGAATCGGCTATTTCAGGCTCCAGTATGTCCAGCGTTAGTAAGGTATCGTTTGGGGTGGTAAGGGGGATGCTGTTTATGTATTCACCGGTAAGCAGCATATGTGCCGCTGCCTTTGCGGCGGCGGCAGCGCAGCTGCCTGTGGTATAGCCGCAGCGCAGCAGCCTTTGATTAACCAGCCTGAATTCCTGCAAAATCTTACCTCCCCAAAACACAAAAAACCACGGAACGGAACCGTGGTGTGAGGAGGTATACTTATACATTAAGGTATACAGCAACACATATCCTTCGGTGTCCGCAAAGGAATATGCAACATGGCAATCCGGCTGTAACGGTAACGCACTTGCGAGGGAATTTCACCCTGCTTCCCCATCTTATTTTCTTAAGGATACATCCAGGCTACGAGCCTTGTCAAGCGGAGGAGGAGAGTGTGCCTCTGCTGTTATCATAAAAAATTTCATGTGGACAAAAGACGGATAAAGTATTATCCTATTATACGCAACAGAATATCCGGGAACAGGTACTGGAAGCAGGGTGTAATTCCCTCGCAAGGCCGTTGCTGTGATTCGTGAAGCCGGAGCATTATGTCACTGGAGCTTTTTCCGGGAAGGCGTTCCGGCGGGCAGGGTCATCCCTTCCGCACGATAAGCCAGAATACTTGCCTGTATCCTCGCCGCAATGTGTAGTAATTGCGGCTCATTCAGCTCTGCGGACTTCCGGAGCAATGGATGGTGACAGGTGGCTATGCTTTTTTTGTGTTGCCCCGGGGTTTGGTTTTCACCGTCTGCAAGGCTGAATGCAGACGGTATTTATTTTTTGGAGCGCAAATGCGTATCCATATTAACCATAATCTCAGGAGGAACACAATGAAAAACGTAAAAGTACTTTTCAGCATGCTGCTTGTATTGGCAATGGTACTGGGTGCAGTGGGCTGCGCCGCTCAGCCCGCCGCAGAAGAACCTGCCGCAGATGCTGTGGAAACAAAGCCTGTGCTGCTTGCTGTAAGCTTTGGCACCAGCTATGATAACCTTGATGCATCCATTGGCTCCGTTGAGGCTGCCCTTGCAGAGGCTTATCCGGAGTATGAGGTGCGCCGTGCATTTACCAGCCAGATAGTAATCGACATACAGGCTGAAAGGGGCCTTGAGATCGACAACGTGACCGAGGCCATGGAAAGGCTGGTTGCAGACGGGGTAAAGGATGTGCTCATCCAGCCCACCCACGTTATGAACGGCTTTGAATATGATGACATGGTAAACGAAGTATCTGAATTTGTTGACAAGTTTGACAGCATGAAGATCGGCAAGGCCATACTTACTGCCGATGAGGACTATGCAAAGCTCATAGCCGCCATCACCGAGGAGACCGCCTCCTATAATACCGAGGATACTGCCATAGTATTCATGGGCCATGGCACTCACCATGAGCAGAATGCCGTGTATGCCACCCTTCAGGATAAGCTTGCTGAAGCAGGGTATGCAAATTACTTTATCGGCACCGTAGAGGCTGAGCCCTCCCTTGAGCAGGTGATAGAAATGGTAAAGGCAAGCAGTGCCAAGAAGGTAGTGCTGCTGCCCCTGATGATAGTTGCAGGCGACCATGCCACCAACGACATGGCAGGCGATGAGGAAGATTCCTGGAAGACTGCCTTTATTGCCGAGGGCTATGAGGTAGAATGTGTACTTAAGGGCCTGGGCGAGTATGAGGGCGTGCGCCAGATAATCGTGGAGCATGCTGCTGCCGCAGAATGATCTGCAAAGAATAATTAGGCAATTACTGCGCTTCTGTGCATATAAGCAGTATATTTATATGCACAGAAGCCATTTATATGGAGGCAATATTATGATGGGGAAAAACTGGCGTCTGATTGCTGCAATTATGCTGCTTGTGGTGCTGCTGTGCGGGTGCGGGGCAAAGGACGCTGCCTTGGAAGCTGATGCGGAGGCTGTTGCTGAGGCCACGCCAGAGCCTACGCCTGAGCCGCCCAAGCAAGTGTATGCCAATATGATAGCAGAGGGCAGCTATGATATAGAGGTGGATTCAAGCTCATCCATGTTTCGCCCGATAAAGGCCGTGCTCACCGTGGAGAATGGCAGCATGGAGGTATGCATGACCATGAGCGGGCAGGGGTATGGCTTCCTTTATATGGGTACAGGAGAGCAGGCTCTTGCAGACACTGAGGATACTTATATTCCATTTGTGCTGGATGAGGATGGTGCAAAGACATTTACAGTGCCTGTGGAGGTGCTGAATGTGGATACGAATTGTGCAGCATGGAGCATACGCAAGGAAAAGTGGTATGACAGGGTGCTGGTGTTTGAATCGGATATGCTGCCTGATGGCGTTATTACGGAGGAGTAGAGGCGTGAAGCGTTTTATCGCCGCAATAATATTATCCCTGCTGCTTATACTGCCTGCTATGTCCATGGCGGCAGAGCTGCCTGAGGATGGAGAGTACAGCATAGAGGCTGTGCTAACCGGCGGCTCGGGCCGGGCAGGGGTTGAATCTCCCGCCCTGCTCAGGGTGGAGAAGGGTGTCTGCACCCTGGTGGTGGTGTGGAGCAGCCCGTACTATGAATACATGAGCATTGATGGGGTAAGGTACGAGCCAATACAGGAGGAAGGAAATGCCACCTTTGAGATACCTGTAACGCTGGATGAGGATATACCAGTGGCGGCTCTTACTGTGGCCATGAGCGAGCCCCACGAGATAGAATACACTCTGCGGCTGGATTCGGCCACGATAAAGCCAGTTGACAGCGGCGCAATTTGGCCGTATGCGGCTGCCATTGTATCCGCAGCGGCAGCGGCTGTAGTTGTTCTCGCATACAGAAGGCAGAGGAAAGCAAAATGAAGCGCAGAGTTCTTTCGCTGATATGTGCCGTGCTGCTGCTTATCCTTACGGGCTGTGGCGTGGAAGCTTCTGGAATAAAGAGCGGCCTGGGAAACGGCTGGGAGCCCATGAGTAGCATGGACACCGCCTATGCTACCCAGTTTGCCGTGGATTACTATCAGGATGGCTACAGGCTTATAATGCTTTCTGATGGCAGCCGGTATCTTGTGGTGCCGGAGGGGATGCAGGCGCCGGAGGGCATAGATAAGGATATTATCCTGCTGTATGGGCCGGTGAAAAACATATACCTTGCAGCCACATCCGCCATGTGCCTGTTTGATGGGCTGGATTCGCTGGGCAGCATAGCCCTGTCGGGAACCAGGGCAGATGGCTGGTATAATGAAAATGCCCGCCTTGCAATGGAGGCTGGAGTAATACAATATGCAGGAAAATACAGCGAGCCTGACTATGAGCTTATGCTTTCAGCGGGCTGCGAGCTGGCCATACAGTCCATGATGATAAGCCATGCCCCCGAGGTGAAGGAAAAGCTGGAGGAGCTTGGTATACCTGTGCTGGTGGATCTTTCCAGCCTTGAGACACACCCTCTTGGCAGAACCGAGTGGATAAGGCTGTATGGTGCGCTGCTGTGTAAGGATGACAGGGCAGAGGAGCTGTTTGCCCGGCAGACTGCATATGTGGAGGAGATGGCAGATATTGAGCCAACGGGGAAAACCGTGGCCTTTTTCCATATCAGCAGCTCGGGCTATGCCGTGGCCCGTAAATCCGGAGACTATGTTACCAAAATGATAGAGCTTGCGGGGGGCGAGTATATCTTTAAAGACCTTGGAGACCCGGGTACTGCCACCTCCACCGTAACGCTGGAAATGGAGAAATTCTACCAGACCGCGCGGGATGCGGATTATATCATTTACAATAGCACCATTGGCGGCGAGATATACACCCTTGAGGAGCTATTGAAAAAAAACGAGCTGCTGGGAGATTTTAAGGCGGTAAAGGACGGCAATGTGTGGTGTACCGGGAAAAACCTGTTTCAGGAGACTACACAGCTCGGCAGCATGATAAAGGATATTCATCAGATGCTCACCAATGAGGACCCTGCTTTGGATGAGCTGGAGTTTTTGCATAAGCTGAGCTGATGCAGCCTGTAAAAAGCGGAGGAATACAAGGTGGAAGCTGAAAACAACAGAACAGCACGATATATTACCGTAATGCTCATTATGGCGGCGCTGACCCTGCTGCTGATGATGATGAATATGGGCCTTGGCAGCGTAAGGGTAGCTCCATCTCAGGTATGGGATGCAGTATTGCATGGGAGCAGCGGCGATATGTCTCAGGATATTATCTGGAAGATAAGGCTCCCGCGTATGCTTGCAGGGGTATTCCTGGGGGGCGGGCTGGCTCTATCTGGCTTTTTGCTGCAAACCTTTTTTAATAATCCCATTGCAGGGCCGTATGTGCTGGGCATATCCTCCGGCGCAAAGCTTGCGGTGGCAGTGGTGATGGTAATAGTGCTGGGGGCTCATCGCTCCGTAAGTTCTGCCATGCTGATAGGGGCGGCCTTTGTGGGGGCCATGGTATCCATGGGCTTTGTGCTGCTGGTATCCCAGAAGGTGCATCATAATTCCATGCTTATTGTGAGCGGAGTGATGATAGGGTATATATGCTCAGCCGTTACGGATATTATCATCGCCTTTGCGGACGATGCCAGCATAGTAAACCTGCACAACTGGTCCCGCGGCAGCTTTTCGGGAATAGCATGGGGAGACGTGAAGGTCATGGCGGCGGTGATAACCGCTGCATCGCTGGCGGTGTTCCTCCTTTCAAAGCCCATGGGCGCATATCAGCTTGGCGAAAGCTACGCACAGAATATGGGCGTGAATATACGGGCCTTCAGGCTTGGGCTGGTGCTGCTTTCCAGCCTTTTGTCGGCCTGTGTTACGGCCTTCGCAGGGCCGGTATCCTTTGTGGGCATTGCGGTGCCCCATATAGTAAAATCCCTGATAAAATCGTCAAAGCCAATATTGGTAATACCGGGCTGCTTTCTTGGGGGAGCCATATTCTGTCTTGGGTGCGACCTGATAGCAAGAACGGTGTTCGCCCCCAGTGAGCTTAGCATCAGCTCGGTTACGGCGGTATTCGGCGCACCGATAGTCATAGCCATAATGATGAAAAGGCGGAGGGAAAGCTGAAAAAAATGGAGCATTTCTTTTCAACAAAGCAGCTTACCGTGGGCTATGATGGGAAGCCCCTCATACGGGACATTGAGATAAGGCTGAAAAAGGGCCGCATACTCACCCTTATAGGGCCAAACGGCGCGGGAAAATCCACCATACTAAAAACCATAACAAAGCAACTGAAAAGCATAGGCGGCACGGTGCTTATTGATGGGCACTCCTTTGATTCCATGGGAGGCCGTGACCTTGCAAGGAACGTATCCGTGGTGCTGACGCAGCCTGTGAGAACCGAGCTTATGACCTGCCGGGATGTGGTAGCTACCGGCCGCTATCCCTATACGGGGATGCTTGGGATACTTTCAGAGGAGGATAAGCGGCAGGTAAGCGAGGCCATGGAGCTGGTGGATGTGAGCCGGATAGCCCAGCGGGATTTTTCCCAGATAAGTGACGGGCAGCGTCAGCGGGTGCTGCTGGCCCGGGCCATATGCCAGCAACCCCAGGTGATAGTGCTGGATGAGCCCACGTCATACCTTGATATACGGTACAAGCTGGAATTTTTGAATACCCTCCGCAGCATGGCGCACAGCCGCAATATAGCCGTGCTCATGTCGCTGCATGAGCTGGATATGGCTGAGCGGGTATCGGATGAGGTGATGTGCGTAAAGGGCGAATATATCTCCCACTATGGCCCTACAGGGCAGATATTCAAAAAGGAGCTTATTCAGGAGCTGTATGGCATACATGGCGGCAGCTATAATCAGCTATTTGGCACTGTGGAGCTGCAAAGGCCGGAGGGCGAGATAGAGATATTCGTCATTGGCGGCGGAGGCAGGGCAACGCCTGTATACAGGGAGCTGCAAAAAAGCGGCATACCATTCATCACAGGGATAATCCATGAAAATGACCTTGATTATATTGCCGCAAGGGGGCTTGCTATGGAGGTAATATCCGAGGCTGCCTTTGAGCCCATATCGGATGAAGCCTATAAAGCGGCAGAGCGGCAGCTTTTGCGCTGCAAAAGGGTGATAAACTGCCTCAGTGAATACGGCTCAATGAATAAAAGAAATCATGAGCTTCTTATAAAGGCAAAGCAGCTTGGCCTGCCGATAACAGAGGCAGATGAACAGTAATTGATATAAAAAATGCCCACTCTTATCTTTGGGGGCGTAAAACAACCGATTCGGCCTGTGATAATCATCACAGGTCGGATTTTTATACCTATTTAAACGTATGCAATAAATCATTTTTATTTGTTCTTGACATAACTATATCGCAGTGCTATAGTCTATATCGAGGTGCGATACATCGCAGTGCTCAGTGAGGTGATACGGTGAATAATCATATTAAAAAAGTATATGTACCAATGACTGAAACAGGGTTTTATATTTTACTGTGCCTTAGAGAAGAATCACACGGATATGGCATTGTGAAACAAACGGAACTGTTGACTGATGGAGAAATAAAAATCAGCCCCGGTACACTATACGGCAGCCTATCCAAAATGGAAAAGGATGGCCTAATCAAATTTATAAAAGAGGAAGATAAGCGCAAGATATATTCCATTACGGAACTCGGCACGGAGGTGCTTGAGCTGGAAATGAAAAGAATTGAGCGACTATATAAAAGCATGGTGGAGGCAAAACAATATGAATAATACGAAAACGGAGTTGAGGTTTTTTTCCGTTCCCGAATGGAAAAAAGAGGAAGCATATTTAAGAGAACAGCACAAAAATGGCTGGAGATTTGTCAGGGTATCCGGGTTTTGTACCTACCATTTTGAAAAGTGCGTTCCGGAAGATGTTATTTATCAGCTTGATTATAATCAGGAAGGGCTTGACCACAAGGAAGAATACGTGAAAATGTTCAGCGATTGCGGCTGGGAATATTTGCAGGATTATGCGGGCTACAGCTATTTTCGCAAGGCAGCTTCTGAAATGAAAGGAATAGAAGAAATATTCTGTGATGACGTCTCACGTTTAGATATGATGAAGCGGATTATTAAAGGGCGCATGATTCCCCTTTTGATAGTTTTCTTTCTGATAATCATACCGCAAATGATTCGGCAGAGCTCAATTGGCACGCCCTTTAGCCATGGCTTAATGATATTCTTCTGCATTATGTTTGTAATGTATTTAGGGATTTTTATCTCATTCGCAATTTCATACTGGAAGTATTATAAATCGGTTCATAAGGAATAGGCGTAATATGGGAAATGGTTGAGTTCTTTTGGCTTTGCCCTGGATATTATTAGGATTATTTATAGCGTTTAGTTGTGTAATGTTTTCCAAGAACAGGAATCGACTCATGTATCACACTTATTTAAATGTGCTTTTACCCGATTCTGAACGAAATTCCATTCGTTTTCTACAATAACATATCCTGAGCAGAAATATCTCTGTTTGCTTTTTTAAAAAAAGAATCCCACCCATTTTAAAACCGGGTGGGATTCTTTAATTGTTGCTGTTTGAGCAATTTCTGTGCATAGCTGAACAGCATTGGGAACTGATACTTGCTTTTTTCCATCAAAGCACATAATCATTGCCTGGCCCAATATTATAATGAAGGGCATTATATGAATCATCTTTATCACAGGCGTTATCAGAAATGCGGTGCTATTTATGTGCAGCCTCTGCGTCATCAAGCTCGGCTATGGTAATGCGCCTTGTTAAGACATCTGTATATTGCAGGGTATGGCGTCTGCGGGGAAGGGAAGAACCCTGCTCCTCTATCTGAAAAACATGGGGGTACACCCCTGTTATGACCACCGGCTCATCCGTAAGGCTTATTCTGGGGCTGGAAAGGGATACGTTTATGTGTATATCAGGATGGGTATTATACAGCCTCCTGATGTTGTTTTTTATGCTGTCTAATGAAGTCATGGCGGCCTCCTTACTGCCGTACAGCGAAAGCCGCCTGAAAGGTCAGGCGGCTTCAGGGTTACTCAAAATATTCGGAAACATCGGCCTTGTCATTATACTGCTTTCTCACCCGGAGAAGGATAGAGCCATCTTCCTGCTCAGCGGTATCGGTGATCTGGTATCTGGTTCTGGTACGATCCAGAGTGGCCTTATAATGCTCTATGTCGGCACGGTTTATTTCCAGCGCACGCTCCCTGCTGTAGCCCATTTCAGGCTTCTGGGAGAAAACCAGCGTTTGAAAAATGCATGCAGCTTTAACACGCTTCACGGTAACACCTCCTTTTGGTCTGATACATTACGGCAGAAATATGCGACCCATAATGCAGAGAGATGCTCGAACCAAACATGAGGCTGTTGATACGGCGGCTGCCGCCGGAGTACCTGCCGAGATACACTCTCGTGGTAGCTTTGCTACGATTAGATTATATCGTATTTTTGCGCCAAAATCATGCAAAAAAATGCTGCTGCCTTTGCCCGGGAGCAGAGTTTTTTGGGCAATAATGACACTGTATTGAGCCGGTGTTTCCTTAATGCCTTGTATTTCACGGCGGGCTGGTGGTATACTTACCATATATACAAAAATTCGACAGGATATGCAAACCATATGTGGGGTTTGCCAGAGAAAGGATTACTTTGGGCATGGACATAGCAAATACCATATCGCTGCTTGGCGGGCTGGCTTTTTTCCTGTTTGGCATGAGCCTGCTGGGAGAGGGGCTTAAGAGGGTAGCAGGGAAAAAGCTGGAGGTAATACTTGGCAGGCTTACCTCCACCACTCTCAGGGGCGTACTGCTGGGCACGGTTGTCACGGCTGTGATACAGTCCTCCTCCGCCACTACTGTGATGGTGGTGGGCTTTGTAAACTCCGGCCTTATGAAGCTTACAAATGCCATCGGCATTATCATGGGCGCTAACATCGGCACCACCGCCACCGGCTGGATACTGGTTCTGGCCGGGGTAGAGGGGGAGGCTGCATTTTCCTCCGCCACGATATTTGCGCTCATCGCATTTATCGGCATAATACTTTATTTCTTCTGCAAAAAGAATACCACCCGCAATGTGGGCATGATATTGCTTGCCCTGTCTGTGCTTATGAGCGGCATGCAGTCCATGAGCGGCGCAATGGCCCCCCTTAAGGAGAGCGAGGCATTTCTCGGCTTTATATCCGCCGTATCAAATCCCATAGTATCAATAGGCGTGGGCATAGTGGTTACTGCCGTGCTGCAGAGCTGCTCAGCCTCCATAGGTATATTGCAGGCCCTGTCGGTCACGGGGGTAATAAGCTACGAGATAGCCATTCCCATGGTGCTGGGTATGTGCATAGGTGCCTGCGTGCCGGTGCTCATTTCTGCCATAGGGGCAAATGTGGGTGGTAAGAGAACCGCGCTGGTATATCTGCTGTTCAATGTGATAGGCACTGTGGTGCTGCTCATACCTTTCTATATTATAAACGCATTTGTAAAGTTCAGCTTTATGTCCACTGCTGCAAGCAGCATGGGCATAGCGGTATTCAATACTGTATACAAGGTGGCTGCCACTATACTGCTCATACCCTTCGCGGGCAGCATTGAAAGGCTGGTTTGCTCCATCGTCAAAGAGCGGGCAGGCGATGAGGATCTGGAGGCTGAGGATAATCTGCTGGATGAGCGCTTCCTAAGCTATCCCTCCCTTGCCCTGGAGCAGTGCCGCCAGACCCTCAGGATGATGACCGAGACTTCGTTCAAAAACCTGAGAAAGTCCATAGAGCTTATCGGAGATTACAGCCCGGAGGGCTTCCAGAAGGTGCAGCGCCGCGAGGAAAAGGTAGACCGCTACGAGGACGAGCTGGGCGAATACCTTGTGCAGCTTAATGCACAGGAGCTTACCGTGGAGGAGACCCGTATAGCCGCCCGCTATCTCAGCAGCCTCAGCAACCTGGAGCGCATATCTGACCATGCGGTGAACCTTTCCGAGCTTGCACAGGAGCTTGATGAAAAGAAGATATTCTTCTCAGACCAGGCAGTGAAGGAGCTGACCATTTGCGCCGATGCCGTTCGTGAAATACTGGATATCACCCAGCAGGCCGTAATTGAAAACGATATAGAGCGTGCCGGCATGGTGGAGCCCCTTGAGGAGGTAATAGATGCCCTTACCGATAAGATAAAGGAGCGGCACATTCAGCGCCTTCAGTCGGGAAAGTGTACTCTGGAGCTGGGCTTTATACTTAATGACTGCGTGCATAACTTTGAGCGTACTGCTGACCACTGCTCAAACCTTGCCGTGGCTGTGCTTGAAGCATACGCCGGGCAGATGGAATCCCATAAATACCTTCGCACCTTCAAGCAGGTCAACAGCGAGGAGTACAGCATACGCCTTGCAGCCAATGTAAAAAAATACTGCGATGCTCTGGACAGGCTGGATACCGGTGAGGCGGAGCAGCAGGCATAGCCGCATATTTGCCTGAAATACCATAATATAAAGGGCGTGATCATCATATGCTGACCACGCCCTTTTGCAACAGAAAGTTGCACTGATGTTCATACTGGCTTTATATTTGCCGCTTATCATATAGATGAAACTGTAAATACCAAGGAGAACAATATGCAATATGAATGGGATAACCAGAGCATAATGGGGCAGCTTGCGGCGGCGCAGGAAAATGGTACATTTGGCTGGCTTGAGGAAAAGTCAAAGGAATTCCTCAGGCTGATGTGCTACTATAAGTGCGCCATGATGGAAATAGAAACAAAGTTTAACGTGCTCAATGAGGAATATGCCCTCATACACGACCGTAATCCCATTAGCAGCATAAAGTCAAGGCTCAAGCGGGTGCCCAGCATAATCGAAAAAATGCAGAGCCGTGACCTGCCCCTCAAGCTGGAAACGTTGGAGCGGGAGATAAACGACATAGCGGGCGTGCGGGTAATATGTGCATTTCCTCAGGATGTGTATACGCTGTCAGAGGCGTTTTTGAGGCAGGATGATATACAGCTCATTCGCAAAAAGGACTACATAGCTTCGCCAAAGGCAAATGGCTACCGCAGCCTTCATCTCATAGTGGCAATTCCCATATTCCTTGCAAGCGAGCGGCGGGAGATGAAGGTGGAGGTGCAGCTAAGAACGATCGCCATGGATTTCTGGGCAAGCCTGGAGCATCAGATGCATTATAAGAAGGATGTATCATTTACTGAGGATATGGAGCAGGAGCTGCTTGCCTGTGCTGAGATGAGCGCTGCGCTGGATGTGAGGATGGATGCGCTACGAAGACGCTGCGGAGACAGCATGGAGCTGAAATAGCTGACGAAATATCCACAGGGCTGCCACGTATAAGGCGGCCCTGATGCATATTGTGTTGATTTATTTTCGGCAAAGGGATAATATCTTACTGTAGCATCAATAGAAGGGGAGAATATTGCATATGAAAAAGATAGCCGTTATCACCGGGGCATCCTCCGGCATGGGCAGGGAATTCGTATACGCCGTGGACAGGGAATTTGAGCTGGATGAAATATGGGTAATAGCCCGGCGAAAGGAGCGGCTGGAGGAGCTGAAGGCGCAGTGCAAAACTCCTGTGCGCCCCATATCAATGGATCTTACCGACGGCGGGAGCTTTGCAATGTACAGAGAGCTTCTTGAGGCAGAGCAGCCCCAGATACATATGCTGATAAACGCTGCCGGATACGGCCTTTTTGGTACATTTGAAAATATGGAGCTGGAAAACCAGCTCGGCATAATCGACCTTAATGACAAGGCCCTGACTGCCATGTGCCTGATGAGCCTGCCATATATGCAAAAGGGAGATTCCATAATCAATATGGGCTCAAATTCAAGCTGGCAGCCTGTGCCGTATCTTTCGGTATACGGTGCCAGCAAGGCGTATGTATTGAGCTTCAGCCGTGCCATAGGCAGGGAGCTGAAGGAAAGGGGCATATTCGTAATGTGCGTTTGCCCCGGATGGATAAAGACCGAGTTTATGGACAGGGCCGTGCATGATAATACCATCAGCTATTATGACCGCTGGTATACTGCCAGAGAGGTAATAGACAAGGCCATGAAGGATTTTAAAAAGAGAAAGAAGGTATCCATACTGGGCTTCCCTGTGCGTATGCAGGTACGCATGGTAAAGCTGCTGCCTGTGGAGTGGATAATGAACATATGGTGCAGGCAGCAGGGCAAAAAGTAGGCCTGCCGCAAAAAAATAAGCTGACGCTCTCTTATGGGAGGTCAGCTTTTTTATGTGAAAAAGAAATCCTGTGTACAGAAGCTGCCAGCAGCTTTTAAATGCAGGCAAAGGATGCATATAATCCCGGCGTGGTCGCCTCCAGTGTGACGCTTAAATCCCGCGAGGTGACCCACAACGAAATAATACGGGCCCTCAGAACCATGCCCGGCATGGCATATATAGAGGAGCTGTAACGTAAGTACGGATAGATAGCATAATATCCTGCAGCCGGCGCAATACCGTGTGCAGGGTATTGTGTATTTAGTGAGAAACTGTACTGCGGATGGTGGCAGCCTGAAGCTGGGCCTCAGCATGGGAAAAAGTATTATACATATCCGCTTTTATGATGTATAATAGGCGGCGTGCGTCACAGGATGCTTACTATGATAATAGGGAGAATACCCATGAGGATACAGCTTTCTGATCACTTTACCTACAGGCGGCTCATACGCTTTACACTGCCTTCCATCGCCATGATGATATTTACATCCATCTACGGCGTGGTGGATGGTTTCTTTGTGTCAAATTTTGCAGGGAAGACACCATTTGCGGCGGTAAACCTCATTATGCCCTTCCTGATGATAGTGGCCACTGTGGGCTTCATGTTTGGCACCGGCGGCTCTGCAATCGTAGCAAAGACGCTGGGCGAGGGAGATAACGAAAAGGCGAATGAGTATTTTTCGCTGTTTGTATATGTGGCATTTATACTGGGCGTAGTGTTTGCAGTGCTGGGCATAGTATTCATTCGGCCCATATCCGCTTTGCTTGGCGCAGATGGGGAGCTGCTGGAAAACTGCGTGATATATGCCCGCATCAACCTTGCAGCGCTGCCCTTTTACGTGCTTCAGCTAATGTTTCAGAGCTTCCTGATAACGGCGGAGCGGCCAAAGCTGGGCCTGTCCATCACGGTGCTGTCCGGAGTGACAAATATGATACTGGATGCCGTGCTGGTGCTGCTGCTGCCCCAGGAGCATAAGCTGGCGGGCGCTGCGGTGGCTACGGCAATGAGCCAGGCAGTCGGTGGAATTTTGCCGCTGTATTATTTCTTCAGCGAAAATGACAGCATACTGCGCCTTGGCAGGGCGGCCAGGAGCGCGAAGGCAGTGCTGAAGGCCTGTGCAAATGGTTCATCTGAATTCATGAGCAATGTATCCATGAGCGTGGTGGGTATGCTGTATAATATTCAGCTCATAAAGTATGCAGGGGAAAACGGCATTGCAGCATATGGCGTTATGATGTACGTGAGCATGATATTCTCAGGGGCATTCATAGGCTATTCCATAGGCACTGCACCCATAGTCAGCTACCATTTCGGCGCAGAGAATCACGCCGAGCTGAAAAGCCTCCTGAGAAAAAGCCTTACCATGATAGGCATATTCGGCCTGTGCATGACGGGGGTGGCGGAGCTTATGGCGGCGCCCCTCTCAAAGATATTCGTAGGCTATGATGCTGAGCTGCTTGAGCTTACGGTATCCGGCTTCAGAGTGTTTGCCCTATCGTTTTTGTTTATGGGCTTTGCCATATATGCTTCCGGCTTTTTCACCGCCCTTAATGACGGAGTGACCTCTGCGATAATCTCATTCCTACGCACGCTGGTATTTCAGGTGGCGGCAGTAATTCTGCTGCCAATCATGTGGGGTATTCAGGGGGTATGGATATCCATAGTGGCGGCAGAGGTGATGGCAGTGATGCTTTCTGCCACATTCCTCGTGATAAAACGGAAAAAGTATCATTACTGATGCTTATGGCAGTGGAAGAAGTTTCTCTTTTAATTAGGACAAAAATATAGTAAAATCTCCTGAGAAAATTCGGAGGAATTGACGAATGCTTCAATACTTTTTCGATGCCAAGGAAACCATACCCGATGGCGTGGGCTTTAAGCTTTTTGGCCCGCTGCATCTTGGATGGCTCGCAGTCTCTGTTGCCGTATATGTCATAATGTGGTTCTGGTACAAAAAGCAGGATGAGGCCACCAGGCGGCGTTGCCTCAAGATAGTTGCCCTTGCCATGCTTGGTACGGAAATAGTCAAGCAGACCGTGCTCGTGGCTACAGGCGTATGGCGGCCAAATTATCTGCCCCTTCAGCTTTGCAGCTTCAGCATATACTTCTCCGTATGGCACGCCTTTAAGCCAAACAGGCTCAATTCAGAGCTGCTGTATTCCCTGTCCTTCATAGGGGCTCTCATGGCGCTGCTGTTCTGCAATTGGACAATGCTGCCCTTCTGGAATTTCCACCATATACAGAGCTTCATTACCCATATACTCATAGTGCTGTATCCCATACTCCTTCTTGCGGGAGGATACAGGCCAAATTATAAGCTGCTGCCCAAGTGCCTGCTGACGGTGGTGCTGCTGGCAATACCGCTGTATTTCCTCAATAAGCTGCTCAATAGCAACTTTATGTTCCTTAACTGGGCAGATGTGGGCAATCCTCTTTCCATATTTGAGGGTATGTGGGGCAGGCCGTGGTACATACTCGGTGCATTCCCAATGCTTGCTGTGGTATGGCTGATAATGTATCTGCCCTGGGAGATAGCTAAAAAGGCAAAGAAAAACACAGCCGTTAGCAAATAGTACATTACTTTTCTACAATAAAAACATAACCGCAGTTTGCCAAAAAGGTAGCTGCGGTTTTTTAGTGAAAAAATAAGGCGGCGTGCAGGGATAACTGTGTGCGACATCAGGGCTTAGCGGGGCAGCCTATGGAAAGCAGCGCATCAAGTGCTTCGCTTATATCCCCATCTATCAGTATGGATCTGCTGCTGAGCTCAGGAAGGGTCATGGCCTCCCCAAGGTTTATACAGGCATAGACAGCACGGTCATTGTGAAGGGTCATTCGCAGGAAGGGATATTTGATTATAACCGGGGTATTGCCTCCTACGCCCAGCTCCATAAACAGAATATGCCTGCCGCTATTATCCGAAAGAAACTGCCTGTATCTTTCCGCCGCAGCGTACCAACCCTCATCCTGCACAAAGGTGTCATCGCTCCTGAGGTTCATGGTCATTGGGCGGCCGCATTTGGGGCAGCGGGGGATAAGCTCATGGGGAATCTTCATATCCTTTTGAAGCTCCAGCATACGGCGCACCTGGGCTTCATTGTCATATGTGGCCTGATGGCAGGGCTTGCTGCATTGCCAAAGGCCATAGTCCCCCTGGGTGTAAAACAGGCGCTTCTTATTAAAGCCGGCCAGCTGAAATTGATGATCCACATTGGTGGTCAGCGCAAAGTAGTTTTTATCCTGCACAAGCGCCAGCAGGTCACGGTAGGCGGCACCGGGGGCAGCCATATATCGATTGCAGTAAATATGCCTGCTCCACCAGGCCCAGTATTCCTCGTTGGTGTCAAAGGGATAAAAGCCCCCTGAATACATATCGGTAATGCCGTATTTCTGATAAAAATCCGAAAAATACTGCATAAAGCGCTGGCCGCTGTAGCTTAATCCGGCCGATGCGGAGAGCCCGGCCCCGGCGCCTATGACTATGGCATCAGCCGTGTCAAGCTCATGGCGAAGGCGGGCAAGCTCATGAGAGCAGGCTACGATAGATGTCATAGTCCTCATCCTTGAACACATTAAAAATGACCTTTATGTCGCTGCCGGTATCCTTAAGGAATTGTCTTACGGTTGCTATGGCTATCTCTGCTGCTCTGTGGTTTGGAAAGCAGAATACGCCTGTGGAAATACAGCAGAAGGCAACGCTCTTAAGGCCGTTTTCTACGGCAAGCTCCATGCAGGAGCGGTAGCAGGAGGCCAGCAGCGCCTCGTCCTGTGGGGTCACCTGACTGTCAACTATGGGGCCTACCGTGTGGAGCACGTAACGGCAGGGCAGATTGTATGCCGGGGTGAGCTTTGCTGTGCCGGTAGGCTCCTCATGGCCCTGCCGCTCCATAAGCTCGGCGCAGGCAAGCCTTAGCTGCATGCCGGCATAGGTATGGATGCAGTTGTCTATGCAGTTATGGCAGGGCAGATAGCAGCCGGTCATGCCGCTGTTGGCGGCGTTTACGATGGCATCGCATTTCAGCGTGGTTATATCTCCCTGCCACAGGTACAGCCCATCGGCCATAGGTGCAAGGTCATCCAGCGCCGTGATGCCGATGGAGCGTATATCCTCCTGAAGGTATGCATCCTGTATGCGGATTAGCTCAGGTGAGAGGGGAGCCGCCTCCCGGAGGTTCATAAGGGAGCGGAGGAGCTGCCTTTGTCCGCTTTCATGGGAGGGCAGCTCTGTTTTGCGGTACTCGGGCTTTTCGCTGAGCAGCGCCTTTATAAGGTATATGCGTCTTTCTTCCTGTGTCATAGCTTGTCTCCATTGCGGCGGCAGTATTATTAGAATGTGCCGCATGATAATAGCCCGCAGGCTGTAATGGTACAAAGCCCTCCCGGACAATGGGAGGGCTTTAAGGTGATCATATTAGAATTCGATGGTTTCCGCAGGGGTGGTAAAGGAGGAAAAAGTGGCAATGGCGTGCTTGAAATACAGCACCTGAGTATTGCCGTCATTTTCATTATACATGGCGCGCAGCTCAGGGTAAGCATCCAGCATGGACTTGCGGGCTTCAGGGCGGTCATCCTCCACCAGCTCTCCGCAAAGGCGCAGCCAGGCGCCATCCTTAAAGGCGCATATCTCAGCCTTGGGGTTTGCAGCAAGCTGCTTTGATACGGGCTTTACTTTGCCCGTCTGAATGTACAGCCTGCCCTCGAATATGTGCGCCGTGCCAAAGGGGCGCACCCGGGGCTGATCTCCTTCAACTGTGGCAAGAAAGTAGGTGCCGGCATTCTTGAGAAATTCACATACTCTTTCCATATATGGCCTCCTGTTATACAAATGTAAATGCTTGACAGAGCAGCGCTCTTACTTTATGCTATCAGCACAGGTATCATTTGTAAAGTAGGTACATATAAGGCTCATAGGTACCAAATAGAAACCAATGGAGGATGCATCATGGAATTGCCTGCCTGCCCGGTGGAAATGACTCTTACCATCATAGGCGATAAGTGGAAGGTACTGATACTTAGGGATTTGCTGAGCGGCACCAAGCGCTTTGGCCAGCTTAAAAAATCCATAGGAACAGTATCCCAGAAAGTGCTCACAGCCCAGCTAAGGGATATGGAAGCAAAGGGCCTGCTTACAAGAAAGGTATACGCCGAGGTGCCGCCCCGGGTCGAGTATACGCTTACCGATACCGGCTACAGCCTGAAAACTGTGTTGGATGCAATGGCCGCCTGGGGCGAGCATTACATGGCCGGCCATAGGCCGGAGCAATAAGCCTTACGGAGGAAAAACGCAATGATAAATGTTATTTTCATCTGCCACGGCAAGATTTTAACACAGCTCCGGAACCCTTGATTTTACAAGGTGTTTTGTTATTGAGAGATGATTTTACTAAGGTTTTACTAAAAAATAGAAACGTAGGAATCTCTAGCACGAATTTAGAAGTAAATAAGAAGTCTAGGACTTATCAGCTGAAGAAATCAAGATTTTAGGTGGGATAAGTAATGTCAATGTGGAACCCATGGCGTGGATGTAAAAAGTGTAGTGATGGTTGCCT
>CAYMPG010000002.1:0-106182 GCA_964392455.1 uncultured Clostridium sp. | reverse complement strand
ACCGCTGACATCCACACTGCCAGTGTGGCACTCTACCAGCTGAGCTAATGCCCCATGCGTTTCGCAACGTTAGTATTATAGTACATCCTGAGGCATTTGTAAAGTGTTTTTTATATTTTTCTTTCTCGGAAAAACTGATACAGCGTGCAGGCCATGCCGCCATTGCTGAGCTTGCGCCGCTTATCTGCCCGCTTGCCGTATACCTTTTCAAATTCACGATAGGCGGTGATGACGCTTACCTGCCAGTTATCCAGCCCATCAAACTTGGAGCGCATCTCACGATAAAGCTGCTCGGCCTCACGCTTTTCCAGCATACGCTCGCCGTAGGGGGGATTGCATACGATAAGGCCGTTGGATTCGCCGGTGGATAGCTCCTTCAATGGGCGAACTGCCCAGTTTACCATGACTCCTGCCTTCTTTGCGTGCTTTTTGCAAAGGTCTATGCTGCGCTCGTCAATATCGCTGCCCAGTATCTCAGGCTTTATATCCAGCACGCTGTCCCGTGCATCTGCACGGGCATTGTCAAACAGCCTTTTCCCATCTGCAAAGGCCCACTGCTCCGCTGCAAAGAGCCTGTTCACCCCCGGGGCCATGTTTTTCGCTATCATGGCCGCCTCTATGGGCATGGTACCGCTGCCGCACATGGGGTCTATAAGGGGCCTGTCTCCCCTGTAGCGGGAAAGCAGCAATATGCCTGCGCCAAGGCTCTCGGCAATGGGTGCCGCCACGTTGTATGTGCGATAGCCCCGCCTTGACAGCCCTGCGCCGCAGCAATCCAGCGCCACCGTCACCACGTCCCTGAGTATGCCTATCTCTATTATCACCTCTGCACCGGTCTCAGGTAGCGATGTATTGTACGCCTCCTTCAGGTTTTCCACTATGGCCTTTTTGGTTATGCTCTGGCAATCGGATACGCTGAAAAGGGTACTTTTTGCGCTTTTGCCATTAACGTGGATAAAGGAATCCCGCCTGAGATAATCCTTCCAGCGTATGGCCTTGACCCCCTGAAATAGCTCCTCAAAGCTCCTTGCCTCAAATGAGGACACCTCCATCAATACCCGCTCTGCGGTTCTTAGCCACAGACAGGCACGGGCCATATCCTCGTAGCCGCCGGTAAAGAGCACCCGGGCATCCTCTACCTTTTCCACCTCTATGCCAAGCCACTTCAGCTCAAGGGATACTGTGCTTTCCAGACCCATTTTGCAGGTAGCTATAAATCTCATTTTTCCTCCTCCTGATCGCTGAGCTTGGCAAGGGCATTATTAAAGCGGGTAACGGATATGCCGTACTTGCTGCACAGCTCCCACTTTGTTACCTCTGTGCCCAGCCTTCGGCATGCGGTATACTCTATTGCCGCTGCAAGGCCCAGCACCTGCCCCCTTGAAAGAGGGCGATAGCCCGTAATCCCCTCAACGTATGCTGTCCACACCTTCACGGCCTCTGTTATACAATCATTATCCCTTATGCCCCGCATATAGCTCATGCAGCTTTCCAGCACCTCGCCATATGCCTTGGGCATACCCTTTGGCAGCACCGGCGCAAGGCTCACCCGGCTCTCCATAAGCTCGCCATTCACATAGCTAAGATACGGCTCACTTGCGCCCATGCTCTTAAGCAGGGCAAATGCATCCCGCTTTATATCCATGCCATGCTCCCGCTGAAGGGCAAAGTCCCTCAGTATCCACTCGGCCTCCTTATCCTTAAAGGAAGCTATAAAGCTGAGCATGGCCCGCTTTATGGATATATCCGGCAGCGTAAGTGCCCATTTTGTAACGTCATACAGGTCGCTCCCCCTGTGCCACTGCTTTTGCAGCTGCTCTCTGGGGGTGTGGATATACTCATTTATACGGCGTATGCGCTGCACCACCTCCTCAGGCGGCACCTGATAATTCAGCACCAGCGTCACAGGCCTGCCCTCTCCCCGGGCCGCCATGCGGCATACGCTGCGGTAATATGCGGCAATGCTATCCTGCCGGTCTATTTGCAGGAGCCTGTCGTATATCCTTGCGGCAGCGGCAGGGTCTCCCGTATGGTAATGGCACAGGGCCAGCCTGTGGAGCACCCCCGCATCATATGCACGGGCCTGCTGCACTTTTTTGAATATGCCAAGGGCAGCCTCAAATTCCCGCACCTCCATAAGGGTAACGCCCAGATGGTTCAGCTCATCGATATCCTCAGGGCAGGCGGCTTTTAGGAACTCCACCTCGCGCTTCAGCCCCAGATCATCCCTTGCCCCCCGCATGAATACTGCAAGGTTGCAATGGGCCTGTATATTGGATGGATCCTGCCGCAGCACCTGGCCCACCTGCTCGGTGGCCTTATCGTAATCATGTACGCAATAATAGGCCAGGGCAAGGTGATTTCTCGGCAGGGACAGCTCGGGCTGCTCCTCCACCAGCTTTTCAAGGGCCTCTATAGCCCCCTTAAAATCCTCCCGCTCCATCATGCGGCGGGCATTTTCGGCGGCCTCCCTTGCCTTATCCGGCTCGCCGCCAAATTCCTGGGCGCTGCCGTCATCTATGGCCTCCGCCATATCGTAGGCAGAATAGGCAAACTCGCCCTCAGGCTCCAGCTCAAGGTATTTATCAAAGCTCATACGGGCCTGATCGTATTCCTGCTGGGCCATAAAGTTGCAGCCCATGCCGAAATACACCTCGCTGGGGCGCTGATCATCTGTAAAATAGCACATGAGCAGCCTGTTGGATTCGTCATAGCGCTGCATTGCGGTGAGTATCTCGGCTATGCCAAGGATTATCTCCGGATTATCAGGGTCCTTATCAAGGGCTATGCGGTAGCAGGCCATAGCGCCAAGAAGATCGTTTTTATCCAGCTTTGTCATGCCGCTGCGAAGGTAAAAATCGCCATTCTGCTCAAAGGAGAGCACCTTTCCTCCCTTAGCGGCTCTGAGTTTATGGGTCATGGTATTATTTACGCCTTTCCGGCCTCCCTCAAAAGGTCGCTGAGCTCGGCCTCCGTGAAGCTGTAGGTCTTATTGCAGAAATGGCAGGTCAGCTCCGCACCCTTTTCCTTTTCCATCATGTCCTTAAGCTCATCTGCGCCCAGGGATATCAGCACACGCTCCAGCCGTTCCCGGCTGCAATCGCAGCGGAATTCCGGGGTAAGGCTTTCTGTAAAGGTAATATCCATGCTGCCGAATACCTTTCTCAGGGCGTCCTCCAGCTCTATGCCCTTCTCCAGCATACCGGCCAGCATCTTTACCATCTGGGCCTTCTCGGTAAGGGCATCTATCACCTCATCCGGGCAGTGCGGAAGGGGCTGCACTATAAGGCCGCCGCCCGCCAGAACATGGCCATCGTGGGGGTCTACCCTTACGCCAAGGTATACCATGGAGGGCTGCTGCTCGCTGACTGTAAAGTACTGGGCAAAGTCCTCGGCTATTTCGCCGGATACCATATCGCACCTGCCCACATAGGGCTCCTTCATGCCCAGATCCCTTACCACGGTAAGGTCGCCAAACCAGCCCACTGCCATAGATACATCCAGCTTGCCATCCGGCCCAAGAGGCAGCTCCAGCTTTGGCTCCTCAATATAGCCCTTTACATGGCCCTGGTTATCGGCGGTGCATACGATATTGCCCGCTGGGCCTCCTCCCTTTACTATGGAGGTCAGCTTATCCTCATTACCCTTAAGCTGGGCGCCCATCATATCGGTTATGAGCAGAGTCCTGCCAAGGGCTGCGGTGCATACTCTGGAAAGGCCATGCAGCTCCCTGGCCCTTTCGCATATATCCCTGCCTGATATGGCTATGAGCTTTACAGTATCCTCTGCCATCAGCGCTCTTACCAGCTTATCCATTTTCTCATCCTCCGTATCATATGCCCCTGAAGGGAAGCCTTCCCCTCATGGCGCATTCTTTCAGCCTTTTTATATGATATTCCATAAATCCCTGAGCGTCCCCAACCCGATACATAATGTCCCTGTCGGCCACATCCGGGCTGCGCTTGATGAATTTATGCTTTTTACATTTGTACTTATCCCGGAATCCCAGCACATGGCCAAATTCATGCTGCACAACTGCCGCCGCTATGGCCTGATTGCGTGGGTTCTGCATATCCCTGCCGGACAGGTTTATAAATACATCCGGCCTTTTCCAAAGGTACCTTGTGAGCTTCATAAGGCCACGGTATCTTGCATATACATACGCCCGGCTCACGTTTATGTGAGGGCTGTACCATTTGCGTATCACGGGCGTCTTGTCCTCAACCCGCACATTTACCGCCCCAAGGGAGAATCTATCAACAAGGGCAGCCCTTATGCCTATTTCCACAGGGCCGTCCTCCGTATGGTATATTCCCTCCATACGCTTAAGGCCCCGTATTATAAGCTCCTTCATTTCCTCAGGCTCTCCGGCCCTTACGTCTATATACAGGGTAAAGGCGCATATCACCCGGCCCTCCTCCATATACAGCTCAAGGGGCTTCACTGTGCTTTCCTCCCGATAAACTGTATGCGAAGGTCGTTTTCGTGGGGTGGCTCTCTGGTAAGGAATCTGTATGCCGCCGCCTCAAAGCCCTCCTGCTCCAGCCCCTTCAGCAGCTCCTCTGCACTGTGGGCCCGCTGTATGTGTTTTTCTTCAAAGCGGCGGTAGAGCTGGCCCTGCCTTTGATAAAAGCTCAGCTCCATGGATATGAGCTGGCTCTGGGGGTCATAGCAGTTTTTCCATATATATGCCCGCTCCCCATCGTCCTCGGCAAAGGTATTGCAATCCAGCACCTTTTCCAGCTTGTACCTTGAGGATATGTCAAACAGCAGCAGCCCACCCGGCTTCAGCGCCCCATTGGCCGCTGTGAAGAAGCTCTGTGCTTCCTCCAGGCTGTCCAGATAATTCACCCCATCGCAGGCGCAGACTATGGCATCCTGAGGCCGATGAAGGGTAAGCCCTGCCATATCCTGGCATACGAAGGGTATCTTCAGGGCGGCCTTTCTGGCCTTTTCAGAGGCTACCCTCAGCATATCCTCGGATATATCCACTCCGGTAAGCATATGCCCCCGCCCTGCAAGGCGCAGGGTGATTTCTCCTGTGCCGCAGGCACAATCCGCAATACGCAGGCTGCCCTCCGGCAGGAAGGAGGCTATATACTCCGCCCACCTGTCGTAATCCACATCCTTCATGAGGGGATCATAAAGCCCCGCAAATTCTCCGTACATCTGCATAATACACCTATGTTATCATCTTATATGAATAATATACCCCATCTTTTTCCTCTTAGCAATAGGCCAGGGGGGCGCAATAATTGCCACAGGCTGTCTAAAGTAGTATAATTACATTGAATAACAAACCAACCACAGAGGTACCTTAAAACAATGGAACAGGAAAAATACAATGACGAAATAACCGAGGCTGACAGCCCCCGCAGCAAAAAAATCATATGGATACTGCTGGGCGTGATATGCGCTGCGCTTATAGCCGTGGCGCTGTTTGGGCTGCGCCTGCTTAACAGCATAAACAGGCCGGGCGGCTCCCCAATATTCGAAGCAATGGAGGATGATATACTTATCACCCCTGCGCCCCTGCCCACCTCAGACGCCACCCCGGCTCCCTCTGCCACCCCCGTGCCCACGCCCATACCCATGAGCGAGCTGTATGAGCAGACCTGGCTGGATGCCGTTACCCGCTCCACAATGGAGGCAAACCGGGAGGATGAGCGGTTTATCCACGTTTTGCTCATAGGGGTGGACAGGCGTTCCTCCTCGGGCAACTCCAATACGGATACCATGCTCATTGCCACCATAGACACCCTGCACAACAGCCTCAAGCTCACCACCATAATGCGGGATATGCTGATAAATATCCCGGGCGAGGGCTACGGCAAGCTGAATTCCGCCGCAGTGCGGGGCGGCACAGAGCTGCTGTTTGACACAATAAACAGCAACTTCTGCCTTGACCTTAAGGAATACGTGCTGGTGGATTTCTCCATGTTTGAAAAGATAGTGGATGAAATAGGCGGCGTTACCGTGAGAATGACCGCTGAGGAAATAAGCGCCGCCAATGACTGCATTGCCGGCCTTAACAAGCAGCGGGGCATTGAGGATACATGGGATGGGTTCATATTTGCAGAGGCGGGCAATGTTAAACTCAGCGGCAAGCAGGCCCTGGGCTACGCCCGTGTACGCAAGATAGACAGCGACTTTTCCCGCACAGAGCGCCAGTTTAAGCTGCTGAATAATATCTACGCCAAATTCCGCTCCATGGATGCCGGCAAGCAGCTTGACCTTATACAAAAAATACTGCCTATGGTGGAGACCAATATGACAAACCAGCGCATTATAGACTGCGCCACCAAGGTGCTGGGCATGGATATAGGCGGCATGCTGCACTGCCGCATACCGGCAGACGATACCTATAAATCCGCAAAGTACGACAGAAAATCCGTAGTGCTTGCAGATATACCTGCAAATGCCGCAAGGCTCCATGAGTTTATATTCCTTTCCGCCCAGGAGGCGGAGGAAGCGCCCCTCCTTAAGCCCGGCGCATCCCTGCCCCCACGCACTCCCACCATTTATCAGGGCGCAGACGGCAACTATTACTACTATTCCAGTAATATGCCTGCCTACACCTCTACCCCCGATCCCCTTGCATAGCCCAATTCATACCCATCACAAAACAATAAGCGCCGCCATACAATATACCATGGCGACGCTTTTTATATGCAATAAATCAAATGCCCATATATCCGCCCCGGATACACCGCTTCCTGCCTGGTGCCCTCATATCGCATGGACAGATCAGGCATTTATGGATGCCTGCAGAGAGCTGTGTTCACGATACGAGCTTAAGCTTATCCGCAGCTTTGTACCTGTGTCATCAGGCCGCTGCCGTCCCTTTTCCGCCCATTATGCAGGCCTTGCCGGGGATTTTTCCCTCCTTGCCCCCTGCAAGGGCATCATCTCCAGGCAAAATGAAATACGCCGCTGGTGCGTTGGCAGCGGCCTGTTTTCCTACGTTCAGCCCCAGTATGTAACTCCCCTTTGGATGCACATGGAGGTGGCAGTAAGGCCGCCTGCTTCTTCCTTTGTGCCATACCCTGTGCTTTTCCCGGGAGACAGCGGGGTGCACTGCTTTGTGCTGCAGCGGTGCCTTAGCCTTGCGGCAGGCCCCTGCCTGCTGTCCGGGCGGCTGGATGGAGACACCCGGTCTGCCCTCAGACGCTTTCGCCTTAAAGCCGGGCTGCCTCCCAAGGATATTGTGGATGGCCCCCTTTGGGTAAGGCTTTTCAGCGCCATAGATATGCTTCACATCTGACCGTCGGGCCAGTAAAAAGCACCCTGTGGACGGCACTTCCACAGGGCGCTGCTATATGGCCTAAATAAAGTTTCTTTCCTTTAGCAGGGCAAGCGTCTCTGCCCCGATATCCTCAATAGAACGGAAGCCCTCTGCACCCATGCACTGTATCACTGCAATGTCATCCCTTCGGGCTGCGGCCTCAAGGTACTTCTCTCTGGCTCGCTGCTGTATGCTGCCCGATGCTTCATACACGTCCTTCTTGCTGCCGCCCACATAATCCCGGAAGCCCTTTTTCATAACGTTTTCTCCGGCCTGGGCGGGGGCCACGTCGTAAAACAGGAATATATCCGCCTTCGGCAGGCCAAAGTGACCATACTCCAGATCGAATACCCAATCCACAAGGTCTTCCCTGCCAAGGTCTATATCCCTTATGCTCTGATATACGCCATTGCTCAGCACATATCGGTTTATGAGCATATAGTCATACTGGCCATCCCGGTGGTTTTTCATATCCTCCCACCTGTCCAGCGCAAACCACAGCGCCATGCTCTTTCCATCCACGGTATCCGCCTTTATGCCTCCGGAACCGGAAAGGTATTCCCCCACCTTGGAGCCAAAATACGATGAATACACAGGGTATTCTCTGGCCTCCACGGTATGGCCCATGGTCTCAAGGGCGGCCCTCAGCCTTGCAAACTGCACGCTCTTGCCGCTGCCGTCTATGCCCTCAATGGCTATTACCTTAGTTTTGCCCATACGCCTCTCCCAGTATCTTTTTCAGCTTCCACATGGTGCTTTCCTCAAGCTGCACGCTTACGTGGGTGCCATCCTCGCAATGCTCCTCAGAAAGTATCCTGCCCTCTGATCGAATCACGGTCATGGCCTCGTATTTATCATAGGGTATGCAAAGCTCCACCTGAGCACGGGTGCTGTTCAGCCGGCGCTCTATTTCGGCAAGGAGCTGATCTATGCCCTGATTTTTTGCGGCGCTTATAAATATGCCGTCTGCCGGGGTGCGCTCCGGAGTAAGATCGCACTTATTGTATACATTTATCCTTGGCACATCCCCCGCCCCAAGAGAGGAAAGCACCTCCTCCACCACTGCCATCTGGCTCTCGTAATATGAGGAGGATCTATCCACCACGTGAAGTATTATGTCTGCGCCGGCCGCTTCCTCAAGGGTGGAGCGAAATGCCTCCACAAGGTCGTGGGGCAGCTTGTTTATAAAGCCCACCGTATCCGACAGCAGCACCGGCGTTCCGTCGGGCAGCTCTGCCTGACGCACCACCGGGTCAAGGGTGGCAAAAAGCATATCCTCCGCCATTACCCCTGCGCCTGTAAGGCCATTCAGCAGCGTGGACTTGCCCGCATTGGTGTAGCCCACCAATGCCACAAGGGGCACGGGGTTTTTCTGCCGCCGTGTGCGCCTCAGGGCACGCTGCTTTTCCACCTCGCTCAGCTCCTGGGTAAGCTCATATATGCGCCTGCGTATGCGGCGCTTGTCTATCTCCAGCTTTTTTTCGCCGGGGCCCCTTGTTCCTATGCCGCCGCCCAGCCTTGAAAGCACCGTACCCTGGCCAAGCAGCCTTGGCAGGCGGTATTTCTGCTGGGCAAGCTCCACCTGCAGCTTGCCCTCACGGGAGGTGGCCCTCAGGGCAAATATATCCAATATGAGGGCGGTGCGGTCTATTACCCTTGCGCCAAGTATCTCCTCAAGATTGCGGGTCTGTATGGCGGAGAGCTCATCGTCAAATATGAATATATCTGCCTCAAGCTCGCTTCCCTTAAGGGAAAGCTCCTCGGCCTTGCCTGAGCCAATGTAGGTGGCATTATCTATGCCGCCGCGCCGCTGGGTAAATTTGCCCACCACCACAGCTCCTGCGGTCTTTGCAAGCTCGCCAAGCTCATCAAGGGTATCATAGGCCTCGTTGTTTTCAAGGCCAACCAGTATGGCCCGCTCAGGCCGTGAGCCCTCCGCCTCATAGGTGGAGCTTTTCAGCCTGTCATCAGCGATATATATTTCCTTTATCAGCAGCCGCTGGGGCAGCTTATATGGGCGCATGGGGCCATATACCAGCCCCTGCCGCTCCCCTGCCTCATCTGCATCGCCAATGTAGGCGGCATACATTGCAGTAGCCTGCCCGTCGGCATTTACGCCTATGGCTGCCATGCTGTCAAGGCGCATACTCTTGAGGGTGCCTATATCCACGCCGGACAGCCTGCCATCCCCGCTTGGATGGGTATGTATGCACCGCACGCCGCACAGCCTGTCCTCATTGCGAACAAGCCGCATATTCGGCATGGATACCTTGCCGCTGTCCCCGATGGATACGTCCGCTATCCTGCCATCACGGCCTATGTAAACGGATATCTCCCGGCCCAGCAGCCCTGTGAGCTCAGCAAGCTCCGCCACAAGCTCATGTGACGCAAACTCCTGCTGAGCCATACGCATATCGTATATTGCCCCTATGCGCTCCAGCAGCGTGCTTTTTATTCCGTCGATATTTCCGTTTACCTTTGCCATTATCCTCTGCCCATTTCTTAGGTAAGCTTTATGCCGTAAATAAGGCCGCCTCTGGTGCCCACCACTATCGTGTTGTCAAACACTGCGGGAGACGCCTCTATATTGGAGCCCAGGTTCATTTCATCCAGCAGATTGCCCTTATCATCAAAGAGATGAATATAGCCGGACTTGGTGCACTGGATAAGATAGCCTGTGCCGTTTGCATCGTAAACCGCCACGGGAGAGCTCCACGGATACCCCTGGAACTGGTATTTCCAGGCCACGGTGCCATCATTGCGGTTAAATGCCACCAGCTCGCCCTTCATGCCCTCTGTCATTGCCACGGGAGCAAATATGTAATTAGACAGGCTGCCCCGGCCGGATACCAGCGAGCCCTGTACGCCGCCGGATACCTGATTGGGCTCTGCAATGGTCTGGCAGTTATAGTCGTTGTTTGTCCACACCTTTTCGCCGGTAACGGCATCTATCTTCCAGATGGGGATAGGCGCAGTCTGGTTTCCGGGCTTTCTCCAGCCGGGATGGAAGGAGGTGGAGGTGTAAATATAGGGGTGCTTGCTTTCGCCCTCCAGGGCAAGCACGGCTGTGCAGTTTGTATCATCCAGCGTATCCTGCACCCATTTTACCTGCAGGGTATTAAGATCCAGGCATATCATATGGCCGCCGTTGTCCGTGAATATGGCATGACCACGCCATACTATGGCGCTGTCCTCCATGCCCAGCCACCAGCCATTTGAGCCATCCACTGCGGTGGTATTGTTCTTTGCGCCCTTGTAGCGCCACTTTACCACACGGCTGGGATTTATGGAGAGGGTACCCGCCGCCTCGTCATACTGGGTATTGAGCTTAATAAGGTACAGTATGCCGTTTTCGCCGGGATATATAAGGGTATCAGTTTCCGCATCCACAAGGGCGGAGCTGTCGAAATAGGAAAGCTCCCTCAGCCGGAAGGAATCCTGATAGCCAAACTCGTACATTACAGACCCATCCACCAGGCTTATCACGAAAGCATGGGAAGAATCCTTGCCCTGGGTGGGGCTGTCATCGCCGGAGCCCAGATACATTATAGGATAGCCTCTGGGATCCAGTGCGCCTGCGCCCTTGAAGGGGAAGCCAAGGTTTATGGGCTCACGGGTCTGCTGGCCGCTTTCAAGATCCAGGAAGTATATCCTGCCATCCAGCGTGGCGTATATGACCTCCACCAGCCCGTCCTTGGACTTGGCCCAGTCGTACATATTCATTATGCGCTTGGTACTATCGGGCCACCTTACGATAAGGGGCTGCCCCGTCCAGCCGCAGCCCGTCCAGGAGCCTGCGCCGGACATTTTGCTCATGCTGCCCACGTTGAAGGTCCAGGGAGTGGTGCTGAACTTCTTTGCGCTCATGGAGACGGTGCCGTAGGCAGAGCTATCGCGGAAGTTATTGCCCCTGAAGGAGATAACGCCCTCCACCTCTGTATACTCATGGCCCTCGCCAAAGTCTATGGTTTCGGCAGCCACGTAGGAGCCGGCGTCCATAGTAACGCCATCCACCTCTACAGCAGTCTCAAGACCAAAGTCTGCCGGGGAGGTGCCGCTTACAGCATAGGGTGCAAACTCAGGCAGCGGGGTAGGCGTGGGCTCAGGCTGAGCCTCAGGCCCCTGCTCGCCCTCCTGCTGGGAGAATATGCTGTCATCATCCTCGTCCTTTTTGCCAAAGAGCTTGGCAAAGAAGCCCTGCTTTTCTTCGGGCTGGGCCGTCTGCTCATCACCCTGGGCCTCTGCATCATCGCCGCCAAACAGGCGCTGAATAAAGGATACCTTCTCCCCCTCAACGGCAGGAGTCTTATCCTTATTGATAAGGCCTGATACCAGCAGCACTATTCCGGTTATTACCGCAGCCACCACCAGCAGCGCCACCGTTATACGCAGGGCGTTGCGGAGCTTCCTGTATTTTTTGCTTCTTCTTCTGCGCCGTTTTGCCATTATGACATACCTCGCCTAATATACGTTTATAATTGGTTTTATTATACTTCAATTCATCCCAGCCCACAAGCGGCCCTATGATAAGTTTACAGTTCGGTAAGATTCACCATTATTGTATACATTATCCCTTTTATCAGCCCCTGCAATGCAAAAGCGCCGCAAAAGCGGCGCTTCCACAATGGCGCATATTGAATTATTGTTTTTGCCCCGGTGGGGCAAAACTTTATATCGGAAAGAATCATGGCCCTGCTGTCAGGCCGCCTTCACGTCCTTTTCCAGCGTGCATACGTAGAGCTTATTGCGGGGAACGGTATGCATGGCCGCTCTGCGGTTTCTTATGGCCTGACGACGGCGCCTGTCTGCCGCCTGCTTCGCAGCAGCCGCACCCATTGTGCCTATAACTATGCCGGGTACCATAAAGGTGAAAAACAGGCCAAAGTAATTCATAGCGTACCTCCATGTTGTATATCCTGCGTGGAAACGGATGATGTTTGTTTTCCTCGCAAAGTGTCTTATCAGGTTACATTCGCATTATAGTATCTTTTTCGGATACTGTCAATACCGTTTTTGGTACTTTAAAGGGATTATTTCAGCTTGATTTGTATTTCTTTTTAAGATACAATGGTGTAAGATAATAGCGGGGCCTATGCCCGAAAGGAGCGCCACAATGAACAGACTGCGTGAGCTGAGAAAGCAGCATGGCCTTACCCAGGATGATATGGGTCAGCGCCTCGGGGTTCAGAAGGCAGCCATATGCAAATATGAAACGGGCCGTGTGCCCATACCAAACGAAGCCATAATGGAGCTTTGCGATATGTTTGACGTTACGGCGGACTATCTGCTGGGCCGCGATACGGTTACGCCCATATTTAAGGAGCGCACCAGCATATCCTCCATGTTCATGCCGGTAACGGATACTGTGGGGGTGCCTCTGGTGGGCCGGGTGCATGCGGGGCTTCCCATACTGGCCGATGAAAACATTACAGAGTATATACCCCTCCCCTCCAATGACGTTATCGCCGGGGAATATTTCTACATGGAGGTGGAGGGCGACTGTATGACCGGGGAATTCATCCCCGAGGGTGCACTTGTGCTGGTAAGGATGCAGAGCCGGGTGGAAAACGGCCAGATAGCCGTGGTACGCATAGAAGATGAGGTGCTCCTCCGCAAGGTAAAGTGGATGCAGAATCACCTTATACTCATGCCCTCCAATCCCAAATATGAGCCGATGATAGTATCCGGCGGCGATGTTGAGATAATAGGCCGGGTGCTGGAAGTTAGAATAAGGGGGCTGTAAGCCCCCTTTCCATATCAGCCGCTTTTTTCACAGGGCCAGCCCACAGGCAGGCTCCTTTTTTTGCCGCTAAAATACCTCGTATATATCCGGATGCTCTACCGAATGAATATGCTCCAGTATCTGCTTCAGCTCATCCAGCTCACATATAAGGTTATCGCTCTGCTCCAGCTTCACAAGGTCACGGCAGCAGGTTATGCACTTTTCCATTTCATCAATATCATCGTGGTGGCATATGAGCTTCAGGCTGTGCTGCCGCTGCTGAAACTCCGCATAAAGCTCCTCTATGCTGCTTTCGGCAGACTGCATATCCCCCGCCATTATTGCGTCCCTTGCCTTCCGGGTATGATAGCTCATGCTCTGCTCCACCTCCGCTATGTAGCCCGATGGCGCTACAAAGGCAACTATCAGCGCACCTATGGACATTGCTATGAACAGCAGATTTATAATCGTATATCCTCTGCCGCCGGTCATTTTCCGCCCCCCGTATCCAAAAATACCATTCGCCCTCCCCAGCGCTGCTTGGCCTGCATATGCAGGGTATTGCCGCTGATAAAGGCAAAGAGAAGCTGCTCTATGCTCTTTACCCCCGCAGCGGGTAGCTTGGAGCGCAGCCAGTTTTCATCATAGCCTGCCTGCCTTAGGGCATTCCTGTGCAGCCTGCCATCCTGCACCACCATAAAGGGCGGGGCAGCCTTTGGAGATTCCAGCGCCAGCGCCCGGTAAGTCACCTGCTGCTCCGGCCCCTTCAGCAGCACCGAAAGATCTCCATTTGTCTCCAGTATGGCATATTCCACATCTGCCACCTGAAAGGTACCATCGGCACGGAGCTGCTCCATAAGGTCATTGAGGGTATATCTCGCATCCCTCAGGGCCTTTTCCTGCACCTGCCCCTTTGCTATCATCAGCAGCGGCCGCCCGCACATAAAGTACCTGAAGCCCTCCCACTTCATGGACATATACGCCACGGCCTGCTGCATAAGAAACAGGGCAAGTATGGGAACTATGCCGTATGCGAGGGGCATGCCGGTATCCGATGCAGGCTCAGAGGCAAGGTCTGCCACCAGCAGGGTGGTTATCAGGTCAAAGGGCTGAAGGTCTGAAAGCTGCCGCTTGCCGGTCAGCCTTATCACCATAAACACCAGCGCATACAATAATATCGTTCTAAAAAAAAGTATAAGCATAGGCTTATATTGTGCGGATGGCAGCCGTATTAAACAACAAAAAAAGAAGCTGAAAGCTTCTTTTTATCATGCTGGGTCTATTCCTTGCGGCATACTGAAAGTATCTTATCCGCCGCTGCGGCTGCACCTTTGCAGCGGCGGAACCCTGCGCCTATTTCCCTTGCCCTCTCCCTGTAGCTGCCCTCTGTCAGCAGAGCCTCCACAGCCCTTACTATGGCCTCTGCGCCTGCATTTTCAGGCTTTATGCCGGCCCCAAGCTGACGCACCCGCTCTGCCACCGCGCCCTGCTCAGGCGTTTGGGGCAGCAGCACCAGCGGCACCCCGTAGTAAAGGCTTTCGCTGGCGCTGTTCATGCCGCAGTGGGAGATAAATACATCCGCCTTTTCCAGCACCCCTATCTGATCCACCCGGCTGTATACCTCTATGTTTTCGCTCAGCTCTCCCAGCTCCTGCCGCTGCACCTGCTCGCCTATTGACATTATCACCTGGTATTCGCCGCCTTTAAATGCGCTGATGCAGCTCTTATAAAGGGGCAGCAGATTGTTGTTCACCGTGCCCATTGAAACATATATGAGCTTATCCCGTGTCTTTTGTATTTCCCCCTGGGCCGGACGCATGGATGGCCCCACAAAGGCGCATTTATCTGAAAAAGTCTCTGCACAGGGCTGAAACTGGGGCGAGGTGTACACTATTGTGTCTGTGCTATCGTCATTCTGTATCAGCTCCAGCACACTCTTTATAGGATAGCCCTTGTTTTGCAGCCGCTTTATGTCTTTATTTATCCTCGGCATGGAGAGCAGCAGGGAAATAAGCTCCGCAGGGCTCTGCTTCATGAGCTTTGCAGAGTATCTGTTAAATGCAAACGTGGTGGTGGAGGATACAAATGGTATCCCCAGCTTTATCGCCACTGCCCTGCCCCATACCGCCATGGAGTCCACCACTATGCAGTCGGGCTTCACCCTTACCATATCTGCACACAGCTCATCATCCATGGCAAGGGTCATATCCGTCAGCAGCCTTGTGGCAAGGGCAAGGTCCTTGCCCACCCGTTCCCCATCCCGGGCGGAGGGCGCCAGGCCATCGCTCAGCTTTTCGCAGGATACAAATACCGCCCCCGCTTCCTCAATTTTATCCCTGAGCTGCTCATATGAATAATACCATACCTGGTGGCCCCGGCTCACCAGCTCCCTTACCACCCCGAGGGTGGGGTTGGTATGGCCCTGGGCAGGTATGCAGAAGAACACTATCCTACTCATCGCCTTCATCCTCCACAGATATGTCCTCAAAGATTTTTGCAATAAACTGGCTCTGCATATGGCGGGGCATTATGGCAAGGCCCCTTTTTTCATCCCCCAGCACCAGTATGCTGCTGCCCGGCTGCAGGTCAAACATATCCCTGGCCTCCTTGGGTATTACAAACTGGCCCTTTTCCCCTATCTTGACCATCCAGGCGTACTTTCCTTTATGAGCTTTCATAGTTATATCTCCATAAGGTATGATTAGTATAACTAATCATACCTCTTTTTTATCCTCTTTACAATATTACCGGCATAAAAAAACGCCGGAGCTTATCCGGCGTTTCATTCTGTAAATCCTGCATGGGGTTATAAGGCCCCCCATAAGAAGTTTATTTTGCATAAAGGCTGCGCTTTTCCCGTGCCACGTCCTCCACCTTGGCCATATATGTGGCCACATCCTTGGGGTTGGGTATACGCTCCACCCTGCATTCCCCATCAAATATGCGCTTGGTCATGGCTCCTGCGCCATGGGCCATGATGGATACGGTTTCCTCCATCATGTCTATATTGTACATACATTCTGTGCCGGGCCTTGCATAGCCCACGTTTTCAAGATTGCCCCGCATATACTTCTGGCGGTACATATAATAGGGCTTCATGCCCATATCCGCCGCAGCCTCCACGCCGGCATTCACCATGGCCTCTGCCTGCTCCGCATCGGGCAGGGAATACTCCTCAAGCATGCTCTTAAGCCTGGATGACCGCTTTATGGCAAGGGTATGTACGGTAAGGTTATCTGGAGAGAGCTTTTTTATCTCGCTGAGCGTATGCTCCACGTCTGAAAGGGTCTCTCCGGGCAGCCCTGCTATAACGTCCATATTTATGCTGTCAAAGCCCAGCCCCCGGGCATCCTGATATGCCCTTATTATTTCCTGCGGGCTGTGGCTGCGCCCCACAAGCTCCAGTGTGCGGCTGCACATGGTCTGGGGGTTTATGGATATGCGGCGGGCGCCCATTGAATATATGGCCCGGAGCTTTTCCGGCGTAATGGTATCCGGCCTTCCCGCTTCCACTGTAAACTCGCTTCCAAAGCCGCCATACTGCTCAAGGGCATAGTCCAGCACATCCTTCAGCTCGTCCTCAGTAAGCACGGTGGGCGTGCCGCCTCCCATGTACATGCTGCGTATGCTGTAGCCGCTGTCCTTAAGTATGGCAGCACCAAGGCTTATATCCTTCTTGAGAGCCTGTATATAGGCTGCCATATCAGTCTTTTTCGTGCGAACCTCAGAAAGGAAGGAGCAATACAGGCACCTTGTGCGGCAGAAGGGTATGCCGATATAAACATCTGCGCTCCTGCCTATATTTTCCATAAAGGGGCGCTGTATCTCCACTATTTCCCGTGCAAGGCTCAGCTTCTTTGGGGATACATCAAACTCACGCTCCATAAAGCGCAGAGCTTCCTCCTCCCCCTTTTCATCCATCAGCTCCCTGAGGAGCCTTGTGGGCCGTATGCCGGTAAGGGAGCCCCAGGGAAGGTTTGCTGAAAACAGCATCCCCATTACACGGAATACGCCTATCTTCAGGCAGCGCTTTATGTAGCGCTTTTGCACGAGCAGGCTGCCCTCCACTGCGGGGTGGCGGTAAATATACTGCTTTTCCCCTTCTGGGGTGCAGCAGCGGCAAACAGCCCGCCATTCTTCGTCCATTTCCATCACAGCATATATCTGCACATGGTCGCAGGTTTCGCTTTCCTCCCCTGCGGGAAGCACCTCCTCCATGGGCAGATAAAGCCTTGCCACGTCGGCTATATCATTTAAAAACTCCGGATGATCCGTATATATCCTTACCATCTGGCACCTCTGCCCGCATAGGGGTTATTCTGCCGCTCATACTCCAATGTGGTGGCCTCGCCGTGCCCCGGCAGCACCTCATAATCCCCCTCCAGGGTAAAGAGCCGCTCCTTTATGGCTGGCAGCAGCGCCCGGTGGTCGCCGCCCACAAAATCCGTGCGGCCCACGCTCAGCCTGAACAGGGTATCCCCTGCAAAAATGGTTTTATTTTCCTCCAAAACATAGCAAACCCCGCCCGGCGTATGGCCCGGCGTGGCTATTACACGAAAGGCCATGCCTGCTTCCTGGAATGAATCCCCATCGCTCAGCAGCACATCAGGCGTCATAAGGGGCATATCCTTAAAATTAAGGCTCACCTGCCTGTCATTGAGGCCGGCAGCATCCCCCCTGCCTATATACAGCCTTGCTTCCTCCTCCACAAGGCCGGGAACTCCCAGTATATGGTCAAAATGGCAATGGGTCAGCAATACTGCGGCTATCCTCAGGGAATGTTCCGCAGCATACCGGGAAATGACCTTTGCATCTGCCGGGTCCACCACTATGCAGCTATCCTCCCCCTGCACATATGCCACATATGTATTCACAAGGAGAGGGCCGGTCTGTATACATTCTGTTGCTATTCTTCGCATATCGCTCATAATGTGGGTCAAAATGTCCTTTTGCTATCCAAAAGTATGGTGACAGGGCCGTCATTCACAAGGGCCACCTTCATATCTGCGCCAAATTCGCCGCACTCCACGTGCAGGCTCTCGGAAAGCCTGCGTATGGCCTCCTCATACATGGGTATGGCCTTTTCCGGCCGAGCCGCCTTTATAAAGCTGGGACGCCTGCCCTTTCTGGCATCGCCATACAGGGTAAACTGGGAAATGAGCAATATTTCCCCGCCTGCATCCCGGATATCAAGGTTCATCTTGCCCTCGCTGTCCTCAAATACACGGAGGCCCATGAGCTTATCGCATATATACTCCAGATCCGCCTGCTCATCCACATCCTCAACGCCCAGCAGCACCATATAGCCTTTGCCTATGCTGCCCTTCACCTGGCCATTTATGGTGACGGAGGCCTCGCTTACCCTCTGTACTACTGCCCTCATGCCTTTCCTCCTATGCGTTTACACGGTATACGTCCCGTATTTTGTTTATCTTACGCAGGCTCTTTATTATATTGCTGAGCTGATCTGCGCTGGTAACGTCGAAGGATATCTGAACATATACAGTATCCGAATCCTCCTTGTCCATCTTCACCGTCATTGCGGTAACGCTTATATTCATGCTGGCCAGCACCTGGGAAATATCCAGCAGCATACCCGTGCGCTCCCCTGCCACTATCTGAATGGTGGCATTGTAGCTGCTCTTGGCATCCTTTGCCCAGTCCACCCGCACCACACGGGCAGGGTCCTCCAGCAAATCCACCGCATTCGGGCAATCCTTCCTGTGGATGGATACGCCGCGGCCTCTGGTAATGTAGCCGAATATATCATCTCCCGGAAGCGGCGTGCAGCACCGCGCAAAGCGCACCGCCATGCCGGTATCGCCTTCTACTATTACGCCCTTGCCCTCTGAGCTGTATACGGGCCTGCCCTGCTGCTCTGCGCCCAGCTTTTCCAGCCTTTCCGCAGCAGCCGCCGCCTTGGCCTCCTTGCGGGCCTGCTCCAATAGCTTATGGGTCACCTGGCCGGTGGATATTCCGCCGTAGCCTATGGAGGCATACACATCCTCCAGATCCAGCATATTAAAGCGCTTGAGTATATCCTCAAAGTACTCTTTATTGCCGGTAAAGTCGCTGAGCTGCGCTCCCTGGCGCTTCAGCGCCTCAGACAGCATCTCCTTGCCCCGCTGTATATTTTCCTCCCTGTTGGCCTTCTTGAACCAGGAGCGTATCTTGGACTTGGCCTGCTGGGTCTTTACCACCTTGAGCCAATCCCGGCTGGGGGTAGCATTGGGCGAAGTGACTATTTCCACCACGTCATTGGTCTTGAGCTTGTAATCCAGCCTTACCAGTGCGCCATTCACCTTGGCATGCTGGGTATGATTGCCCACGTTTGAGTGTATACGGTAGGCAAAGTCTATGGGGGTGGAGCCCGCCACAAGGTCTATTATCTTGCCTTGTGGCGTAAGCACGTAAACATAATCTCCAAAGAAATCCTTGCGTATGTTTTCTATAAATTCCCTTGTGGTATTGGAATCTGCCTCCATTGCAAGGGCTTCCCTCAGCCAGCCCAGCTTGCTGTCCAGCTCATCCTGGCTGCTGCGCCCCTCCTTATACATCCAGTGGGCAGCTATGCCGTATTCCGCCGCCTTATGCATTTCAGGCGTGCGTATCTGCACCTCAAAGGGCATACCCATGCCGTCATTGGCAAAGAGGGTGGTATGAAGCGACCGGTACATATTCGTCTTTGGCATAGCGATATAGTCCTTGAAGCGGCCCGGCATCGGGCGCCACATGGAATGTATTATGCCAAGGGCAGCGTAGCAGTCGTGTACGGTATTCACTATCACCCTGAGGGCAATTAGGTCGTATATCTCGTTTATATCCTTCTGCTGGCGAACGGTCTTTTTGTATATGCTGTAAAAATGCTTTGGCCTGCCGCTGAGGGTAGCCTCTATCCCTGCCTCCTTGAGGGCTGCGCTTATGGATTCCATGGCCTGGTTGAGGGTACGCATACGCTCCTCATTGTAGGGTATCATGGCCTTTTCCAGCTTTGCATACTCCTCGGGCCAGAGGTACTTCATGCACAGGTCCTCAAGCTCGCACTTGAGGGCGCCCATTCCGAAGCGATGGGCAAGGGGAGCATATACGTCAAGGGTCTCCTTTGCCTTGCGTATGCGCTTTTCCTCGCTGCAATACTGAAGGGTACGCATATTGTGCAGGCGGTCATTGAGCTTGATTATCACCACCCGCACGTCATTGGCTATGGCAAGGAACATTTTTCTCAGGCTCTCCGCCTGTATGTCCTCGCGGCTTATCATTTCGTTTTTGCCGGTTTTTGTGAGCTTGGTAACGCCATCCACCATGCCGGCTATATCCTGGCCAAACATGGATGCCACCGTATCGTAGGTAACGCCCTGCCCATCCTCTATCACGTCATGAAGCAGCCCCGCTATTACGGTATGGCTGTCCATGCCCATCTGAGCAAGCATTATGGCCACGCTTTCCGGGTGAACGTAATAGGGCTCGCCTGAGTGGCGCACCTGGTGGGAATGGGTCTGCTTGGTAAACTCCACAGCCTTATCCAGCAGGCTCATATCTTCCGGACTGAAGGTCTTTGAGCATATCTCCCTGAGCTTATCCAATGCCTTTCCCCCTTTCTTCTATCTACAAATAAATAAACAGAGAAATCAACGGCAAAACCGTTGATTTCATGATTTTACGTGGCAAATGATATTAGTATACGATGGTGGAATATACGTCGTAATCCTTAAGGGTCTCACGGCCGTTACATTCCTCTGCCAGCTCTATGGCAAAGCGGGCGCCTACCACCTCGCCGCCCATCTTTTCCACCAGCTTTATGGTGGCAAGGCAGGTGCCGCCGGTGGCCAGCAGGTCATCCACAACCACTACCTTCTGGCCCGCCTTTATGGCGCCAACGTGTATCTCCAGAGAATCGGTGCCATATTCCAGCGCATATTCATACCGGAGGGATTCACAGGGGAGCTTGCCGGGCTTTCTTGCCAGCACCAGCCCCGCATTCAGGGCATATGCCAGCGCTGCGCCCACTACAAAGCCCCTTGCCTCAGGCCCAACTATCAAATCGACCTGCTTGCCCTCAAGGCTCTTTACAAGGTCATCTGTAAGCTGCTTAAAGGCCTCCGCATCCTGAAATAGGGTGGTAACATCCCTGAACAGTATGCCGGGCTTGGGATAATCGGGGATAGAACGCACTACGGTCTTAAGATCCATTGTATTTTCCTCCTGTTTTGGTGAACAGTTTATTTATCCTGCTGCGATTTCAGCCTGAGCAGCGCCGCATAGGTGGGGCTGTCCTCAAGGCTCATGCGCTTTGGCTCCTTTACCATGCTTATGCCGTCCTGCTCTGTGGCAAAGCCCAGCTCCAGCATAATATCCACCGCAAGCCTTGCCATATACCCGGGCGCCTTTGCCACGCCTGCAAGGTAATCTGCCAGCTCGCCCCGGTTATAAAAGCGCCTTTCGCTTGCCCTTGCCGCCCTGTAAAACACGGCAAAGTTCTCTCTTTTAATCACGAGGGGGGCAAACTCAGCTTCAGGCATGCTTTTTCCGGGATATACTCTGCCTCCTGGGGCAAGCTGGGCTATACGGCCCGTAAGGCCTGCATCACGGCTATCATACAGCAATATGCTTCTGAACCGGGACAGCTCCAGCTCATCCAGCACCGGCGCCAGCACCAGAGTATGGTAGGCGCAGGGGGAAGGGCGGTTTGCGCCAAAGATGATATCCACCCTGCTTTCCAGCTCCTCTGTCCTGAGCTGCTCCAGCAGCTCCCGGGCTCCGGAGGGGGTAAAGCAGAGTATCATTGAGCCGCCTATAGCATCGCTCAGCAGCTCCTTAAGGGAGATGCTCTCCCTTTCATCAACATCATCGCACTTTATATTATACAATACATTCCTTGAGAATGCATCAATAAATTTCTCCCGCCGTCCCTCTATAAAGGCCCCGGGGTCCTGCACCGTATCCCTTCGCATATCCCTTACCCTGAGCTGCACGGAGCGCATACCGTTCCAGCGATTTATCCCCGGAGTATATATGGCATCGCACCGCTCCATGTCATTCAGCTCATCAAAGCGGCTGCCCTGGGAAAAGGCCACAAGGTCTATGTACCTGTCCGCCTTTACGGCAGTGGCCTTTATATGGCTGCCGGCTGAGCCTATCCGCCGTATGCCCCTCAGCAGCATCCCCCTTGTGCGGAATGTGGGCTCGGGATTTCCCTCCCCAAAGGGCGCAAGCAGCTCCAGCTCCTCAGCCATGGTAAGGGTGAGCTCCGCAAGCTCCACCTCCGCATCGTAGGTGCGCCGCGGGATAAACAGCTCGTCCATCACGGTTTCATGGAAGGTAGCATCAAGGGCCGCAGAGAATTCCTCAAAGTGCTCCCCGGGCATGGTAACTCCCGCAGCAAAGGCATGGCCGCCAAAGCGGGTAAAATAGCGTGAATTTGCATTAAGGGCGCTGTAAAGGTCAACCCCCGGCACCGAGCGGGCCGAGCCGGTAAGCACACCGTCCTTTTCCGTAAAGAGCAGGGTGGGCCGGTAATATCTTTCCGCAATACGGGAGGCGGCTATGCCTATCACCCCCGGGTTCCAGCTTTGGGATTTTAGCACTATGCACCGTTTGGAGGTAAGGTCATCCTGCTCCACCATGGAGGCGGCATCCTCAACTATGCCCGTTTCCTCCCGCTGGCGCTGCCTGTTAAGCTCATCCAGCCTGTGGGCTATCTCCTCCGCCCTGGCGCTGTCTTCAGTGCAGAGCAGCTCCACGCATATGGAAGCATCCTCCATTCGCCCGGCGGCATTGAGCCTGGGGGCAAAGCCAAAGGACAAATCCCTTGCACCGAAGGTATCGTTTTTCTCATTCACGGCCCTGCCCAGGGCCTTTATGCCGGTACAGCAGTCCCCGGCGTTTATCATATTCAGCCCGAGGGCCACTATTGCACGGTTTTCCCCCATAAGCGGCACCACGTCTGCCATTGTGGCAATGGCGGCTATGGGCAGATATCGCTTTGCCTTTTGCCGTCCCAGCAGCGCCTCCGCGAGCTTCCATGCTATGCCTGCGCCGCAAAGGTCTTTATTGGGATAGGTATTGTCATCCCGGGTATGGCATATTACCGCACAGCACTCAGGTATCCTGCCATCGCACCTGTGGTGATCCGTTACCACAGCATCCATGCCAAGCTCTCGGCAGCGGTCTATTTCCCCATAGGCCTTTATGCCGTTATCCACCGTGATCACAAGGCCCACGCCCTCATCCTTAAGCCGCTCCACGGCGGCTATGCTCAGGCCGTAGCCCTCTCCATGCCGGGAGGGTATGCGATATATCACATCTGCCCCAAGGGAGCTGAGGCAGTGGGTAAGTATGGCAGTAGCGCAGACGCCATCCGCATCATAGTCGCCAAATACGCATATGCGTTCATTGCCCACGGCGGCCTTTATCCGCTCTACGGCCCTATCCATATCCTTAAACTCAAGGGCATCACAAAGCTGCCCCTCCCCCGGATGGAGAAACTGCTCCATCTCCTCCCCGGTCCTTACTCCCCGGGCATACAAAAGGGACCTTAGCCGCCGGGATATGCCCGGCACCTGAGGCAGGTCTTCGCTTGCGATTGAAGATAATTCATATATGAGCATACTTTGATTTTACACCTGTCTCCATCCCCTTGACAAGACGGCGCAAAGCAAAGCGCATAAAGTCATTTCAGCATCTGCATCACCATTACGCTCAGCAGCCCCGCAAGGGCCCCCATGCCAATATCCGAAACCAGCGCCAGGCTCACATACAGGCTGCCTGCCACTGCGGAAAATACACCAAAGGCCAATAGCGTATACAGTCCCCCGCCCAGAGCGCCATACAGCCACAGCCTGCGCCTGCATCTTCTTACTGCAAGCATACCTGCAAGGGCCGCACATATCACCTTTATAATGGTGGTAAACAGGGTCATTGTGGTGGTGGCCAGCAGCTCCTCCTTAAGGGCCACAGCATACAGCACCACCAGTACAAAGCTCACCACAAGGCTTGTCACCACCGCCTTCACAAGCTCCGCTCCCATGCTTACAGGTCTTTCCGCCGCCCTTACTGCCCGCATTGCCATACCTCCCTCAACTATGTGGATATAGCTATATATGCGATGAAATAAAAAATATGCAGGCCATTGACCTGCATATTTTTTATTCGATGTTTTTTGACGTTAGTTGTTCTGATCCTCGATGGTGTTTTCCACGGGAGAATCCTCCACGGTGGCGATGGCGCCCCTGACGAATACCAGGCGAACCTTATCGGGACCTACGGAGATGGTAACCACATCATCCTTGATGGCAGTAATGGTGCCGTATATACCGCCGATGGTACGTACACGATCACCAGGCTTCAGAGAAGCCAGCATGTTCTTGATCTTCTTCTCACGCTTGCGCTGAGGGATGATCATAATGGCAAACATGGCGACCATCATCAGGATAAGGAAACCGCCGCTGCCCATGAAACCAGAGATACCGGATACTGCTTCAGTGCTCATTTTCTACCGTCCTTATGTATTTGGGTGCATACCCAGTCATTTTACGATTATCATTCTATTAGAAATATCTCTCTGCGTCAAGGTATTTGTGCCTTTCTTGCAGCTTTGTCACATTTTACAGGGCATGCTGTCGCCATTTATTCTGATAGTTTCCTGACTGCGGCATATTTTTCCACAAACATTGCCGGGTAATATGACAGCTTGGCCTTTCTCAGCCCCTCTATGCCCATATCCTCCTCCCGGTTGATATACTGCACATCGCCAAGCAGGTTTTCCACCATCTGCTGATTCATAAGGGGATAGAGGCCGGCAATATCGCTATCCGCCTTTTCAAAGTACACCACTGCCATATCCTCAAAGGGCTTATCCGCAGCAGAAAAGGCCTTAAGCTCTCCGTCTATCCTTATGCCGCCCATCACAAGGCCAAGCTCCCGGGCGTGCTGTATGCCGATACGCATTGCAGCCTCCTCCCAGTCAGAGCCCTCCCTGCCATCTGCCCATTTGCAATACAGCGCCATACATTCCTCAATATCCTCAGGCCCCAGCCTTACAAAGGAAAACTCCCTTTCGCCGGACAGCCTGTTTATAAAATTGCGCTTGGAATGATACTTCTTGCCGGAAAGGGAGCGAAGGTCCTCCATATTATATACGTAGTCAAAGTTATCCCTGTCCTCTGAAAGCTCATAGCCTGCATTGCGAAAATATCCCGCGTTTGCATCGGTCACCCCTCTGAAGGAGATTTCATCGCACCCCAGAGCCATGAGATACTCCCCGGCCCTCTGTATGGCCCCGGGGTAATCTTCCTCATTCAGGCACAGGGGGGCAAGCATAAAGGGCGGCACATCAGGAAAGCGATAGAGTATATACATCGCCCCGCTATCGAAGGCTATAAATATTTTGCCATCCACTCCCCACATCATGCTGGAGGTAAAGGTATACTCCGAGCTGCAGGTACCGGAAGCGGCGATATACCTTTCCACCTCCCGGCGCATATCCAATGTTACAGGTTTAAAATCAAGTTTTTCGTTCATCTTTTCCATAGCCTATACATTCTACCCCCTGAGGCCACTTACTTTCAACCTTAAAATCCACAAACGGCCCCCTGCTTTTCCGCAGCCCTCCCCATAATACGCAAAAAGGCGGCAGAATGTACCGCCGCCCGACAAAAAACGATATTATGTTTACACACGGTATGTTAGCGTATTAATTGATATACTCCAGTAACTGTAGCAGTTATTTCTATTCTGGGCATCAATGCCTCCGCCTTGGTAAGACCGCTGTCTGCCGCTGCCTCCTCAACTGCCATTGGCACCTCGTCATTCAAATAATCATAGGTACGCACCGCATATTGCGCCCCGCTGTACTCTGAAATGGATACCGGCAGGTTTGCAAGCCTTACGCCTGTGCCCGCCGCTGAGGCGATGGCCTTGGCCTTTTCATTGGCAGAGGTCACTGCAAGGGTCAGGGCCTGAAGGTATGCCTCAGAATCATCCTCAATGGAGTACTCCGGGCCGGATATGGAGCTTGCGCCCGCAGCCACGGCCTCGCTTATAAGGCTGCCCACTATATCCATATCCCGCACCTTTATCTCCACGCTGTGATATACGTCATATCCCACTATGCGGGCGGGAGATTTATTATAGTCGTATACCTCCTCTATATTCAACCTGCCTGTTTCGATATCCTCCTCGGCTATGCCGTTGGCCCGTATCACCTCCAGCACTGCGGCCATAAGCTCCGCATTTTCCTGCTGCGCCTTGGAGGGATCTGACGCCTCTGCATACACTGTGAAGCCCAGGGTGGCAATATCCGGCTCCAGTGCTACGCTGCCCCTGCCGGTAACGTTTACAGTGCTTCTGGTATCATAGTAGGCAGCGTTTTCCGCTGCGGATACCACCTGCTGCTGGGCGTCTATCTGATCCTGGCTCTTGCAGCCTGCCGCCATCACCAGCAGCACCAGCGCAAGGGCCGCTACCATTATCTTTTTCAGAGTCATTTTTCCTCGTCCTCCTCGCTATCCATTTCGGGGTCTATATTTATCTCAATGTCTATCATCCTCTGGCGGCGCTCCTTGGCCTTTGCCTCCCTGCGGGCCCTGCCCCTGGCTGTGCCCTTTCTGATAAGGCGCACCAGCAGCACCAGTACGGCCACCGCCACGGCTATCAGCACCAGCGCAGGTATGGCGCATACTATCGTTACCAGCCCATCCTCAAGGAATACGCCGAGGGCTACAAGGCTCTCACTGAACCCCTCGCTTATCCTCTGGCTCAGGCCCTTCTTGGCGGCAGGGCCGGTGGTGAGGCGGTTTTCGCTGAGGCATACGTTAACGGTGGTATAGTCTATAAGGTCATCGTATCTGCGTATCTGGGTGGTATACTGCTCTATTTCAAGGGTGGTTTCGGAAATGGCCTTTTCCAGCTCTATTATATCTGCCAGGTTATCCGTTTCCACCAGTATGCCCTGGAGCCGCTCGAGCTGAGTACGCAGCACCTGCAGGCGGGTTTCCGTATCGTAATAGGTAAGAGTAACGTCCTCCGTATCGCAGTTGCTGTAGGTCACCTCGCCGGTGCCCTTTGTGTATTCCACAAATTCCTCCGCCCTGTCGCTGGGGATGCGGAAGGAATAGCGTGCATCCCGTCCGTAGTCGTTATACGTTTCAGGCTTTGTGCCGCTCACACTGGAGGACTGTATGTAGCCGCCCAGCTCAATTGCCTTATCCTGAAGCATCCGCAAATGAGTATCAAACTCATCTGTATTCATCTCTATGGTGTAGGTGGCGATTATCTTATGATTTCCGTAGCTGCCAGACTGGGTGGATTGATATTCGCCAAAAACGCCGCCCTTCTCCATGGTGGTAGTGCCTGCGTCCATATCCTCCACAGCCACCTCTACCTCCATCATCTCCTCCATCATGGGAGCAGCCTCAGTCTGCGCTGTGGCGAAGCAATCGGCTGTTGCGGCCTTTGAATTGCCTCCACAGCCTGAGCAAAGCAGCAGCACAGCCGCCAGCATAAGGGAAAACACAGCCCTGTTTTTATTCATGGGAAATACCTCCATCGTCCTTGTTATATACAAAAAACGAAGCATACGTGGAAATGGTTGCAGGGTTTTCAAAAAATTATATCATACCCATTATCCCTTTTAAAGTGCGCCCCATATCGTGGATGAAATAAATTTGTGTCATTATCCGGCGAAATGTGATAAACTCTGCATGATAACTTAAAGGACGGATGCTATCTATGAAAAACCGCAGCTTTATGCTCACCATGCTCACCTACATAATCTGGGGCCTGCTGCCCCTGTACTGGCAGCTTCTCTCCCATGTGCCCTCGGTGCTGGTATTATGCTGCCGCATAATATTCAGCCTGGTATTCACCGGCGCTCTTATAATCATTGCCCGCAGGGGCAGTGAATTCAAGGCCCTTCTGGCAGACAGGCCCACCATGCTGAAGATGCTGGCAGCCTCCCTGCTGATAACCGTAAACTGGGGCACCTACATATACGCCGTGGTCTCCGGCCACACTCTGGATGCAAGCCTGGGCTACTATATGAACCCCCTTGTGGTATTTGCCATGAGCACCATAATATTCAAGGAAAAAGCATCAAAGCTGCAATATATCGCCATATTTGTGGCAGCCTCAGGCGTTATAGCCACGCTGATACTGTTTAAAACAGTGCCTGTAACAGCCCTTGTAATGGCCCTTTCCTTCAGCTCCTACGGCATGGTGAAAAAATTTGCCCATGTGGACCCTCTGCTTGGCATAGCCGTGGAAACAGTAATTACCGCGCCCATTGCCATAATAGCGGCCTTTGCCCTCTATGGGGATACCATGGCCGCCCTTACCCTCAGGGACGGCGTGCTGCTGATGCTTGCAGGCCCGGTCACCGCCATTCCCCTCATACTTTACTCCATAGGCGTAAACGATCTGGATTTTAAGACGGTGGGCTTCCTTCAGTATTTCTCCCCCTCCATAATGCTCATAATCGGCCTTTGCAGCGGCGAGGCCCTTACCCCGGAAAAGCTGCTGCCCTTTATAGCAGTGCTTGCAGCGCTGATAATATACTCCATGGGCATGTTCAAAAGGAGCAAAGGGCAAAAAGACACCTGATTTTCCCTGAATATACACACAAAAAAGCGCACAGCCTGTGCGCTTTTTTATTATAAAGAATCAGTATTTATTCCTGTTCCTTCGGGGCCTCTGCTTCCGCTTCGCCCTTTTTCTCGGTTACCCCCAGTATAACTCCGCCTATTATCATCACTGCGCCAACCACGCCCATCAGCGTCACCGGCTCCCCGAGGAATATTCCTGCGGTTATCATTGTTACGAAGGGGTTTACATATATATATGAGCTTACCTTGATGACCCCAAGGTTCCGCGTGGCCATGTTCCAGAGCACATAGCTTACGCCGCTGCCCAGCACGCCCAGGAATATTATGGAAAACAGCGTATCCATCTGCCCCAGGCACTCAAGAGGCATATCCCACTGGCCTGACAATATGAGCATGGGCACGCTTGTTATCATGGCGCAGAGTGTAGTACGGCGCATGAGGAAAAAGCTGCTGTATCTGTTTATATATTTCCCTACTATTAAGGAATAAACCGCCCAGCTCAAAGCAGCGCCCAGGGAAAGTATATCCCCAAGGGGGTTAAACTTCAGCACCACCGTGCCATTGAATACCACCAGCGCTACTCCCACAAACGCAAGCAGTGACCCCAGCACTGCATTGCGGCGCACCTTTTCCTTTTTCAGGAAGAAGTGCATCAGTATGGCCGTCCATATGGGGGCTGATGCAACTATTATGCTGACATTTGCAGCAAGGGTATACCTGAGGGCATTGTTTTCAAAGAGAAAGTATATGGTGTTTCCGAAAAGGGACAGCACAAATATGCCCACATTATCCCTGAGGGTGGTTTTTTCCATCTTTGGATACAGGCACCACAGCACTGCGTAGGCCACCACAAAGCGCATTACCATTATTTGCAGCGGAGTAAAGTTTTCCAGCATTATCTTGCTGAATATAAATGTGCTTCCCCATACGCATATGGCAATGGCTGCCATTATATGGCCCATAAGCTGTCCGTCTTTCTTCTTCATATGATCCCCTTTCCTGAGTTTCTTAGCGCATGGAGGATATTATACCACAGTTCATTTCCCTGCGCCTTATTTTTTTATCTGCAAATAAGAAAAAGCGGCATACAGCCGCTTTTTCTTATTCATTGCCGCCCTGTGGGCAGCGGGTATTTTACCGGAAGGTTACTTCATTACCTTTTCCGCTGCGGCCACCACGTTTTCCACAGTGAAGCCAAATTCCTTAAACAGTATACCGGCAGGAGCAGATGCGCCGAAGTGATCTATGCAGACCACCTGCCCATCAAGGCCCGTGTACTTATACCAGCTCATGGAGCTGCCTGCCTCCACTGCCACCCTTGCACGGATAGCTGAGGGCAGCACGCTCTCCTTATATTCCTCGCTCTGCTCATCAAACAGCTCCGCACAGGGCATGGATACTACTCTCACCGCCCTGCCCTTTTCTTCAAGGGCCTCGGCTGCCTTTACCGCAAGCTCCACCTCTGACCCTGTGGCCATGATTATGGCCTCGGGCTTTTCGCAATCCTTAAGCACATAGCCGCCCTTCAGCACGCCCTCAACAGAGGTCTCAGCATACTGGGGCAGGTTCTGGCGGGTAAGGGCCATTGCTGCGGGCCTGCTGCCACGGAGCGCCGCAATATAGCAGCCGGCGGTTTCCTTCATATCCGCAGGACGGAACAGCAGCGTATCTGGTATCGCCCTGATGCTGGCAAGATGCTCTATGGGCTGATGGGTGGGGCCATCCTCCCCCACGCCTATGCTGTCATGGGTGAGCACATATATTACAGGCAGCTTCATCAGCGCCGCCATACGCATGGCAGGCTTGAGGTAATCTGAAAATACCATGAATGTGGCACAGTATGCCCTGAGGCCACCATAAAGCATTATGCCATTGCATACGGCTGCCATGGAGAATTCACGGATGCCAAAGTGTATATTTGCGCCGTCCCTTTCCTCGGGGGAGAAATAGGGCCTGCCCTTGAGCTCGCTCTTATTTGAGGGAGCAAGGTCTGCACTGCCGCCGAAAAGATTTGGCATATGGTCAGCTATCACGTTGAGCACGTTTCCGCCGGTGGCACGGGTGGCCATGGGCTTATCCGCCGTGGCGAGCCGCTCGTCCTTCAGCAATGCCTCAGGCAGCTCATCACTGTGCCACTGCTGCCACTGGGCATACAGCTCGGGATATGCGGCCTTATAGCCCTCAAACATCTTATCGTAGGCTGCCTCCTGGGCTGCGTAGCCCTTCTTCAGCTCCTCAAAGTGGGCATACACCTCTATGGGCACCTCAAAGGGAGCATAATCCCAGCCGTAAAACTCACGCATGGCCTTTATGTTTTCCTCCCCCAAAGGCTCGCCGTGGGCGCTGGCCTTGCCCTGCTTGGGGGTGCCGTAGGCAATGGCGGTATTGACGATTATTATGGAGGGCTTATCCTGCTCTGCCTTTGCGGCCTCAATGGCTGCTGCTACAGCATCCATATCCTCTCCATCCGGCAGCTCCTGCACATGCCATCCATAGGCGGCAAAGCGCCCATTCACATCCTCATCAAAGGTGCACTCTATGCGGCCCTCTATGGTGATGCAGTTACGGTCGTAAAACAGTATCAGCTTACCCAGCTTCTGGGTGCCTGCAAGGGAAGCCGCCTCAGCCGCCACGCCCTCCTGAAGGCAGCCATCGCCACAGAGGGCATAGGTGTAGTTATCCACCACAGGATAGCCCTCACGGTTAAAGTGAGCGGCCATGCGTGCCTCTGCCATTGCCATGCCCACCGCCATGGCGATACCCTGACCAAGGGGGCCGCTGGTGGCTTCCACGCCTACGGTATGGCGATATTCGGGATGGCCGGGGGTAAGGCTGCCCCACTGGCGGAAGTTCTTTATATCCTCAATGGTCACTCCATAGCCAAAAAGATGCAGCAGAGCATATTCCAGCATTGATGCATGGCCTGCGCTGAGGATAAACCTGTCCCTCCCCTGCCAGGCAGGGTCAGCAGGATTATGCTTCATCTGCTTCCAGATGGTATATGCCATAGGCGCAGCGCCTATTGGCAGGCCGGGATGGCCGCTTCTGGACTTTTCAATGGCATCCGCCGCCAGAAACCTTATGCTTTTTACAGCCATGGTGTCGATGTTGTTCATTGTAAGTTTCCTTTCTATATGATATAAGTGTAGATTTGACCGCAAGACATGGTACACACTATATATATCTGATTGTATTATATCCCCCCGGGGCCTGTTTGTGAAGCGCAAAAGCCCTTATTCCCATAGAAAAAGCCGCCCTTTTTCAGGGCGGCCTGCAATATTTTTATCAATTTTCAAGGGCGTTCATCAGCTCTGTTATGTCGGTTACGCCGGAATCAACAAGGGCCTTTACATCATCCGAATACACTACCCTTGGCTCCAGAGCCACGGACGTTGCTTCGCCTGTTTCCGCAAGCTCCTCTGCCACCTCCAGCATGGCCTTGGCGCCATCCTTCATGCTGACGCCCACGCATACGCCCATGCTCCAGTGATCCTCCACCATAAGGGCTATAAGCTTATCTGTCAGCACCGGGCATATTATCTCCACCGAGTCATTGCGCTGGGCTGCCCTCAGTGCATTGTATGCAGCCACAGCCAGCTCCTCAGTTTCCGCATATATGGTATCCAGCAGACCAACGGGTATAGCCTCCAGCCGCTCCTTTACCCATTCCTCAGGAGATACGTCGGTTCGGCTGCCTATGTAGCTGCCCTTATCCTGCAGCATCCCCTCGAAAACCATGTACTCGAATATCTCCCGTGAGGGGGTGGCTCCGCTTTCTGTAAGGGTGAGCACCCGCACAGGGCTGCTGTGAGCAGGGTAGGTATACAGCGCATTCCATGCTGCAATCACCACATCCCTGTCGTCCACCGTGACCGCCGCCACATCCTCAGGCAGCATATCCGGAGTATCCGTCAGCACCACGTCAGTAGCCGTGGCCTCAGAGAGCACATTGGCCTCCGGCATATACAGCAGGGTTATGTCCATTTCGGAATCTGCCGCATTATCCGCTGCGTTTATCTGTATCTGCCCGCCGGCCTGAGCCTGCACAAGCTCTGAAAAGCCATCATCCGCAGAAATCACCGCCATCCTTACCACAGGCTGCGCTTCGCTATCCTGAGCTGCCGGGCTGCATCCGCCCAGCATTGCCGCTGCAATCAGCAGCGCCGCTATTCTACCGTATTTCATGCCAGGCCCTCCTCGCTGTCATAAATGGTTGCCCAGCCGGTCTTAATATTCCGGCGCAGCATATAGCCCTCGGTGCCCCAGTAATTTACCTTTACCCACTTGCCTTCCTCGTCCACCTCATCCTCGATGATGACGATGGTGCTGTGGCGGGCCACCTTATACAGCTTTTCAGCCTTGGTATCCGGCTCAGCATAAAGGTTCTGGGTGCCTGCTACAAAGTAGCCATCCTTCCTGGACTGCATTACGCCCTTTTCATAGGTAATGTAGCAGCGGCGCACATAGCCTTCCTTTTCCCCAACTGCCACCTTTACCCAGGGGTCTCCCTCCTGCAGCACCTTTACCTCGGTATCCTTATCCAGCCGCTTTATCAGCTTATCATTGGTGCCGTTTCCGGTACGCATTTCTGCCCTGTCCACAGCTATCCAGGCAGACCTGTCCTCAAGGGGATCCTCATCGTATATATTTGCCTGGAATTCCAGATATTCGTCAAACTCCATATCTGTCTTGAGGGATGAAGTAAGACCGCTCTTGCGGCTGCGGGATATTATATTTACAGTGGTGCCAAAGCATGCATTATAATACAGCCACTTGGCATCCTCCACATACAGCCTTATGCAGCCATGTGATGCGCTGGTGCCCAGATTGCGGAAGGGTGACTTTTTAAGCTCAGTCACATCCCTGTCGCCAAACATGATGGAATGGAAATATATACCGCCCACTATCTGAGTCCAGTATCTTGAATATTCCCCATTAAAGGCGGCAAACTTGCCAAAGCGCTCCCTTGCTCCCATCTTCCACTTGCCGGTGGGGGTGGGGCTTGCAGGGCTATCGGCTGTGCCGCTGAGCTTGCCGGTGGTGCATACAAAGCGGCGCACTATGCGGGTGTACTCCCCATCGTCATCCCTTTGATATACAGTTACCACCTGATTGCCGGTATCTACTTCTATATAATACTTATCCGGGTCGGTATTCTGCAGCTCATCCCTTGCATATGCGGAAGCAGGCAGCAGCGTGGCCATGGCCAGCAGCAGGGTCATGGCTTTTTTCAGCGTGTTTCTTATCATCGATTCCTCCACAGGCTCAACTTAATTTGTTTTCGCCATTTAACATTATAGGGCATAAGACACATTTCGCCAATATTATTTTTTATTTCCTTTTATACCCATGTTGTCCTGCCCGGGTGCGCCGTTGCACAATTGCTTTTTGTATGGCATAATTATGTTGCTATAAAAAGCCATCGGAGGATACAAATGGATTTTTTCAACAGGCTTGGCAGCCTTGCCCGCAGCGTATCTGATAAAACCGGCGATATGCTGGAAATAAGCAAGCTCAATGCCCAGATACGCAGCAACCAGGATGATATAGAGGAGCTTAAGCTCCAGCTTGGAGATTACATATGGGCCAAATTTGACAGCGGCGTCATAATGGACGAAAGGGCCACCGAAATATGCTCTGCCATACGCAAAAGCGTGCTGGATACCGCCGCCTGCCAGCAGGAAATAGATTCCATCCGTGCTGCCCAGGAGGCCGCCCGCACGCAGGCAGAGGAGGAGGCCGAAGCCCGCAGCGGCATGCGTGCCCAGTCTGCGGAGCTTTTCAATGAGATGCGCTCCTTTGCCTCCCAGCCCGCCGCCGCTCCTTCAGTATGCCCCCTGTGCGGCGCACCGGTCAGCAGTGATTCCCGCTTCTGCGGAGATTGTGGCACCAGGCTGTACTAGGCAACGCCCTGCAGGCTACGCTATACGTTATTGTTATTTTCAGCAAAAAATGCCGTGTATCCGTTTTTTCGGATGCACGGCATTTTGGTTTGTGCTGCTTAAATATTAGTCTTCCTGTATCACGACCTCAGCATCGGGAGCGTTCTTCTTTACGCTCTCAATACCGTTCATGCAGGACTGCTTGGCCTTGTAGCCCTCGGATACGGCTATCACCTCGCCATTGCGGGCCTTGAGGCGGAAGCGGAACTCGCCTGCCTTATCTGCATATACTTCAAACTTGGGATGGGTCAGCTTTTCAAAGCCTTCCACAGTCTGATCCTCCACGCCGCCGGCGCTGCACTTGCGTACGCTCTCAACGCCATCCAGGCAGGCATCCTTGCTCTTGTAGCTCTCAGAGGTGGCGATGATTTCGCCATTGCCGGCCTTAAGGTTGAACACAAAGCCGGACTTGGTGGCCTTAACTGCAAATTTTCCCATTTTTCTGTTTCCTTTCTTGTGTTTGCTTATTTCGGACTGGCTGTATACGGCAGCTCTATCAGAGCCAGTGGGCTGCGCCATATATGCAGCAGCATCCTGAGCTTATGCCATATACATTAAAGATATATTAATGTAGTTCCCCTGTCAATATCCCCAAAGTTTCCGTTTGTCATTTCTTTGATGAATAAAATTTTATCATTCTTATTTTTAGCAAAGCTGTCAGGTTTTTGTTGCCTTGCATAATCGGCTGATGTATAATTTATTTAGCGGGAATAAGGGAGCTTTTTCCCTGTGTCCATACATTACACAGCATATATTTTCCATAAAATAAACCACACCCCAATCAACAAAATAAGGAGAATCCAAATGAAGTACGATCGTATCTACAATTTCTCTGCCGGCCCCTCCATACTGCCCGAAGAAGTGCTGGAGAGCGTTCGTGACAACCTGATGAACTACGAAGGCTCCGGCATGTGCGTAATGGAGATGAGCCATCGTTCCAAGGTATTTCAGAAGATAATCGACGAGGCCGAGCAGGATCTGCGCGACCTGATGAACATTCCCGATAACTACAAGGTGCTGTTCATCCAGGGCGGCGCAACCCTCCAGTTCGCCATGATTCCCATGAACCTGATGAAGAACGGCGTAGCCTGCTACGTTGAGACCGGCGCATGGAGCAAGAAGGCCATTGCTGAGGCCAAGAAATACGGCGAAGTGAAGGTGGTTGCCTCCAGCAAGGATAAGAACTACTCCTACATTCCCGATTGCTCCGATTTGGATATTCCCGACAATGCGGATTACGTTTACATCTGCGAAAATGAGACCATTCACGGCACCACCTGGCAGAAGCTGCCCAACACCAAGGGCAAGATTCTGGTATCCGACCAGTCCTCCATGTTCCTGTCCCGCCCCTGCAACGTATCCGATTACGGCATGATCTACGGCGGCGTTCAGAAGAACATCGGCCCTGCCGGCATGGTTATCGCCATCATCCGCGAGGACCTTATCCGCGACCCCGCCGAGCTGCCTGCATGGGTTCCCACCTACTGCGCCTATAAGACCCACTCTGACAATGGCTCCATGTATAATACCCCCAACTGCTGGTCCATCTACGTATGCGGTCAGGTATTCAAGTACCTGAAGAAGATCGGCGGTCTGGAAGCCATGGATAAGAAGAACATCGAGAAGGCCAAGGTAATGTACGACTTCCTGGATCAGTCCAAGATGTTCAAGGGCACCGTTGAAAAGGAACACCGCAGCCTGATGAATATCCCCTTCGTCACCGGCGATGCAGAGCTTGATGCCGAGGTAGTAGCCGCCACTAAGAAGGCCGGCTTTGACAACCTGAAGGGCCACAAGAGCGTTGGCGGCCTGCGTGCCTCCACCTACAACGCTATGCCCAAGGAAGGCGTAGTTGCTCTGGTAGAGTTCCTCAAAGAGTTTGAAGCAAACTATAAAAAATAACCAATAACCACAGCAAAGGAGACTCATTATGCGTATTCTTGTAACTGACGGTATGGATAAAACCGCCCTCCAGTCCCTTAAGGACAAGGGCCATGAGGTTGTTGAGCAGTTTTTCGCCCCTGAAGAGCTGGGCGAGGCCCTCAAGGACTTTGATGCAGTAGTAGTTCGCAGCGCCACCAAGGTGCGTGCTCCCCACATTGACGCAGCCAAGGGCGGCCGTCTCAAGCTGATCATCCGCGGCGGCGTAGGCGTGGACAATATCGATGTTAAGTATGCTGAAGAAGCCGGCATCACCGTAAAAAACACCCCCCGTGCTTCCTCCCAGTCCGTTGCAGAGCTGGCCATGGCCCATATGTTTGCCTGCGCCCGCTTCATCTCTGCGGCAGGCCACTCCATGCGTGAGGATAAGTGGGAAAAGAAGGCCTACGGCAAGGGCATCGAGCTTCAGGGCAAGACCCTTGGCATAGTTGGCTTCGGCCGCATCGGCCAGCATCTGGGCGTAATGGCAAAGGCCATCGGCATGAATGTTATCGCTCAGGATATATTCCACATCCCCGGCATCGAGGAGAAGCTGGGCATCAACTACGTAGAGCTGGATGAGCTGCTTGCCAAGGCAGACTTTATCTCCGTGCACGCCCCCGCAGTTGACGGCGGCGCCCTCATCAACGCCGATACCATCGCCAAGATGAAGGACGGCGTTACCATCATCAACACCAGCCGCGGCACCAATGTTGACGAGGCTGCCCTGCTTGCAGCTCTGGAGAGCGGCAAGGTACGCAGCGCCGGCCTTGACGTTTACGCTGACGAGCCTGCCACCAATAAGGCCCTTTACAGCCATCCCATGGTATCCTGCACCCCCCACATCGGCGCAGCTACCCAGGAGGCCCAGAAGCGCATAGGCACCGAAATCGTAGACATCATCGAAAGCTTCGGCAAATAATACAGGCTTTTCACAGGGGGCGGATGGCACACCATCCGCCCCTTATTTCATACCTTCGCCCCCAGGCCACAGGAGAAACAGATATGCTTGACGTTTACCTTGCCGATGCAAACCTTACCACACTCATATTAGCCCTGTCCCTGCTCCTTCTTTTGCCCATGCAGTTAATGCTCTGCTTCAGGGCAAAGTCCATAATACTCAGGCTGCTGCCCATCATAATGCTTGCCATAGCCACGCTTGTATTTATTCTTATGACACTGCCCGCCACAGGATGGACGGGGCTGGCTTATGTGCTTTTTGCCATATATGCTGCCTTTGCTCTGCTAATGTGCGGCCTGGGCTGGGCCATATGGGCCATAATCAAAAGAAAGCGCCGATAGCGCTGTTAAAACAAAAGCCGCCTGCCATTTGCAAAGGCCATTGGCAGGCGGTGATATTTTATATTTTATTATGGGGCTATTTGCACAGCTCCTCTGACAGCACAGCTATCTGTGCATGGTTGCTCTCATCCATTGCGGAAAGTATCCTTACCTCAGTTTCAGCGAAGGTAAGATTTTTGCATTTTTCCAGCATACCCTTCATCACCTTTGCAGCCATTGGCGCCCAGCTTCCATTTTCCATGAATGCCACGGTGCGATTGCTGTAGTTATGCTCGGCGAGGGTATGGATAAATGTACGCATGAAGGGGAAAATGTCCCCATTGTAGGTGGTGGTGGCCAGCACCAGGGTGCTGTAGCGGAATGCATCCTCCACCGCCTCCGCCATATCGCAGCGGGCAAGGTCGCTTACAGCCACCTTGCAGCCCTTTTCCCTCAGCTTATCTGCAAGCTCAAGGGCAGCCTTTTTTGTATTGCCGTAAACCGAGGTATAGGCTATGGCCACTCCCTCATCCTCAGGGCGGTAGCTGGACCATGTATCATAAAGGCCGATATAATATCCAAGGTTTTCCCTGAGCACCGGCCCATGGAGCGGGCAGATGATTTCAATATCCAGCGCCGCTGCTTTTTTCAGCAGGCTCTGCACCTGTGCGCCGTATTTGCCCACTATGCCCACATAGTAACGGCGGGCTTCACAGGCCCAGTCCTCCTCCACATCCAGCGCACCGAATTTGCCAAACCCGTCTGCAGAAAAGAGTACTCTGTCAGCGCTGTCGTAGGTGACGATGACCTCAGGCCAGTGTACCATTGGGGCAGTAACGAATGTGAGCTGATGTCTGCCCAGCGAAAGGGTGGTTTCCTCCCCTGCTATCACCTGCCTGCCCGGAAAATCAGTGCCAAAAAAGCCCTTCATCATAACAAACGCCTTTGCAGAGGCAACTATTCTGGCCTCAGGATACTCCTTTGCAAAGGTGAGCACATTTGCAGAGTGATCCGGCTCCATGTGCTGAACTATAAGATAATCCGGAGCCCTGCCCCCTGTGGCCAGGGCTATGTTATCCAGCCACTCCCGGCCAAAGCCCTCGCCCACAGTGTCCATTACGGCTATGCTTTCATCCACTATCACATAGGAATTGTATGCCATGCCATTTGGCACCACATACTGCCCTTCAAACAGATCCACCTGATGGTCATTTACGCCGATATACTTAATGTCCTTCGTAATATTCATCTGTATGCTCCTGAAAGTATTTGCTTTTATTAAATTATAGCCTATTCCCCTTTATTGTACAATGCACCCATTTGCTTTTTTCTCCCACTGCATGGCAGCAAAGCCTTCCCTCATTATTCGCTTTATCGCAAATAACAGGCATTTGATATTCATAATTTCGATAATTACTGCAATCCCTCCGCCTGCTGTGATACCATACCCGCAGGGCAGAAATGTTTTTTCTGCCGGAGCATCTGGGAAAGGATCACATCGAGCATATGTATCATATAGGCATAGATATGGGCTCCACCTGCACCAAGCTTGCAGTGATGGATGAAACAGGCGCCCTTATATACAAAAAGGTCGCCCCCACCGGCTGGAACTGCGTTGAAACGGCAGGCAGCCTTATGGATGAGCTGAGTCAGCAGGGTATTTCCCGGGAAAACAGCATATGCGTTGCCACAGGATACGGACGGCTGGCAGTGCCCTTTGCAGACAAGCGGGTAACAGAAATATCCTGCCACGGCAAGGGCGCATATTATCTCTTTGGCAGGGATGACATGACGGTAATAGACATTGGCGGCCAGGATACAAAGATAATAGAAATAAAAAGAGGCACCGTGCAGAATTTCATAATGAATGATAAATGCTCTGCCGGCACAGGCCGCTTCCTTGAAATAATGGCGGGGGTGCTGGGCGTTGACCTGAATGAAATGTGCGAAATAGGCCGCAAAAGCACAAAGCATACCAGCATATCCTCAATGTGCACCGTGTTTGCAGAATCAGAAGTGGTAAGCCTCATCGGCCGCGGCACCGACAAGGCAGATATTGCCTACGGCATAGTGGAATCCATAGTAAACAAGGTAAAGGGCCAGCTTGGCCATGCACAGCTAAGCGACAGCGTGTGCCTTACGGGCGGCCTGTGCCAGGTGCCCTTTATACTGGAAATGCTGTCCCAGAGCCTGAATAAGCAGGTTCTCAGCCTGCCTGATGGAAGATATGCAGGCGCCATAGGTGCAGCGCTATACGCAAAGGACGTACACAAGTAAGCCAAAGGAGGAATGAATATATATGGAAAAGAATCAGCTTCCCCAGCATTTTGAGCAATACAGCGAGGGCCGCAAGGCGGGCTTTCTGAAAATGAAGGCCCTTAAGGAGCAGGGCCGCAAAGTAGCAGGGTATTTCTGCACCTTTACTCCCCTTGAGGTGCTGGATGCGGCAGGGCTGGTATCCGTGGGCCTGTGCGGCATGAGTAACGAAACAGTGGAAGCGGCAGAAGTCGATTTGCCCAAAAACCTCTGCCCCCTTATAAAATCCAGCTACGGCTTCGCAGTTGCAGATAAGTGCCCTTACACCTACTGGTCTGATGTGATAATCGGCGAAACCACCTGCGACGGCAAGAAGAAGATGTACGAGCTTCTTGGCCGCCTTAAGGAAACCTACATACTTCACATACCCCAGGGCGTTCAGCACGAATATGCCAGGGAGCTGTGGATAAAGGAGCTGCACGCATATATCCACTTTATCCAGAACCGCTTTGGCGTGGAAATTACCTACGAAAAGCTGCGCCTTGCCGCACAAAAGCGCAATGAGTTCCGCAAAGCCTGCTCTGGGCTGATGGAGCTGCAAAGAGCAGTGCCCGCCCCGGTATCCGGCGAGCAGCTTTACAAGTTCCTTGACGGGCTCAAGTTTGACTTTGACCTTGACCATGCCATATCTGCAATTCACGACCTTACCCGTGAGCTCAGGGAGGCTGCTGCCGGCAGCAATGCCTTTACAGGAGCAAAGCGCATACTGGTAACAGGCTGCCCCATAGGCGGCGTGCTGGAAAAGGTGGTAGGCTCTGTGGAGCGCAATGGCGGTCAGGTGGTATGCTTTGAAAACTGCTCCGGCATAAAGGCCACCCGCTGCTATGTGGATACCTCCGCAGAGGACATTGTGGCTGCCATAGCAGATTCCTATCTGAATATCGGCTGCGCCGTCATGACCCCCAATCAGCACCGCATGGATAATATGGCTTCTCTCATAAAGGAATTCAGCGCCGAGGCCGTGCTGGATGTGACACTCCAGGCCTGCACCACCTACATGGTTGAAACCAATTCCATCCGCAGGCTGTGCAGCGATATGGATATACCCTATATGTCCCTTGAAACCGATTATTCCACCACCGACAGCGGCCAGATCGATACCAGAATAGCCGCATTTATAGAAATGCTTAAGGAAAAATAAACCATGCTCCATTCAGGGCGAAGCCATGTGCTTTGCCCTGTTTTTTCGTTTAGCAATACTTTCCCTGTGCAGCACTTGATAAATCATCAAAATCATAATAAAATATACTTCAAAATACTGAACTATGAGGGGCAGCACATGACAAACACAAAAAAAGAGCTTATACGCTCACTGAAGTTCGTCCTGTTTTCCATAAGCGCCGGCATAATACAGGTGGCCAGCTTTGCGCTGATGGAGGAGGTATTTCACCTTATCCACTGGCTATCCTATCTTATATCGCTTACGCTGTCGGTGGTATGGAATTTCACGCTGAATCGGAAATTCACCTTCTGCTCCGCAAATAATGTGCCGGTGGCCATGCTGAAGGTGGCGCTGTTTTATCTGGTATTCACTCCTCTTTCCACCTGGTGGACTGCCGTACTCACAGGGCCCCGGGCAGGCTGGAACGAATACCTTGTACTTGCCCTTACCATGATTACAAACTTCGTGACCGAATACATTTACGACAGGTTTATCGTATTTGGCAAAAGCATAGATTCTGCCAAGGTTTCCAGCAGGGAATAGGCGATAACAAAATAGCCCATGTGAAGCTGTCACATGGGCTATTTTATATTGCGGCTATCAGTCGTCCAGCTCCTTATCCTGCTTGAGTATGCTGCCGGACAGAGCGTCTATTTCGTATTCATATTCATAGCCGCCGCACTTGAAGTCTATTTCATATATCATGCGGCCGTCCTCCCTGTCCAGCTCGCACTTCAGCTTGGTAACGCTGCCCTCGCTCAGCCCTGCATGGGACAGGGCCACGCCCTTTGCTGCGGCCTCGCCAATGTTGCTTTCGGCACTTGCAGACTGCTGGCTGTTGTTTTGCTGCTTGCCTTCATCCTTGCCGCTGTGCTGATTAGCCTTATCCTGCTGCTCGGTAGCCTTTGCGGGCTCGCCTTCACGCTTAAGTATTTCGCCGGTATTGGCATCTATATCGTATTCATACTCCCTGCCATTCCAGTCAAACTCCAGCTCGTATACCATCGTTCCATGCTCATAGTCCATCTCCAGCTCGTAGCCCAGTATTTCGCTTTCCTTTGCCCCAGCGTGGGCAAGGGCTATCTCCATGGCCTTGGCCTCACCAATATAGGCGCTGTCGCTGGCAGAGCCATCCACGGTCACATTGGCAATGCTCTTGCTGCCGGATTCCCCTATGAGATTCAGCTCATTCACGCTGAGCCCTGCCAGCTCTGCAAAGGTATTCACAGGGTCATTTTCGGTTATCTGCTTTATAAGCTGTGCCTTGCCCTCGGTTATGCCGTACTCCTCTGCAAGGCGCTTTATATCCGGATCGCCGGTGATGGTCTGGCTTAGCACGGCCCCCTTAAAGGTATCCGTATCCAGCATATCCCGCACCTCTGCGCTGAGCCGCTCCTGCATCTGGGCGCCCTTTTGCGGATCGTCGCTATCCACGCTTATAAGTATGGAGTTTGCCATTTCGGATATATAGCCCTCCCGCAGCATTGAGCCTATTATGGCATTTACCGCCACCTCAAGATCGCTGCCCTTGAGCTTCATATCTCCTATCACCTTTTCCCCATCCTCATTTTTAGGCGTAACGGATATTACCTGCTCCTTGCTGTTTACCCCAAGCTCTATGCTGGGATTCACATCCAGCGCAACTATGGATGCCACGCTGTAATTTGCGCCATACAGGTATGCTCCTCCTGCCACCATTATCAGCGCCGCTGCCGCCGCCATAAAGCGGGTGAATACTCTGCTGCTCTTTTTCTTTGCGGTGTTTTCCAATAATATTACCTTACCTTTCTGCTCCTCACATTTTTTCATTACCTTATCAAAATCCTGCGGGGCGGCGTTTACAAATGCCCGCCTTACGCTTTCTTCCGTATGCCTGCTGTTCATTTATATGCCCTCCCTTTTTTCCAGCTTTGCCTGCAGCTTTTTTATTGCCCGGCTGTATTTTGAAAGCACTGCCGTAAGGGACATGCCCATAAGCTCCGCCGTTTCCCTGTGCTTCATGCCGCCTACGGCATGGAGCACCACCACCTGGCGCTCACTGTCATCCAGCGCCTTCATGCACTGCTCCAGCACCAGCTTATCCTCGGGAGATGCGGTGGTCTGCTCAAGGTATTTATCCCAGTCCTCCTCCGGAATAAAGGACTGCCTTTTCAGCTCCCTGAGCCTTTCCATGCACAGGTTTCTCGTTATGGTTATGAGCCAGGCCATTGGCTTGCCCTGGGGCCTGTAAGCTGCTGCGCCAAAATAGGCCCTTACAAAGCACTCCTGGGCGATTTCCTCCGCATCATGGGAATTTTTCAGTATGGACAGGGCAAAGGCATACACTGATGGGTTGGCAAGGTGGTAAATAGCCTCCATTGCATCCGCCTTTCCCCCGGCCAGCTCCATAATGCAGCTCTCCAGCCTTTCCCTTTCATCCGGCCCATTGCCCCCAATGTCATTCAGGCATATTATCATATTCCCTTACTCCTTTCATACGGTAAACGGAGAAGCATGCGGTTTTATTGCAGAAACTTTTTATTTTATTATATCCAATTTATTGTGCCTAATAAAAGCCCCCCCTGCCAAATCCCAGGGCGGCTATAATATTTTCTTCATATAAAAAGCAGGGCGGATAGCTCCACCCTGCTTTATTTTACAGGTATTTACTTGCTGTTTATCATCTTGAAGAATTCTTCGATTTCCTGAGTAAAGTCTCCCTTGCATATCATGTGGTGATTGCTTATGGGGCCATGCTCAAAGTAACCGGTACCATCTTCCAGCTTGAGCCTCATCTGGCTGCGGCAAAGGTCAGGCCTGTGGGGAGTTTCGATGAGGGTGGCCTTGCCTGCATACCAGCGGGTCATGGTATCATTGCACTTGAATATGGTCATTGCGCCGGGAGCGATATCCGCAGATATTGCAACGCCTATGCCGGATTCAAAGTGGGTAGTGAGCTGGTAGCTGTCCGGCATATCGATGGGCAGGGTGCAGTGGGCAAATATGATTTCCCCGGTCTCAGGATCCATGCAGCTGGGGTTTGCCATAAAGGAGGTGCCGCCGGTCAGCTTATGCAGCACTGCCATGCTCACAAGGCTCTTGGAATCGCCCTCGCAGGCAGCGGGAATGCCCTCTGCATTCAGTATGGCCAGCGCAAGGCAGCCGGTGGTGCCGATGAGGCCAAGCAAATCAAAGCAGCGCACAGTAACGCCCTGCAGATTGTACTTCTCCACCATGCGCTTTACTGCGCCGTATACATTCAGCGCCTTCTCCACCTCAGCGCTGTCATAGCCGGTGGCCTTGAGCTGACGGGTATAGTCATTTTCGGGATAGCCGCCCTTGTTGAATTCATCCACAAGCTCCATCAGGTCTATATCCACAAGCTCCATGCCGCTTGCAGCCTTCAGCTTTGCGGTATCAGCTTCGCTGGCAATAAGGCCGGAGGGCTTGCCTATGGCACCAAGCCTCATGCCCTTTACTTCCTTTACAGCCTTTGCTGCACGGCGGAGAGCCACCAGCCTCTTTGCGATATGCTCAGGGCTGCCGTGGAGTATTTCGCCGGGCAGGCCATGCTCATCAAGGTAGCCCATTATCTCCATGGATGCTGCCAGAGAGTTGTAGGAGGGAGTAGTAAGCAGTATGTAGGGGCCATTGGCCTTTGCATAATTATTGAGGAACCCGGTCTCTGCGCCGCCGGAGGCAATGAAGAACACTGCCAGCTCCTGTGCAGCCACTTCCTCTATAGGTGCATTGCATACCTCAAAGCCGCAGGCAGCGCTAAGATCCTGAAGGAACTTGCTGCTGTATGCAGGGATATTAGGATCATTGCAGTCAGTGGGGCCCATGAGGAAGAATACTTTCAGCTTGTTCATATTTTTTCATTTCCTTTCATATAGAATAAGCCTGCCGCCAGAAAGAAGACGACAGGACTTAAGTATTTTAGGGGTTATTTTGCGTCTGCGGCGATTATGGTACGCAGGGCGTCTACAGCTATGGAGATGGTCTCCTCCATGTTATAAAAAGACATAACAGCGCCGGCTCTGCACTTGCGGATGGAGGAAATTACAAACAATGCTGCCGTCTCCATTTCGGAGGCCAGCACGTTGCCATCCTTCCACATCTGCCAGCGTTCCTTAAGGCGCACTCCATTGGGCAGGCCATCGGGGTCGATCTGCCCATAGTAAGAATCCTTGCACTGGGCAAGGCCCTCAAGGTACTTGAGGCCACGGGCCTTTGCAGCATCCGACAGGGCAGCAACTATGTGCCTGTCTGCAATGGCAGGATACTCCAGAGGGATATAGTGCTGAGTGGTACCCTCATCACGAACCGAGCCGGTTATGACTATGCCCTGAACGGATTCATCAAAGGATTCATCCGCCAGATGCCCGGCAGTGCCTATGCGGATAAAGGTATCCGCTCCGCAGTGTATAAGCTCCTCCAGCGCAATGGCGGTGGAAGGGCAGCCCATACCGGTGGAAGTAACAGAAACCTTTACTCCATCAAGATACCCGGTCCAGGTCTTATGCTCCCTGTTGTGAGCCACCAGCACCGGATCATCAAAGTGCTTTGCTATAAGGTCAGTACGGAAGGGATCGCCAGGCAGCAGCACATAGCGGCCAACGTCACCCTTTTTGCAGCATATATGATACTGCTGTCCTTTATCATTCAGGCTTTCCTTAACAGTCAGCATATTGCTCCTCCTTTATTTTGCTTTGCAGGCGGCAGCTATTGCCTCCACTGCTTCATCCATGGTAGTCACGCTGTTGGATATGCCCAGGTCGCTGCAAATGCGGCTCACATAGGGCTGCTTGAGCATGGCCTTATCCAGCACCGGGATATTCCAGAATACCTCGCTGGGCTTACCGTCTGCAATTATCTTCTTATTGCACATTACAATTACTCTATCAAAGTTATCCGCCACGAATACCATATCGTGGGATATGGTTATAAGGGTCTTGCCCTTTTCGGAGAGCTCGTGGATTATCTTTGAAAGCTGCTGATTGCCGTGCAGATCCTGACCTGCCGTAGGTTCGTCAAATATCATTACCTCGCAATCCATGGCAATTATGGATGCGATGGTCACGAATTTACGCATTGAAAGGGGCAGGTTATAGGGATTCTCATTGCGGTAGCGCTTCATGCCGGTAATGGACAGGGCATAATTCACCTGTGCATCCACCTGCTCCTTGGGCAGCTTCAGCATTGTGGGGCCAAATGCCACCTCCTCAAGAACTGTGGAGTGGAATATCTGGTCATCAGGGTTCTGGAACACATAGCCCACATGGCGGGATACCTGGGCGGTGGTGTAATCCTTGGTATTCATGTCGCCTATGATCACATCGCCGCTGGTGGGGTAATGCAGTGCATTAAACAGCTTTACCGTGGTTGTCTTGCCGGCGCCATTCTGCCCGACTATGGCCACATTTTCTCCCTTTTCAATGGACATGGAAAGATCATCCACCGCAAGGAAGCCTCCGGGATAAGCAAAGCTGGCGTTTTTAAGCTCTATATATGACATCAGCGCACGCCTCCCTTCCCTATGGCCTTGCCAATGACCTCTTTAGTCTGGCTCTCGGTTATGGGTATATAATCCAGGGGCACTCCCTGCTCCCTGAGCCTGTTGCCAAGTATTGCATACTGGGGAAGCTGTACGCCCTCAGCCTCCAGCGACATATCCGACAGTATCTCCTGCTTGGGGCCAACACGTATTGCCTGGCCATCCTTCAGCACGATTATATCGTCTGCATATTCTGCAATAAGGTCTATCTTGTGCTCCACCAGCACTACGGTGCGCTTTTCCTTCTTGAGCATCTCTATTATGCGGAAAACGCTCTCCGTGCCCTCAGGGTCAAGCTGAGAGGTGGGCTCGTCGATTATAAGTATGCCGGGCTCCAGCACCAGCGTGGAGGCCAGCGCCATGCGCTGCTGCTGACCGCCGGATATTTCAAAGGGCTTCTTCATTGCAAGATGCTCTATATCCGTCAGCTTCATGGCCTTTACCACACGGTCCTCTATCTCATCGGCAGGTATGCCGAAATTCTCCAGCCCGTATGCTACTTCTTCAAATACAGTATCCTTTACGCCGCTTATCTGGTTAAAGGGGTTCTGGAAAACATAGCCTATGCGAAGCGAAAGCTCACCCTCGCCGTAATCCGCCATGGGCTTACCGTCTATAAGCACCTCCCCCTTCAGCTCTCCCTTGTAAAAGCTGGGAGCAAAGCCGCGCATAAGGGCGCAGAGGGTGGTCTTGCCGGAGCCATTGGCCCCTATTACGCCGTAAAACTTGCCTTCCTCTATGCTGAAGGTCATATCCTTTATTGCGGGCTTGGCAGCAAGAGGATAATTATAAGTAACGTTTTTAAACTCTATTACAGCACCCACATCAGTATCCTCCCTGCTACAACTATTGCAAACATTCCTACAAACAGGCCTACCATCTGCTTCTCAACGCCGCTCTTTTTCAGGCACAGCAGATGAGTCTTCTTGCAGGGGGCGTTAAAGCCCTTGCTTTCCATGGTGAGCACCCTCTCCTCCATATCTGTAATGGAGCCCAGTACCAGAGGTACCATGGTGGGGAAGAATGCCTTGGCACGCACTATCATATTGCCCTCAGTCTCCACGCCACGGGCACGCTGTGCGTTCATTATGGTCTTTGACTTATTGCCCAGTACGTTTATCATCTGAAGGGAAGAAAGGAACACATAAACCACCTTATAGTTCATGCCCCTGTCCTCAAGGGCCTGGGAAAGCTCTTTATTCTCAGTGGATTGGAACATCCATACGAATATGCTGGCGCCATTTACTATATTGAAGCCCAGCTTAAGGCCATTCTGAAGGCCGTATTTCCAGATGGTAGGATGGAAACCGGAGGATATGTTCCAGCGCAGCAGCGCAACGCCTGCCTCGCCGGTATTAGGGGATTCGATTATGAATGCCTGGACGGCTACCATTATGATAAATATGATTGCTACGGCTTTTAGAGCCTTAAAGAATCGTTTGGTGATGCCGGTTGCTGCAGCAAGTATGACCACCGCAAAGAACCACAGATACATCAGCAGCGCATAGCCGTCAAAGGGTTTGGTCACGGTACCCAGCACTGCGGAGGTAGCAAAGTAGAAAAGCACTATCCAGAGCTTCGCCACGGGATCCATTGCCGCAATTTTGTTTGTTTTTTTGATTTGGATCTGTTCTGTGTACATAAATTGTCACCAAATGTGAAAGGGCGCGGGCGAAGCCACGCCCTTTCAAGGCAGATTAAAGTTAAATTTAAGATTAAACCGGGCTGGTAATTATTCCTCGGTCTCCTCTACAGCTACGCTCTTCTTGCCGATATACAGCTCGCCAAGGGAGAACTTGACCAGGGTCTTGGGGGGCATTACCTTGATTATGAGCATTGCTACCAGGTAGGAGAGAACACGGTCCAGAGTGGTCCAGATGATCTCTACGCTCATTACGGACTGCCAGATGCTCTTGCCGGTGGCCATGAGCACTGCGGTCAGCAGAGAGGTACCGCCGCCGGTCACGCCGCCATATACGTAAACAACGATGGGGGTGGAGATCAGCAGGGATACGAGGTCCATTATGATGAAGGAGATGATGAGCTTCCAGCCGCGCCACATATCCTTACGGGACAGATAACCAACTACCAGACCCACGATAACATTGACGGGGATGAACCAGAAGTTTACGGGGTTTGCAATACCGGTAACGATGTTTGTTACGAGGCCGGTAACAGCGCCTACCCAGGGACCAGACAGGATAGCGGTCAGCATGGTGCCGATGGTGTCAAGGTAAACGGGCAGCTTCAGCAGAGAGGCTACCTGGCCACCGACGAAGTTGATAGCTACGCCGATGGGGATGAACAGCAACGCCATCATGGTGAAGTCATTTTTGATGGAATACTTCTTGACCTTTTCCATTTTGAATAGATCCTCCTATAAATAAAATAGTTCATATGCTCAATGCCGTCTCTGCGGCATGAAAGCCGGTATTCAGGCTACTTTGCGTAGCGGCGGGCAAGCCTGCCCATAAGCACTGCGGTAAACAGGCAAAGGGCTGCTATTACCCAATAGGCCCAGCGTGGGTCTCCCGAGGATACAAACAGGCTTATCATTGGCTGGAAGGTCACCCCGCCAATGCCTGCGGAGAATATCATGATGGAAAATGCAGATGCGGAATTCTCCGGGAAAAGCTCCCCTGCTATAAGGGTAAGCCCCGCATACAGCGGCGCAAAGGCCACGCCTACCATTATTACCGCCAGCACCTTCATTATGGGCGAGGGCAATACCAGCAGCAGCACCACACCTATTGCCGCTATCACAAAGCAGGGAGCCATCAGCGCCCGGGCAGAGCGTATGCGGCTGCCTATGATGCGGCCGATTATGCTGGAAAACCAGTATGCAGAAAGGGCTATGGAACCATATGCCGGCGCCCCGACAAAGCTGAAATAGCTGCCTGCCCAGTAGGTCAGCGCCGTTTCCGAGCCTATGTGTATAAACATGGCCAGCATGCAAAGGAGCATGAGCCGGTTTTTCATCAGCTTGAGGAAGGCAAAGCCGTTGCTTGTCTCCCCCGCAGAAGCAAAGGTGTCTATGGATTTATTGTTAAGGAAGTAAAATGCGAACAGCCCGTAGCATACGGTGGATATGGCGTACAGCGGCCTGAATGCAGTACCTTTTAGCAGAAGTGAGATGAGCAGCGGAGTAAATACTGCGCCTGTGCTGAACAGCGCCTGCAGGGTATTAAGTACACGGTTGGAATCTGCCCTGTTGTTATCTGCAACGAGGGAGGAATTTATGCTCTCATATCCGCCTACGCCCATTCCGTACAGGAAAAAGCCCACCACGGCAGCGGCGGCGGAATTTGAAAGGAGTATGGCCAGCGACCCGAGGCATACCACCAGGGCCGTAGCAAAGGCAGCCTTACGCTTGCCGATTTTTTCCGCAAGCTCCCCCTCAAATAACACTGCAGCCATAGAGCCGCCGTACAATGCGCTTACCATATAGCCCATTACTCCATCCGATGCGCCGAAGGAGTGAGCTATGTTTTGCACAAGGCTCTGATTGGCTGCCTGAAAGCATCCCATTAAGGTGTATATAATTATTGCTACGTTGTTATAATTTCTGTTGGGAGTGATGTTTTTTTCCAAAAATTTAGTATTATCTCCGCCCGGCAATTATTGTGATTCCATATGTCGGTTTATGCAAAGTATACATTTGCCGTTGCACTTTGTCAACATTTTCGTCACGCTGTAGGCACAATTTTCTTAATAGGTAAATGGATTTTTCGATAAGGCTTTTGAATACTTTTATTGTAAACTTATAAATTTTGTGGTAATATTGCCCTGAACACATCAAAGGGAGAAGCGATATTATGGATACCTTAAAACAAAAACTCATAATAGACACCGACTGCGGCTCTGATGACGCCATGGCTATTGCAATGGCCCTCAATGATGAAAAGTACGATATACTGTTCTTCACCATATGCTCGGGCAACGTGGCTGCGGCCCAGGCGGCAAAGAACACCCTGACCACCATCGAAAAATCCGGCACCTACGAGCCCCCTGTATACATGGCCTCTACCCTCCCCCTTGTGCGCCCCCTCATATTCGCCCACGATACCCACGGCGAGGACGGCATGGGCGATATAGGCCTTGTGCCCCACAGGCTGAAGGTGGCAGAGGGCAATGGCATTTACAAAATGCTTGAGGCTCTGGATGCCAATCCTGACAAATCCATCGAGATAATCGCCCTTGGGCCCCTTACAAACCTTGCCCTTGCAATACGCATTGCCCCTGAGACCATGGCAAAGGTAAAGCGCATATCCATAATGGGCAGCTCCGGCCTTGGCACCGGCAACGTTACCCCCGCCTCCGAGTTTAACATTTTCCAGGATCCCGAGGCTGCAAAGATAGTAATGGAATCCGGCCTTGAGCTGATGTTCGTGGGCTGGGATGCCTGCCTGGATGAGGCAATGCTCAACGAGCAGGAGATCAACCGCCTCCGCAACAGCGGCGAGCTGGGCCGCTTCGCCATCGACTGCAACCGGGTGCTGATGGAAATGAACATTGGCCGCTTTGGCCATCCCTGCCTTGATATGGCAGACCCGGCGGCAATGGCAGCAGCCCTCTGCCCCGAGTGCATAGACGTATGCGATGATTACTACTGCGAGGTGGATATAAGCACCGGTATAAGCGCCGGCGCAATACTTGTGGATATATACGGCTTCTCCGGCAAAAAGCCCAATGCCAAGATATGCTCCCGCCTTAAGAGCGACGTATACAAAAACTACATCTTCAAAACACTGGGCGCATAACTTCACGCCAAAAAACAATGCAAAGCGAGCCATATGGCTCGCTTTGCCTGAATTTAGCCCCTGTATTTATTTTTCAAGCAGCGCCATCACCTTATGGGGCTCCTCTGCAAACAGGCCTACCACCGGCAGAGCCAGCTTCCTTTCTTCCAGCAGCTTTTTAAGCTCCTGCATAAGTATACCGCTGCCCTTACCCAGGCGGGAGGTGGCTATGACCTCCATAATATCCTGCCTGTCGCCAAGATTGCCGCCCCAGTCCCCATAGCAGGTGTAATCCACCCCGCAGCTCGGGCTGCCGTCTATGCCCACAAAGCCCAGCACCTGAAACCTGTCCTCACCGGCAATATACTCCTCAAGCTGCTGCATTATGCTCTCCAGCATTTCCCGGCAGGCAGCCCTGAAATACGGCGTATCAAACTGCTCTGAAACATGGCCCCATCTTCTATGGCCATACAGTATAAATTCCGGGCAGGGAAGCTGAATGAGCTGCACGCCGTCCGCTATGGCCTTTTCAAGGAAACGGCGGCGCAGAGCCTCCTCGGCCTCCATTTCGGCCTGATTATACATTACCACCTTTGAGGCAGTATTCAGCACGCAATGGCTTACAAAAAGTACTTTTTTCATAATATTTAAACCCCGCTCCGTATTATTTTGGTATTTATCCTGATTTTACCAGAATATGCGGGCTATAACAATAAAGCTTTTGGGAGGAACATCATGAATATCTATCAGGAACATCTTTTGCCCATGATCAAGGCCACCTGCGCCGCCCTTGAGGCAACGCCACAAATGCAGGAAATACTCCACGGGGAAATGCCCATTGAGCGCTTCCGCTGGCAGATTCGGCAAAACTATCAGTACCTTATGGAGTACACCAGATGCTGGGCCATAGGCATGGCAAAATCCCGCAATTTTGCCGAGATGGACAGGTGGTATCAGATAGTTAAATCCACCTTTGAGGGCACCGTTACCTACAATCGCACCTTCTGGGCAAACGAGATAGGCATAACCGTAGAGGAGCTGGATGACACCATAATGGCTGAAAAGAAGCGCAGCTATACCTCCCACGAGCTTGCCAGAGCCTACGAGGGGGATATTTCCTGCTGCATGATGGGGCTTTTCCCCTGCAACATACTGTATATGCATATGGGCTTTGACCTGCTGCCCCAGTGCACCCTGCCCAAGGACAATATGTATTATAAGTGGATAGAATTCTATACCACCCCCAGCTACGTTGCAAAGTGCAACAACGAAATCGACATGATAAACAGCCTCTGCGAAAATAAGACAGGTGCCGAGCTTAAGCATCTATTGGAGATTTTCGCAGTCGGATGCAATTATGAAATACTCCAGTGGCGCGATATGTATTACAAAATGGAGACCTGGCCCCTTGAGGAGATATTCCCCAAGGGCGACATATAATCTGACGCAGCACAATATATTTACCCCCGCCCGTAATATCAGGCGGGGGTTTTACTTATGGTTAAATATGCTTCACCAGGTATGCCGTGTATCTCTGCCCTTACCTTGCTCTCTTTCTGAAATAGACAAGCACTGCCGCAGCCGTCTCAATACAATACGCCGCCCCGAATATCACATGGCGCACAGAAGCCGTGTGCCGTGCGGCGGCAAGGTCATCCTGTGTGAATACCGTTATGGGCAAAGCAGTGCCATCCTTTGGAGCGTACCTTATAGATACTACCCTTTCATTCAGCTCAACGTATTCACATACCACCCTGCCGTTCTTATCCTCCAGCCTCCGTGTCAAGGCTTCCTCCCGGCTTATCTCATTGCCATATTTATCATGATAAACAATCGACTGGCCTTCGGGGGCCTGGGCAACCTCTGTGCCGCCGGTTTCATAATATGCCGTTGGCTCATCAGCGGGAATGTCTTGCCCCATGTATTGAATAAAGCTATCGTAATCCTCAAATGTTGTTCCCTCCATAATTGTCCACGTTCCCCATATGGAGGTAGCCGCCTGATGGGCCACAAAGGTCACTGCGATAGCTGCCGCCAGCGCCGCAGCGCACCTGCCCTTCAGCCTGTGATTATGCCAATAGGTTGCGTCCTCCTTTTCCGGAAGGACGTAGGCTCTCTTTTTAAGCATTGCCCCGTTGAAAAAATACAGCACAGCAGCATATATCATTAAAACCGCCCCGGCGCACACCGTGCCCCAGAGCAGCAGGCTGCCACCGTCAATGCCAATATGTGCATCCATGGTAACCATTGGCAATGTAAAGCCCATAAACGCCGCCGTCGCCCCAATAGACATTTCAGCAATGCGTATAACCTGCCTCTTATAAATGGAAAGAGCCCCTTCATCCAGGCCCCCATCCTCCACCCAGAGATTGGCCCTGTTTACAAATACCATCTGACACACGATGCTTACAATATAAAATACCGCTCCCATGAAAAAGCCCAGCACTGCCTTTAAAAAAGCCAGATTACATATCAGCGCCGCCATTAAGCCGGCTGCGGATATGCCCATAGCTACAAAGCTCAGGCTTTTATATCTGGACATGGCGGACTTCAGCAGGCGCCGGCGCTGCTTTTCTCCTTTTGGGCTGTTTTCATCCGTATCCGATATCCCAGTGCGTTCCTCTATCGGCCTGCGCTCCCCGCACAGCAGCTCATCGCACGTTATGCCGAACACCTCCGCTATCACCGGTATCGTGCCAAGGTCAGGCGTGCCCTCGTCTCGCTCCCAGCGGCTCACGGTCTTGTCCGAAACATTCAGCCGCTCCGCCAGCTCTCTTTGCGTCATTCCGTTCGCCTTTCTTAAAGCGGCAATAAAGCCGCCGATAGTTTTCCTCTCCATTAGCCTTCTCCTCTCACAATGGCCATTCACTTTCTCTGATTCTACTATCTGGCGAATGAGAATACCACCCATTATGTATGGTATCTCTCTCAAATTACGAGAATCCGCATATGTTTATCATGGTTTTTCGCAGTATGCGTCATCAAAAGTGTCATCAAAGCAAAAAACAAACCCCCAAAACCTTAGAGTTTTAGAGGTTTTTCTTTGGTGGAGGCGAGGGGAGTCGAACCCCTGTCCGAAAACCTGTTAACAAGACTTTCTACGAGCGTAGTTGATGTTTTAACTTTCCCTCTGCCGAATCAGCTCCCACCAACAGGATCAGGGCTTTGGTAGCTTCATAAAATCCCACCCGCTGCAAAGCTTAAGCGGGCTGGTTCCCCACATTGATGACGCCGGGGACCGGGGCCGTGGGAAGTCCCGGGCCGACGCACTGCCTAATTAGGCAGCGAGTGCAAAATCAGATTTGCCAGTTAAATTTAAATTTTCCCATTTTTAACGAAGCACGGGTCTTCGGCTCGCTTATCCGGCCTCCATGATCCCCGTCGAAACCATGTACGCCCCCAAGCTTGCCCCGGTTTACGGGGCGCAATTAACTGACGCTGATATTATATCATATTATATGCAGGCAATCCAGCGTTGCAAAATAATCCGCCGGCGTTTCAGCCCGGCGAATAAGCCTTACGCTGCCATCCTCCCTTAGCAGAAGCTCGGCGCTCCTGAGCTTGCCGTTATAGTTATAGCCCATGGAGAAGCCGTGGGCGCCGGTATCGTGTATCACCAGCAGATCCCCGGTATCGATGGCAGGCAGCGGCCTGTCCACAGCAAATTTATCATTATTCTCGCAAAGCGAGCCCACCACATCATACACATGATCCGCAGGGGCGTTTTCCTTGCCCAGCACGGTTATATGGTGATATGCCCCATACATTGCAGGCCGCATGAGATTACAGGCGCAGGCATCCACTCCGATGTAATTCTTGTATATATCCTTTTTGTGTATCGCCCGGGTTACAAGGTAGCCATACGGCCCGGTAACATACCTGCCCAGCTCGGCACACAAGCTGATATCCATATCAGCAGGCACCGTTTCCTGATATGCCTTCATCACCTGGCTGCCGATATTGGTAATATCTGCCCTGCGCTCCTCCGGCAGGTACGGTATGCCTATGCCGCCCGAAAGATTGATAAAGGTGATATTTGCGCCGGTGCTTTCATGGAGCCTTGCTGCCACTGTGAACAGCTCCCTTGCAAGGGTGGGGAAATATCCATCGTCGGTGGTGCTGCTGGCAAGGAAAGCATGTATGCCAAATTCCTTTACCCCCTTTGTCAGCAGTATCCTGAAGCTCTCCTCAAGCTGGCTGTAGGTCATGCCGTACTTTGCATCGGCAGGGTTTCCCATTATGGCATTGCCCAGGCGGAACTCGCCGCCGGGATTATACCGGCAGCATATCTTTTCGGGTATGCCGCCATGCTGCTCAAGGAAGGCAATATGGGTAATATCATCAAGGTTTACTATGGCATCGAGCTTTCGTGCATACTCAAAATCCTCGCCGGGAGTATCATTGCTGGAAAACATAATGTCATTTCCGGCGCAGCCTACCGCCTCAGCAAGCATAAGCTCCGTAAGGGCAGAGCAATCCATGCCGCAGCCCTCCTGATGGAGCAGCTCCATTATGGCGGGGTTTGGCAGGGCCTTTACCGCAAAGTATTCCTTAAAGCCCTTATTCCAGGAAAATGCCCTGTATAGCTCCCGGATATTTTCCCTTATGGCCTTTTCGTCGTAAATATGGAAGGGAGTGGGATACTCCTCAGTTATCCTTTCCACCTGTTCCCTTGTAAAAGGCAGCTTTTTCATCTGAATCTGGCCTCCTTCATGCGCCTGTCCATCTCCCGCTTTGCATCACGGTTTGCTATATCACTGCGCTTATCATAGAGCTTTTTGCCCCGGGCAACTGCCAGCTCCAGCTTTACAAGGCCATCCTTAAGGTAAAGCTGCAGAGGTATGAGGCTATAGCCCTCCACCTGTGAGGCGGTAAGGAGCTTGCGTATCTCGCTCTTATGCAGCAGCAGCTTGCGCTCACGGAATGGGTCTCTGTTGAATATATTGCCCTGCTCATAGGGGCTGATGTGCATACCGATTATATAGGCCTCTCCCTTTTTTATCTGGGCGTATGAGTCCTTAAGGTTTACCTTGCCGGCCCGTATGCTCTTTACCTCGGTGCCCGCCAACGCAAGGCCGCACTCATAGGTATCCTCTATAAAGTATTCATGGCGAGCCTTACGGTTTTCTGCCAGCCTTTTTATCCCCTTTTTTTCGGCCACCACGGCTGCCCCCTCTCTTACTTTTATGCATAGCTATTTTACCATCCTTTTTGCCCCCTGTCGACCTGGGGACAAACTTTTTGCGCTTTGCACCGCTGTGCGATGCACGGGGCCTGCGCTCCTCGCACAGCTCAAATTCTATGCGGCCCGTTTCCATATCCGCTGCCGCCGCCTTTACCCGCACACTGTCGCCTATACGGAATTGCCTTCCGCCACGGCCCACCAACCGGTAATTCTTCTCATCCAGCAGATACCTGTCATCCAGCAACGTGGATACCCGCACCATGCCCTCAACGGTGTTTTGCAGCTCCACAAAAAAGCCCTGCTGCACCACTCCGGAAATCACCCCGTCAAATTCTTCTCCAAGGTGCTCCTTCATGTATTCGCATTTCTTAAGGTCATCTGCCGCACGCTCGGCCTCCACTGCGGCTATCTCCCTATCCGAGCAGTGGTTGGCCGCCTCTGGGAGCCTGGAAAGCCAGCCCTCACGCTTTTTCTCATTGAGCCTGCCATGTATGCTGTCCTTTATGGCACGATGCACCATAAGGTCTGGATACCGCCTTATGGGGGAGGTAAAGTGGCAATAGCACTCTGCTGCAAGGCCAAAATGCCCATCACAATCCGGGCTGTACCTTGCCTTGGACATGGCCCTGAGGGTCACCCTGTTTATCACGCTTTCCTCAGGACTGCCTGCTGCCTGCAGCAGCACCTTACGCACTGCGGCGGGCTTGGGCTCATCCAGCCCACGTATGCCGTAGCCCAGGGTATTGAGGAAGGTATTCAGCTCCTCCATGCGGCTGCTTTCCGGCGCATGGTGAACGCGGTACATAAGGGGTATATTCTTATCCACGCCATGCCGTGCCACGGTCTCATTTGCCACCAGCATGAATTCTTCTATCATTTTATTGGCCTCGCCCCTCACATTGAGCTGCACATCATCGGCGTGGCCATCCTCACCCAGTATTATTTTTGCCTCGGGCAGGTCAAAATCTATTGCGCCCCTTGCTTCCCTTTTTGCCCGGAGTATGCCCATAAGCTCCCGCATCTCGCTGAGCATGGGCAATACATCACGGTATTGATCCCGCAGACCCTTATCTCCATCAAACATGGCGTTTACCGCCTCGTAGGTAAGCCGCCTGTCTGAGCAGATGACGCTTTCGCATATGCTGTGCTTTACCACCCTGCCCCGCTGGTCTATATCCATCACGCAGGAGAGGGTCAGCTTATCCTCATTTGGATTGAGCGAGCAAAGGCCGTTGCTCAGCTCCTTTGGCAGCATTGGCAGCACTCTGTCGGGAAAATACACGCTGGTGCCCCGCTTATATGCCTCCCTGTCTATGGGGCTTGCAGAGCGCACATAGTGGCTAACATCCGCAATATGCACCCCCAGCCTGAAAAGCCCGCCAGTAGTTCGCTCAAGGGAAACGGCATCGTCAAGGTCCTTCGCATCCGCCCCGTCTATGGTAACGGTAAGTATTCCACGGAAATCCCTTCTGCCCTTTATGTCCTCATCGGATATGGTTTTTTTCAGGGTCTTTGCCTGCTTTATTGTGGCGGCGGGGAATTCATCCGGCAGCTCCAGCCGCCGGATTATGGACAGTATATCCATGCCCTTATCTCCGGCTTTGCCCAGCACCTCAGTCACCTGGCCTATCATGGGCCTGCGCTGGCCGGGATACTGCAATATCCTTACCACCACCTTATCCCCATGCTTTGCCCCCTGCTCACTGCCCACAGGTATCATTGCATCCACGGCGATTTTGGGGTCATCTGGTATTACATAGCCGCCAAACTCTCCGTCGCTTTCATATGTGCCAGTAAGCCGCTCAGAGGCCCGCTTTACAACGGCCGTCACCTCGCCCCTGTCGCTGGTACCTCTGCCCCTGTCACGCACCCCATGGACAAATACCATATCCCCATGGAGGGCGCCATTCATGCTTTCCCCGGGGATAAACATATCACCTGTACCATTTACCGGCACAAAGAAGCCGTATCCCTTTGTGCTGCACCGTATCTGCCCATATACCAGGCCAAGCTGCTCCGGCAATGCAGCCTTGCCCCGCCGGGTTATTACTATGCGGCCCTCTGCCGCAAGCTCCTCAAGGGCGCTTTTTACCTTATCCAGCTCTCCGCCGGCAGCGGCAAGCAGCTCCTCCCCATCCATGGGGCGGCCTGTGCTGCCTATAATATTCAGTATGGTTTCCTTCATAATTATTGTGTGTTTATCTCTCCTTTTTCTGTAAAAGCCAAAAGAGGGTATGCCTCACCGGCACACCCTCCTGCTGAAAACTGTAAGAAATCAGTTGATAATAGTCATGGCGATGGCAATCACCGCAATAACTATTGCCAGTATCTTTGTGATCTTCTGAAGCTTTGCTTCCTTGCTGGCCGCCTGACCGCGGGCAGTGAAGGACTGGGTATCGCCGCCAAAAGCGCCGCCGAGGCCGCCGCTCTTGGTCTGCTGAATAAGCACTACTGCGATAAGGGCAATAGAGCAGATGATGAGTACGATATTAAGGATTGTGTTCAGAGCTTCCATTATATATACTTCCTCCCATGGAATACTTTCGCTGTCGAACGCAAGGGCTATTATATCATGCCTTTTGTGAAAAAGCCATATGTTTTTTGTATTTTTTACCCTTTTTCAGGCAAACAGCCCGCAGTTTTCCGTACCTTTAGCCCTCTATAAGGCTGGAGCCTGTCATCTCGGCAGGTACCTCCATGCCCATAAGGGTCAGCATGGTGGGCGCAAGGTCTGACAGCCTGCCGCCGGTGCGGAGCTTTGCGTTTTTCTTTTCCTCATCCACCAGTATCACAGGCACGGGGAGCGTGGTATGGGCAGTGAAGGGAGTAACTCCATCCTCATCATACATCCGCTCGCAGTTGCCATGATCCGCAGTGATTATTGCACGTCCGCCGGCCTTAAGTATGGCCTTTATCACCCTATCAGTACATTCATCCACTGCATGCACGGCCTTTACAGCCGCATCCATAACGCCGGTATGGCCCACCATGTCAGGATTGGCAAAGTTCAGTATCATCACATCATACTTGCCGCTCTCTATGCGCTTTACCGCCTCCTCTGCCACCTGATATGCGCTCATTTCAGGCTGCAGGTCGTAGGTGGCTACCTTGGGAGAGGGTATAAGGCACCTGTCCTCATTTTCATTGGGAGCCTCAACGCCTCCATTAAAGAAGAAGGTAACGTGGGCATACTTTTCGGTTTCCGCTATGCGAAGCTGAGTCTTGCCCTGGGCTGCAAGGTATTCGCCCAGAGTATTATTGAGATGCTCAGGCTTGAAGGCCACCTGCACCTTATCCCCAAAGGTCTTGTCATACTGGGTCATGCACACATAGTGCAGGGGTAAGAAGCCATTCTTGCGCTCAAAGCCATCGAAATCCTCAAAGATGAAGGAGCGGGTTATCTCACGGGCCCTGTCAGGGCGGAAGTTATAGAATATCACGCTGTCGTTTGCCTTGATGGTGGCAACGGGTGCGCCGTTTTCGGTTATTACCACAGGCAGCACGAATTCATCTGTGACCCCCGCATCGTAGGAATCCTGCATGGCCTGCACAGGGTCAGTAGCATATACGCCCTGGCCATACACCAGCGCAGCATATGCCTTTTCCACCCGCTCATAGCGGTTATCCCTGTCCATGGCGTAGTAGCGGCCCATGACGGTGGCTATCTTGCCAACGCCTATCTCGGCCATCTTCTGCTGATAGTGCTCAAGGTATCCCTTGCCGCTCTCAGGAGGAACGTCACGCCCATCCATGAAGCAGTGTACATACACCTTCTCAAGGCCCTGACGCTTGGCAAGCTCCAGCAGGCCAAAGAAATGATTCTGGTGGCTATGCACGCCGCCGGGGCCTGTAAGGCCGTAAATATGGAGGGCGGAGTCATGCTTTTTGCAGTTTTCCACTGCGCTGAGGAAGGCGGGGTTTTCAAAGAAGTCCCCCTCCCGGATAGACTTGGTGATGCGGGTAAGCTCCTGATACACTATGCGGCCTGCGCCGATATTCAAGTGCCCCACCTCAGAGTTGCCCATCTGCCCATCAGGCAGGCCCACATCCTCGCCTGAGGCGGCAATGAGGGTATGGGGATATTCATTCATAAGGCGGGTGATATTGGCAGCGCCGTCTGTAAGTATGGCGTTGCCCTCTCTGCTTTCCCTGTGTCCAAAGCCATCCAGTATTATGAGGGCGGTAAGCTTCTTCATATCAGTTCTCCTTAATGTATTTGAGTTATGCGCCGTAGTTTACTACCTGGGAGAAATCCACAGCCTTAAGGCTTGCGCCGCCAATCAGGCCGCCGTCTATCTCAGGCATCGCCATGAGCCCCTTTACATTCTTGGGGTTCATGCTGCCGCCGTACTGTATGCGTACAGCAGCGCCGGTATCTGCGCCGAATACCTTTGCCACGGTCTCACGGATAACGCCTATGGTCTCATTTGCCTGCTCATCGGTGGCGGTCTTACCGGTGCCGATTGCCCAGATGGGCTCGTATGCTATCACCAGCTTTGCCACATCCTCAGCGGCTATGCCCTCAAGGCCCTTTTCTACCTGTGCCCTTACCTTTGCCTCGGTCTTGCCGCTTTCCCGCTCCTCAAGGCTCTCGCCTACGCAGATGATGGGGGTGATGCCGGCAGCTATGGCAGCCTTTGCGCGGGCATTAACGGTCTCATCGGTCTCTCCAAAGTACTGACGACGCTCGCTGTGGCCTATGATGGCATACTCCACGCCAAGCTCCTTGAGCATATTGGCAGAAACCTCGCCGGTGAAGGCGCCCTTTTCTGCCCAGTGGATATTCTGGGCACCAAGGTGTATATTGCTGCCCTTTACAAGCTCTGATGCAAGGGCCAGGTCAACATAGGGGGGGCATATGACCACATCACACCCGGCATCCTTTACCAGGGGCTTAAGGTCGTTGATAAGGTTTCTGGCCTCAGAGGGGGTCATGTTCATTTTCCAGTTTCCAGCAATTATAGGCTTACGCATGGTATCTATCTCCGTTTCTCTGTAAAAATCCTGAATTATTTGTCGTTGAGTGCAGCTACGCCGGGCAGGGTCTTTCCCTCAAGGAACTCAAGGCTTGCGCCGCCGCCGGTGGAAATATGGGTGATTTTATCGGCATAGCCCAGCTTTGTTATGGCGCTGGCAGAATCGCCGCCGCCCACTATGGTTATGGCATTGCTCTGGGCACAGGCCTCGGCTACAGCCTCGGTGCCCTTTGCAAAGGTGGGGAATTCAAATACGCCCATGGGCCCGTTCCAGATAACGGTACCGGCCTTTTTGACCTCCTCAGCAAACATGGCTGCGGTCTTTTCGCCTATATCCATGCCCTGCCAGCCCTTGGGGAACTGATCTGCGGGCACCTGCTTATGCTCTGCATCCGGAGCAAAGTCCGTGGCTATAACGTTATCGATGGGCAGCAGCATCTTTACGCCCTTTGCCCGGGCAGTCTCCATAAGCTCTGCTGCAAGGCCCACATTGGCCTCATCCAGCAGAGAATCGCCCACCTCATAGCCCTTTGCCTTGTAGAAGGTATAGGCCATGCCGCCGCCGATAATAAGGGTATCGCACTTATTGAGCAGGTTGGTAATAACGCCTATCTTATCCTTTACCTTTGCGCCGCCCAGTATGGCCACCAGAGGACGCACGGGATTCTCCAGCGCCTCGCCCATTACGGACAGCTCCTTGCCGATAAGGAAGCCTGCCACTGCGGGAAGGTAATCTGCCACGCCCACGGTGGAAGCATGGGCACGATGGACCGTACCAAAGGCATCAGAAACGTAAAGCTCTGCAAGGGAAGCAAGCTTCTTTGCAAACTCGGGATCGTTCTTCTCCTCCTCCTTGTGGAAGCGCAGGTTCTCAAGGAGCAGTATTTCGCCGGGGTTAAGCTGGGCAGCAAGCGCCTCCACTTCCTCGCCGATGCAATCGGGAGCAAAGGTCACCTTTACGCCATCAAGCAGCTCGCCCAGGCGCTTTGCAACAGGGGCAAGGGAAAACTCCATCTTGCGCTCGCCCTTGGGGCGGCCCAGATGGGAGCAGAGTATCACCCTGGCGCCATTGTCCAGCAGATACTTTACCGTGGGCAGGGAGGCGACTATGCGCTTATCGTCTGAAATGGTGCCATCCTCATTGAGGGGCACGTTATAGTCCACACGCACAAGCACCTTAAGGCCCTTAACGTCAACATCCTGAATGGTCTTTTTTGCCATAATTCTATACCTCCAAATTTAAGCCGCTATCCGTATGCACGAATTCCGGCATATTATCATAATCTTATATTGTTTATTTTATCACATCTTATGGATTCCGCATATTGTTTTCATATTGCTTATTTGAATAGCTTACCCCCTTCCCATAAGGAAACAAGCTATTGGCCCTGCATTTTTCGCATTTTCAGCTATTTTTCATATACACAAAAAGGCTCACCCGGGCCTGAAAGGGCCGGATGAGCCCTGATATATCGGATAAATGCACTAAACCACCATCAGCAGCGTGCCGCCTACTATGGCCACAAGGCCAATCATAGCCCTTGCTGACAGCTTTTCATGAAACACCACCCGGGAAAATATTATCGTGACCAGTATGCTGAGCTTATCCACCGGCACCACCACGCTTGCAGGGCCCTCCTGCAGGGCCTTGTAATAGCACAGCCAGCTTGCGCCCGTTGCGAGGCCGGAAAGGCAGATAAACCCCAGCTCATTTTTTGGTATTTCCCCCAGCGCACTCTGCCTGCCCTTGACAAATACCATCATCCAGGACATGGCCAGCACCACCCCTGTGCGTATGGCCGTGCCAAGGTTGGATTCCACGGCGGATATGCCGAGCTTGCCCAGTATGGCGGTCAGGCTTGCAAACAATGCGGAGCCCAGCGCATACCACAGCCATCTGCTATCCTTTTCCTTTGCCTCGCCACCCCTGCCTATCTCCGTCATCAAAAGGGTGCCTGCCGCAATCAGCCCTGCGCCTATGCCCTTAGTCAGGCTCACGCTTTCCTTCAGCAGCACCGCAGCCAGCACTATTGTGAGCACCGTGCTGGATTTATCAATAGGCACCACCCTGCTTACGCTGCCAAGCTGCAGCGCCCTGTAATAGCACAGCCAGCTTGCGCCCGTTGTAAGGCCGGAAAGCACAAGAAACACAACCGTTTCCCGCTCTACGGTATGAAGCTGCCCCTGTGAGCCTACGATAAACACCATGCCCCAGGAAAAGATAAGCACCACTATAGTGCGGATAGCCGTTGCCAGGGTGGAATCTGTCTTTCGTATGCCGCACTTTGCAAGTATTGACGTCAGCCCCGCAAACAGCGCCGACCCAAGCGCAAACACTATCCACATATGCTTTACACCCTCCTCCTGCTGAAATCCACCTGAATGACCGTGCCCCTGCCGGCCTCGCTTTTAAGCTTTACGCCTGCACCAAGGTAGGCACAGGCATGCTTTACTATGGAAAGGCCCAGCCCTGTGCCGCCTATCTGCTTTGAATGGCTTTTATCCACCCTGTAAAACCTTTCAAATACCCGCTCCTGATGCTCCGGCGGGATACCTATGCCGGTATCCGCCACAGCAAGCACACCATCAGCCGTAACAGATGCCTTCACGCTGCCACCCGGCACATTGTACTTTATTGCATTATCCATAAGATTGTACACGATCTCATGTATCAGCCTGGAAACTCCCTCTACCCGGCAGCCCTCCAGCTGAACGCTTATCTCCACCTTATGCTTATTGGCCTTTTCCCTTAGCTGCTCTGCCGCCTCCTGCACCACGTCTACAATATCCACGATTTCAGTGGGCAGCTCTGCCCCCTCGTCCAATTGGGACAGGCGGATTATATCCTCTATCAGCGTCAGCAGCCGTGCCGCCTCATTGTGTATGTGGCCTATGAACCGGGGCACATCCTCCGCTCTTACCATGCCGTTCTCTATCATTTCGCTGCCTGCAAGTATGGCCGTAAGGGGAGTTTTCAGCTCATGGGATACATTGGCTGTAAACTCCCTGCGGGAGCGCTCCCCATTGATTTTCTCCGTCACATCAAAGCTCAGCAGCACAAGGCCTGCCGGGGCATCCCCGGAATCTATTCTGCTGATATCTATCTGGTATTCCCTTGCATCCCGCTGGATGCATATCTCGCTGTGTCCATCCTTCAGCGCCCTGTCCAGCGCCTCATTGAGCTCGCTCCCCCGCTCTACGGTAAGAAAGTCCCTGCCGACGGCACCGTCATCCGCATGAAAAAGCCGCTCCGCCGCCGGGTTTATGCTGAGTACCGTGCCGCTGCCATTGAGCAGCACCAGCCCTTCCCTCATGCTGGAGGTGATCTGGTCAAATTCTTCCTTTTTCTGCTGCAGCCTGCGAAGCTGGGCATCTATCTGGCGGCGCTGCTGGCTTATGCGAGTCAGCAGCGGGGCAAGCTCATCGTAGGTCTTATTCTCCAGGGGATGGTCAAGGTCAAGGCTGTTCAGCGGCTCCACTATACGCTTTGAAAGGCGATTTGCAAGCAGAAACGCAAGCACCAGCGTTATTATCAGCACGGCGCATATTGGCTGCATCATTCCAAAGGCCAATAGCCCCATGCTGGCAGTGCTGGCAGATATTCTCAGCACCGTTCCATCAGACAGCCGCCTTGCACAGTAAACCGTCTTTTCAAGCAGCGTATTTGAATAGCGTATGCTGGTGCCCTCGCCGGTGGTCAGCGCCTCATGCACCTCTTCCCGAAGGGCATGGTTTTCCATGGTATGCTTATCCGCCTCGGCATCGTAAAGCACAGCCCCATCGGCTGCAATCCAGGTAAGGCGGTTGTTGCCTGCGCTAAGCCCATCAAGATAGGCCTGCCCTGAAGCCTCTACCCCTGCCGCCGCAAAGGCCAGCTCGTCCTCAAGCTGCTTTGTCTGCACATCTCCAAAGTACTCATACAGGCACCCCATAATGATAAGTATGCAGGCCAGCAATACGCACCCCGCCGCCGCCATTATGGAGCGGAATATCTTTTCAGTCACGGCCGCACCTCCATACGATACCCCACATTGCGTACCGTTTCTATGTATTTTCCATAGCTTCCAAGCTTTTGCCTCAGGGTGCGGATGTGCATATCCAGGGTCCTTGTTTCGCCCACATAGTCATCCCCCCACACCTCTGCAAAAAGCTGGCTGCGGGTAAACGCCGTGCCCGGATGGGATAAAAACAGGCGCAGCAGCTCGTATTCCTTATAAGTAAGCTGCACCCGCTCACCGCCCACCGTAACCGTATGCTCATCAAGATTGAGCGTCAGCTCGCCCAGCTTCAGCAGCTTCTGCACCCCTGCGCCCTGATAGCGGCGCAGCACTGCCTTTATGCGGGATACCAGCTCCATAACGCCAAATGGCTTCACCACATAATCGTCCGCCCCCAAATCCAGGCTCTGTATTTTATCATACTCCTCTCCGCGGGCCGTTGCCATTATAACCGGCATATCAGCGAGCCGTGCATCTGAGCGTATTCTTCTCAGCAGCTCCACCCCGTCTATCCCGGGCAGCATCACGTCCAGCACGGCAAGCTCCGGGCGCTCTGTCTGCAGCGCCTCCCAGAAGGCGGCTCCATCGGCAAAGCCCCTTGCTTCAAAGCCGGTGGAGCGCAGGGCGTATACCTCTATATCCCGTATTGCCCCATCATCCTCTACGCACCATATCATCCGTTTTCCTCCTCGCTTTTGTGAACGCCCGTTACCCCATAGATGACCCACTCCGCAAGGTTCGTTGCGTGGTCTCCTATGCGCTCAAGGTATTTTGCTATCATCAGTATATCCAGCGCATACTCTCCCTCCGAAGGGTCTGCGGCTATAAGCTCTATAAGCTGCCTTTTTACGGCAAGAAACCCCTCATCCACCACATCGTCATGGTCAATTACGGATTGTGCCAGCACTATATCCCGCCTGACATATGCATCCACGCTGTCCGTTACCATGCCTATTGCGGCCGCCGCCATTTCCTTCAGGCGGGTATGCCCGCCGACGCTGCGCCCATCCAGAAAGGTAACTATCTCTGCTATATCCTCGGCCTGGTCTCCGATGCGCTCCATGTCCGTAATCATCTTCAGGGCGGCCGATATCTGCCGCAGATCCCGGGCAACAGGCTGCTGCTGCAGGAGCAGCCTCATGCACAGGCCCTCTATATCCCGCTCTATCTGGTCTATTTCCCTATCCCGGCGGGCTACCTGATTGGCAAGGGATATATCCCCCTCAGTAAGGGCTGAGGATGCAAGGGTTATCGCCTCCTCGCACAGGGCCCCCATTTTTATCATTTCCCTGTTTAAAAGGGCAAGCTGCTCATCAAAACGGCTCCGCATTATCCAAACCTCCCCGTAATATAATCCTCGGTGCGCTTATCCTCCGGCTGAGAAAACAGGGCCTCCGTGTCCCTGTATTCAATGAGCTTTCCCAGCAGAAAAAAGGCAGTTTGGTCTGAAATGCGGGCAGCCTGCTGCATATTGTGCGTTACGATGACGATAGTATACTTTTCCTTAAGCGAAATCGCAAGCTCCTCTATTCTGGATGTTGATATTGGGTCCAGGGCTGAGGTTGGCTCATCCATCAGCAGCACCTGGGGCTCCACTGCCAGCGCCCGGGCGATGCATATCCTCTGCTGCTGCCCTCCGGATAAGCCCAGGGCGCTCTTTTTCAGCCTGTCCTTTGTTTCCTCCCATATGGCGGCAGCCCGCAGGGACTGCTCCACTATCTCATCCAGCTTTGCCCGGGAAGTGATGCCATGGGTGCGGGGGCCGTAGGCGATATTGTCATATATGCTCATGGGAAAAGGATTTGGCTTTTGAAACACCATGCCCACCTGCCGCCTGAGCTCATTTACGTTTACACCGGGGGCATATATATCCTCCCCCTGATAGCGCACCTCCCCTGCAAGCCTTACGCCCGGGACAAGATCATTCATACGGTTCAGCGTTTTTAGAAAGGTGGACTTTCCGCAGCCGGATGGGCCTATCAGCGCCGTAATGCTTTTATCCGGTATGCCTATGCTGATATCATCCAGCGCCTGGATATTGCCATACCACAGGCACAGCTTATCCGCCGTCATAATATTCACAGGCTGTTCCTCCTTTGAAAGTATTTTCTCACGCCCACGGCGCACAGGTTTACCAATGCCGTCAATACCATCAATACCAGCGCAATGGCAAAGGCCGCATCAAATTCTCCATCCATCTTTGCATATACATACAGGGCCACAGTCAATGTGGAGCCTGCACTGGTAAGGCCGGTAAAAAAGCCATTCAGCGTATGGGCAAAGCCCGCCGTAAACAGCAGCGCCGCCGATTCGCCAAGTATCCGCCCTGCTGACAATATGCACCCCGTAATAACCCCATCCACGCACCCGGGCAGCACCACCGTGCGGATAGTCCTCCACCTGCCGGCGCCAAGGCCAAAGGCCCCTTCCCTGTAGCTCTGGGGTACGGTCTTAAGGCTTTCCTGAGCAGTACGCATTATGGTAGGCAGGTTCATTATCACAAGGGTCAGCGCCCCCGCCATAAGGCAGGAGCCCATATGATTTGAAAACAGCAGCATCCCCACAAGGCCGTATATTATGGATGGTATACCTGAAAGGGTCTCTGCGGCATACTCTATTATCCCCACCAGCCTCCTGTTTGTGGCGTATTCATTAAGGTATATGGCTGCGCCCACGCCGAGGGGCAAGGCTATTGCCAGGGTAGCAAGTATGATATAAACGGTATTCAGTATATTTGGCAGTATACCTATCCTCTGATTTATGTAGCTTACGCCTGTGGAAAGAAATTCCAGGCTTATATGGGGCCCGCCCTTCAGCGCCACGTAGCCCGCCATAAATATCACCAGAGCCGCCGTGGCTATGACTGACAGCAGCATCAGCCCCTTCATAAGATGCACATAGCAGCTTCGCCTTACCGGCAGCCTTTCATGCAGCATTGTCATTCCCCCTTTCGCCATTTGAGGAAAAAGTTCAGCAGGGCATTTATGGCCATAATGAACAGAAACAGCACCAGTGCTATGGAAAACAGCGCCTGCCGCTGCAGGCCGCCTGAATAGGCCATTTCGCTGCCCACGATGGTGGTAAGAAAATGCACGCTCTGAAAGAGGGAATCCGGCATATTGGGTGCGCTGCCGCACACCATCATTACCGCCATCGTCTCCCCCACGGCCCGCCCTACGCCCAGCACCACCGCCGCCGCAATGCCGCTCTTTGCAGCCGGTACGGAAACGCGAAAGCAGGTCTCCACCGCCGTTGCCCCAAGGGCAAGTGAGGCATCCTCATATTCCTTTGGCACTGCCTCCAGCGCCGTGACGGATACCTTTATTATGGAAGGCAGTATCATTACCGCCAGCACCAGAATGGCAGCAAGCAGGCTCGCCCCGTCAGACAGGGCAAACGCCCTGCGTAAAGCCGGTACCAGCGCCATCATCCCCACCAGCCCGTATACCACCGAGGGTATGCCCGCCAGCAGGCTGACTGCGTTTTCCATAAGGGCCTTTGCCCGGGCGGGGGCCAGCTTTGCCTGATACACTGCCGCCAGAAAGCCCACCGGCACCCCTATGGCTATCGCTCCCGCCGTGCCGTAAAGGCTTGTAAGCAGGAAGGGCAGTATGCCGTACTTTGGCTCATCTGCAACGGATGCCCACTCCATGCCCAGCATAAACTCGCCAAGCCCTATCCTGCCTATGGCCGGTATACCCGAAATTATCAGATAGGCCGCTATCAGCAGCACACAGCCTACCGTTACAAGGCCCAGCATCAGGAAAAGACCCTGCACGGCCTTTTCCACAGTATCCTTCCTGACCTTCATCAGCCTGCCGCCTCCGTTACCGGTCATCCGGTCAGTTTGCAGGGACCACGCCGGCCGCTGCAATTATCTCATTCGCCTCCCCTGAGGTGGCATACTCAAAGAAGCTCTGTGCAGCCTCAGAAAGGGGGCTATCCTCCCTTGTTACCAGCACAAAGGGGCGCTGCACGCTGTAGCTTCCGTTCCTTACGGTTTCCTCATCAGGCTCCACCCCATTCACCGAAAGCACCTTTACGCTTTCCTTTACAGCAGCCATCGAAGCATAGCCAATGGCCTGGGGGTTGCCCGCCACAGTGGCTATCACGTCCCCGTTTGACGGCAGCTCCTGCCGGTACATACAGGCATCCTCAGTGCCGGTGATAGTTTCAAAGCCATCCCGTGTGCCTGAGCTTGCCTCCCGGCCTATCAGCACGATATCGCTGTCGCTGCCGCCCACCTGGCTCCAGCTTGTGATTTTCCCGGTGTATATATCGGCTATCTGCTCCAGCGTAAGACCTGATACGGGGTTATCCGGGTTAACTATGATGGCTATGCCGTCATATGCCAGCGTGGTCTGTATAAGGCCTGACGCTATTTCTTCATCCTTAAGGCTGCGGGAGGAAAGGCCTATATCACACCGGCCCTCCAGCACGGCCTTTATGCCGCTGCCGGAGCCTGTGGCATTGTAGGAGACCTTTATGCCTGAGCTGCTCTCAAATGCCTCGCCCAGCGCACCTATCACCCTGCTCATGGAGGTGGAGCCATCTGTTGAAACGGTGTTTTCCCCTCCGCCTGTGCAGCCTGACATACAGCCCAGTACCAGTGCCGCTATCAATACAATACTCAGTATCCTTTTCATCCTTCATTTACGCTCCTTTTCTCTTTATCTTCTGTTTACATCTTTAATATACAGAGCCAATGTAAAAATCAAAATCCGGGTAATGTAAAATCCATGTCAAATCCGAATATTCACAGTGCATCTCCCGGAATGTTTACAAATACCTGCCCTGTATGGCTTTTTCCCCATATGTACACAGCCCAAAGTATGGTATAATCTCTGGTATGAAAAAGAGCTTTTTTATTTTCATCAGCATATTTGCTTCCCTTGTGCTCATTGCAGGCTGCGGCAAAAAGGAGCAGGAGACCTCCCTGTTTGCCATAGACCCTCTGAGCATGGATGCAGCCCCCACCCCTGCGCCCCAGAGCGGCGCTCAGGTGCAGGGCCTTGAGGTGCTTACGGCGGAGCAGCCCACAGCCTCCATGAATCCTGAGGAAGTACCTGACCCCCAGGTGACCGTTGCCGACACTGTGGCCTATGTTTTTGACGGCGCAGAGGGCCCTACCCTTTACGGAGCTGCCGCCTACGAAAACACCGGCAACTGCCCTGTGGTGCTTACGGGGGCAGCCCTTTCCTTTACGGTAAACGGCACAGCCCAGTCCCACGACTATACCCCTGTTATGAATGAGCTGGCAGTGCTGCTGCCCGGGGAAACAGGCTTTATAGCCTGGTGGCATCCGGATGCCTCCCTTACCCCCGGAGCCGCAGCAGCCCTCGCTGTGGAGCTTTCCTGCCGGCAGGCAGAGGCGGCCCGCATATCCGTTCGGCCCTCCAGCCTTTACCTTGCGGATAATTATCCCGGCTTTACCACCATGACAGGCTCGCTGGAGGCAGATGGGGAATGTTCCCTCAACCTTATCTATACCGGCTTCTACGATGACAACGGCAAGCTGCTGGGCGTTTGGCACTTTACCAAAAACGCTCCCCTGGATCCCGGAGAAAGCAAGACCTTCGCCGTGCATATGAAGGAGCTGCCCATAGAGGGGCTTGCGGAAAAGACCGGCGAAATACGTACCTACGGCGTCGGCTTCTGATAAGCACCAGGGGCCCATTAAGCTGCACCAATAGCAAAAAATCCCCCATTACAGGGGGAATGTAACCTCTTGTTGCGAAAGTGTAAAGCCAATGTGGTGGCGGCAGCGCCCTGCCGGGGCTACAATAACAGCACCCAGGGCAAAGGAGGGCTTAAACAAAATGAAGCTGGCAGATAAAATACTTTCCCTCAGAAAAGACCGCGGTATGTCCCAGGATGAGCTGGCGGAGGCGCTGGATGTATCCCGCCAGGCAATATCCCGCTGGGAGACCGGCTCAGCCATGCCGGATGCATCAAACATATTGCAGCTCAGCCGGCTGTTTGGCGTAACGGCGGACTATCTGCTGAATGACGACTACCAAAGCGACGGTGACCTGCCCCAGGTGAAGCAGGCAAGGGCAGGCAGCTATGAGCAGCTTATGGCAATACTCATAACACTGGAGGTAATGGCCGTAATACTGCAATTCATGTGCGTGGTAATACTGCAAAATCTTGTTTTCGCCATATTGAGCTTTGTGCCCTTTGCGGCACTTATCGGCGGCTTTGAATATGCATACCGCAAAAATGGCATGAATGAGCAGTCAAGGGCCTTTCGCAGGCGGTTTTACAGCATATCCGCGTGGCTCGGGCTGTATTTCCCCATAAGGCTCATTGTGCTGGCGCTCACCAGCCTTTATCCCAGACCATACAGCATACTTGCGCTGGAATGTGTGATAGCTGTAATATACCTGATGGCGGTAATGCTGGTGCGTCTGGAAATACAAAAGCGCAGCCTGTCCAACAGATAAAACTTCAATAAAAATAATTCGTCCTCCCCGTTTAAGCATCACGGGGAGGACGTTTTTTATTGTGCTATTCTTTTTGTTTTCGGGCCAGTATGCTATTCTGCCGGTATCAGCTCCATGTGGCCCGTATCGTACCCGCAATCCAGAATACATTTCTTCCAGCACAGGGCATCGTTTTCATGTTTGTACACGTATGTGATGGTGTATTCCCCATTCATATTGGTTTCAAGTATGGGCTGCTCCTCAGGGATGCCGGAATAATACCACTCGGTACACTCAATATTAAAATTGTCCTCCCCATCTATTACGTCATTTAAAAGGAGGCCATAGGTACCGTATTCCCTGCTCATTATGCCATACACGCTGTACTCGCCGGTTTCATCCTCAGCAAGCCTTATCAGCGCATCGGTCTTTTCGTCCAGCGCTGCGGTATTGACCCATGGATACGCATTCTTTACCCCCACCTGGCTGGCGATGGCCATAAGGTCATCGTATTCGCTTTCGTGGGCGGCTTGTTGGGTATTTTCACTATCTGCCTCCGGTGCCGCTGTGGCCCCGGAATCGATTTCGACCGCTGCCTTTTCAAGTATGCTGCCCTCCACAGGCGCGGCAGCCTCTGTGCCGCAGCCTGCCGATGCAAGCATTACCGACAGTGCAAGCAGCCCCAGCGTTATCTTTTTCATTTTATGCTCCTTAATCTCCATCTGCTATGCTGCATCAGGATTGCACAAGGAAAGCGGTGATGAATGGGTCTATATCCCCATCCATGACCCCCTGTATATTGCCTATCTCCACGCCGGTGCGGTGATCCTTTACCAGGGTATAGGGCTGGAAAACATAGGAGCGTATCTGGCTGCCCCATTCTATCTTCTTCATTTCGCCCTTTATTTCCGCCATCTGCTCCATGCGCTCCCGCTCTGCAAGCTCAAGGAGCTTGCCCTTGAGTATACGCATGGCCATTTCCTTATTGTGAAGCTGGCTGCGCTCATTCTGGCACTGTACCACTATGCCCGTGGGGAAGTGGGTGATGCGAATTGCGGAGCTGACCTTATTTACATTCTGCCCGCCTGCGCCGCCTGAGCGATAGGTATCGATGCGTATATCGTCGGGATTTATCTCCACCTCGTTTGTATCCTCATCGAATATGGGGGTAACGTCCAGCGAGGCAAAGGAGGTATGTCGCTTGCCAAAGGCATCAAAGGGGGATATTCTCACCAGCCTGTGAACGCCCTTTTCCGCCTTAAGGTAGCCATAGGCATTATCGCCCTCCACCTCAAAGGTAACGCTCTTTACGCCGGCCTCATCGCCCGCAAGATAATCCAGCTCCCTTATTACCCAGCCCCTGTCGGTACAGTAGCGGGTATACATTCTGTACAGCATGGATACCCAGTCCTGAGCCTCGGTGCCGCCCGCTCCCGCATGGAGGGACAATACGGCATTCAGCCTGTCATAGGGGCCCCTGAGCAGAGTTTCCAGCTTCAGCGCCTCCACCTTTTCGGTGAGGGTCTGCATATCCGCCGTCAGCTCATCATACATGGCCTGGTCATCTTCCTCCTCCGCCATGTCCGCCATTATTTCGGCATCCTCAATGGCGCTGTGGAGCTTTTGATATTTTTCTATTTTTGCGCTGAGCACCTTCATGCGCTGATTTGCCCGGTTTGCCGCCTCCACGTCATCCCAGAAATCCGACGCACCCATCTGTGCCTCAAGCTGCTCCTTTTCTGCGGCTAATCCTGCCACGTCAAAGGGATTCACCTGCCTTTACAAGTGTTTCCTTCATGTCGGCAAGCTGCTGCCGGTATTCATCAAGCTGCAACACTCTTTTTCACATCCTTTCAGTCGGTAGAAGTTTTATTTATGCTCATCCCACGTTCTGGGAAAAGTTCAGCTATCTTTGCCGCAGCACTGCTTGTATTTTTTGCCGCTGCCGCAGGGGCAGGGGGCATTGCGGCTTATCTTATTTTCTATGCGCTTTGGCTTTGCAGGAGTGTCGCCTGAGGGCTCTATGGGCTTTGCCACCTGCTTGCGCTCAGGCGCCTTGGCAGAGATTACTATATGGTAAAGGTTCCGTACGGTGCGCTCTCGTATGCCCTGCACCATTTCGTCAAACATATCAAAGCCCGCATTGCGGTACGCCACCACAGGGTCCTGCTGGCCTATTGCCTGGAGGCTTATGCCCTGCCTGAGCTGATCCATGGCATCGATATGATCCATCCACAGCTCATCCACGGAGCGCAGCAGCACCACCCGCTCAAGCTCACGCATATCTCCATTCACCCCAAGCTGGGCTGCGCCCTGCATGAGGGCAGCCTCCTTGGAGGCATATGCATCAAAGGCAAACTTTATTGCTGCATCTGAAATGGCGGCAGCGTCATCGATGCCTGAAAGCGCCCTGGCGCAATCATACCCGGTAAGCTGCAAAAGCTCATTCCTGAGGCCCTCTCTGTCCCATTCGCCGGAGGGCAGAGACCCGGGGCAGAACTGGGCGCAGCGCAATGATGCACACTCGCTCACCATATCCATTATGGAAGCATGTATATCCTCCCCCATGAGCACCTTGCGGCGCTGGCCGTAGATTATCTCACGCTGGCGGTTCATAACGTCATCGTACTGGAGGACGTTTTTGCGGATGTCAAAGTTGAAGCTTTCCACCCGCTTCTGGGCATTTTCTATCTGCTTGGTAAGTATGCCCGCCTCTATGGGAATATCCCCCTCGGGGTTTATCCTGTCCATAAGCTCCCGCACCCGCTCGCCGCCGAAGCGCTGCATCAGCTCATCTGCAAGGGATACGTAAAACCTTGTGGAGCCCGGGTCGCCCTGACGGCCTGCACGGCCTCTGAGCTGATTATCTATGCGGCGGGATTCGTGGCGCTCGGTGCCTATAATATGCAGGCCCCCCACTGCCACCACCTTATCATGCTCTGCATCGGTAACCGCCTTGTGCCTGGCGTATACCTGGGCGTATTTTGCCCTTGCCGCAAGTATCTCCTCATCCTCGGTATCGGCGTGGCCCGTGGCCTCCTCCACCATGCTTTCCTCCATGCCATCCCTGAGCAGCTCCTGCCTGGCAAGGAACTCGGGATTGCCGCCCAGCAGTATGTCGGTGCCTCGTCCTGCCATATTGGTGGCGATGGTCACGTTGCCAAAGGTACCTGCCTGGGCTACTATTGCAGCCTCCCTGGCGTGCATCTTGGCATTGAGCACCTGATGCTTTATGCCCATACGGGAAAGAACGCCTGAAAGCATTTCGCTCTTTTCTACGGATATGGTGCCCACCAATATAGGCCGGCCGGTCTTATGCACCTCGGCTATCTCCTGAGCCACCGCCCGGAATTTCGCAGGCTCATTGGTATACACCACGTCATTGTAGTCTTTTCGCATGAGGGGCTTGTTTGTGGGTATCTCCACCACGTCCAGGTCATATATGGCCTGGAATTCCTGCTCCTCTGTCTTTGCGGTGCCCGTCATGCCCGCAAGCTTGTTGAACATACGGAAGTAATTCTGGAAGGTGATGGTGGCAAGAGTGCGGTTTTCCCGCTCCACGGTCACCCCTTCCTTTGCTTCAAGGGCCTGATGGAGGCCGTCGCTGTAGCGCCTGCCCAGCATAAGGCGGCCGGTAAACTCATCCACTATCAGCACCTTGCCATCCTGCACCACATAGTCCTTATCCACCTGGAAAAGGGCATGGGCCTTAAGGGCCTGATGGATATGATGATTGAGCTCGGTATTGGCGGGGTCTGATATATCCTCTATGCCGAAGAATTTTTCCGCCTTTTCCATGCCCCGCTGGGTAAGGGCAACTGTGCGGGCCTTTATATCCGCCATATAGTCGCCGCTCTCTGCCTGCTCCACGCCCATAAGCTGATCAGACTTGCTGAGCTTTATTATATTTTCGCCCCGCTCCAGCCTGCGAACGAATTTATCCGCCTGCTGATACAGGTCTGTGGATTCCTCACCGTGGCCGGATATTATCAGGGGGGTACGGGCCTCGTCGATAAGTATGGAGTCCACCTCATCCACGATGGCATAGTTCAGCTCCCGCTGCACCATCTGGTCCCTGTAGACCACCATGTTATCCCTGAGATAGTCAAAGCCAAATTCGTTATTGGTGCCGTAGGTTATATCGCAGGCATAGGCGGCCCTGCGCTCATCGTTGGTTTTTTCGTGTATTATGCAGCCCACGCTCATGCCAAGGAAGCGGTATATCTTGCCCATCCAGTGTGCATCACGCTCTGCAAGGTAGTCATTTACCGTAACGATATGCACGCCGTGGCCGGTAAGGGCATTAAGGTAGGCGGGCAGAGTTTCGGTGATGGTCTTGCCCTCGCCGGTTTTCATCTCGGCGATGCGCCCCTGATGCAGCACTATGCCGCCCAGAAGCTGCACATCATAATGGCGCTGGCCTATAGTGCGCTTTGCTGCCTCCCTTACCACGGCAAAGGCCTCGGGCAGCAGCTCATCAAGGGAAGCGCCTTCAGCAAGGCGCGCCTTGAATTCATCTGTTTTTCCCCTCAGCTCCCTGTCGCTCAATGCCTCCATATCCGGCTCAAGGGCGTTTATACGCTTTACCATGGGCATCAGCTTTTTTATCTGTGCCTCTGATGTATTGCCAAGCAGCTTATCTATAAATCCCATTTATATCCTCCGTCTGCCCATATTCGGGCATTAAGAAGTATATCACAAAGCCTTATCCATTACAAATCGCCGTATGTTTTTTTACCGTCTATTCATCTTTGTTTTTCACTGGGTTCTATTTTCAGTTTCACGTAATTGTGGTATAGTTTATATTGGATTTTTGTTAGCGGGGAGGGACGGTAAATGCTGCGTATGCTGCTCATAGCCGCAGGAGGGCTGCTCACGCTGGATACAGCGCTGCTTTCCATGGTGAGCAACGGCCATCTGGGCACGGTGCTCCCGGCCATAATGGGCATACCGCTGCTGCTTACAGGCATATTCAGCCGCAGGGTCTTTCCCTGGTTTCAGTCCCCCGCCGGGCATATTGTAAAGTGCGCCCTGATGGGGCTGTATGGGGTGGCCATAACCTTCTTTATAATAATGGGGAGCGTACTCTCCTCCTCCGCCTCAAAGAAGGCGGAATATGATAAAGACCTGCTCATAGTGCTGGGCTGTGCCGTCCGGGGAGACAGAGTCTCCCTCACACTTAAATACCGGCTGGATGCCGCCCTTGAGTACCTTTCACACAGCCCGAATACCCATGTGATAGTTTCCGGCGGCAAGGGCAGCGGCGAAAACCTCAGCGAGGCCCAGGCCATGCGCGATTATCTCGTGGCCCACGGCATAGACCCCAGCCGCATCACCATGGAGGACAGATCCACCAGCACCTGGGAAAACTTTAAATTTACCCGGGAAATAATAGACAGCCGCTTCCCCGGTGCCTCTGCTGCCTATGTTACCACCGCCTTTCATATTTACCGGGCAGGCAGGGTGGCCCTTATGAACGGCATAGATGCAGAGGGCTATGCAGCAAAGGATATATGGTACTCCGCACCAAATAACTATATGCGTGAAAGCATAGCCATAGTGCTTTACAAGCTTCAGGGGCTGCTGATATAGCCCCCTCAGTACATAAAAAATTTTTTGCAGGATTTGGAGATACACTAATGGACAGCATCACCACCAACTTTGCGGAACTGGTATTTAACGACGCCGTAATGCGGGAACGCATGCCCGGCGAAGCCTATGCCACCCTTAAGGACACCATACGCATGGGCAAGCCCCTCAATCCGGATATTGCGGACATAGTTGCAGATGCAATGAAATCCTGGGCAATAGAAAAGGGTGCCACCCATTACACCCACTGGTTCCAGCCCCTTACCGGCGTAACCGCCGAAAAGCACGAGGGGTTCCTTGGCTGCGGCAAGGATGGCCTGCCCGTGATAGAGTTCTCCGGCAAAGAGCTGGTAATGAGCGAGCCCGATGCCTCCAGCTTCCCCTCAGGCGGCCTGCGCCCCACCTTTGAGGCCAGAGGCTATACCGCATGGGATCCCACCAGCTTTGCCTTTATAAAGGATAATACCCTCTGCATCCCCACGCTGTTTTTCTCATACAGCGGCGATGCCCTTGATAAAAAAACTCCCCTGCTGCGCTCCATGGAGCTTATCGGCAAGGAGAGCCTCAGGATACTCCATCTGTTTGGCCACAAGGATGTGAGCCGTGTTACCCCCACCGCCGGCGCTGAGCAGGAATATTTCCTTGTGGACAAGGAGCTTTATGACAAGCGGCCGGATCTTGTATTCTGCTCCCGCACTCTCTTTGGGGCAAAGCCTCCCAAGGGGCAGGAGATGGAAGACCATTACTATGGGGCAATATCCCGCCGGGTAAGCCTTTTCATGCGTGACCTTGACAATGAGCTGTGGCAGCTTGGGGTGTACGCAAAGACGGAGCATAAGGAAGTAGCTCCCGGCCAGTATGAGCTTGCCCCCATATTTACAGACTGCAATACTGCCACCGACCACAATCAGCTTGTAATGGAAATGATGAAAACCGTTGCACTGCGCCACGGTCTTGTATGCATCCTCCATGAAAAGCCCTTCCAGGGCATGAATGGCAGCGGCAAGCATAATAACTGGTCACTCTCCACAGATACCGGTATGAATATATTTGCCCCCGGAAAATCCCCCAAGGACAATTTGCAGTTTCTCCTTTTCCTTGCGGCGGTAATAAAGGCCGTGGACAAGCACCAGGATCTGCTCAGGGTGTGCGTTGCCAGTGCAAATAACGACTGGCGTCTGGGCGGCTTTGAGGCACCCCCCTCAATAGTATCCCTGTTCCTTGGAGATACGCTGTTTGATTTGCTCTCCTCAATAGAGCACAAGGAGGAATATGAGGATGCAGGGGACAGGATACTGGAAAGCGGCCTCTGCACCATACCCCGCCTGCGTATAGATACCACCGACCGCAATCGTACCTCCCCCTTTGCCTTTACCGGAAATAAGTTTGAATTCCGCATGGTGGGCAGCAGCCAGTCCATTGCGGATGTGAATACCATAATAAACACCATCGTGGCTGAGGCCCTTGCAGAATTTGCCGAGCGGCTGGAAAAGGCTGAGGACTTCCGCCGTGAAGCCTTCCGCATAATCCGCCACGCCATGCGTGAGCACAAGCGCATACTTTATAACGGCAATAACTACTGCGATGAGTGGGTAAAGGAGGCCGAGAGCCGTGGGCTGCTCAACCTTCGCACCACCGTGGACGCACTGCCCTGCTTTATATCTGAGGAAAACATAGCGCTATTTTCACAAAGGGGCATATACACCCGCCGGGAAATGCTTTCCCGCTATGACATTTCCATGGAAAACTATATAAAGCTCATACGCATAGAAGCGAATACCATGATCTCCATGGCGCAGCGCACCATAATGCCCGCTGTGATAGGCTACGAAACCAAAATAGCCGATGCCGTATCCGCAAAGGATCGCCTTGGCGTGCCAAATGAGGCAGAATATGCCCTGCTCCGGGCCCTGTCCGATGGAATAAGCGCACTCCATAAGGGAATAGGCCGCCTGTTTGACAGCGTATCAAATATGCCTGAGGAGCACACTGCCGCCGCTGCCCATTGTAGAGACTCTGTGCTTCCTGCAATGGCAAACCTGAGAAACACCGCCGATTCCCTGGAGGTAATAACCGCCAAGGAGGCCTGGCCCTTCCCCGGCTATGATGAGCTGCTGTTTTCGCTGTAGGTAAAGCCCCATGGATGCATGCTACAGCCCTTCCTCTCAGGATATGCAGCGGGGAGCATATCTGCTGCTGGAGCCCCACAGGGGCCTTGCGGACTGCGCCATCATATTCCGTGAGGAGGATGCCGCCCTCATAAAAAAAGCCGCCCTCATACTATCCGTGCAAGGCATAGCGGCAAGGCTGATAGCCGTAAGGGATTATGCCCTCTTTGAGCAGCAGAGCGCCGAATACCGGCATATTCTGCTGCGCCCCGGCCTGCCCCTCTTTGCAGCAGTGCCTGAAAGCTGCCCCTGGGCGGATAAGCCCGGCGGTGCTGTTTTCCCTTTAATGGACTCTGCCCAGGCTGCAAAATGCATCATCTCCGCCCTTAGCGCACAATAGCTTCGGCGGTCATGGTTTATTAATATTTACTTTACGAATCGTACACGGATCAGGCATTTTTCCGCCATATTTAGCTGATATTATAATGGCACAGGGAAGCCTGCAAAACAGTAACTCCAACCATATAAGATTTCTCCCCCCTAAGAGCAGCGGCCGCCACAGAACCATGGCGGCCGCTGTTTTGCTTATTTTCAGGCCAGGAAGCCGCCCTGCCTGAGTATAGCGGCGGCATTTTCAAGCTGCCTGTCGCTTACCATGACTATGGGGCCTGTGCAGCCCATGCCCGGCTCTGCATATATGCCCTGCCCCCACAGGCAGCTCACCGCAGCCTCTATATCCATCACGTCAATGCCGGATATGCTCTGGCTTACAGTCTCCTTTGGCGGAGGCTCCGGCCCGGCAGAAGCCTGGGCCGTGCCCCTCCTGGAGGAAAGAATGCTACCAAGGCCGGCCCTTTCCGCCCCGGCAAGCTCTGCTGCTGCAACCTTCATCACATTCCCCCGGGCAAGCCGGGCCGCATATTCCAGCCCATTTGCCACCACCGCTGCGCCTGACGCCCGGGAAACTATCAGCACCAGTTTATCCATTCCCCGACCAATGCCCGGGCCATAGCCCCAGCCTGCGCTTTCAAGGCTGCCGCCGGTGGTAAAGGCGGATAGCAGCTTCATTATAACGTTTCCCGTAAGGGAATCTGTCACCATAACGTCCACACTGCCCAGCAGCACGTCATTGCCCCGCATGATGGGGCCTCCCTCCGGGCGTGCAGATTCCCCAAGGGCTATATCGTACCCACCCCTTTTAAGCTCCCTGAGGGCGAGCTCCGCCTGCCGTGCCCCATCGAGATTCAATAATCCCACGCTGGGCCTGAGTACCCCACAGGCCTTTGCAGCTATCACCCCATGGAGGGCGTTTTTTATTATTGTCTCTGTCCTGTCCCCGCCTGCGGTGCCGGTGGTGGCGGCGATAAACATGCTCCTGCCCTTTGCAGGGGTCAATACCCGGCCCACGGTGGATACTCCTATCGGAAAGGGATAGTGCATTGTAAGTGCGCCCTGCACCCGGCCGCTTTTCAGCAGCTCCTCCATTATCTCATGGCACTGCGCTTCGGTTTGTGCATAAACGGAATCCACGCCCGGGGCGGTAATTGTGCCTATGTAGCACACCTCCACGCCACGCTCTGCCGCCATGAGTGCGCCTTCCATTACATTGCTCTCCCCATGCTCGCTTCCAAGGCCAGTCACGGCAATGCGGGGGCTTTTACCATAGCTTCCCCCTTCCAGCCCCTTTGCCATATCCATAAAGGCGCTGGCTATCAGCTTTTTCTCCCGGCTCATGCTTCCTCCTGCCCCTCAAGGAGCGCCGCCGCCCTTTTTAATGAATCAGCTATCAGCCGCCGCACCTCCTGCTCATCTGCATATGCCTTTTCATCCTCTCCCCTGTTTGCCTCCATAACAAAGGACACCCCGTCAAACAGGTTTGTCATGCGCCCAAGGAACAGCGACCCCTTGCCTATTATCATTGCCCGCCTTATGCGGCCGCCAAGTATATCCTCCCGGGCAAAGCCAATATATGGCACCCCTGAGGGAATATGCCCCTGAGTGGGTACCCAGCCTGTAAGGCCATGGGTCTTGATAAAGGCCCCAATGTCCTCCCGCTGTATCTCCCCCTTTTTCACCGCAAGGGCGGCAATCATTTTATAATTTGCAAGGGGCACATCCCCTGCACCTGCGGGCTTTGTTATATCCGGGTTCTGCATTTCCGGCGAAAACCTGTCTATATCCGTCATTTTCAGCCCCGCCCGCTCAAGGGGCTCGGCTACCAGCGAAGATATTACAGCCTGAGGGGCAGAGCCTGTGCCAACGCTGTGCCGTCCAAGTATATTGAGATTTATTTCCGGGTTTATCCCATCGTCCCTGCCTATTATCACGGCAAAGCCGCCCAGCATATCCTCAAGTATGGGCAGGCCCTTTTTTATATGATCCCTGCCGTTCATCCCAAGCTTTGCCGTGGAGCCTCCCGCCGTGACCGCCACCAGCCCATATGCGCCGGATGCCACCAGCGCCGCAGCCTCCACTATGGCATGGGCAGGGGCGGCGCAAAAGCCCCGGCAATCGCTTCCCGTGGCTGAGATAAGGCCGGCTATTTCGGCGGCGCTTTTTGCAAAATTTCCTCCGCCCCGCTGGTTTACATCCCCGCAGGCCTCCTCAGAGCAATCTATCACATACTCTATCTGCTCCTTTTCCACCCCTGCGTTTTTCACGGCGCTAAGCAGTGCCAGCACGCTGGACGCTTTGGATACGATATTTTCATGCATCACATGGGCAGAAAGGTTTGGGTCTATATCGTGTGCCCTTACCACGCATCCTACCAGCTCTCCCATATGATACAGCCCCTCGGCCTGCTCCTCCCTTACGAGGCGCTGTACCTCATCCGCATCAGTGCCGGCGCCTATCCTTTCAAGTATGGAAGTATCCATCACGGGATTCTGCTCAAGTGCCCTTTTATGCCGGGCCACAAAATCCTCATTGAGCCTCACCAGGTCAAATACATCGCAGGCATCCATCAGCAGCAGGAATTCCTCCTGTGGCATTATCTGCCCAAATCTGCCGTATCTTTCATTTACCGGGCAGCGCTTATCATACCATGGCTCCTCCACATCCCCCAGCTCCTCAGGGGTCACATTCCCTATGTACACCTGATTTGGATAATACTCCAAGGCCTGCTCATAGCTTCGTATATGCCCGGGCAGTGCCTTAAGATACTCGCTATCCGGGTTCACTATCCGCTCCGTGGTCTGGGTGGAGCCATTATGCAGCACCATATCCGGCCCATGGGCCAGTATGTAGCCCGTGCCCTTTATTACGCTTTTCATAGTCAACTCTTTCCTCTCTGCTACTGTATATTCGGGTATTTCCCCGCCTGAAAAAGGGGCGGCAGCCCTGATTTTCTCTGTCGCCCCGTGTACTGTCAGCTAAGATATTTGCAAAATTCCTGCCGTATGGCAGAGGTTTCGCTTGTGATGTCATCCACATCCAGCACCATCTCCATCATGCTCACCTGCTCATCGTATACATCGCTGTCAAATTCCCGCTTTATATCGGGCTCGCATACATGGTAAACCGTAAGTCCAAGCTGGACTCCCGTCAATGGACCTGCATAGGTAGGGTCGCCATTTGTGACCGTTTCAGCAGCAAGGCCGGAGGCTTCACCCTCGGCGGCGCCCAGAAGCACCACCAGGTTTTCCGGGCCATACTTTTCGGCAAGCTCCTTTACCCGCTTCTGATTTTCCAGATCCATTGCGCCGGCGGCAGTTCAGACGAAGCACTCTGTGGAGGAAAACACCACCTGCCCCCCGGCGGATTCCGCACAGGCAGCTATGGCAGGGCCGGGTATTCCATCCCGGTCGCCTATTATCACTACTTTTTTACCGGATAATACACCCATATTTTTTCTTCTCCTTTCCTTTATATTTATATAGAAAGCCCGCTCAGGGCCGTCTATCCACGGGCCTAAGCATACTGCCGTATCATGGCCTCTACATTTTCAGGGGTAGCCTCCTCCTTAACGCAGGAAGCTATCATTTTGCCATCCTTATACACTGCCACCACCGGCAGCCCAAGTATTCCCTGGCTTATGGCCAGCCTGCGGGCCTTTGTGGTATTCAGGGCAAAAAACTTCAGCCTCTCTCCGTACTTTTCCTCAAGGCCATGCACATGGGGCATAAGCGCGGCGCAGGGGGCGCAGCCATCACCATAAAAATCCACCACTACCCTGCCCGGTGCCTTCAGCACCTGCTGCTCAAAGGTGGTCTTATCAAGCTCTGTCATCTGTTTTTTCCTTTCCTGTTTTTCCAATATTTTGAAACTTTTGGGTATACAAAAGGAGGGCCTTAAGCCCCCCACTTTTATGCTGCTATGATTGTGCTATTCCATGCTGGAAATATAATGCTCTGCCTGCACGGCGGCTATTGCCCCATCTGCCGCAGCCGTTATCACCTGCCTGAGGCTTTTTTTGCGTATATCTCCGGCGGCAAATACGCCGGGGATATTTGTACGCATATCCTCATCGGTGATTATGTAGCCATCCTCCATATTCAGGCTGCCTTCAAAAAGGCTGCTGCCGGGCATAAGCCCAATAAAGCCAAACAGGCCAAATATGCCATCCTCAGGGCTTGCCTCAATGGTGGTGAGCTGGCCCGTTTTGGTGTTTCGTATCTGCATTTTATTCAGCAGCTCGTCTCCATCCACCCTTTCCACCACAGAATCCCACATAAAGCCCAGCTTAGGCTCTGCAAAGGCCTTTTCCTGAATTGACCTGGCGGCCCTCAGCTTATCTCTCCGGTGTATAATGGTTACCCTGCGGGCAAACTTTGTAAGATACATGGCCTCCTCAACGGCCGAATCGCCGCCACCTACCACGTAAACCTCCAGCCCCTCAAAGAACGCCCCATCGCAGGTGGCGCAGTAGGATATGCCCCGGCCCTTAAACTGCTCCTCGTTTTCGCAGCCTATGGGCCTTGCATATGTGCCAAGGGCAATTATTACGCTCCTGCCAAGATACTCGCCCTTGCTACCTGTTATCTTCTTTACAGGGCCCTCAAGCTCCGCCGCCTTTATGGTATCGCTCACCCGCTCGCAGCCAAACCTTGCCGCCTGCTCGCTCATGCGCTTTACCAGGCTGGGGCCGGTTTCCCCATCCAGCATCTGGCCGGGGTAATTTACTATTTCGTTGGTGGTGGCTATCTGGCCCCCGTCCTGTCCCTTTTCTATTATGAGCACGGAGCGCCTGCCCCGCCCGCCGTAAAGCCCCGCCGCAAGGCCCGCCGGGCCCGCACCCAGGACTATCATATCGTATATCCTGCTCATCACGCTGCTCTCCTTTTAAGGTTTTTTGTTATTCCCTTTGGGTTATTTTAACATTACCGCCCCATAAGGGCAATCTGCAAATAGCGTATTTTAGGGCCGCCTGCTATCCCTCAAATACCCTTTGCCCCTCAAGCTCTGTTTCAAGGGCCTCCAGCGCCTTAATTACCAGCCGCTTTCTAAGAGTATGCTCCTCCTCCAAAGAGAGGGATGGATCTCCCAGCGGATAGGGTATGGCCACCGTGGGCACAATTCTGTTTGCTCCCACAGTAAGGGAGATGGGCGTTACTGTACACATATGCACAGCAGGTATGCCCGCTCGCTCTATTTCCTTTACCATCGTTGCGCCGCAACGGGTGCAGGTGCCTCAGGTGGAGGTGAGTATCACCCCATCCACACCGGCTTCCTTTAGCTTTGCCGCAAATTCCATAGCGTATGCCCTTGACGCTGCAACGGATGTGCCATTGCCAACGGTGGAGTAAAACACCTCGTGCAGCCGGCCTATCCTGCCCTCCCGCTCAAGCTCCCGCAAAACATCCACCGGCAGCACCCGGTTAGGGTCGCTGTTTGCATACACGGGGTCATATCCGCCATGGGCTGTTTCGTGGCTCTGAGGTGTGAGCCTTTCCACCCCCGCAATGCTGTATTCCCCGTACTTTGAGGCGGAGGAGGATTCTATCCTGTCCGGGTTTCCCTTTGGCACTATTCCCCCTGAGGTACACAGGGCCACCGTTGCCCGGCTGATATCCCTTATTGCAGGATTCGGCTCCACCCTGTCAAAGGATGGCATGGGAAACTCCGTAACGTATGGCCTGCCATTCAGCTTATTCAGCAGCATATTTACTGCCCGCCTTGCGCCCCGCTCCTTTTCAAAGAAGTTTTTGCGGATGCCGTTTGGCATATATCCCTCCACACAGGAGGCGCCCAGCTCCTCTCCCCTCATGAGCTTCAGGGCAAGGGCGGCCATTTTGGGGGCTGCCTTACGCATATCTGCGGCGCTGTTGGCTGTGGCCAGCATGATAACGCTGTCCTTCAAGGCTGCGCCGGGGTTTTCCTCATACATTCCGGTAATGGCCGGTATGCCAAGCTCCTCCTGCACAGCAAGGGCAATATTTGCACAGGCATAGCCATACCGCCCCGCATTAAAGGCAGGCCCCGCTATGAACATATCCGGCTTTTCCGCCTTTACCCAGCTTAGTATTTTCTTCCTTGCTGTCTTTTCCCTTTCCGCAAAGAAGGAATCCCCGCATATGATGGTGGCGGCTATCTGTGCCTGGCCGCCCCATGCCTGCTCAATTGCGGCACCGGGGCCCAGCGCTCCCCGGCGAAGCTCCGGCCCCACATGGGCCATTTCCTCCCCGCCCATGCCCGCGAAAAACTGATTTATATAATGCACCACACGATAGCTCATACTTTTTCCCTCCTTACCGGGCGCTGAGCCTGCCAAAGCCCATTTCATTGGTTGCGCCGGTTATCACCTGCAGCTCCGCCTCTATGCTGCCATCCTCCCTGAGAGACCCTGCATGGCCCCCCGCTATCCTGTCCACATAGTCCAGAGTGCCTATCACCCGGTCCATCCTGGGCAGCACTATCACCTGATTGGCGTTGCCCCCTGTTACCACGGCGTCTGCAAGGGGGTCAGCATCTGCAAGGGACTGGGAGCCCCCATCCCGCCCGGCGTATTCATCCGTGATAATGGCTGTCTTTATGCCAAGGCGCTCTATCTTTCTGGTATTCATGATAAGATCTGCATCCGGGTTGCCAAAGCCCTCCTGGGATATTATCACCCCATCCAGCTCAAGGAGGGCGCAGAGCTTTGCCGTCCAGTCGGATGAACGCACCTTGTCCGCAAGGTATACGTTTTCATTGGTAATGATATTACATACATAATTGAGGGTCTTGCCATGCTCCTTAAACAGCTCCTCCACCACCGGATTATTCTGATGGTGATAGGTGGTATTCTTATCGCAGGCGGATACGCAGTTTCCGCTGATTATGGCTCCATCCATGGTTTCCGTGGGGTAGAGTATGGTAGTTAGGGAGTGCTTTGCATCCACCCCGTATACATAGGTATCATGGAGCAGGCCCTGGCTTTGCAGCATATGCACATACCCCACCCTGGGCAGCCCCGGGTACATTTCCAGCCCCGTTTTGATGCCGCAGGTATCATATTCTCTTACCTCATCGGGCGCTATGCTACGTCCTGCCTCCCCCAGATACACCGCAGCCCTGAGCCCGGCCAGCCTTACCGCCCGCTCGTACTCATGGGGCTTTGCTGTCTCCACCGGCTCGCATACCAGCACGATATTCACTATCTCCGAAAAGGCCGTATATTCAGCCCCCGGGCCTGACATATCTATAATGCCCTCCTGAAAGCCTACTATCCGCCCTGCCGTAACAACCGCCATGCCCCTCAGCACATGGGTCACGCCTGAGCCCACAGTATCCACCCCGGCTATTACCCCGGGAAACTGTCCGCCGCCGCCCTCCACCTTTACCCGGGGCTGTATCACATCCTTTACAGGGGTGATACGCACGCTTTCCCCAGGCCTTGCAATATCAAAATGTGCTTCCCTTATGTGGCTTTTTACATCCTCATGCTCAAAAACGTAGCTAAGGGCCTCATCAGCATTTACATACAGCGTGCCATCCTTAATCTGCGTTTCGCCGCAGAGCTGTATATCCCTTATATCAATAAACCCAAGCCGCAGCTTCAAAGCAGCCTCCCTCCTTTATGCCCATTGCGTGCTTCCATTCCTGCCTGCATACAAGGCCTGCATCCACCACCCTCAAATCCTTGAGCTCCCGCTCAGAAAACTCACGGCGGCCATGAAGACAGCCATCGTATGCAGCTATGCTGTTTGATATTATTTGTGCATGGTTCGGAGAAAATTCATTGGGTTTTACGGATATGGCTATGGTGCGGTAGGGCGTGGCATTTGGCTTTATGCTGCCATACAGCGGATGATTGTACAGCCTGTGCCCAAGGTATACCATATCCCGCACCGCTGTCAGCACCTCCCTGTAGCCGCCGTCAAGCATACGCACGCCCACAATATCCCCAAGCATCTCATAAACCAGGCCATTGTTTGTAAGGAGCATTATATCCGTCATTTTCAAGGGCTCTCCTCCCATTCCAAAAAAGTAAAAAAATACAGCCCAGGCATTGCCTGTACTGTGTAGATTGTGCATACCCATGGTTCTTTTATTCAGGCTGATTCCGCTTCTTTTGCATTTCCTGGCCCCATCTGCTATAATTGACCCCATAATGTAAAGGAAGCATCGCCATGAATTACCCTGCCACAGTTAATGCCCGCTTTATATCCCGGCCAAACCGCTTCATCGCCACGGTGGAGCTTGATGGCAGCATACATACCGTTCACGTTAAAAATACCGGCCGATGCAAAGAGCTGCTAACACCCGGAGCAGAGGTGGTGCTGGTGCCCTCCTCCAATCCCCTCCGCAAGACACGCTATGACCTTATAGGCGTATACAGCCGGGGGATATTGCTGAATATGGACAGCCAGGCACCAAATGCCGCCGCCGGAGAATACCTTGCAGAGCTGTACCCCGGCGCCAGGATAATACCGGAATATCGCCACGGAGATTCACGGCTGGATTTTTATATTGAGCGTCCGGGCGAAAAGCCCATATTTACCGAGGTCAAGGGCGTTACCCTGTTTGATGGAGATACCGCCATGTTTCCAGATGCGCCCACTGAGCGGGGCGTAAAGCACCTGCGCCACCTTATATCCTGCGTGGAGGCTGGGGCAGAGGCGCTTATGCTCTTTATAATACAGCTCAAGGGCGTATCCCGCCTTATACCAAACGACACTACCCATCCTCAATTTGGCGCTGCCCTCAGGGACGCAGCCGCAGCAGGCATAAAGATACGTGCCCTTGACTGCATCGTAACAGAAGGCAGCATGGCTGTAGATAAGGAAATACCCGTAGAGCTGTAGAAAGGAGCACCCATGAACAGCAGCATAGGAATAATAGGCGGAGCAGATGGCCCCACCGCCGTATTTGTAACCTCCTCCCCAGGCTGGATAAACCTGTTTGGCCTTATAATCGTGATACTTTTGCTGATACCAAATGCAATATATGCCATAAAGCACCGTGATGCCGAAAACAAATGCACAAACCGCCTTATGAACATACTGGAGCAGATAGGCCGCTATGGCTGTATGCTGCTGATGATATTTAATATAGGCATTGGGAAATTTGCCTATTCCTCAGTGGCTGCCCTGCTCATATACCTTTTTGGCAACGGGCTGCTGCTGATAGGCTACTATATATGCTGGGCGCTGTACTTTAAAAAGGCAAAAAGCTCCCTCGCCATGGCAATGGCCATACTGCCCACTGCCATATTTATGCTGACCGGCCTTACCCTGAGGCACTATCCATTGATTGCCGCCTCCATAATATTTGGCATCGCCCACATATACGTTACCCGGGCCAACTCCCGCTGAACTTAAAAAGCCCCTGCCGGGGCTTTTTTTATTTATCGCATATTCCTTCTCTTATTGCCCTTGCGGCAAATTCCTCTATGGGGAACTCTCCCCGGTATTCACTGACCTCGCTGAAGTGCCGCCATGGGCTCATATCCGAACGAACTGCCCTCATACGGCCTATTGAAATACAGCTTATATCCTCCCTGCCCTCTATATTGCATACAACATAGCAGCTGCCCTTTATAAACATAAGGCCATAGGGGCTTATTCTGTGCCGTCTGAGAGAGGTATCCCGTGCCTTATCGTAGGCAAAGGTCACCTGACGCCTGCCATATATGGCCTTATCCAGCACATCTATGGCGTTGAGCGTATCGTCATACTCGCACTTTGGGGTACACACCCTGGATTGTATGAGCTTTTTTCGCATATGCTCCCCGCCAAGGGCAGCTATCTTTTCCGTAAGCTCCTCGGTGCGCCGCCGGGATACATAGCCCGCACCTCTGAGTGCCCATACCACTGCCCTGAGCTCGCTTTTAGTGAACTCCCGCCTGGCAAGATAATACCCGCTTCCGGTCTTGCGTATATCTGCGCCGTATTCTATGAGGGCATCTATATCCCGGTATATGCCCTTGCGCTCAGAGCGCACTCCCCTGAGCTGAAGCTCCTCCACCAGCTCAGGCACCGTCAGCCGGTGCTCCTCGTCTGTCATTTCCCTGAATATATCCATAAGATACAGCGGTTTCAGCTTTGTGTTGGACATGGGGAGCCCTCCTATATGATGGTATTCAGTATGCCCATTATCAGCAGGCACACCGCCGCTATGCAGGCTATCACGTTAAAGAGCATTGCGGCAAATGCCTTGGCCCGGTGCTTTTTTGCCCGCTGGGTGGCCCTTATTTCATAATACCACACCACGGCTATGAGGCAGCCCGTCACCGCCGCCCCGGCCGCCGTAAACCAGGGCAGCCCCCGGGATATGCCGGTATTCAGTATAAGTGCATCCAAAGAAAGCAGCAGGCTTATGCTGCCGAAAAGATAAGATAGAAATCCCATATTACCTCCACTGTGCGCCGTTATCATTATACCATATCAATACCGTATACGGTACTGCCTGTACGGTCTGCCTTCCCTCATGGCATATAAAAAAGGCGCACCGTGGTACACCATCAGCACGCCTTAATTTAAGCTGAATAGATTACTAATTTCTGCTGGCGATAGCTTCTATCTCCACCAGAGCGCCCTTGGGCAGGGCGGAAGATTCCACGCAGGAGCGTGCGGGCAGCACATCGCCGCAGATAAACTCTGCATATATGCTGTTTACCAGGGCGAAATCACCCATGTTACGCACGAATACCAGCGTCTTTACTATATCGCTCATGGACAGACCTGCTGCCTCCAGCACTGCGGAAAGATTCTTCAGCGCCTGACGGGCCTGGCCCTCAACGCCCTCAGCCATTGCGCCGGTGGCGGGGTCAATGCCCAGCTGACCGGAGGTGAATACCAGGTTGCCAATATCCACAGCCTGTGAATAGGGCCCGATAGCACCGGGAGCGGCCGTGGTCTCTATCTTCTTTTTCATATCCATTTCCTCCATATGCTTGGTCTGTAATATTACACGGCATACACTGACTTTTTTCAGTGATGCTTAGATAAGTATAAGCTCCGTCTGCCGTCCATTAAGGTAATAGAGGCTATCCTCAAGGCAGACATCCTCCTCCAGATACATTACCACATCCTGCCCGTTCCACTCTGCAACGGTATCCGTCACATTGAACTCAAGGGCATAGCAGGTATCCGGCCTTATCAGCTGCTCGCCCCTATGGGGAACAGATACCTGATTATCATAAAGGCCTACCAGCGGGCCAACGCCATGGCCCAGTGTACCCAGGGGATGAGTATACAGCATGGGCCGGAGGTTTTCCTCCCTGCCCCGATTCAGCGCCCGGGAAAGCACCTGATTTCCGGTGCCGCCCTTTGCCATTTCCTCGGCTACTATATCCTCAAAGCGGTTTGCCCGCTTTACCAGCGCCTCCAGCCCCGCAGGAGCAGCTTTCTCGCCCTCACGGCGAACGTATGCCACCTGCTGTATATCCGTATGGAGCGGGATGAACATGCTGCACATTCCCACATCGCAGTGGATAAGGTCTCCCGGCATGATGGTAGCGCAGGCCATTCGGGTATTGCTTTCGCCGCAGCGCTGCAGGTCAACATCCAGGCTGAAGTGGAAGCTGAAGCCAAGAGCCGCTATATGCTCCCGTATCATCCATTCCAGCTCTGCAGTATTTGTTACGCCGGGCTTCACATACACAGGGGAGAATACCTCCCGCACTATGTCCTGTGTTACCTGGGTAATAGCCTGCATAAGCCGCTTTTCAATGGCAGTGGAATGCTGCATCCAGTATACGGCAAGGGGCTCTGAGCTGACTATTCTGCCATGGAACCGCTCAGGCAGCGCCTTGAGCAGCCCTTCCTTCTGGGTAGCCAGCAGGCCATCACATGGGAAAAACTCCACGCTCTGGTTTACCGCTATGCAGCTCGGCTCAAGCTCCTCAATTATCCTTGCTACGCACTGGTAAATATCCTCCTTCGGAAGGCTTACATCCTCGTAAAGCTCCGCCATAAAGGGGGACTTTACTCCTGCGCTCATGCAGCGCACGGTGCCATTCTTTGCCCTGTAAAACATTATGGCATTAAAGCGCCTTGCCTGCCGCATATCCCAGGTGAAGAAGGTTTTTGTAATGGGGTCCTCATTGCCCTCGCTGGCCATTACGACCCAGAAATCAATGCCCGTGGCCTCCATGGCCCTGGGCATTATTTCGCTGAGCCGCTCCTCAATGACCCTGGAGCAGGTCTCCGCCTGGCTGGATAAGGGCAGGAAGCCTGCCCTTTCCAGCGTATTACGCATTTTTGTTACAGCTTCGCTCCTGAGCATTTATCTATTACCAAGAGAGCTTGGAGAAGTCGATCATGCAGGAAGCGTCGCAGTTGAAGCCCTTCAGGTTGCTGTTGTAAGCATTTACCTCGGTATCGTGCTGCAGGAATACGCAGGGAGCCTCGTCCCAGATGATTTCCTGAGCCTTCAGGTAAGCAGCCTTACGAACTTCCTGGTCACTGGATACACGGCCCTCTATCAGCAGCTCGTCAACCTCAGGGTTGCTGTAGAAGGTCATGTTGCCGCCGGCACCGAAGTTTCCGGAGTAGAAGCTGGAGTACAGTGCTACGTCGGGGTCACCGGTGCTTGCAGACCAGCCCAGTACGAACATGGGCATGGAGCCCTCATATATACGCTCAATGAAGGCGCCCCACTCAAGGGTCTCAATCTCAACATTGATGCCGACCTCGGCAAGCTGAGCCTGAACCATCTCGCAGATGTCGCCGCGGACCTGATCCTCATTGTGGCTGATGGTAATGGAGAATCCATCGGGATAACCGGCCTCAGCCAGCAGCTGCTTGGCCTTCTCTACGTCACGGGTGTACTGGGGCAGGCTGTCATTGAAGCCAAAGAGGGTGGGGCTCATGGGAGCAGCGCCTACCACGCCGATGCCCTGATATACGACCTTCATGATGGCTTCCTTATCAACTGCGTAGTTGATGGCCTTACGTACCAGCACGTTGTCCAGGGGAGCCTGGTTGGTGACCATGCCGATGAAGTTGGTGCTGTAGGTTTCCTGACGGTCTACGGTGATGTTGGGGTTCTCCTCAAGACGGGCAACGTCGCTGGCAAGGATGCGGCAGCCGATGTCGATACCGCCGGTCTCAACCTCGATGGAGCGGGTGGTGCTTTCGGGAACCAGACGAACGGTAACGTCCTTGATGTTGGCCTTGTCTCCCCAGTAATCATCAAACCTGGTAAGCTCGATACGGTCATCAGTTACCCATTCCACTACCTGATAAGGGCCGGTACCTACGGGCTTGGTGCCAAATTCGTCACCCAGCTCGGTGTAGGACTTTTCGGAAACTATGGACATTACGTTTGCAGCAAGGTAACGGAGCATGGGGCCGAAGGGCTGCTTCAGCTTCATCTCAAAGGTGTTCTCATCGATGACCTTGCAGTTTTCAAAGTCGATATTAGTGTTAACGGTAACAGCGTGGGGGCTCTGGCCATTCATTTCAAAGGAGAAGGCCACGTCATCCACGGTGAGCTCGCTGCCATCATGGAACTTAACGCCCTGACGAATCTTAAAGCGATAGGTAAGGTCGTCCACGATTTCCCAGCTCTCTGCCAGGCAGGGAACTACTTCGTTGTTCTCATCGATGCTTACCAGCGTTTCGAACACATTGGCAGTGATCTTTGCGGCAGGCATATCGGTGGTTCCGTAGGGATCCAGTGTGGCGGGAGAGGCGTAGATGGCGACGATCAGGTCGTCCCTCTTTTCGCCCTCGGCGGCGGCCGGCTGCTCGCCCTCGGCCTCGGGAGCCTTGGAGCTGCAAGCGGTGCAGAGAAGCAGCATGGATACTGCCATCATCATTGCAACGATTTTCAGTAAGGATTTCTTCATTTCTTCCTCCTTATGGTTTTTATTTTATAACGAACGGTATTGCCGTCAGTTAGCCAAGCCGATGGTGACAGGCCACATAATGGCCCTGAGATACCTCGGTAAATTCAGGTTCCTCTTTGAAGCACTGTTCTGTAGCGTATATGCAGCGGGATGCGAAGCGGCAGCCCGGCTTGGGCTCTATGGGGGAGGTTATCTCGCCCTTGAGCAGTATGCGCTCCTTTCGGGGGCCGGTCTTTGCGATGGGTATGGCGGAAAGCAGCGCCTGGGTATAAGGATGATACTGCTGCCTGAACAGCTCCTTGGACTGGCACTTTTCCACCACCTTGCCAAGGTACATTACCGCTATATCGTCAGAAATGTGGCGCACCACGGAAAGGTCATGGGTAATGAACATATAGGCCAGGTTTTTCTGCTCCTGCAAATCCTGCATGAGGTTAAGTATCTGGGCCTGAATGGATACATCCAGTGCAGATACCGGCTCATCGCATACGATAAACCTGGGATTCAGCGCCAGCGCCCTGGCGATGCCTATTCTCTGTCGTCTGCCTCCATCCAGCTCATGGGGATAGGAATCCGCAAGGCGCTCTGCAAGGCCCACGGTATCCATTATCTCCATCACCTTCTCGTTCTGCTTTTCCTTATCGTTGCCAAACATTTCGTGTATCTGCATGGGCTCCAATATGGTATTGCGAACGGTCATTCTGGGATTGAGCGATGAGAAGGGATCCTGGAATATCATCTGTATCTCCCGACGGGATTCCTTCAGCTGCTTGGGGGGCAGGGAGGTTATATCCTGACCATCAAAGAATATCTGGCCGGATGTGGGCTCCAGCAGATGGGCTATGCACCTGCCCAGGGTGGACTTTCCGCAGCCGCTTTCGCCCACCACGCCCAGGGTCTTGCCCTCCTCTACAGAGAGGGTAACGTCATCTACGGCATGGAGCATGCCGTGGGGCGTCTTAAAGTATTTTTTAAGGTTCTTGACCTCTAAGAAACCGCTCATTGGCTCACCTCCTGAGTATGGGGGTACAGGCACTTTACAATGTGGCCCGGCTCGATTTCCACGGCCTCCGGCTCGCGGAGCTTACACTCCTCGGTGCAGTATTTGCATCTGGGTGCAAAATTGCAGCCTACAGGCAGGTTGCTGGGATCCGGCATCAGCCCGGGGATAGGCGACAGCCTCTCCTGGTCTCCCTCCAGATCCGGCAGGCTGTCAAACAGGCCCTTGGTGTAGGGATGGGCAGTGCGGTTGTATATCTGATCCAGCGTGCCGTATTCGATGACCTCACCGGCATACATTATGGCTACCTTATCGCATACCTCGGCAACCACGCCCAAATCATGGGTAATCATAATGAGGGAGGTGCCCCGCTCTTCTCTCAGCTTCGCTATGAGGTCGAGCACCTGGGCCTGAATGGTAACATCCAGGGCGGTGGTAGGCTCGTCCGCAATGAGCAGCTCAGGATTGCAGGCCAGGGCGATGGCTATGCCCACCCTCTGCTTCATGCCGCCGGAAAACTGATGGGGATATTCTGAGGCGCGCTCGCCGGGAATACCTACCATTTCCAGCATTTCAGGGGCCCTTTCGCTGGCCTTTGCACGGGAGCACTTTTCATGTATGCGGATGCTCTCGGTTATCTGATCGCCCACGGTCATTACGGGGTTAAGGCTGGTCATGGGATCCTGGAAGATCATGGATATCTTCTTGCCCCTTATGGAGCGGTAATTGCGCTTATTCAGCTTTCTCAGGTCTTCGCCATTGAATATTACCTGGCCGGCCTTTATCTCTCCCGGAGGATTTGGCACCAGGTCAAGTATGCCGAGGGCAGTGGTGGTCTTGCCTGCGCCGGTCTCACCCACAAGGCCAAGGCTTTCGCCGCGGCCCAGTGTAAGGGAAAGGTCGTTAACGGCCTTTACTGTGCCGTTGTCAGACTTGTAGTGGATGGTTAATCCCTTTATTTCAAGAATATTGTCCATAGCCGCTCTCCTTTTACGACTTCAGCCTGGGGTCAAGGGCATCACGCAGACCATCGCCCAGCAGATTGAGGGCGAATATGGTTATCATGATGGCAAGGCCGGGGAAGGTGGTCATATAGGAATAATCCCTTATGTACTGCCTGGCGCTTGACAGCATGGAGCCCCATTCCGGGGTGGGAGGCTGAATTCCCAGGCCCAGGAAGCTCATGGCCGCAGCAGAAAGAATTGCGGAGGCCATGCCCAGCGTTGCCTGCACGATAAGGGGGGCAATGCAGTTGGGCAGGATGTGCTTGAGTATTATGCGCTTATCATTTGCGCCTATGCACTGAGCAGCCTCTATATATTCCTGAGACTTGATGGACAGCACCGATGCACGCACTATGCGGGCATAGCCCGGCACGGACGCTATGGATATGGACACTACCAGCGTAAGCAGGCCCGGCTCCAGCGCAGCCGCAAGGGCTATTGCCAGCAGCATGCCGGGGATGGCCATAAGTATATCCATGGCTCTCATCAGCAGGTTGTCCACGGTCTTTCCATAGTAGCCGGATATTGCGCCCAGCAGTCCGCCCACTACCACAGAGGCGGCCACCGAGGCAAAGCCCACCAGCAGCGATACACGGCTGCCCTGGATTATACGGCTGAGGATATCACGGCCGAAATTATCCGTTCCCAGCAGATTTCTGGAATTTGGCGACTCAAATACATGATCGTAATCCTGTGCATCATAGGGGAACGGGGCGATAACGTCTGCAAATATGGCGATGAGCACCAGCAGACAAAGAATCACAAGGCCCAGCATAGCGCCCTTGTTCCGCTTTAAGCGGCGCCATGCGTCAGACCAGAATCCGCTTTTCTTAGGCTTTTTCTTTTCCACGGGTGCGTACCGTCCTTTTTGTTATTTGGTATTGTGACTTAATTCTGGGATCGATATAGCCATAGAGTATATCTATCGCCAGGTTTACTATGCTGAAGGACAGTGCCAGCAGCAGCACGCCGCCCTGCACTACGGGCATATTTCTGGTCTTTATGGAGTCGATTATAAACTTACCAAGGCCGGGTATGGCGAATACGGACTCAATAAGCACAGAGCCGCCCAGGAGGCTACCAAACTGTATGCCTATTACCGTAACTACAGGAATGAGGGCGTTCTTCAGGGCATGCACCATGGTGACTATCCATTCCTTCTGGCCCTTTGCCTTAGCTGTCCTTATGTAATCCTGACGAATTACCTCCAGCATGCTGGAGCGGGTCATACGCATTATGCTGGCTGCGCCTGACATACCCAGCGTGAGCGCCGGCAGTATCCAGTATTCCGGCCCATATGAGCCTGAGGCGGGCAGCCACCCAAGATGTATGGAAAATACCAGCACCAGCATAAGCCCGGCCCAGAAGGTAGGCATGGAAACGCCTACAAGGGCAGTGGCAGTGGCTATCCTGTCAAATATGGAGTACTGCCTGGTGGCGGATATTATACCCATTGAAATACCTACCACCACCGACACCGCCACGCTGTACACAGCAAGCCGTATCGTAGTGGGAAAGCGCTCCATAAGCTCAGTCAGCACCGGCTTTCCGCTGGAATAGGATGTACCCATATCAAAGTTAAACACCAGATTCTTAATGTACTGGGTAAGCTGTACGATATAGGGCTGATCCAGTCCAAGCTCCTTTTGCAGGGCTATAACGGCCTCTTCACTTGCTCCCGTTCCGAGTATCATGCGGGCAGGGTCGCCGGGAGCCATGTACATGATTGTAAATACGATGATGATAACGCCCAGAAGCACTGGTATCATCATCAACAGTCTCTTTCCGATCATCCGGAGCATCTTTTTCGTTCACCTCCTTCGTAATCAAACAGATTCCTTACCTGTTATTCCCATCCGCTCTGCACGGGCCGTCAAAGCGGACCTTATGCGGTTGAGTGCGTCTCTGAATTGTTCCATGTCGGCTATTGCGCCATGAACTATGCGAAGATGTCCTTCGCCGTTTTTACCATAGGGGGTACCCACGTTTACCACCACATTGGCCTCATCTATCAGATACTGTACTATTTCCTCGGCAGTTCCCAGCCTGGAAACATCCATCCAGGAAAGGAAGCCCGATTCGGATTTCATCATGTAAACGCCGGGTATATTCCCGCATATCTCATAGACCAGCTCCCTGCGCTCCGTATGCCATTTATTCATCTGCTGGCAGAAGGAGGAATCTTGCATTGCGGCTATGGCACCTGCCTGTGCGGCAGAATTTGTGGCGCCAAGTACGCTCACCGCCGCTGCGTAGAATTTATCCATTATCCTGTCTGAGGCCACTATGTAGCCTACCCGGTATCCGCTGAGGCCCATTCCCTTGGACAGGGAGAATACCGTGACCGTTCTCTCCCACATTCCGGGCAGGGTAGCAAGGGTGACCATCTCTATGCCGTCAAATACGGGATCCTCAAAGGCCTGATCCACCACCACCACCAAATCATGCTTTATGGCAAACTCTGCAAGCTGCTCCAGCTTTTCCCTGCGATATACCGCAGTGGTGGGGTTATTGGGGTTTGTAAGGACTATCATCTTTGTCCTGTCGGTGACCCGCTTTTCAAATTCTTCTATTTCAAACTGGTAGCCGTTTTCCCTGCTTACGGGAACTGCCACAGGCACGCCGCCCATTATTACGGTATTCTGGAAGTTATTGGGATAGCTGGGATCGATTATCATTACCTCGTCTCCCGGTGCTATAAAGGGCAGCATGGCAAAGTACAGCCCGGAATCCGAGCCCGGAGTAATAAGTATGTTCCTCTGGGGCTCCACCTCCAGGTGGTTGAAGGACTTGAGCTTCTTTGCTATCTCCTCCTTCAGCTTGCTGTTGCCTATGGGCGCAGTATAGTGGCCGGCTGTGCCATTGCGTATGGCCTCTATAGTGGCCTCCTTAACGTGCTCAGGTATGGTAGAGGCAGGCGAAAAGGGGTCAGCCCAGCACATAAGTGTGACGCCGGCTTCTCCCAGCCTGGCTGCCACATCGCCCACGTCGGCCTTCTGCACATCGGAAAACAGGCCTCCCTGCATTTCCTGAAATGCAGCGGTCATTTTTGATATCATGTCAATACTCCTCCATCTTCTCGGGCGGCAGCATAGTGCAGCCCCATCTCCTATACGTTTAAATACGATTATTCAGCTTTCATATCTCTGTGTGAATTTTTATTGGCAATAACAGATTTTACTCGTTTTTTCGTGGTTTTACGCCACTATGAGCTTTAGATAATGCGGACATTTTAACATCTGTATAATTTTGATTGCAATATATAGGGGAGAATTCTGAATTCAATCTGCTTTATTGATTTCCACGCCTCAGATGATATATTAGGTCGTAAATTCAAAATACATCCCGGCAAACTATTTTCCTGCACACAATCCCGCACTGCACCCTGCATAAAAAGGAGCGCATAATGTTTACTTTGCCAAGACAAAAACAGCACCAGATACGTGACAGCATCACCCGTGAGCGCCTTGAGACCCTGCTTCCCCGGATAATGAAGGAAGCCGGCATAGATATGTGGCTGATACTGGCTGCGGAAAACAATGAGGATCTGATATTCCGCACCATCGTTCCCGCCAAGGTGACCTTTGCAAACAGGACTACCTGCATAATATTCACCCTGGATAAGGATGGCAGCCTTGACGCCGTCAGCATCAACAAGCCCAATCCGGCCCTTGCCGCCTTTTACAGGCAGATAACCTACGATGCAGATACCCAGTGGGACACCATAGTATCCTACATTCAGCAAAAGGCCCCTGAGAAGATAGGCATAAACATCTCCCCCATCAGCACCCATGGCGCCGGCCTTACCCATGTGCTGTATCAGCAGCTCACAGAGTACCTGCCAAAGAAGTATTGCGACAGGCTGTGCGATGCGGACAGGATATCCTACCGCTGGCTTGAGGAGCGTACAGAGCGGGAGCTTGCAATGTATCCATCCATATATGAGCTTACCGTTCATGTGCTGGACAGGGCCTTTTCCCGGGAGGTAATAGTGCCGGGCGTCACCACCACAGATGAGGTGGAGTACTGGATAGCCGATACCTACCAGCAGCTTGGCGTGCAGAATTTTACCGGCGCATGGGTGGATTTTCAGCGCTGCGGCGATGAGCGCACCATGGCAAAGGGCACCATAATGCCTGGCGATCTTATCCACTATGACATAGGGCTGGAATACCTTGGCCTCTGCACGGATTTGCAGAGATTTGGCTACGTGCTGCGCCCCGGCGAAACAGAGGTGCCAAAGGGCATACTCAACGGCTTTCATCAGGGGCTGAAATTTGGCAGGCTGGCCGCCGGTGCCTTCCGTGCCGGCCGCACAGGCAACGAGGTGCTGCTGGAGGCCCTGTCCTCAGGCCGTCAGGCAGGTATGCGCCCCATGTTCTATACCCATCCCATAGGCCTTACCGTGCATGGCGCAGGCCCGGCCTTTGGTCTGCCGGATAAGCAATATGCATTGCCCGGCAAGGGCGAGCTTCCTCTGCACCTTAATACGGCATATGCACTGGAATACAATGTGCCCTGCCCTGTTCCCGAGTGGAATGACCAGGAGGTGGTATTCTACCTTGAGGAAACGGTACTCTTCACAAAGGACGGAGAACTCACCTATCTTGATAACGCCTACGATAAAATCAGGCTGGTTTGATTTGCCCGCCTGAGTGAATGAATATTAACCCCATACCCGAAAGGAGCATAATATAATCACCATGTCATACTTTGAAAAAGCCAAGCAGCTTCAGCCCCATCTGGTAGAAATGCGCCACTATCTGCACGCCCACCCCGAGCTGGGCCACGACCTGCCCCTGACCCGCGCCTTTGTATGCGCCGAGCTGGACAGGCTGAATATCCCCTACGAGCTGCCTGAATGCGGCGGCATAATAGGCTATGTGGGCAAAAAGGGCGGAAAGCGCATACTGCTCAGGGCAGATATGGACGCCCTGCCCATCCTGGAGCAGACCGGCCTGCCCTTTGCCTCTGAACACGTTGGCAAGATGCACGCCTGCGGCCATGATACCCATACCACCATGCTGCTGGGTGCGGCTGCCCTGCTTAAGGAGCAGGAGCAGGAGCTTCCCGGTCAGGTAGTGCTCTGCTTCCAGGAGGCGGAGGAGCTTATGGGCGGCGCTGCCGCCATGCTCACCTCAGGTGCGCTGGATCCCCTGCCGGATCATGCCTTTGCCTTCCATGTATTCCCCAGCGAGACCCTGCCCAGCGGCACCATATCCTGCACCGCCGGGCCGTATATGTCCTCCATAGATGAATTCGATGTGGTCATTCAGGGTAAATCCTCCCACGGCTCCCAGCCCCATACCGGCATAAACCCCATAACTGCGGCCGTAGGCATAATCCAGTCCATCACCAACCTGATGCGCTATGAAATAACCTCCCAGGAGCCCGCCGTGCTTACCGTGTGCAAGATAGAAAGCGGCACCGCCCGTAATATCATCCCAGAATCCTGCACCTTCGGCGGCACCCTGAGGACTGTCAGCGAGGAAAGCCGCAATTACATAAAGAGCCGCCTTGAGGAGATACTTAAGGGCGCAGAGGCTACCTACCATGTGAAGGCAGAGTTCCATTCAAAGGGTATGTCCATGCTGTATAATGACCCCTCCTTCACCCATCAGGCCCATGATTGGCTTGCGGAAATGCCCGGCGCACTTGTGCAGCCCGTTGGCAGCCGCATCAACATGGTAAGCGAGGATTTCTCCGAGTTCGCCCTGAGGGCTCCCTCCGCCATGTTTGAAATAGCAAGCCTTTCCCCCAAGGGAAAGCACTTCCCCGGCCATAATCCCTGCGTGCTGTTTGATGACGAAATACTCTATCAGGGCAGCGCCGCCTATGCCCAGGTTGCCACAAAATACCTGCAGAGCTGATGCTTCTCGAGCTTCTTTAGCATTGGCTTTCAGGATAAAAATAAAAAATACTGTGCTGATGCACAGTATTTTTTTATTTAAGCGGCAAAAGCCTGCTTTTTGTGTATTTCGCCTCTCGCCCCCGCCTCCGGGCAGCCAAAGCTGCATTTTCAGTTTTTCATGCGGTTCTTTATATCATCCAGCAGGTATTTGTTATTCACGCTGATGTGCTTGCCCTTCACCCCGTAGGATTGGGTGGATATCACCCCGGCGCTCTCCAGCTTTTTCAGCGCATTGGATACTACGGACTGGGTAACGAAGGCCTGGTCTGCCGCCTTTACCAGCATTACGCTGCCATTGTCATTTGCTATCTGCTCAAGTATCACCTTGGCAGCATTCAGCTCGCTGGTGGATAGTGACTTCACCGCAAGCTGAGAGTAGGCCACCTGCATGGCCTCCTCCTTTATGGAATTCTGAGCCTGATAAAACAGCTCCAGCGATACGAGCATTGCGGTATATTCGCAGATTATCTCCTCCTCCTGCTCAAAGGATGAGCCATACCGCATCATAAGCATTCCCGCCTTGGTGGCATCCATGTTATAGTAATATATGGGCACCACCGAGAAGTACCTTTCGCTGTATATGCACTTATCCACGTTTTCACAGGTGCAGGTGGGGGCTTTTTCGTATACGTTGAAGGCGGAGCGCTCCACCCCGTCAAATATGCTCTTGTACTTCTGGGGCAGCATCCTGTCCTTCAGAGAGCTGTCGCTGTAGCTGCAATCGTACTCAGGAAAAAGGGAGTAGCAGAATATCTCGCCATCCTGAAAGAAAATATAGATATTTGCCCTCAGTATCTGGCACAGACGGTCACAAAACTGCTGAAGCGATACTGTGTTTTCTATGGAATGCTGAAAGAATGTATTCAGCTCCTGTATCTGTCGTATAATGTCTGTCATGCTCTGCTCCTTCCCTTAAAGATGCTTTTCTTCGCATAATTATACCAAACAAGGTGCGAATAGCAAACCATGTAATTAAGTATCTCCATGGGTATGGCATAGAATTCAGAATACTTCCAGCCTCATTGACAAAATATTGGGCAAATGCAAGAATTAAAATAAGTGGCTTTAATAGATGAATACTCTGTATATTGTGAATTCAGGAGGTATAATCGCAATGGATTACTACTATAATTGCAGACTTATAGACGGCACCGGCGCTGCCCCTGTGGAAAACGCAGTTCTTGTGGTGGATGGCAAGACCATCACCTACGCAGGCCCTGCCCAGGGAGCACCCTCCGCAAAGGGCTGCTGCTCCATAGACCTTGGCGGCCGCACCCTTATGCCCGGCCTTTTCAATTGCCATGTTCACATGGCCCTGCGCTTCCCCTTCACGCCATATAACGTTGACGAATACAAGACCCCCGGCTACCGGGCAATGGTCATGTATCGCCGTGCGATAGAATCCCTGTTCTGCGGCGTTACCACCATACGCAGCACCGGCGAAGCCGATTACTCTGATACGGCCGTTCGTGATGCCATAAACCGGGGCATGGTAATGGGCCCCCGCATACTTACCGCCGGCCCCATCATAATTGCCCATGGCGGCCATGGCGCAGGCCAGTGGGGCTCCATAGAGTGCAGCGGCCCCTATGAATTCATGCGTGAAACCAGAAACGTCATAGTTCACGGCGTAGACCTTATAAAGATATGCACCACCGGCGGCATGGTAGGCGAATATGAAGGCGCAAACACCATGCAGATGACCGAGGAAGAAATCACCGCCGTTACCCAGGTGGCCAAAAAGTACAACAAAATCGTTTCCGGCCATATCGGCAATGACGAGGCCATTCGTGCAGCCATACGCTGCGGCGTTATCTCCATTGAGCACGGCTACCTGATGAATGAGGAAACCGCCCGCATACTGGCAGATTCCGATGCATACCTTGTGCCCACGCTGGCAGTATCCGCCTCCTGCGATTACCTTGAAAAGCATAATAATCCCCGCTATCACATTGAGAAGATACGCGAGATAGGCAAAAAGCATATGCAGTCCGCCGCCAACGCAATTGCAGCGGGCGCACGCATCGCCGTAGGTACAGACCTGCTGCCCAGCGATCCTCTGGATGGCACCAATGCCACCATCCGCGAGGTGGAGCTGCTGGTGGAGGCAGGCATGGCTCCCATGGATGCCCTCTGCTCTGCCACCCGTGTATCCGCAGAGCTGTGCGGCGTGGATAATGTCACCGGCACACTGGAGGTGGGCAAGGAGGCAGACCTTATTGCCCTCAATGGCAAGCCCGATGAGGTGATAAGCCACCTGAGGAACGTGGATATGGTGGTAAAGGGCGGCAGCCTGGTGCTGTCCTCCATTGCAGGAGATAACCGCCCCCGCTTCTCCCCCCTGTCCTTCGGCACCGCCCCTGCCGGCGCCTCCTTTATCAACTGGTAAACACAGAAAGGGATACATACCATGACTTTTGATAATTACCTGCAGAAGTTTTACAAGCTCCAGCACGATTACATTGCTGCAAGCAACGCCGTGCAGATAATCTCCTGGGACTGGCGTGCCATGACCCCCAGGAAGGCCTCACTGGCCCGTGCGGACGTGATAGGCTACGCCTCCGCAAATGAAAACAGCATACTCTGCTCCAGGGAAATGCACGAAACTCTGGATTACCTTAGTGCCCACAGCGATAAGCTCAGCGAAACAGACCGTGCCTGCGTGCGTGAGCTCAAGCGCCGCCATGACAGGGCAGTATCCGTGCCCGCAGAGCTTTTTGATGAGTTTTCCGTCCTTCAGGGGCGCTCCGAGGCTGCCTGGGAAGTTGCAAAGCGCACCGATGACTGGGAGCTGTACAAACCCCACCTCACCAATATGTTTGAATACAGCAAGCGCATGATGGATTGCTGGGGCTACGAGGGCAGCCCCTACAATGCAATGCTGGATTACCGTGAGGAAGGCATGACCGTGGAGCGACTGGATGGCCTGTTTTCAGACCTTAAAGAGGGCATAGTACCTCTGGTAAAGGCCGTATCCGAATCCGGCGTGGTAATAGACGATGGGTTCACAAAGAATATTTACCCCGTAGAGCAGCAGCGCAAGATGGCCGCCATGATACTGGACTGCATGGGCTTTGATACCAGCCGCGGCCTCATCGCTGAAAGCGAGCATCCCTACACCTGCGCCTTTGGCCTGGATGATGTGCGCCTTACCACCCACTATTACGATACCCAGTTCCTGCCCGCAGTGTTCAGCACATTGCACGAGGGCGGCCATGGCCTCTATGAGCAGAGCTACGACCGCAGCCTTGATGGCACCGTGATAGGCTGTGGCCTTGCCTCCGCCATGCACGAAAGCGTATCCCGCTTCTGGGAGAATATCGTAGGCCGCAATCGTTCCTTCTGGGATTTCATGCTGCCCCGCCTTGCAGATATATTCCCCGAGCAGCTCAAGGGCGTGACCCCCGAGCAGATGTACCGTGCAGTTAATAAGAGCGGCCGCTCCCTCCTTCGCATGGAGGCCGACGAGCTGAATTACAATCTGCATATTCTGCTGCGGTATGAGCTGGAGAGGGATGTATTTGAGGGCCGCGTAAAGGTGGAAGACCTGCCCCGCCTGTGGAATGACAAGATGCAGGAATACACCGGCCTCCGCCCCACCGATAACAAGTCCGGCATATTGCAGGATATCCAGTGGTCAATGGGCCAGTTTGGCTACTTCCCCAGCTATTCCCTGGGCAATATGTACAATGCCCAGTACAGCTCCGTCCTCAAGAAGGAGCTGCCCTTTGATGAGCTGCTGGCCAAGGGCGACCTTGCCGCCATTTACAAGTGGAAGCAGGAGCATATTTACCGCTTCGGTGCCCTCTATACCCCCGATGAGCTCATCACCTCCATTTCCGGCGAGACCCTCAGCGCAAAGTACCTTATAGCGCACCTGAAGGAAAAGTTCAGCGCACTGTACCAGCTGTAAAGTATAGCGCCCCATACCAAAATGCTTCAGGCGGGAAGGATAATATCCTCCCCGCCTGCTTTATTGCATCAAGTAAAAAGGCACCCTTTCAGGGTGCCTTTATACTTATCGGTAAGCTTATTTACTTGGCCTGGCTCACTGCCACGGCTACGGCTACGGTTGCGCCTACCATGGGGTTATTGCCCATGCCGATGAGGCCCATCATTTCCACGTGGGCGGGCACAGAGGAGCTGCCTGCAAACTGAGCGTCAGAATGCATACGGCCCATGGTGTCGGTCATGCCATAGGAGGAGGGGCCGGCTGCCATGTTATCGGGATGGAGGGTACGGCCGGTGCCGCCGCCGGAGGCAACGGAG
>CAYMPG010000001.1:90473-143718 GCA_964392455.1 uncultured Clostridium sp. | reverse complement strand
GCGGCCTTCCTGCTTTGCAGGACGATCTATCGCAGCACTGTCCTTGACCATTTCGTAGAAAGCGTCCATCACATCCAGGCCCAGGTCGCCATGCTTTATCTGACGGCCACGGAAGCGAATGGTCACCTTGACCTTGTCCCCGTTCTTGAGGAACTTTTCGGTAGCCTTGGCTTTAACTTCCATATCGTGGGTATCGATTGTGGCAGAAAGGCGAATTTCCTTTACCTCGATTACCTTCTGGTTCTTCTTGGCTTCCTTTTCGCGCTTGCCCTGCTCAAACTTGTACTTGCCGTAGTCCATTATCTTGCATACGGGCGGGGTGGCCTGAGGAGCTATCTTTACAAGATCCAGCCCTGCTTCATCGGCCATGCGGAAAGCCACATCCAGCTGAACGACTCCCTGCTGGTTTCCTTCTTCATCGATAAGGCGCACTTCCTTATCGCGAATTTCTTCATTGATTTGAAGTTCTTCCTTGGCTATGGTGGACACCTCCATAAAATAAAATTCAGCGGGCCAGAAACTACCCGCTGAACACACTAAACCCATAAGGTTATCATTGCCTTGATACCACGCCTGACTGCATCGTCGGCGGGTGAGAAGCGGGCTGCTTCTGCTTTTACCGTGGGTTATTATATCATACCACGGGTTTTTGTCAATGTATTTTTTAGATTTTATCTATATATTTTGACTTGTCAGCCCCTCAGCACCGCCCGGCAGTAGCTTCTTATCTGCTCCACTGTGCCCTCCACGTCCGCTGCCGCCCCCAGAGGCGCGCTGCCCTGGGCAAGCTCATCTCTGCCGCCGCCCTTGCCGCCTGCTGCCGCATTTACCGCCTGGATAAGCTCCCTTGCGCTGTGGCCCACGGCCTTGCCCCGGGTAAGCTGATACATAAGGGTATCTCCATTCCTGGAAAACAGCACCGCCAGCACATCGCTCTCGCCTGAAAGCCTTTCTGCAAGCGTCTTAAGCTCGTTCATCTGGGTGCCCTGCTGTAGGCTTACCACCAGCCTTACGCCATTGATGCTCTCGGCCCCGTTAAGAAGCTCCTCTGCCACATACCGCTGAAGCTGCTGGGTGCGCTCCCTGAGCTGATGCTTTGCCCCATTGAGCTCATCCCCCTGGCGTATCACCGCAGAAACCACGTCCTCCGCCTTTGCGCTGAAGCGCACAGCAAGGGTATCCACTATATCCTGATTTTTCAGTGAATCCTCCACGGCCCTCATGCCGCAGGCAAACCACATTCTGGTGCCGCCCTTGTATTTCATGTGGGCGGTTATCTTTATATAGCCCACCTGCCCTGTGGTGGCCACATGGGTGCCGCAGCAGGTGCAGGAATCCACCTGCCCGCCATCCATATACACTATGCGTATATCCCCGCTGAGGCCCTTTGCCTGCTTGCGGAGGGGTATATTCTCCAGCTCCTCCCCCTGCACCACCACTGAGGTAACAGGCAGATTCCGCTGCACAGCCCTGTTTGCCTCCCGCTGGAGCTGCTGTATCTGCTCATGGGTAAGGGGGGTATCCAGGTCTATCGTGGCATAATCCTCCGCCATATGGAAGCCCACGTTTACTGCGCCAAAGAGCTTGCTTGCAAGGCCGGAAAGTATATGCTCCCCGCTATGCTGGCAGGTATGGTCCTCCCTTGGCTCCGCATCTGCCTCTATGGTGACAGCCGCGCCCTTTTCGAGGGGCCTGTCCGCCAGATGCCACACCAGCTCCCCATCCTCACGGGCATGGGATACCACCGCATCGCCTATGCGGCCGGTATCCGAAAGCTGCCCACCGCTTTCCGGGAATATGGAGGTAACGTCCGTAAGTATCTCATAGCCCCCCTCCACCGCAACGCAGTCCAGTACAGTTGCCCGGCAGGTGAGGGCGCCGTTATCGTAATAAGCTCGCTTTGTCATGGTTGTTTTCTTCTCCATTCAGGCCGTTTCTTACATTAGCATACATAACCCCGCCGCAAAAATCAACATAAAAACGCCGCCGGGCTCATTCGCTCCCGGCGGCGCTGTATTCGGGGTTTATTACTGATTTACGCCCACGTACTGCACGCGCTTGTCGTAGGTGACTATCTCAAGGCTTTCCTTCCACTCGGCTACCTTTTCGGTGTACATATCGTTCTTAAGGTCGCTGAGGATCATTTCCTTGATTTCATCCTTCACCTCATCCAGAGTGACGGGGTCAGTGCTTACGTTGCCATAGCGCTTGATGATATGGATGCCGTTTGTGCCCTCTACAAGGCCGGAAACGTCCCCCTCGTTCTTCAGCTCTGCTGCTGCAAGCTGGAAGGCCTCATCATATATGCCCTCGAAATCGGCACCGATGATGTATCCCTCAGGATTGGATGCCATGCCGGGATCCTCGTTGTATTCCTCGATAAGGGCCTCAAAGTCCTCTCCGGCGTTTACCTTGGCCAGCACTTCCTTTGCAATGGCCTCGTAATCCCTCTCGGCATCCTCCTCGTCGGCAGTCTCAGCATTCTTGATGAGAATGTGCTTTACGTAGTACAGTCCCTCAGGGGCCTGCAGGGGGCGCAGGTTGCCATAGTATACATAGTAGAAATCGTCATTGTAATACTGACTGGGGTTGGCGGTATAGGTCTCCACGTCCTGTGCCAGCTCCTCATCGTAGCGGGCCTGGATTTCCTCATCGGTGGGCTCGGCAATGGTGGAATACACGCTCTCAAGGAGCTTGTTGCCCTTGGCATTGTCGATATACTCGGCCTTCATGTCCTCAGTGAGGCCGGCATAGGTCAAGTCGGCGGCCTTGTAGGCTTCGTCAAATGCCTTTATGGCGGCTGCCTGGCGCTCTGCCTCGTCCTCGATGGTATCGTCAAGGTAGCTGCTCAGATAGCCTTCCATGGTGGCAACTGCATCGGCCTCCGCTGCCTCGGTCTCCTCGGCGGTGAGGGTGATGCCCTCTGCACGGGCCTGTGCCACAGGCACTACGGAATCCACCAGCATTTCCATTATCATGTCACGGCCCTCCTTGGCGGTGACGGCGGTGCTGGTATCGATTATGCCATACTGGGCATAGGTGCTGAAAGCATTGTAAAAGGTGGAATACTTGATCTCAACGTCCCCTACCTTGGCGACCACAGGATCAGTTACCACTGCGCTGCAGCCCACCAGGGCCATCATGGCCATGACCAGCGTCATGACTGCCGCCGCAAGGCGAAGGGTACGGATGTTTTTACGCATAGCTTATCTCCTTAATGTATGTTGGTAGCTTGGGCGGCAAAGGCTCGCCTTTATCAAGCGGGTTTATAACCTTATCTATTTTATCCTTTAGGCCCCGCCCTGTCAACGAGATAACCCTCCATTTTAAAAAATGTACGCACTTTGCCATGGTTTTTCCATTATTGAGCCGAGTTTTCAATTCTTTCACCTTCCACCCATTGCCATTTCTGGATACAGGGAGTATCTTTATGATATAATAATGCCATAATACTGTGCTGAGGAAAAATAATGAAACATCTGCCAAATATACTTACCTCTACCCGAATATTCATCGCAGGGGTGTTTGCCTGGTTTTTCATGAAGCAGGATTATACCGCCTGCTGCGTGTCCTTCGGCATATCCATGCTGACGGATGTGCTGGATGGCGCCCTCGCCCGTGCCTTCGGGTGGGTATCAAACCTGGGTAAAATACTTGACCCCGTGGCGGATAAGATAACCCTCCTCGTCATCTCCGCCTGCTTCTACTCTGCGGGCTGGATTCCCGGGTATCTGCTCATTGCCGTCATAATAAAAGAAGCCCTCATGATGCTGGGCGGGTTCATCATGCTCCGCCGGCGCACCGTGGCCTATTCGGATTTCTTCGGCAAGGCTGCCACCTCCCTTTTCAGCGCCAGCATTATCATGGCCCTTTTAAAGGCGCTGGATATTGCCCCCATCTTCGCCGCCATCGGCAGCCTGAGCACGGCGGTGTTTGGCCTGTCGGTAGTGTTCTCATTTGTGGCGCTGGTGCACTATGGGCGCACTCAGTTCGTGCGTTCCGGGGCCTGATGCCCCCATTTTTGCCCCTCAGGTATAACCTACACAAATACAAGCAGCGGTCTGTCGGCCGCTGCTTTTTGTTATAATTATGCTGTTTTTTTATAATTATAATGTATTTTTATCTTATTTCCTGCTCCAGATTTTTGAAACAATCGGCTGCGAAAAAGTCCTGTATCGTAATATTCAGCCCATCGCATATCTTTTTTATCGTGGCCACGGTGGCGCTGTTGTTTCGCCCGGAAACTATGTTATTAAGCGTAGATTGGGTTATTCCGCTCATGGTGGCCAGCCTGTTTACTGTAATGCGATGCTCCTGACACAGCTCCAGTATCCGCTGCTTTACGGCCATACCTATGGTCAATTTTATTCTCCTTGCTAATATACTGTAAAAATGATTGTATAAAGCCCTCCTATGTATAATGACGCTTTATGGTGTAAAAAATTACCTCTTTTGAGTTGACTTTTGGGGCATTGTGTATTACTCTTAGCTTATCTAACTCAAATGAGTTATCTTGGGAGGAATATGTACATGAAAAAGTGCCTTTCGTTGATTATTGCGGCAGTGATGCTGCTTGCAATGGTTCCGGCAATGGCATGGAATTTAACCAGTGACCCTGTTGATTACACCATATCCACCGCAGCAGACCTTCAGGCTTTTGCAGATGCTGTAAATGGTGGCAACGATTTTTCCGGCAAAACCATTACCCTGGCTAATGATATAGATCTTGGCGGCGCAACTTGGACGCCAATAGGAACCAGCGGCCATTATTTCAAGGGCGAATTCAATGGTGCCAACCATACCATCAGCAATTTCAAAATCGACGCCACCGTTCTTGATACCGCCTCTGCTCAGTACTTTGGTTTCTTTGCTCAGCTCGGTTCCGGCTCCAATGTTCATGACCTCACTTTGAGTGATGTCACCATCACAGTAAAAATAACTGCTGGTACTGAAAAATCGACATGGTTGGGCACTCTGGCAGGCCGTGTGGATGGCACAGTTACTAACGTAACTGTACGAAATGTTACTGCCACAGTAAGCGGTGGTGGTACAAAAACCAGTTTTGTAAGCGGCCTGTGTGGTTATCTGAATCTGCCTACCAGCAAGGTAACAAATTGCACCGTTGAAAGCTTTAAGATAGAAACGGCATCGCCAACAGATATAAAGTATTTCGGCTTTGGCGGATTTGCCGGCGCTCTATCAGGGTCAGGCACCTTGAATGGGAATACAGTCAAAAAGTTCACCGTCGATGTTAAAACTATTGCCAATTCAGAGATTGCCGTGGGTGGCATTGCCTCACAAACTCAGACATCAGGCAACAGTATTATAATCAATAACTTTAATGTGTCCGATTTGGACATTACTGTGCACGGCGCGGGCGGAACTGAATCCATACGTGTAGGCGGCCTTGTTGGTGTTCCGGGAGCTCAGACTACTATCTCCAATAGCAGTGTTTCCGGCAAGATAACAGCGAAAGAAGCATCTGCTAATACTACTCGTGTAGGCGGTTTTATGGGAGACCTTGGTTGGAGTTCCGGAAGCAATCATAAAATCACTAACAGCTCAACCAATGTAAGCATTGACGCTGGCAATGCCATCGCCGGTGGTTTCGTTGGTTCGGCCGCTCATTCTAATAATAATAATAATGCAAGGCCCATCAGCTTCGAGAACTGCTCCGCTGCCGGAAGCATATCCGGACAGGATGGTATAATAGGCGGCCTCATAGGTACTGTAGCGAATGGTCAGCAAGTTACCCTCACAAACAACAAAAACAACACCACTGTTTCTAAGGACATAGGCAATCAGGACGAAGGTGCCACTGTCACCGGCGTATCTGCAACCCCCTCCATCCTGGACTTCGGCTCCCACACCCTGGGCTCCGACTACGCCAGCAAGAGCCTGGAGACTACCATCAAAAACCTCGGCAAGGAAAACATACCTGTTTTCCTGTTCCCCAGTGCAGAGTTCAACAAATACTTTGAGTATGAGGAAATAAATCCCAATCCCTCTGCCAACCCCTCTACCGACCCTGTTGACACGCCCCCTTCCGACCCCGTTATCGCAGCAAACGTGAGCGACCCTGACATGGCCATGAATAGGGGCCGTGGCGTAGACGATGATGGCCTTGGTGCTGGTGGAGATTCTGCTTCTCTCGGTACCCTCAAGCTCAGGGTCAAGCCCAAGGCTGGCCTGCCTGCCGGTAGCTACTCCGGGGATATTGAGATAAAGAATTCTGATGGTACAGAGACCCTTGCCACCGTCACCGCAAAGATCACCATCACCGCTCCCTCCTCCTCCGGCATAGACCTGTGGTATATCAGGGGGAACAGCTTCGGCAGCTCCAAATCTGCCGCACCCACCAGCGTGGAGATAGACGGCCAGCCCGTCAGCTTCGTTGGCGACGGCCGTGAGTTTACCGTAAGCTGCCTTAAGCCCGATTCAAAGTGGATCACCGCCAAGTGGAACAGCACCAGCGTTACCATCAGCTTTACTCCCGATGCATCCGCCTACTGCAGCACAGTGGCTATCCCCAAGACCGGCGATATGCCCCTCTTTGCCACCATTGCAGCATGGCTTGGATTCTAAATCTATAAAGAGAGCAGGTAATTGTCCATGTTCAAAATCAAGCCAAGAGATGATACCGTAACCAAGTCAATCCGTATGCCCCAGCACATGGCGGACAGGCTTAATAAGCTTGCCAAGGGCAGCAACGTATCCTTTACCGATGCAGTATTGCAGTGCATACAGTACGCTCTGGACAGTGCTGATTCTGAGCCGGGCAAGAAATAAGTAACAAATCAGCCCTTCCACCAAACGCTCTCCTTCCTTCGGGATGTGGGGGCGTTTTTTGATGCACATTTTTCCCCGCCCCGCAATATTATGGAGCAACAAACCCTTTGGAGGTCATAGCTTTATATGAAGAAACTTACGGCGGCAATAATGGCTCTGCTTTTCTCCCTGTGCCTTTGGGGCTGCGCCCCCGCTGAGGAGGGCCTGCGTACCATTACGCTCAATGAGGTGACCCGCTCGGTATTTTACGCCCCCCTGTATGCGGCCTGCTCCATGGGCTTCTTTGAGCAGGAGGGGCTCCGGGTGGATATCGTTACAGGCGGCGGCAGCGATGCCAGCATGACCGCCCTCCTTTCGGGGGACGCTGATGTGGCGCTGATGGGCCCGGAAACCGGCATATATGTGGTAAATCAGGGCAAGGAGCAGCATCCCATGATAATCGCCCAGCTTACCAAGCGGGATGGGTCATTTTTGCTGGGGCGGGAGGCCGATGAGGATTTTTCCTTTGAAAAGCTCCGTGGCCGCTCGGTGATAGGCGGCAGGCCCGGCGGTATGCCCTACATGACGCTATTGTACGTGCTCCGTGCCCACGGGCTGGAGCCGGGCAGGGACGTGGAGGTGATAAGCAATATCCAGTTCAATCTTATGGGCGGCGCCTTTGAAAGCGGCACCGGGGATTACGTTACCCTCTTTGAGCCGGTGGCCTCTGCCTTTGAGGCGGCGGGCAAGGGGCATATCCTCACCAACATGGGCCTGGAAAGCGGCGAGGTGCCCTATACCGCCTTCATGATGCGCCAGCAGACCATAGCCGAGGAGCCGGAGCTTGCGGAGGCCTTTGTGCGGGCAATATACCGGGCCCAGTGCTGGGTATGGAAGGCCACGGATCAGGAGGTGGCGGCGGCAATGCAGGACTATTTCCCGGATACGGATATGGATACCCTTGCCATGGTAGCCAAGAGCTACCGGGCCACAGATTCCTGGACCCATGTGCCCACCATGACGGCGGAGGCCTTCTCCCGGCTGCAGGATATTATGGAGGGCGCCGGGGAGCTTACCGGCCGGGTGGAGCTTGAAACGCTGGTGGATAACAGCTTTGGCGAAAGGGCGATTTCCGGCGTGCACTGAGCCAAAAAGAATTAAAAGGCGGCATATACCGCCTTTTTTAATATTTTTCCCATAAGCAAACAACCCTGCCTATGCAGAGCTGAATTTTTCATTCATTATAATAATAGCAAAGTGCAAAGAAATCTACCTGTGCAGGGCCTTTTGTACGCCATCCCTGCTATTTTTGCAGGCTATCCGCAGGCCTTTTCCTTTTCAGCCTGGTTTACCCATGATATGAATGTTTTGTGATCCACGCCCAGACATCTGCCCGCCTCCCGGGCGGATATTTCGTTATCCTGCCATGCCTGCCTGAACATTTCAAAGGCAGGGGGCTTCTGCATGGGCGGCCTGCCGAAGCGAACGCCCCTCGCACGGGCCGCCGCTATCCCCTCTGATTGCCGCTGCCGCATGAATTCACGCTCCGTCTGGGCCACGTAGCTGAGTATTTGCAGCACCAGGTCTGCAATGAAGGTGCCTGTCAGGTCTTTGCCCTTTTGGCGGGTATCCAGCAGCGGCATATCCAGCACCACTATGGCTGCGCCCCGTATCTTGGTTATCATGCGCCACTGCTCGATTATTTCCTCGTAATTTCGCCCCAGCCTGTCTATGCTTTTTATGGCCAGCACATCCCCCGGCTTCAGCAGCCTCATCAGCCGCCTGTATGCCGGCCGGTTAAAGTCCTTGCCGGATTGCTTATCCATAAAAATGTCCCTGTCTCCGATGCCAAATTCCTTCATGGCAATATACTGCCTGTCCTCATTCTGCTCCTTGGTAGATACCCTGATATAGCCGTATATCTTTTCTGTGGCCATTGCTTGACGTCCTCCGTATAATGTTTTGTTACACGACCCGGAACATGGTAGATTTTATGCCGCAGATAATCAATTCACATGGAGACCGTCATTATTCAATTTTTCAAATGGGAAGAAAAACACCGCCCGTCAGCTCATACAGGCGGCAAAGGCTCATTTTTTTGCCTAAAGCCTACTCGTTGTTCTTTTTATCCTCGCCCGTAAGCACCGTGGACTCGCTGCCCTGCACAAGCCTTGCGATATTCTCCCTGTGGCGATACAGCACTATTATAAACAGTATGCTGATTGCTATCTTTTCCCACAGGCTATCGCCAAATATCAGCGTCAGCACAAAGTACGCTGCAAAGCCCGAAAGGGATGCCAGTGAAATTGTGCGGCTCACCGCCGCCACTATGCCGCCCAGCACAGCCACCAGCGCGCCCCGCCCGGGATTGAGCATCATTGCCGCCCCCAGTGATGACGCCACGCCCTTGCCGCCCTTAAACCGGAAAAGCACCGGCCAGCAATGGCCTATCACCACGCCCAGGGCACCCCAGTAGGCCGCATCGTGGCCGCCCAGCGCCCGGCCTATGAGCACCGCACCGGCCCCCTTTATAAGATCCCCTATAAAGGTGATAACGCCGGCCTTGATGCCGTACACCCTGAGCATATTGGTGCTGCCCGCATTGCCGCTGCCATGGTGGCGCACGTCGTCATGGTGCAGCATATGGCTGAATATCACTGCGAACTGTACATTTCCCAGCAGATAGCCCGCCAGTGCCGCAAGCCCGTCCATCAATGCCTGATTCATCTATCCTCCGTTTTTCATGTAATCCAGTAAAAAGTGCCTGCGGCACAGCGCAGGCACTTTATAATCCTGGGTTCAAGCCGTTACAGAGACGAAGAGCCTACTCGTCGTCCTCCTCATCTTCCTCAAGCACAGGCACCAGCACAGCGTTGCAGTTGGGGCAGAGAAGCTCCTCACCGCACTCCAGCATGGCCTCGTCAAAGTAGATAGATTCGCCGCACTCGGGGCACTCCAGCTCTACGTAGTCATCCTCATCAAACTCGTCATCCTCGTCGTCATCATCTCCGAAGATGTCTCCCAGATAATCGTCCAGATCATCCAGCTCGTCATAGATATCATCCAGGCACTCATCCACCTCGGCCATGGCGGCTTCGTTTTCATCGATTGCGCCGGCCATCTCATCCATGGTGGAAATGATAGCATTGAGCAGTTTGCCCTGGCCTTCCTCGCCAATGTTCATGCCCTCTGCAAGACCCCTGAGGTATGCCACTTTTTCCTTCATGTAACCCATAGTTGACCTCCTTGCTTTTCTGTTAGGCTTTACTATACGCGCTCCATATATTCGCCGGTGCGGGTGTCGATACGAACCTTATCACCCTCATTTACGAACAGGGGAACAGTGATCTTAAGACCGGTCTCCAGTGTGGCGGGCTTATTTGCGCCGGTAGCAGTATCGCCACGAACGCCGGGCTCGCACTCGGTAATGGTCAGAGTGACAAAGTTGGCAGCCTGTACGGAGAAGGGATTGCCCTTGTAGAAGCGCACGGTCACGTTGTCATTTTCGATAATGTAGCTGATAGCGTCCTCTACCTGAGAGTAGTTGAGGGGGAGCTGCTCATAGGTTTCGGTATCCATGAAGTAGTACAGCTCACCGTCATTGTACAGGTACTGCATTTCCTTGGTCTCAATGTGAGCCTTGGGATACTTATCGGTGGGGCTGAAGGTGCGCTCCAGCACAGCGCCGGTCATAACGTTCTTGAGGCGGGTGCGTACGAAAGCGGCGCCTTTGCCGGGCTTTACATGCTGAAAGTCAGCAATGGACCAAACCTGCCCGTCGATCTCCACAGTAACGCCCTTTCTGAAATCGCCAGCCATGATCATAAGGATTTACCTCCAAAGTAAAATAGTAAATGTTTTTTCGTTTATCCTATCCACACTCTTATCCATAAGGCACATGTGGAGATTATAACCTCATATATTCTACCACATCCGATACTATTTCAACAAGCTGTTTATAGCGGAAAAATACATATCTTTCATACTTTTCGCATCTTCGGCCATTGTTCCCTTGGACTCACAGATAAAAACCGGCTCATAGCCCCGCTCTGCCACAAGCTCTGCCAGCGGCATAAACTCCGGGCCGTACTGCACATCCGCAAAGGTATGGTGCATCTTCTCTCCGCCCTTGGTAAACTCTATGCGGGAAAAATGCACGTGCATTGTGCGGGTGCGCTCATGGCCTATGCCGTTTTCCAGCTTGTCCAGTATATCCACATAATCCTGCTTGGAGTTTATGGCACCCAGGCCCCTGCAATGGAGATGCCCAAAATCTATGGCAGGCCATATCCGCTCATCCACATTACACAGCTCTATTACTTCCTCAAGGCTACCGAGCTGATTTATCTTGCCCATGGTTTCTGCACAGAGGGTAACATTCATCAACCCCATATCATCCAGCACCCTGATTATTTCCCTGAAAAAGCCCTTGGCGCGCTTAAGTATTGCGCCCCTGTCTCCGCCTGTGGCAGAGCCCGGATGAAACACTGCGCGCTTTGCGCCCAGCGCCTCGGCAATTTTCAATGAATCCACAAAGTAGCCTATGTTCTTTACCTTTTTCTCCTCATCCTCAGTGGCAAGGTTTATAAAATACGGCATATGAACGCTAAGCTGTATGCCGTATTTTTCCGCCTCTGCCCGTATGGCTGCTGCGCCCTCAGCGCCCAGCCGTATCCCTCTGCCAAATGAGTATTCGAATGCATCCAGTTCTCTTGCCTTCAGCCATTTTGGCATATCCACGCTGGCTGAAAAGCCCTCCTGATAAAAGCTGTCGCTATTGCCCGCCGGGCCAAATTTTGGTATTGTCACTTCTTCCTCCGTATAAATCCGTATAAATAAAACATATTTATTTGTCTGCAAGGTCTTTGTTGAGCTTGGTCAGGGCCTTTTTCTCTATGCGGGATACATAGCTTCTGGATATGCCAAGCTGCCGCGCTATCTCCCGCTGGGGCACAGGCCGACCGCCGTGCAGGCCATATCTTAGCTCTATCACCCGCTGCTCCCTTTTTGTCAGCACCCTTGCCATAGCGTCCTTAAGGTATTCGCCGGCCACGGTAAGCTCCACGGCGTTATGCACCTCATCCCCATCAGAGCCCAGTACCTCGCTGAGTGATATTTCATTTCCGTCCTTATCCACGCCTATGGGGTCATACAGGGATACCTCCCCCGCCTGCTTCTTCTCTGTACGCAGGGACATGAGTATTTCGTTTTCTATGCATCGGGCTGCATACGTTGCAAGGGTATTCCCCCGCTGTGCGTTAAAGGTGGATACGGCCTTTATGAGCCCCACCACGCCTATGGATATTATGTCATCCGCATCACGGCGGGGTGTGGTGTATTTTTTTGCTATGTGGGCCACGAGGCGAAGGTTGTGCTCTATAAGCAGCCTGCGGGCCTCCGGGTCTCCCTTTTCCAGCCGGGCCAGACACTCCTTCTCCTCCTGAGGCGAAAGGGGCTCGGGAAATGAATTCCCGCCGCCTATATGACCCGCAAAAGCGAATATCCCGCCAAGCAGACTAAGTATTGCCTCCAGCATAATGATCGAACACCTCCGCCGTTTTACAGTTGGTGTATCAATTTATGCTGAAAATGCAGATATAATGCCGAACAGGCCCCCCTGTTCTCCTTCGGATAATATTACAGCACCCGTCCTGCCTGTGCAAGCAGGGTATAAAGCAACAACCGTCAGCAATACCAATAGCCGCCTATCCGGCCTTTTCCCCTGCTGCAAGCTCAAGGGCCCTGAGCAGCCCGGGCAGCAGCGCAAATACCATTGCAAAATTGCCCCCGCAGTGGAGCAGGTCAAAGGGTATGCCATTCACCCAATAGGCAAATGCGGCTGACCATCCGCCGGTAATAAGATACGGTATGGCGCACAGTGCGCCAAAGCACAGCCCAAATACCGCTGCCACAGCCGCCCAGAACAGCCTTCCCCGTATTCCCCTGAACAGCATGGTGATGCACACCAGCAGCGGCCATATGTATAGATATGATATCCACCATATGCCAAATCCGTATACAAGCCCCTCCAGCATAACGTACACCAGTGCGGCATACAGCATCCGCCAGCCGTAATATATGGTGCCCGCTATCATAAACAGGGCCACAGGGTGGATATTTGGCAGACCCATCATAGCCACCTTAAAGGCAAAGGTAATAGCCCCCAGCATGGCCAGCACAGCCATTTCCCGGGGGGTCAGCCTGTTACCACTCATATCCTGTAGTAAGAGTTATCTCGTACCTGTCCCCATCGGCTATCATGGTATCATCCACGCCGGTCATCAGCATTTCTCCGCCCTTTGTGAAGCACCACCATTCCTCCCTGGTGCTATCCGCAGTATAGCCATCCACCGTGGTCACAAACATGGTAGCGCCGCTGTCATCCCCTGCAATAAGGTCTATGCTTTCCAGGGCGCCCCTGAGGTTTTCACTGTCTGTCCGTATCTCCCATTCGCCACTCTCCCCATCCAGGTGAACCACCTGCACGGTTATGGTCTTTTCGCCTTCCCCGGGCTTATCCCCAAAGGCCAGCCAGCAGACTGCCAGCGCCGCTATAAGCACCAGCGCCACTATTACGGCAATTATGGTTTTCTTTTTGTTATTCATAAATTATATCCTCCTGATCGTTTTAAGGTATATTTATATTGCATATATTAGCTACCTGAGGGCATATTTCCCGCCGCTCATCGACCGTAATGATAGCAAATATGCCGTTTCAATGCAAGGATTTATGCCTGTACCGTATGCAAAAAGCGCTGCCCCACAGAGGGCTGCGCTTTTTAAGTGCTATTGGTTCTTTTTTCTAAGTATGTCTCCCGGCCTTACCGGCTGATTGCAGCCGATATACAGCCTTTCCTTTGGGTGAGGAGCACTCTGCACCGGCTCGCCGTCGGTATTTTTCATACCATTTACAACGAAGCTCCTGCCTATATCCCCCGGGGAAAGTATCATAAGCTCCTCTCCGTTGGTAAACTTATTGCGCTGGGCAATAAGGGCAGTGCCGCTATCCTTATCGTAGGAAAGCACCACGGCTGCAATGGCTCCATCTGCAATATAGCCGCCGCTTTGCGTTTCCTGCCCCTCCGCTCCAGGGTGACCAAGGGCAAAGCCCGTAGTGTAGGGACGGTGGGATGCAAGCTCCAGCTCATTCATTATAAGCTCCGGCACCCTGTATGGTATGCCAAGCGCCTTGCTACGGCTGTATTCATCAAGGGCCATTCGGTATGCATTTACCACCGTTGCCACATAGGCGATGGACTTCATGCGCCCCTCTATCTTCAGGCTCATGACGCCGGCGTCTATTATCTGGGGCAGGTATTCTATAAGGCGCAGGTCCCGTGAATTCATTACGAATGTGCCTTTATCATCCTGCTCCATGGTAAAGAACTCGCCATCGCTGCCCTTTTCTCTGAATTCATACCGCCAGCGGCAGGGCTGGGCACACTCGCCCCTGTTGGAATCCCGCCCGTTAAGATAGTTGCTCAGCAGGCACCTGCCGGAATAGGATATGCACATCGCCCCATGTACAAACATCTCGAGCTCCAGGCTTTGAGGCAGCTTTTTACGCATCTGCCCTATTTCCATAATGGACAGCTCCCTTGCAAGTACTATGCGCTCCACCCCCTGCTCATGCCAGAACAGGGCTGCCTCAGTATTGAGGGTATTTGCCTGGGTGCTAAGGTGCAGCGGCATATCCGGCACGCAGCGCCTGGCCACCCGTATGGCCCCCGGGTCGTTTATTATCAGGGCATCTGCCCCCGCCCCCTGTATCTGCTCAAGCAGGGCAGGAAGCTCCTCAAGGTCTTTATCATGGGCAAAGGCATTGCAGGCCACATATACCCTGCCGCCATGGGCATGGGCATAGTCGCAGCCCTCCTTAAGCTGCTCAGGGGTAAAGTTATCGGCATAGTTTCTAAGGCTCATGCTCTGAGCCCCAACATACACTGCATCTGCGCCGTAATCTATGGCGGTGAGCAGCCGCTCCATATTGCCCGCCGGGGCAAGCAGCTCGGGAAGCAGGTCATTCATCAGCTTTTCTGGTAAGCCTCCTTATCCTTAAGGAAATCGTCATAATCCTTTGAAAATACCAGCTCTGTGGAATCTCTGGACTTGAGCACGAAATACAGGTATTCCTCCTCCATAAACTCCTCATCGGGATACAGTGCTGCGTATACGGCATTGTTGCCGGGGTTATCTATCGCACCCACTGGCAGGCCATCCACCTTATAGGTATTGTAGGGAGAATCCACCTCCATCTGCTCAGAGGTAAAGTCCAGCACGTTTTCAGTATTGAAGATATATTTGAGGGGCGCATCGCTTTGCAGCTTCATACCATCATTCATGCGGTTATGAAATACTGCGGATACCTTTGCAAAGTCCCCCGTCTTTGCCTCCCGCTCTATCATGGAGGCAAGGGTCACCACATCGTCAACCGACATATTCAGCTCCTGGGCCCTGGCGATGTATTCGTCATTGAATACCTCGTTGAAGCGGATGAGCATTTTTGTAATTATGCTCTTTGCAGAGGCTCCCACATATACCTCGTATGTATCCGGGAACAGGTACCCTTCCAGCGCATACTTTCTGCTATCCTTATCCTCGCTCTGGATAACGGCATTTATAAAGCTGTATTCGCTGAAGGACTCGCCGCCCTTGCACAGGGAAAGGAATTCCTCGCTGCTCTCCAGTATGCCAAGCTCCACAAGGCGGTCTGCAATATCCTCCACCTCCATGCCCTCAGGTATGGTAAACTTCACAGTTTCCCGGGCAGGATTGCCCATGCAGATGATGTCCACCATCTGGGCAATGTTCATATTGCGGCTGAGTACGTATGTGCCCGCCTTAAGGGTGCTGGATTTGCCGGTGAAATCCACATATATCTTAAATGCCGCCTTGCTCTTTATAAGGCCCACGTTGCCTTCTCCGCCCGCCTCATAAAGGAGCTTTGCTATTGTAGAGGCGCCGCTGCCCTTTTCTATGGTAACGGTAACTGGGGTAGCATCGTCGCTATCCACCGGGCGCACGTATTCATCCAGCGCATAGTTTATGGCAGCGCCGGCAATAAAGAAGCATACTGCAATGCTCACACCGTATATGATGACCGGCCGCAGCACCCGCATCAGCTTCCTGCGCCTGAATTTTTTCTTTCTGGCCGCAGACAGTTTTTCAGAGGCCTGTCCTTCCCGGCTGTTCTGGGTGTTTTCCATTTACTCCTCCAGCATGCCAAGATCCACGTCTATGGCCTCTGCAAGTATCTTGTAAATATCGCTTACCATGCGGTTCAGCCGGTATTCTGCCATGAGAAAGGCAGATGCATCATGGTTGAGCTGGAGCAGCTCGCCTATCTTTTGCAGCCGCTGAAGGGATTCGTCATCCTTATTGCCGGTGACCATGGCGGCCTGGGCAGATATCTGCAGCTTGTGGTATTCCTTTATCAGGGATGCCGTGGTCTCGTTTTCAAAGGCCTTTTCCTTGGTTGTCTTGAATTCCCTGTATTCATCGCTTTCCTTTATGAGCCTTGCCAGCTCATTTGCCTTATCGTATACCATAGCTATACCTCCAAAGTAAAATATTCTATATCTCGATTATTATGGGCAGCACCATCGGCCTGCGCCTTGTCTGCTCGTAAAGGTAGTTTTTAAGGCTATTGCGGATGTCGTTCTTTATGGAAGCCCAGTTGCTCTTGTGATTCTTCTCAAACTGGGCAGCCTTGGAGCGCACAAGCTCCCTGGCCTCCTTAAGAAGCTCCTCAGAGTTCTTTTCGTAAACAAAGCCGCGGGAAAGTATCTCAGGCGCAGCAAGCAGTGCGCCCGTCTGCCGGTTCAGTGTGATGACGGCGGTGAAAATGCCATCCTCCGAAAGGAGCTTTCTGTCCCTCAGCACCACGTTGCCAATGTCGCCTATGCCGCTGCCATCCACCATAACGCTGCCCGCCGTAACGCTGCCTGCCATACGGCCCTTATTGCGGGTAAGCTCCACCACGTCGCCAATCTCGGTGATAAATACATTATCCTCGGATATGCCCAGCTCCTCAGCAAGCTCCGCATGCTGATAAAGATGCCTTGCCTCGCCATGAACAGGTATGAAGAACCTGGGCTTTACAAGGGTAAGCATCAGCTTCAGCTCCTCCTTGCAGGCGTGGCCCGAAACGTGAACATCCGCCATATGGTCGTATATCACCCTGGCCCCATGCTGATAGAGCTGGTTTATCACCTTGGCTACGCTCTTTTCGTTGCCGGGTATGGAGGAAGCGGATATTATGACCATATCCCCCTTGCCCACATTCACTCTGTGGGAGGAATTTGCCATACGGAAAAGGCCGCTCATAGGCTCGCCCTGTGAGCCGGTGGTAATGACGCATATCTGGTCATCCCTGAGCTTTTTAAGCTGATTTACATCCACTATGCTCTGATCCGGCAGCTGCAGATAGCCAAGCTCCCTTGCTATCTCCGCAATCTTTACCATGCTGCGGCCCTGGAAGCATATCATCCTGCCAAAGGATATGGCCACGTCGGCAATCTGCTGGATACGGTATATATTTGAGGCGAAGGTTGCCACTATCACCCTGCCCTTTGCCTTGTCAAAATAATGCTCAAAGGTCTTGCCTATGCCCCGCTCTGAGGGGGTATGGCCTTCATTTTCCACGTTTGTGCTGTCGCTCATCAGCGCCAGCACTCCCCGTGAGCCATAGTAGGCAAGTCGGGCAATATCTATGGGCTCCCCGTCTATTGGAGTATAGTCCACCTTAAAGTCGCCGGTGTGTATCACTGTGCCTATTGGGGTATTTATTGCAAGGGCACATGCATCCGCTATGGAATGGCTGGTCTTTATAAATTCCACATTGAAGCAGCCCAGCCGTATGGTATCCCCGGGGCTTACGCAGTTAAGGTCAACGTTATCCACCTTTATCTCGCTGAGCTTCTGCTCAATGAGGGCGATGGTGAGCTTTGTGGCGTATACCGGCACCTTCAGCTTCTGCAAAGCATAGGGCACTGCGCCGATATGATCCTCATGGCCGTGGGTAATGAGTATGCCCCGTATATTCTGGGCATTTTTCTCAAGGTATGTCATATCCGGAATGACCACATCAATTCCCGGCATATCGTCATCGGGAAAGGCCAATCCGCAGTCTATGATTATTATGTCGCTGCCGTATTCCACTACGGTCATGTTCTTGCCTATTTCGCCTACCCCTCCCAGGGGGATTATCTTAAGTTTTTTTGATGCCAATTTATACTTCCTTTCTTAGGTACAGTTTTTTTGTTATATACTTCCATGCCGTACAGGCATATCATTGCCAGTATATCTATTATTATACTATCCATACCCGCTTACCACAAGCGCACTATTTTGTAAACAATATTATACTTTTTTGTGAATTGTGCCTCCTGTCCCTTTCATTCGATATATAATGAGCCCCGGAGTACCCCGGCCTTACCCGGAAGATTTTTCCGGCCTTATGCCCCCTTAAAGCAGTTGATACCCAGGCGATATTCGAGTATAATGTATAGGTTGAATTATGTACATACGGAGATAATAAATGAACAACAATACCCGCAGCCGCAGCAGCCGTCCTCTGTCTGCCGATGCATCGGCAGACACGCAGCACAGCAGCCGCAGAAGAAAAAAGAACCCCTACAGGGCACTCAGCCGCAAGCTGCTCATACTTGCAGCAGTACTCATCGCAGCGCTCGCTGTGGTGTTTTTCGTGCGCTTCCGCCATACACACATTCCCAGCGAAAAGAAGCTCCGCTCCTACCTTGACGAGGGCACCTACCTTAGCGGCATAGTGATAAACGGCAAAAACGTATCCGGTATGACCCTCAATGAGGCCCGCAGCGCCATACAGCCCATGCTGGAGGAAACGGCAAAGAGCGTAAACATAGGCGTATCCTACGGCTCCAGCCTCTGGCTTTTCACAGGAGCTGACATGAAGGTCTCCACAGACCTTGAGTATGTGCTGGCAGAAGCCATGCTGTATGGCCGGGGCAGCACCGCCGCAGAAAACAGTAAGGCCAAAAAGGAGCTGAAGGAGCTGGGCCATGAATTTGCCATAAGCTTCACTGCCGATGCCTCTGTTCTCCAGGAGCAGATAGCAGATATAGCCTCCTCGGTGGACACTCCCGCCGTAGAGCCCTCAGCCGAAGCAAACGTATGGGCTGCCACCCCCTCCTTCAATTACCATGAGGGCGAGGATGGCCATGTGCTGGATCAGGAAGCCCTGCTTGATTCCATTACCACCGCCCTGTCTGAGGGCAGCTATCAGGCCCTTATAAAGCCTGAGCTGGTAATACAAAACCCCAGCCACTCCCTTGACTGGCTTAAGGAAAACACCAAACTCCGTGCCACCTGGGAAACCGATTTCGGCGGCAGCTCCAGCTCCCGCAATGCAAACCGCGTGGGCAATATTCAAAAGGCCGCTACCCTGCTCAATGGCTGCAAGATAGAGGTTGGCGAGGAGTTCAACTTTAATGGCTTTATCGGCCCCCGCACAGAGTCCGGCGGCTGGCCCCTTGCCCCCGGTATAGTAAACGGCAATACCTACGAAATGCAGGCGGGCGGCGGCATATGTCAGGTATCCACCACCCTTTACAATGCCCTGCTCTGCTGCGGCAGCGAGGTGGAAATAACCGAGCGGTATCATCACTCCTGGCCCTCCAGCTATGCTGACATTGGCCTTGATTCCACCGTTACCGGCACTGTGGACAGCGGCAAGAGCCTTAACTTCATAAACAATACCGGCGCACCCCTTTATATATTTGCCTACTGCGACCAGAGCAACTATAAAATGACCATATACATCTATGGCGAGCCTCTGGCCGAGGGCGTTACCTACAAGACCCGTGGCGAGGTCATCGAGACCATAGAGCCGGATGCGACCGTTACTGTGGAAAACCCCGAATGGCCCATGGGCTATCAGGAAAAGACCGTCACCTCACGCAAGGGCTACAAATCCGAGGTATTCCGGGATAAGTACATTAATGGTACTCTGGATAGCTCTGAGCTGCTGTATACCGACAGCTACCGCGCCGTACAGGGCAAGATAACCGTAGGCACAGGCGATCCCAGCCTGCCCAAGCCCACCTCCTGATGATTTGTATCAATAATCAGCTTCACCATAAACACAAAAAACGGAGAAAGCAGCTGCTTCCTCCGTTTTTTGTTTGCGCTATTCCTGAGCACTGTAGGCTTCCAGCCGTGGACCCACATTTACTATGCCGGATATTGAGCGGTACCTATCCTCCGTTACAAGCTCCTTCCTTATGAGCTCTCCCTCCGCAGAGTAATACAGCTTATGGGTCTGGGCAACGCTGCCCCTGCGTGCTTTTCTTACCGTTTTGCTCTCCCCAGGGGCAAGGGATGGGTCATACACCCTTTCAGTGCCGGGGGAAGATAATGCGGCAGTCTTTTTTGAGGTCAGCTCAATGTGTGCCCCATCCTCAAGCGCCCTGCCGTATATCCTTACAGTCACGGTTTTTTTCTCCTTATCCGTCAGGGCAGATATGGTGATAGGCCCACTGCTCGTGTTTACAAACCTCAGGTTTGGCCCTCCTGTAGAGATAGTGGCATCCCGGCCAATATCCACATATCCCAGCGGCCAGGAATGATGGTGGCGCTCAGTCACCTCAAGGTCTGCCATAAGCACGGCATTGTAAAGGGTGGTGGATACCTGGCATACCCCTCCGCCGTATTCCTGCACATATGTGCCATCCCTTATGCCTGCCGCGGTTTTCCAGCCGTTTTCTTCGTTTCTGTCTCCAAGGGTGGCGTTGGTGTCAAATTCCTCTCCCGGGGCTACTACCCTGCCGTCTATCAGGGACGCTGCCTTGACTATATTAAATACCCTGTTTGCCTTTCCATAGGTGCTGCCTGAAAAGGAGGTGGTAAATTCCGATACCAGCACAGTATCCTGCTGCGCCATATCCAGGGTATATCCGGCAGGCACCGCCTGGGTCACAGCTGATACCTCTCCACCCTTTTTGCCGGAAATAAGCTCCATTACGCTGCCGCAAAGCCTGTCGTAATCTATCGAGCGGCCGTCCCGATGCTCTGTGTAGGCAAAGCCCCCCTTTGGAGAATAAGTAAAGGATGCATCCTCAGGCTCATACTGAAGCTCCCTCGAAAGCTCCTCAAGGCTTTTTCGCAGCTCATCAAGCTCCGCCCCCATAGTGGTATACAGTCTCCGCGGCTCTATCCCCTCAGGCCAGTGCCTTTTAAGCTCCAGCGCCTCCATCACCATATTTCTTGTATCAAAGCTGATTGGCAGCATGGCGGCGCTTATATCCAGCCTGTCCTCCCCGGCTATCACCGTATAATTCAGCTCCTTCAGGGCATCCGTATGAGCCTGCTCCACCGCCAGCACGGCCTCTGCCGGTGTGAGCCCTGATACATCCACCCCATCTATGTATATACATTCCCCCAGTGTGGCTCCTGCGCTCTGGGCCTGCTCCATATCCGCATACTTTGGAGCGCAGCCAAATAGCAGCATGGCGGCAGCAATGGGCATCATAAGGCTTATCGTGTATCTTTTCATAGGGCAGCACCTCGGCATTTTATCTTAGTAAGCTGATAGTAGTATCTGCGAAGGAAAACCAAAGGATACCCTGGGAAAAATGTCAAAAAATCCATTGAAATAATGTGGGGGTTATCCACTTGAAAAAAATTGTATTTTAGTATACAATTATGCACAGAGACAAAAAGACAATATATAAACAATTCCCCACAGGAGGCACAACAGTGGTTTTTGATCCCGGCGACAAGCAATCCCTTACCGCAAAGGTGTATGAATATATCCGAAACGGCATACTTGACGGCAGCTATAAGGATGGCGACTACCTTGTAGAAACTCGCCTTGCCGATGAGCTCAAGGTAAGCCGCACCCCCATAAGGGAAGCCCTCAAGCAGCTTGAGCTGGAAGGGCTGGCAGTTTCCATTCCAAACAGGGGCGTGGTGGTGCAGGCCATATCCCAGAGCGATATTGACGATATGTACAATATCCGCCAGATGCTGGAGGGGCTGGCGGCTTTTTGGGCTGCCCAGCGGAGGACTCAGGAGCAGCTTGATGCCCTTGCAGAAAAAATAGACTTTATGGATTTCTATACCGGCCGTGGCGGCGCCGAGCAGCTTTCCAAGCTGGATAATGAATTTCACGAGCTTATATACAAGGCCTGCGGCAGCCGTATGCTGAGCCATATTCTGGCATCTCTTCACCAGAATACCCGCATTGCCCGTACCAGCAGCCTTACAATTCCCAGCCGTCCCAATGATTCTCTCAGGGAGCACAGGGCAGTATTCAATGCCATCAAGGAGGGCAACCCTGAGGCGGCAAAGGAAGCCATGGAAAATCACGTTAAAAATGCTCACAGCGCTACCATGTAGCAGGTCAGCGGGGAAACAGGCCCACCTGGGCTTTCCCCGCTTTTTTTATAGCCAATATCAAGGAGGGAATGTATGCAGCCCATTGAGTGTAATGGCGAAATATACAGCACAGGCGGGCCCGGGCTATTTATGCTGGGGCAGGCTCAGGAGGCCGGGCGCAAGCTCCTTGAAAGCCACGCAGGCAGGGTGCAGCTCATATACCTTGACCCTCCCTTTGGCACCGGGGATACCTTTGCCGTTAAAACAGGACCAAAGGGCAAAACCCTAAAAATACCCGCCTATGAAGATAACCTTTCTGAGGATGCCTATATGGAGATGATGCACGGCGTCCTCACCCTGTGCCATGATTTGCTGAGCAGGGACGGCACAATATATCTCCATGTGGATTATCGCATGGCCGCCTACCTTAAGGTGATGATGGACGGCATATTCGGCAGGGGCAACTTTTTAAACGAAATTATATGGGCATACAAATCCGGCGGCCGTGCCACCAGGCACTTTTCCCGGAAGCACGACGATATACTGGTATACCGCAGGAGCTCCGGGAGCTATTTCAATATTGAAGCCGTGGGCACCCCCAGAGGGGCAGATCGGCGCAATCACATGAAGCAGCAGGTGGATGAAAGCGGCCGTGTATTTTACTCAATACGCTCCGGCGGCAAGGTGTACAAATACTATGAGGATTCTCTGGTATTCCCCAGCGACGTGTGGACGGATATAGAGCATTTGCATCAGCGTGACCCCGAGCGCACAGGCTACAGCACCCAGAAGCCCGAGGCACTGCTCAGGCGCATAATACTTGCCTCCTCAAAGGAGGGGGATATAGTTGCGGATTTCTTTTCCGGCAGCGGCACCACAGCCGCCACAGCGGCAAAGCTGGGCCGGAAGTGGATAGCGGCGGATGCTTCCCCCGCCGCCCTTATGACCCTGAGAAAAAGGCTGCTGGAGCACCACAGCGATACCTCGCTGTTTTCTTCACAACAGCCCATGAAAATAGAATACCTGTCTGCGCCCTCCTGTAAAATGCCCAATATTACCCTTGAGCAGCAGAATGGCAGGCTCACCGTATGCCCAAATGACCCCATAGCCTTCCTGGCAGCAGGGCATATGGAAAATGGCACATTCACAGCCACCTCATACGATACCCGGCCCGCCCCCGGAAAGGGCCTCACCTTAAGCTGTTCCTGCGAAGCGCTGCTCATTTCCGATTTATACGGCAGTATATCCACTGCCCGGCTTTAAGCACAAATCGGCCCGGAAGAACCTTTCGTCCGGGCTGTTATTATGTGCCATTATTCTTTGCTGTATAAAGGCTATATGGCCCGTATCACCGTAAGTATGCCGCAAAGGCCCACCACGCCGTATACCACCCTTTTAAGGCCCTCTGAGCTGATTTTTCTATACACCCTGCCCCCTGTATACGAGGCCGCCAGCATTGCCGCCACAGAGGGCAGCAGCAGCCACAGCACCCGCTGCGTTACAAAGCCATTCGCCACCCTTGCAATCGTTGAGATGCTGTTTGATACCACAAAGAAAAGCTGTATATTGGCCAGATATTCATCCTTTGTATCGCTGCAGCTCAGGAAATACACCATCACCGGCGGCCCGCCCATGGAAAACAGCCCTGACAGCACCCCGCCTATGCTTCCCGCTATAAGGGCATTTTTCAACGTGGGCCGTATATGTATCCTGCCGCTGAAGAAATAGAGATATACGCTCATTGCGCTGAGGGATATGCCAAGCAGCAGCAACAGTATATCCGGGGCAGCCTTCTTTACCAGCAGCATCATCAGGCAGGATATTATGCAATACGGTGCCATGGGCAGCATCACCTTTTTTATGCTTACGCTGCGCCGCATGGTATACGCCACAAGGCCGGATAGCAGCAGCGACCCCATCCCTGAAAGGGCGGTGGCCTCTCCCATGCTCAGCACCAGCGGAAAAAACAGCATTACTATTATGCCGTAGCCTATGCCGCTTACACGCTGCACAAATGCCCCAAGAAAGCACGCTAAAGCAATGAATGCAAAAAGTTCCCCGGTAAGTTCCATGTATTATATCCATTCCCACCCACATACGGGATGCATCTGTATAGTTTTTTTATATTATCTCATTCCATGGTACAAAGTTCAACCGGGGGCTGAATATGCAAGGTCAGCCAAAGGTGTTTTATCTGTGAAATAGCGCTTGCAGGTGTTGCCAAAAAATGGGAAATGCTTTACTATTTATTTATATCGGCCATGCCGAATGAAGTATATCAATATCAGGAGGATCTGTTTTATGAAGTTCCGTTGCACCATCTGCGGCTATGTTCACGAAGGAGATGCCGCTCCCGAATCCTGCCCCACCTGCAAGGCCGGTGCAGATAAGTTTGTTCCCGTAGACGAAACCAAGCTGAGCTGGGCCGCCGAGCATGTAGTTGGCGTTGCCAAGGGCGTTGACCCCGAAATCATCGAAGGCCTCCGTGCCAACTTCACCGGCGAATGCACCGAGGTTGGTATGTATCTTGCAATGGCCCGTGTGGCCCATCGTGAGGGCTATCCCGAGATCGGCCTGTACTGGGAAAAGGCCGCCTACGAAGAAGCCGAGCATGCAGCCAAGTTTGCCGAGCTTCTGGGCGAAGTGGTTACCGACAGCACCAAGAAAAACCTTGAAATGCGTGTAGAAGCTGAAAACGGCGCCACCGAGGGCAAGTTCATGCTGGCAAAGCGTGCCAAGGAGCTGAATCTTGACGCCATCCATGACACCGTTCACGAAATGGCCCGTGACGAGGCACGCCACGGCAAGGCATTTGAGGGCCTGCTGAAGCGCTACTTCAACTAAACCGGTTATAGCATGATATAAATGCAGGGCATATACGCCCTGCATTTTTCATTTAAACAGCACCGCTAAGTTTTGTGTTTATCTATCAGTACAGGCCGGGTTATATATTTTATTTATACAGTATGTATGGTATAATTATGTCAATATATAAATAGGATGTATATGACCTTGCTTTACCTTATTCCTGCTGCACTTTTTGGCGCAATGATAGCCATAGTAATGCGCCTGAGCGAAAGCTACACCTCCTCAAAGATGCCCCGGCTGGTAATAAGCTACCTTACCAGCACCATATTGGCCAGCTCCCATCTGCTCCTTGCAGGACGTTCCCTGCTGCCGGGGGGCTCTGCTGCACCGGTGCTGCTGGGCATAATAGGCGGCGTACTGTACCTTTCCTCCTTCCTGCTGCTGCAGATAAATGTAAGAAAAAACGGCGTGGTGCTATCCTCCACCTTCATGAAGCTGGGGCTGCTGGTGCCCCTTGCCATATCATTGATATTCTTCAATGAGCGGCCCAGCCTGCTTCAGGCTGTGGGCGTGCTGCTGGCGATAACCGCCATAATCCTCATCAACCTTAAGGATGAGGAAAACACCGTTCAGTTCAGGCTTGGCCTTCCCCTGCTCCTGCTGGTAAATGGCAGCGCCGATGCCATGAGCAAGATATATGAGCAATTTGGCCCCGCCCAGCTGTCAGATCAGTTTTTGCTGTACATATTCGTATCTGCGGGGCTGATGGCATTCCTGCTGATGATAGTGCGCCATGAGAGGATACACCGGGCAGATGTGCTGTTTGGTGCGCTGCTTGGCATACCCAATTTTTATGCCGCCCGCATAACCCTTAAGGCCCTCGAGTATATCCCGGCCTCCATATTCTACCCCTCCTGCCACGTGGGCACCCTTGTGGCAGTTACGCTTACCGGCCTGTTTCTTTTCAAGGAGCGGCTCACAAAGCGTCAATGGGTGGCGGCAGGGCTTATACTCATAGCCATGGTGCTGCTGAACGTATAGCCGCCCCCAATATAAAAAACATCCTCCCCACTGCCGACACTCCGGCACATGGGGAGGATTTTTTGCTTTTTAGGGGTTGATCAGTACTGCTCCAGTGTCAGCTCCACAGCCTCCACTCCCTCAGGGAACATATGCAGCAGCGACTGTTCGCCCTCCTTCACAAGGAGCATCTTTTCGCCTGAAGCTGAAATCATAGCCAAATACGTCTCGGATACTGTTGCCGCATCCATATAGGCCTCCATATCCATGCCATCGGTCAGCACAAGGGTGAGATGCAGGCGGCTGGGCTTATCCAGCTCCGTTTCGATTTGCCAGTTGCCCTCCCATAGGGCCTGTTTTACATCCTCACCTGGATATATGCACATAAGCTCCGTCCTGTCCGCAGAAATAAAGAAAAGGCGATGGGTAAGGCTTCCATCCCACGTGGTAGTGTACCAGATTGTACCATCTAAGTTCTCCGGCAGAACGCCTGTCCATCCCTCGGCCTTCCAGCCCTCATAATCAAAGCCGTCATCTGAAGCCGCCGTAAAGACATAGGATAAAACCTCCCGCTCATCCCCTATAAGCAGCTCAGGCCAGCTCGCAGTATCCAGGCAGGGCTGCCACTCGTATGTATCCCCACTGCTTACCGTGAGGGACACCAGAGTATCCAGCGTTTGTAAATAGCCGTCAAGGTTTGCAAACAGCAGTATGGGGTCCCCCACCATGGAGCTGTACAGCACCTCATCCTCACGGGTCACCATAAGAGATGCATCGTCATCAAGGGGCACTATGCAGTAAAGATGCCCTGCTGTGCCTATAACGTGCATATCATCCAGCTCAGCCATAAAGGGATAATCCTTCAGCTCAGCCACTGCGCTCTGCAGCCAGCCATGCAGGTCAGAATCATCAGAGCTGTCACGATAGCCCAGGTATGTTACGCCGAATACAGCAGAGGTTGCGCTTATCTCCTCACGCAATACATCAAGAGATGTGCCCGCCTCGTTTGAAAATACCTGCCGGGGCGTTTCCTGTGCGGCCGTTTCTTCCGCTGCCGTTTCCTGCTGGGGAGCTTCCTCCTCAGCCTTTGCAGTAATGCTGCCGGGAACATAGCTTGCGCTGGCGGAGGACTCCGCAGGCCCTTCGACTACGCACCCGCACAGCGTCAGCATCATGGACAGCACCAGTATCAATGCCAGTTTTTTCTTCATATTGGTTTCTCCTCATTGGAAGCCTTCGCTTCTTTCCGCGCTGGAGCTAACGCCCCATAGGGGTATATGCGCTGCTCCGGTATCTATTTTTCTGTAAAAGCCTGCTGCCCCCGCCCAAAATTCGGGTGGGAGCAGCATTGCCCTTTTTCTTTAGCTGAAGCTCATGGTGTCCAGAATAGCGTAGCAAACGGGCAGTATTTCCTCGGTGGGCTTTACAAAGTTGATGCTTATCCACACGCCGTTGGGAAGCTGGCCGTAATACTCCTGCATATTCTCGTATCCCACGTAATCAACGGTGCGTCCCTTCATTTCAATGCCGCCTATGGTATAGCCATCGGTATCCTTGACATTCGTGTATTTTGATGAATGTCTGCCGTACACCTCATCATCGTCAAAGGTCTTTATCCAGATGTACGGAGTCCAGAAACCACTTTCCTCCACGGTGGCGCTGTTGTGTATCTTCACATTTTCACTGAATACATCTTCCACGCACCACTCTCCCTCCGGGAGGCTTACCTTCATTGTGACCTTAATATCGGAGAAGGTACTAATGTCTACATTATACTCCTTCATTTTTCCGGTGCTGGCAGCGGCGGGAGCAGTGCCTGCTTCCTCTGCGGGGGTATTGTCCGCCTCGCCGGCGGGGGCAGCCTCGGGCTGCTGCTCAGAGGCACTACTGCCATCGGGAGCGGTAGCGCTGAAGGAATCAGGCATGGCAGCTCCGGCGTTTACAAAGCTCAGATACCAGTCATAGGTATAGGGAAGGCTGTTGTCATAGGGCAGCACGTCGCCGGTGATGTCATCCCACAGGGTGCCCCAGGGACGGAGATATATCTCATAGCTGTAGCTGCCTTCCTCGCCATCGTAGGTGCCATCTATGCACAGAAGATCGTCCACCTTCATAAGGCCGGGGTCAACTATCCAGTCTGCATGCTCCAGAACGTCATCCATGAATGCGCCATCCTCAGAGAACATGGTGCCATGCTCGCCGGTGCCTGATTCGTTGAAGCTTACTTCCACTGCGCCGCACAGGTCATCGGGGCTGCCCTCCACATCCCACACTTCAAAGAAGCCTATTGTATCATCAATTGCTTCGATTCTGGCGCATACATCCCACCAGTAGCCGTCGTATTCATCATACTCGCCGCTGCCGTACTTGATGACCCACCAGCCATACCAGTCGCCATTCCACCAATCCAAATAGGAAGCCTCTGCACCGGCTTCTACGCCGATGTAATCGCCTTCCACCCTCTCAATGGCAGAGGGATCCACGGTGATGGTGTAAACATTGTCATCAAGTAGGTCGGATATGGTCATCTCCACCTTGCTCATGCTATTGAGCTTGAATGCGGTGCTGACCTCCAGGGTATTGCCCGGCTCAACGTCTGTAAAGTATGCATCGGTCACGCCGGTCAGGTTTTCCATGTCGGCAATTACATAGGTGCTCTCCAAATCCTCGCCATCCTGTACCACCTTTTCGAATACAGTCCAGCCGTAGGAGGCGTTTTCCTTGGAATTGTTGGTAAAGTCAAAGGTCATTACCAGCGCATCCTCGCCGTTACTATCGCTCATTATGCAGGCACCCTTGTAGCTGAGCTCATAATCGCCAAAGTCATAGGGGCCGGCTGCATCTGCCGGTGCGCTGCTGCCGCAGGCGCACAGGCTCAGCATCAGCATTGCCGCCATCAGCATGGAAAATATGCGTTTTATGCTTTTATTCATTTTTCCCTCCAAATAAATACTTGTATGTTACTTTTTCTTCTGTATGAGATTTCCCTTTTTATCGGTGAACTTGCCGCCAATAATCTTGACCAGATCCACTATGGTGCCTATTCCGCAGCAGCCCAGGGTAAGCAGCCATACGATACCGGTGCCCGTCTTGCCCACATAGAAGCGATGGGCGCCAACAGAGCCAAGGAACAGGCACAGCAGCAGCGTGGTCAGCCAATCCTTGGGGCCCTCTGCGCCGGGAGCCTCCTCGGGAGTAGCCGGTGCCACATAGTCCTCTACCTCCTGGCCGTTCAGTATTTTGCTGACGGTATCGGTCACGGTGTCAATATACTCGCCACGGGCTGCAGGCAGAGAAACTGCCACTCCCTTTACGCCCCGCCTGAGGGCGCCGTTTTTATCCACACGCACGCCGTTTACAGAGGTGGTATTCTGGGAGATGCTGGGCTGCATCCTGATATGATTGCCATCATTAACGTAAAGCCACAGCGTTACTTCAAGATTAGGCTCCTTTTCAAACACTATGCGCTCCCCGGGTATGCCGCCCTTTATGGAGAAGGGCATCTGGAATGCAGCGGCACGTGCATTCAGCTTTTCGAGAACCTCCTCAAGGGTGGTTTCGTAAGGAAGGTCAAATTCCCTTGGGCTGTTTGAGCTTACCATTGCCTTAGCGGCATCTGCAAAATTTGCCATTTGCTTTTTCCCTTTCTTTTCGCAAAGTTTTTTATATTACTGACGGGCCGTGCCGCAGAATTCGCAGAAGTTTCCTGCGCTGTTCTGTGCGCCACAGGCTGAGCAGGTCCATCCGGATGTTACCGGAGCAGCAGCGGCAGCAGGAGCCGCATATGCTGCGGAAGCATTGGGTACTGTAGTATTGGGTACTGCGGCGTTGGGTACAGCCTGACCGGCAGCCTGATTCATAAGGCCATTGACGATCTGGCAGATTTCCTCGGCCATGTTGTAATAGTTGCGATATTCGGGATAGCTCATGGGGTCAAAGGCCAGGGCAGACATACCGCCGTATACCCTTCCAAATGAGCCTGAGACGCCTGTAGAGGGCATGGGAGTCATCTCTATGCTGCTGCTGTTCAGGCGGAACCTCATCTCGTCAAAGTAGGGGCTGCGTACAGAGATTATGATACGGAAATCGTAGGAGTACTCATACCTTGGCGGATTGTAGGACTGCCTTTTCCCATCCGGGCCCTCCCTCATTATCTCATCCTTATCCTCGTCGATATCCATGCGGCAGCCGGTAATGTTGCTGAAATCCACTATGTCAGGATTTGCATCCACCAGGTCGTGGGCGCTGGTCACAGTCAGCCAGCGATGCTGCTCATCCAGCAGCACCTTTGTGAATTCGCCCATGGCACGGGTGGTGTAAAACTGGCCGGCACGGATGCGGTTTTCCTCACGATACTTGAGCTGCTCCTTGATTTCTGCCACGGTGGAATGTCTGCGCTCCTCAAACCAGGGAGAAAGCAGCTTTGCACAGTTTTTGCAGAGGTTGCCATCCTCCAGCTTGCGGTTGCCCAGCAGGCCTATCTTTTCTCCGCAAATGTCACAATACTTTTTGTCAAACAGTCCCATGATTATCCTCCTGTGAAATTTTATAGGTCAATGTGTTTTGCTCCGCATCTGAATTCAGTGCCGATTCGCTGTAATCCGGGTTTTCCATGCCGCCCACGTCCGGTATGCGGTTGGTGACGAAATGCCTGAACAGCAGCATCCCCAGCCCCGCCAGCAGAACCAGTACCAGCAGTATTATCAGTACCTTTTTCATTCATTACCTCCATTGCCTGATTTTTCCCGGGTAATCCCCGGCGTTTTTTTTCATTTTAGCAGCAGGCCCAGGGCCCTGCCTCTATGCCCACGGGTCCTCCGATGCAGGCATCTGTATGCCGCTGAGTATGCTTGAATACTCCCACAGGAACCACTCGCCCGTGGAGCCCTTCTGCCTGAGCTTTATGGGCCGTGGGGAATCTGCCCCCGCAGTCTTAAGGAAGAAGCGGATGTAGCCCTCCTCCACGTCCTGCGGCCGCAGGTCAGCCTGCACATCCAGTACATAGGGCTTATTTGGAGCATAGCCATTCTTTGGCGTGGCACCCTCAAAGTACGCCAGGGGCAGATAAGCCTTGCCACGCAGCCTGTCGCACAAAAACTGGGTATCGTAGGGGGCCATGGGCCGTGGGCCACGCAGCATATTTATAGCCTCGGTGCCCTCCTCCTTGTTTTTGTCAAACAGCTCCACCGCACACAGGAACAGGGCGCATACCCCCTCAGGCTTGTTTCCAACCGTCTTGGCAAGCTCCTCAAATTCCTGAAAGCTCTCCGGGATGGTTTTGATGGTTATTTGCATTATGTCAGTTCTCCTTTCGGAATTCACATAGTTTACCTGTGCATTACCTTGCCTCTGCTGCCTGCCGCACCCGCTTTCCGCAGCGCGGGCAGTAGCGGCAGTCTCCTGAAAGCACCGTGCCGCAATGGGTGCAAAGCATATGCTTCTGCTCATACCACTCAAGCAGCGTAAGCTCCGGCAGCCTTTTCCCACAGCTCGGGCAGGTATTCGACCCATCCGTCACAAGGATGCCGCAATCCGGGCAGAGCCTGGTTTTTTTCATTGCCTCAGGGCCAAAGCCATAATGACCCAGCTCCTTAAATCTGAGCCGCTGCGTCATATGCCGCCCACCCCCTCATAATAAAGGGATGCACCGCAGGCCGGGCATATTCTGGCTTTTGCTGGTACCCGTGCGCCGCAGGTTTTGCAAAAGCGTGCCTCATCCTCAAAGGCTGCACATTCTACACATTCCAGTACCTCTGGATTATACGCCACATCCACTACCCACCTGCCGCATCGCCTGCACAGGTTAAAGTGCCCGCGGCCTTCGTTTTCCCACGCAAGCAGCAGCTCCTGCCCGGGAGAATCCGCCCGGTATGCCCTCTCTGTACAGAACCTTGCCCCGGTAACGCCGCAGAAAAAGCTGTATCGGCTGCCATCCCCGTCCGGAATGACCTGATACTCGGCGGTCCTGCTTTTATCCGTCAATCTGCCACGCCTCCCTTTTTTGTGTTGTTGAAAAATCTAAAGCATGCTGATATACTTTTTTGTGTATGATGAGGTGATCGCCTGCGTGTATTTGCAGGCCAGGTGGATGTGTTTTTTTACATAGCCGGATGGCAAGCATACCAAAGGGCTCCCTGTAATCGCAAAGGGTTATGCCCCATCTCAGGATTGATTATAGCGATAATTCCAGTTTTGTCCCCCTCAAAAAGCGGCAAATTGATAGGCCGCAGCAAAATTTTGCCTGGTTTTTCCCTTAATTGGGGCAGCTCTGCCCCATAAGCTGAAAATAAAGAAGCGGTGGCGGCTCCACCGGGATAAGGAAAAGTAAATGAAAAAATGTATCGCACTCGTTCTGGCCCTGCTTGTGCTGCTGCCGGTACTTTCCGGCTGTGCAGAAAAGACGGGGCTTGACCCTGAGCAGCCTGTTACCCTTACCATGTGGCATGTTTACGGCGAGCAGGCGGACTCTCCCATGAACCGGCTGGTGGAGGAATTCAACCAGACCGTGGGAAAGGAGCAGGGCATCATAATAAACGTTACCCTAATGTCCAGCACCGCCCAGATAGGCCAGAAGCTGCTGGACGCTCAGGCCCAGACCCCCGGCGTGCCCGCCATGCCTGACCTGTTTTTCTGCCATAATAACAATGCAGAGGAGCTGGGCGCAGAAAACCTGCTGAACTGGGATACCATATTCACCGAAGATGAGCTTGCTTCCTATGTGCCGGAATTTCTGGCTGACGGCATGGTGGAAGATGCACTTTGCGTTTTCCCCGTATCCAAGTCCACCCATATGCTCTTTGTTTCAGGCACCCAGTTTGAGCGGTTTTCCGCCGCCACCGGCGTGACCTGTGATGACCTTGCCACCTGGAGCGGCTTTTTTGACGCCGCTGCAAAATACTATGAATGGTCTGGCGGCAAGCCCTTCTGTGCGCTGGATTATCTTATCCGTGCAGTGGAGCTCAATGCCCTTGAACAGGGGGCAGACAGCTTATACACACAGGATGGCTGGTATGCCTTTGATAATGCGGCCCTCAGGGATTCCTGGATGGAGTTTGCAGAAAGCTACGCCCAGGGCCATATAATCGTTTCAGATCTTTATTCCAATACCCAGGTAATGACCGGCGAGGTAATGGCGGGCCTTGGCTCCACCGCCTCCATACTTTACTACAACGATACCGTGACCTACCCCGACAATACCTCCGAGCCCATGGATCTGCAGGTGCTGCCCATGCCCAAAGCCCAGGGCAGCGATTATCTCGTTACCCAGGCAGGCGTGGGCCTGTGCGCCACAAAGACCACCGAGCAGAAAGCTGAAGCCGCAGGCATATTCGCCCGCTGGCTTACCGAGCCCGCCCGCAATCTGGAATTCTGCGTGGGCTCAGGCTATATGCCGGTCACCTATGAGGCATTCCAGCAGATAGAGGGCTATGAATTTACCTCAGAGGCATACCGCAGGCTCTATACCACGCTGAATACCGTCAATAATACTGCCACTGCCGTGCGTGAGCCTTCATTTGCAGGGTATTATACCAATGTGTATACCCTCTATGACTCTCTGCGTGAGCTGCAAAAGAGCATACCCGACCGTCTTTTAGGCGGCGACAGCCATCAAGCCATTGCCGATGAAACCTGGGAAATCTTCAGGGCAATACAGTAGCACTGCGGTAATATAAGGATGGTCTTTGCCTTTACAAAGAAAAAGCAAACACTCAGACGAAAGCTGTTCGGCTATATGTTTCTGCTGGCCGTGCTGCTTTTGCTGCTGTCCTTTATCGGAATATTTCTTATAGGCGGCTATTCCGGCACAAAGCAGCGCATTGCGGATACGCTGAAATTTCAATCCGAGGTCTTTGAGCGACAAATCACCTCCCATTACAGCAACCTTGCCGTAATGGGCATACAGCTTTCCGAGCTTACTGCCAGGCGCATAGACGGCTACCTTGCAGAAAACGGCCTTGGCTTTGATGAGCTAAACGGCTCCCAGGAGCACATCTCCGGCATACAGGATACGCTGATAGGCTCCCTCCATCAAAAGCTGCTGGAGACCGCCTGCACCGGTGCATTCATCATACTCGACGCCCAGATAAACCCAGGCGTGCAAAATGCAGCCACATCACGCAGCGGCCTGTATTTGCAGCGCAATAGCCTTGATTCCACAGATACCCGTATATTGCTTTACCGCGGCCTTTCGGATATTGGAAAGCGCCACGATGCCATGCCCCACAGAAAGTGGCGGCTGGAATTTGATACGGCGCTGTTTCCGGATTATGACAAGCTGTCAGCAGCTCAGGCCCGGCCCCTTACAGAAAGCTACCACTTTACCCCTATAGTAACCCTCCCCGGCACAAGCGAGCGGGTAATGCTGCTTGCGCTGCCAATATTCGGCAGCAGCGGCGATTTTTACGGCCTGTGCGGTCTTGAGGTAAGCGAAAGCTATTTTAAGCATACCTTCGCCCAGCCCTCCGAGCTTACCCATGCATTATTCTGCCTGAGCAGCGGTCAGCAGGGCCTTGCTGATGCACAGTATAGCCTCAGCGCCGGCGTATTAAATGACTATTATCTTGCCCCCAGCGGCAGGTTTCAGATTTGGCCCTTCGGAAGCGGCCTGTTTTCCTGCGAAAGCGAAGATTCCTCCTACGTCGGGGTGATACGCCCCATTCGCCTTTGCCCCGGTGAGGATGTCTTCTCTATCAGCACCCTTATGCTGCGGCAGGATTATGACCGTCAGGCCCACAGGGATGCCCTTAGTATTGGGATGCTTCTGCTGGTAATAGTGGCATTTTCCGCCATATGCTGCCTCTATTTCACAAGGCGCTATCTGCGCCCCCTTAAGCAGAGCCTTTCCCAGATACGCCAAAAGAAGTATTCAACTGCCGAGAGCCAGGTAATCGAAATAGACGACCTGTTTGCATTTCTTGCCGAGCAGGATAGGCAAAGGGAGGCGGCTCTTGCTGCCATGCAGGAGGAAAAGACCTCCGTGGAAGCCGAGCTTGCCCAGATGCAGACAGAGCGCATACAGGATAAGCAGGAGCTGCAGCGGCTGGCATACTCCCGCAAGGCCGAGGTAGACCCTGAGGATTATGAAAACTTCCGGCGCAGCATACAGGACCTTACCGCAACAGAGCGACGCATATTCAACTACTACCTTGAGGGCAAGTCCGTCAGGGAAATCACAGAGCTGATGAACGTGAAAGAATCTACAGTGCGCTTCCATAACCGGAATATTTACATGACCCTCGGCGTTAATTCCCTTAAGCAGCTGCTGCGCTGTGCAGCAATACTCAGGCAGGAAGGCGAGCTTTCCCCGGCCGAGAGGCCCGGCACTGAAGATGCCTGACACTGAACCATGCATAAACAAACTGGGCGGAAGTGCTGCTAAAACGCACCTCCGCCCTTTTTATGCTTCTGATAAACCGCTTTTATGCTACAAGCATCAGTTCCTTTTCATGATGATAAGATAGCTTATCCAGTATATGCCCACATATCCCATCAGGCAATATGATACTATTTCTGCCGCCTGGGTCATATCCATCAGGTGCAGCACTATTATTGCCACGCCCATCATCACCGCATATATGCTCACTGCAAGGCTTCTTGCCTTTGTCCACAGCATAACATTGCGCTCGTCCTTTTCCGCCACCATCTGCCTGTGCAGCTTCTCAGGGTCTTTTGCGATGCGCCTGTATTGCACATATCTCGCAATGCCTGTCGCAAGAAGCGCTGCTCCCAGCGATGATGTCATATCCGGCCCGCCCAGCAGCCCCAGCAGTATGAATATAACCCCGGCCGCCATTGTGGCTATGTATATGCGTACCCTTGTTTTTATGAGCTTATTGTAATCCATTATTCTTCCTCCTCAAACAGAAAAACGTCCTCTATCGCTGCATTAAAGTACTTTGCTATTCTGTAAGCAAGCTTCAGCGATGCGTCATATTTGCCGCCCTCAAGGGCGATTATGGTCTGCCGCGTCACATCCACGGCCTTGGCCAAATCGTCCTGGGTGAGCTTGAGCTGCTTTCTGTATTCCTTTATTTTGTTATTCACTCTATCACCATCCTGCTTAAAATGTAAAATGCACTTTACATTTAGTATGGTAGCACAGCGCCGCCAAAATGTAAAGTGCATTTTACATTTTTATTTTGTTTTTTTATACGCCCACGCAGTAGTCAGCCATATACTGCTCCATCCTGCGGCGAATGTCCTCATCTATAAGCACCCTGCCATCCACCTCTTTGCCGCTGAGGGTCTCAAGTATATCCCTTACCGACACTATGGGAAAGGTGGTGATGCCAAAGTCCCGCTTTATTTCCTCTATGGCAGTAAGCTGGCCCTGGCCCCGCTCCATGCGATCCACCGAGATAACAAGGCCCGGCACCTCCACATCGGCTGCGCCATGCAGCACAGGCAGCGTTTCCCTTACGGCTGTGCCTGCGGTGATAACATCCTCGATTATCAGCAGCTTATCTCCATCCTTGGGCTTGTAGCCCACCATGGAGCCGCCTTCGCCATGATCCTTCGCTTCCTTGCGATTGAAGCAGTAATTCAAATCACGGCCATTACGATAAAGGGCCGCCGCAGTGGATACTGCAAGGGGTATCCCCTTGTATGCAGGGCCAAAAAGGGCAGTAATATCATTGGGCAGCTCGCCTGAGCTTATATGCTCCTCAATACAGGCAGCGTAAAATTCGCCCAGCCTTGCTATCTGCCCGCCGGTCTTATAGTTGCCGGTATTTATAAAGTAGGGGGTCTTGCGCCCGCTCTTTGTGGTAAAGTCTCCAAATGTCAGCACGCCGGAGCGGGCCATAAAGGTAATAAACTCAGCCTTGTAGCTCATGATATTCCTCCCTATCCCTTAAATGCCGCCTTTATTGCGGCTATATTTTCGTATCCTTCTCTTTCCATAAAGGCCCTGAGCCCCTCTGCCACATCCACCGGCGCAGTGGGGTTTATCAGCGCCGCCGTACCAACTGCAACGGCATCTGCCCCTGCCATTATAAACTCGGCAGCGTCCTCTCCGGTCATTATTCCGCCCAGCCCAAGTATTGGGAGCTTTACGGCCCGGCGCACCTGATACACCATCCGTATGGCCACCGGCTTTACTGCAGGGCCGGAAAAGCCTCCTGTGCCATTGGCAAGCACGGGCCGCCCGGTACGCAGATCTATCCGCATACCAAGGAGAGTATTGATGAGGGATATGGCATCCGCCCCTCCATCCTCCACCGCCCTTGCTATGGCAGTAATGTCAGTAACGTTTGGCGTCAGCTTTACCATCAGCGGCTTTTTTGAAACCTTCCTTACCGCAGCCGTCACCTCCGCCGCCATGGCAGGGTCTGTGCCAAAGCCTATGCCGCCCTGCTTTACATTGGGGCAGGATATATTCAGCTCATACATGGCCACCGGGGTATCGTTAAGCAGCTCTGCCACGGCGCAGTATTCCTCCACACTGTGGCCAGCAAGGTTTGCTATAACGGGCACATCAAAGCCTTCAAGGTATGCAAGGTCTTTTTTTATGTATTCCGCTGCGCCGGGATTCTGCAGGCCCACCGCATTGAGCATACCTCCATAGGTTTCCGCTATGCGGGGAGTGGGGTTGCCCTGCCAGGGCTCTGCCGCCACGCCCTTTGTTATCACTGCACCCAGCCTGGAAATATCGTAGAATTCGCCGCTCTCCCGTGGGGCAAATGTGCCGCTTGCGGTGGTAACGGGGTTTTTCATATGAATTCCGGCAAAGTTTATCGAAGTATCCACCTTTGTCATCAGAATATCACCTCGCTGCCGTTAAATACCGGGCCATCCTTGCAGACCCGCTTCTGCACCACGGCCCCATTCTGCATCAGCCTGCATACGCAGCCCACACATGCGCCATAGCCGCAGCCCATGCGCTCCTCAAGGGATACCTGCACAGGGAGCCCCGCCTCGGCACAATACTCCACCAGCGCCCTGAGCATGAGCTTTGGCCCACAGGAAAGCACAGTGGTATCCGCCGGGATGCTGCTTGCCCTCAGCAGCTCCACCACCGTACCATGGTGGCCTGCGCTGCCGTCATCTGTAGCTATGAGCAGCTTTCCTTCCCGTTCAAATTCTTCCTTTAAAAACAGCTCGCTTCTGTAACCCAGCGCAGCCATTACGCCAAGGCCCTTTGCCCTTGCGGCGATGGCTGTGCCCAGCAGCGGCGGCACGCCTACGCCGCCCCCCACCAGCAGCACGTTTCCGCTTTCCGGCAAGGTAAAGCCATTGCCCAGCGGGTCTGACACCCTGATAGTATCCCCCTCATGAAGGCGGGACATCAGCCCTGTGCCTGCGCCCACCGCCCGGTATACCAGCGTGAGCCGGCGACCGTCTGCCCGGCATATGCTTATTGGCCGGGGCAAAAGATGCGCCCCGTCATCCGGGTACACGTTTACAAACTGGCCCGGCGTTACGCTTACTTCCTCCGGAAGCTCAAGCTCTATTCTGTAAATGCCCTGTGCTATGGGTGTATTTTCCCTTACTGTGGCAATGGATACCTTTTTCATCCCATAATATCCTTTCGCATGGCAATGGCAGCATCACGGGCAGCCTGGGCAAAGTCCCTCTCGCCATACTTTTCGTTTTTCCTGTAGGCTGCGATTATGCCTCTGGAGGAATTGACTATGCAGCCCCTGCGCTCTGCATCAAAGAAGCCGCGTATATCCTCTGCAGTGCCTCCCTGGGCGCCGTAGCCCGGCACCAGGAAGAAGGTATTTGGCAGGGCACGGCGCACATTTGCGCCCTGCTCACGGTGAGTAGCTCCAACCACGGCACAAACACGGCTATAGCCCTTTTCTCCCATGGCCTCCCTGCCCCATTCATCCACCAGCGCCGCCACATGAAGGTACACAGGCACGCCATCCACCAGCTTATCCTGAAGCTGACTGCTGGAGGGGTTGCTGGTCTTTACCAGAACGAATATGCCCTTATCATTGCTGTTGCAGGCATCCACAAAGGGCTTTATGCCATCCACGCCAAGGTATGGATTGACTGTGATAAAGTCCTCATGCCACAGGTCATATTTTTCACCGGCTATATCCGTGCCACCTATATGGGCAGCGTATGCTGCGGCGGTGGAGCCTATATCTCCCCGCTTTATGTCACCTATGACCACAAAGCCCATTTTCTTTGCAAGGCTCGCCGTTCTTTCGTAGGCCATGAGGCCATGTATGCCATAGCGCTCGTAAAAGGCTATCTGGGGCTTTACCGCAGGCACTATATCCTGCACCGCCTCCATTATCTGCCTGTTAAATTCCACAAACATCTCCGCCACGGCCTGAGGTGTCTTTCCATACTGGGCAAACTTTTCCTCCATTATATAGCCGGGCATCATCTCCAGCGTAGGGTCCAGACCCACCACTGTAGGGTTATTAAGCTGATCTATTCTCTGTATAAGGGTATCTATCATGTGGGTTATTCCTTTCTTTCGGCTATGCCCTGTATACTATATTGCCGCCGCATACTGTCATAAGGGTCTTTCCATATACCTCCATGCCTTCAAAGGGAGTATTGCGCCCCTTTGAGCGGAAGGCATCGGCACATATACTGTATGGCGTGGCTATGTCAAACACCGCCACATCTCCGGCAGCTCCCGGCCTGAGGGTGCCCCGGCTGTCATCCCCAAGTATTCTGGCAGGATTGCAGCTCATAAGCTCTATGAGCCTGTCAAGCCGGATATGCCCGTCCCTTACAAGGGCAGTATAGCTTACCGGGAATGAGGTTTCAAGGCCGATGACCCCATTGAGCGCCTTATCATAGGCGCATTGCTTTTCCTCGGCGCTGTGCGGAGCGTGGTCAGTGGCTATGGCATCCAGCGTGCCGTCCTTTATGGCCTGTATAACCGCCTGCACATCCTGCTCTGTACGCAGGGGCGGGTTCATTTTAAAGTGGCCATGGTCAGCCCTGGAGCTGTCAAATACGAAATAATGTGGGGCTGTTTCCGCCGTTACCCCAAGGCCATTGGCCTTTGCAGCCCTTATTGCCTCAAGGGCTATGCCGCAGCTTATGTGGCAAAGGTGCAGTCTGCAGCCCGTATCCTTTGCAAGGAGCATATCCCTTACCGCTATTATGGTTTCCCCAAGGGCTGTGCCTGCAAGGGAATCATCCTCGGTATGGTCAAATACCGGCATACCTGCTTCAGCCGCCGCCTTCATCGCCCTGAGCATCACACCGGCATCTGCCACGGAGCGCCCATCCTCACTTATGGCGCAGGCACCTGCCGCCTTCATGCCGGCAATATCAGCTATCTTCCTGCCCTGCTGGCCCAGTGTGATGGAGCCTACGGGCAGCGCACGTATGCCCTCTGCCCTTTCAGCAAGGCAGCGCACATGCTCCGGCGTATCCGTTACAGGCTTAAGGTTTGGCATCATGCATACGGTGGTAAAGCCTCCTGCCGCTGCGGCAGCGCAGCCTGTATGCATATCCTCCTTGTAGCAGAAGCCAGGGTCTCTGAAATGAACGTGCAGGTCTATAAGCCCCGGGGTCACCGCTGCGCCGCCCGCATCAATGCGCTCAAGCTCGCCCTCCGGTATATCCCCTCCGGAAAAGCTGCTGCTCCTTATGGCCGCAATTTTTCCATGGCTTATGTAAATATCCCCCTGCTCATCCAGGCCCATGGTGGGGTCTACAAGCCTTCCGCCTGCTATGCAGATGTTCATCGCCCGGCTCCTTTCCATATCATATATCACGGGCTTGCCCCTCAGAAGTGTATTTCCCGGGAAAGCAAGCCCTGCAAGCTCCTGCCTTATTCGCCCTTCATGCTCACGATTTCATCGCAGTATTCGCAGCGATATTCATGGGTTTCCGCATTCATAAGGTGGAATACATGGTGTGCATTGCGCTCCACACTGGTAACGCAGCGGGGGTTTTTGCACTTTATCACATCCACCACGGTCTCAGGAAGCTCAAGGCTTATCTTTTTCACTATCTTTCCGTTTTCTATCACGTTCACGGTGGCGTTGGGATCAAGCAGGCCCAGCACTGTAAGGTCAACGTCAGTAACGTTTTCTATCTTTATCAAATCCTTGCGCCCATGCTTATGGCTGGTAGCGTTCATGATGAAGGCCACGGTGTTGTTTTTGGTATCGATATTGAGATAATCCAGTATCCTGTTGCCGGTGCCGGCGGTAATGTGGTCTATTACGATACCCTTTTCAATGCTGTTTACTATCATGGTCTGTGCCTCCTTTACTGTACTTCAATGCCAAGCAGCTTCATAATCAGGGACATGCGAACGTACATGCCGTTCTGGGCCTGCTCAAAATACAGAGCCCTGGGGTCGCTGTCCACCTCTACGGCTATCTCGTTTACACGGGGCAGGGGATGAAGTATCATCAGATCCTGCTTTGCGTTGGTCAGCTTGTCCAGATCCAGTATGTAGCGATCCTTCAGGCGGATATAATCATCCTCATTGAAGAAGCGCTCACGCTGCACGCGGGTCATATACAGCACATCCAGCTCAGGCATTACCTCCTGCATCTTCTTTACCTCACGATAAGGAATGTTGTTTGCATCCAGCACGCCCTTGCGTACATATTCAGGAATACGCAGCTCCTCAGGGGAAATCATGATGAAGCTCACGCCCTCATAGCGGGACAGGGCCTTGATAAGTGAATGTACCGTGCGGCCAAACTTAAGGTCGCCGCAGAGGCCCACAGTCAGGTTTTTGAAGCCACCCTTGCGGCGGCGTATGGTCAGAAGGTCGGTAAGGGTCTGGGTGGGATGCTGATGGCCGCCATCGCCGGCATTGATTACGGGCATGGTGGTGCTGTTTGCAGCTATACGGGGAGCGCCCTCCTTGGGGTGGCGCATAACGGCGATATCTGCATAGCAGGCAATGGTGCGGATGGTATCCGCAATGCTTTCGCCCTTTGCTACGGAGCTGGAATTGGGCTCGGAGAAGCCTATCACCTTGCCGCCAAGACGCAGCATGGCAGCCTCAAAGCTGAAGCGGGTGCGGGTGCTGGGCTCATAAAAAAGAGTGGCAAGCAGCTTGCCATCACAGGCATGGGCATACTTTGCAGGCTCCTCAATAATGGCATCTGCCAAATCGAATATTCCCTCAAGCTCCTCTACGGTCATGTCCATGGGTTCCAGAATACTTCTTCCTTTAAGCATTGGTTTCTCCTTTCGCATATCAAATATAAAGGTTATAAAAAAATCTTCCCAATCAAATGGAAAGATTTAAAAAAAACAAATATTTCACAATGGGGCACCAATCCGCTGATACTCTGCATGAATTCTCCAGCCGTAAAGCGCTTCATGGTGGCCCTCCTTTTTGCTCAAACTTTTGATATGTTATCACATTGCCCCGGCTGCGTCAAGCCGAAGATTATGTAAACCTGTCTTCATTTTACTCCATCGGCAGGGAAAAGCTGAATACTGCGCCTCCATCCGCCGCATTTTCCACCCACAGCCTTCCGCCATGAGCCCGCACTATGGCAGTACACAGCGAAAGCCCTATGCCCATGCCTCTGGTGCTGTCTCCGGTGCGCTCAGAGTCGATATGCCCATCAAATAGCCTTTCTATCCGCTGCACATCCACGCCAACCCCATGGTCCCGCACGGAAATAACTGCTTCCTTTTCGGTGGCCCTGGCTGATACCTGTATGGGGTCAGTGCTTCCGCTGTGGAATATGGCGTTTTCTATAAGGTTGATTATCACCTGAACTATGAGGGTGCCGTCCATCGGCACATCCACCGGCTCGTCCTGCACCCTGATGGATATGGAGCTGCCCGGGAACCTCTTTCTTACCTGAGATACGGCTGTAGCTACTATCTCCTCCATCATCTCCGGTACCTTCTGCACGGCGGATACCCCGCTCTGCATACGGGTAACAGACAGCAGGTTTTCCACCATCCGTATAAGCCACTGGGCATTGTCGTGAATATCGCTTATCAGTGCCTTTCCATCCTCTGTGCTTATCTTGCCATGATCCTCCAGCAGGGCAGCGCTGGAGCCGGATATTGAGGTAAGTGGGGTGCGGAGGTCGTGGGAAATGGCCCTGAGAAGATTGCTCCTGAGCTTTTCCTTTTCTGCCTCCAGCCTGGCCGTATGTCTGTCACGATAGCCTATCACCAGGGTATTGGTGATGATGGAGGTCACAAGCATGATAAGGAAGGTTATGGGGTAGCCGGTCATGGTGAAATTCAGCGCCCAGTATGGAGCCGTAAAGAAATAATTCACGCCTATAACGCTGATAAGGGAAGCCACCATGCCATAAAAATAATTTGGCGCCACGCAGGCCACCAGCACCACCGCAAGGGCGTATATCATTGATACATTGTTATTCAGGATAAAAAACTTATGCAGCATAAAGCTGATAAGCGTAGCCCCCAGCATTATAAGCAGTGTGTACAACATGGGTCTTGCTTCCAGGCGGAAGTTCTTTATCCGTTTTATGTTTTTCATTATCAGCTTTTTCATATATTGATTATACCATCACCCCATGGCAGCATACAAGGCTTGGGTGCGTATATAAACCGTCATAAAAATATGCTCCACAGCAGTGCCGTCATGCCAGGTTGAGTATTTTTTATCAAATATGCGTTAAGAATACCCCTCGGGTCATATGCAAGCCGTTTAGAATTTCTTTAACGTTCCATAACGTCTCTTAACATTCCTTAACGATAACTAAACATATTTGGCTTTCTTTCTCCCCAGCATGGATTGTATAATACAAATATATAAAATACGCTTCACATAACAAGCTATATGGAGGCTCCCCATGAAAAATCTGCCTATCGTGCTGGTGGTTGAGGATGATAAGGCCATAGTCCATCTCCTCACCACAATATTCACCGCAAACGACTACAAGGTCATCTCCGTAAGCACAGGCCGCGAGGCCATTTCCTCAATATCCTCCCACTGCCCCGATGTGGTACTGCTGGATCTTGGGCTGGGTGATATGGATGGGCTGGACGTTATACGCAGCGTGCGCCAGTGGTCCCGTGTGCCAATAGTGGTGCTCTCCGCCCGCAACAGGGAAAAGGACAAGGTGGAAGCCCTTGACCTTGGCGCAGATGATTACGTTACCAAGCCCTTCGGCACGGCAGAGCTTCTTGCCCGCATACGCATTGCCCTGCGCCATGCCAGCGTGGACAGCCCGGATACTCCCACCGGCAAGGTCACCAACGGCGCCCTTACCATAGATTACGACAAGCGCCGCGTATACGTTAACAACCAGGAGATACACCTTACCCAGATAGAATACAAAATCGTCATGCTCACCATGCTGCACATAGGCAAGGTGCTCACCTACGATTTTATCATACGCAGCGTATGGGGCGCCCGTCCCACGGTAAATAATCAGATACTCAGGGTGAATATGGCCAATATACGCCGCAAGATTGAAGAAAACCCCGCCGACCCCCAGTTTATCATCACTGAAACCGGCGTAGGCTATCGCATGATCGACCACTACGATAACTGATCATCCCTCCACACACAAAGCCGCTGCCCGGTGCAGCGGCTTTTTTGCACCTAAAGGGATTTGAATTGCCATGGGAATTATAGTATCATTAGCTTATCACTATCAGGAGGACAAATCATAATGCAGCTTTTCCGCCAAAAGACCGCCGTAAAGAGCTTTGATAACGCCGCCCAGTTTGCCGCCGAATTCAATATCTGCGAAAATGACTTTATGCTCATCAGCCGCCGGGTATACGAAAGATACTTTGCAGAGCTTGGCCTTAAGTGCCATGTGGAATTCAAATCCAAATACGGCGCCGGAGAGCCTACCGATATAATGATAGATGCCCTTATAAAGGACTTCAGGCAGAGCGGATGCAGCCGCATTATCGCCGTTGGAGGCGGCGGCGCAATAGATATGGCAAAGGTGCTTGTGCTCAAGGACGCAGAATGTACCGAGGATATTTTCATGCGCCGGGTGCCCATCATAAAGGAGCATGAGCTTATCGCCGTGCCCACCACCTGCGGCGCAGGAAGCGAGGTATCCAGCGTATCCATATCGGCCATCACCAGCCGCAGCACCAAGCTGGGCCTTGCAGATGAGGCCATATTCCCGGACTGCGCCGTGCTGATACCTGAGCTGCTTGAGGAAATGCCCTATGAGGTATTTGCCACCAGCGCCATAGATGCCCTGATACACGCCGCAGAGTCCTACCTTTCCCCCAAGGCCAGCCGATATACTGAGCTTTTCAGCCTGGAAGCCATACGGCTCATCATCAGCGGCTTTAAGCGGGTGCTTGAGGAAGGCGAAGCTGCCCGCATAGCCCTGCTGCCGGATTTTCTCTCTGCCAGCAATATAGCAGGCATAGCCTTCGCCAATGCAGGCACCGGCGCAGTACACGCCATGTCCTATCCCCTCAGCGGCAAATACCACGTTACCCACGGCGAGGCAAACTATCAGTTCTTTACCGCTGTATTCAAGGAATATCGCCGCCAGCGTCCCCAGGGCAAGCTCCTCACCCTGGAAGCTCTCCTTGCAAAGGAGCTTGGGTGCAGCGAGGATAATGTATACCCCGCCCTTGAGGCTCTGCTGGATCGTATTATCCCCCGTAAGCCCCTCAGCGCCTATGGTATGACTGACCCTGAGGCTGATTCCTTTGCAAAGGATGTGGAGGAGCTTCAGCAGCGGCTGCTTAACCAGAGCTATGTAAAGTTTGACGTGGCCACCATGGCCGCAATATACCGCAGCCTCCTGTAGGCCCTTTATCACAAAAGAATATTCCAAAGGCTAAAAGCGCCGCTGCATATACAGCGGCGTTCATTCTATTAAGCTCCCGGGGTTGATAAGGGGCCGCAGCCCCTTATGCACGATCCGGCTCTGACGACCTGTGTCAGAACGGATGAAAGCCGTAAGGTTTTCGTACCTTGCGGGTTTTGCCGCCCGGGAGCCAGCCATGGCGAGAGGCAAAACCCGCAAAAGGGTCGAAAAAGTGGCATTTATCCACTTTTTCGATATGCCAAGCGCCGCTGCATATACAGCGGCGCTTTTATAGTGCGTAAAGGGATTATTCGGTTATTCCATTTACATCCACAAGGTTTTCCGGCGCTGCATTTTCACTCTGGGCGAAATAGTAGGCAAGTATATCCTCCATCGCCGGAGCGCTGGATGAGCCGGACAGCCCATATGGCACGCATACAACTATGGCTATCTCAGGCTCCTCACGGGGAGCGTAGCATACAAACCAGGAGGTGTTTTCAATATCCACGTTGTTGGTTCGTGCGCCAATCTGGGCGGTGCCGGTCTTACCGGCAAAGGATTCGGTACTAAGATACTTTTCTATGAAATCCGTATCCGTAAAGGCCTGCGCGGCAGTACCACCGTCCTCAGGGGATACAACGCCCTTCATGCCGGTCTTTATGGCGGCCCATATGTCGTCATCTATATCTATCTGGTTATATACGCTGGGGGCCACGGTCTTTACCACGTTGCCCTCCTCGTCCATTACCCTATCCACAATATGGGCATCGTATACCGTGCCCTCGTTGGCAATGGCACTTACATACCGGGCTATAGCTACAGGCGTCACAAGGGTGGTACCCTGACCAAAGCCTGCACGTATGGTCTGGGTGGGCTTCCACTGTATCTCGTTGAGCAGGGAGGTTATGTCGTTTATCCAGTCGCTCCGCTCCTGAGTGATACCCTCGGGGATACCCAGCTCCTCACTGATTATGCGGCGAATCTTGGGGCCTTCGCCGGTAATTGAGCCATCCTGCAGCTCCATCAGCTTCTTGGCGCAGCTTTCTATTGCAGCTTCATCCACCTCCATGCTTCTCATTTCAATGAACATGGCGAGCCGCTCCTTCAGCTTGCGGTAGATAAGGCTGGGAAGGCTGGTCTTTTGATTAAATACCTCAAGGGTATCATCCTCACCCATAAGGGTATTGTCAAACAGTATTTTCTGCCCGCCTACTATGCCCTCTGCTTCGCCGGTAAGCTCTATGCCGGTTCTGCTGGTAAGGCCCAGCCTGCCGGCCCATTCATTCAGCTTATCTATACCTACCCTGTTTGCCACCTCGCAGAAGTAATAGTTGCAGGAGTTTTTCACCGCATCTGCAAGAGTCTGGTTTGCATGCTGGCCTATCCTTGAGCGGTTGCGTAAATGACACTTAGGCGCATTCTGCTCGATTACCACCTCTTTGCCATTATCGTCGGTATACCGTATGATATACTCCCAGTCGCAGCTTATGTGCTCATTTATATCCAGCACGCCTTCTGCTGCACCTGCTATGCCCGTTACCATCTTGAATATTGAACCGGGGGCAAGGCGGGTGGATATGGCCTTATTTCGGGTGGGGGTAGTATCCGCTGCCCATTCGCTCTGGAAAAGCTCCTCGGCCTGCTCTGTGCTGAGGCCCTTTATAAACCAGTTTGGATCAAATGACGGATAGGATGCCATGGCAAGCACCTGTCCAGTGTTTACGTTCATCACCACGGCTGCGCCTGTCTGGGCAGTCTTTATGCCCTCCACATCACCATTTGTCTTTTTCTCATAATCCTCGTAGCTTTCCTGTATCTGTACAGCTTCCTTTTCGCTTATGGAGGCTATAAGGTCTGCAAGGGCCTGCTCTACCACAGCCTGCAGCTCTATATCCAGCGTAAGCATAACGTCATTGCCATCCACCGCCGGGGTGTAGGACAGCTCCCTTATGGTGCTGCCGTTTTTATTTACCTCCAGCTCCCTCTTGCCCTTGTGCTCATTGGTGGCGCCGGTAAGGTATTCCTCCATTGTGGCCTCTATGCCGGATATGCCAATATAATCCTCATATGAGTAGCCGTATTCCTTTATCTGCTCCGGAGTAACGGTCTTGCCAAGGTATCCTACCACGTGGGCAGCAGTGGTACCCCTGGGGTATACCCTGGTGGTGCTCTGGGAGGTTTGCAGGCCTGTAAGCTCATCCGCTCTGAGCTTTATCTCTGCCACCACCTCCATGCCCACATCGTAGGCGATGGTTATGGGCTCATAGGCACGGTAGTTATTGAGCAGCACCTCCTGGCGGATGGAGATGACCTTATTTGCATCCTCAAAGCTCAGCTCCTCAGGTATGAACCAATACGCCCTGAGCTTATTGTAGGCCTCCTCCGCAGTGGGCCACTCGCTGGTATCCCATTTGGATTTGTCCTTTATGGCCTCATCATATTTTATGCTGAAGCCCATGGCCTCGCAGAAATTCTTATAGCGGGCCACCACTGCGGCCTTGCTTTCAACGCCCCATTCATAATAATAATTGCCCTCCTCATCACGGCGTATGTAGGAGGTATCTATGGTTTTTCCGCCCCCCGCCTCGATTATCTCAATGGCCTTTATCAGGGCATCGGTATACACGGCCGAGTCGTAATCGGTACGGTTGTCAGCATCCCGAAGGAATTCCACATTGTAGCTGTTTTTGCTGTAGGCAAGCACCACGCCGTTACGGTCCAGTATTCTGCCACGGGTGCCCTTGATGTCTATGGTGCTGGTGCGCCTGTTTGTGGCATCCACGGCATACTCCGCCCCCTCCACCATGGTCACCTGATAAAGCTGATAAACAAGCGCACCCATAAGGAGCGCCAATACGATTATCAGTATGGTAAATCTGGACAGGGTGTTTTTCATTTTACTCCTCCGGCGCTGCGGTCATAGCGCTTCTTTGCAGAGCGCAGCAGCCTGGGCTTAAGATAAAGATGCACCGGCAGGCACAGCGTAGCCGTCATCAGTGCCGATGGCACCATGTATTTTGCAAGCATTTCAAAGTAGTTTACCGTGCCCCCCGTAAGGGCGGTCACTACTGCCATGAAGTTTTCCTTAAAGAAGGCGCACACCGCCACCGTGGCAACGGGTATAAGAAGATTATCCGCAAAGTATTTTTTGTAAAATATGCCGCCTACCATGCCAGATAGCATATACGCCAGCGCATTTATGCCCACAGCCCGACCAAAAAGTATATCTATAAAAAGGCCGGTAAAGCAGCCCACCAGCGCCGCATCCGTAGCGCCTGAAAGTATGCCCATGCACACTATGACTGCCAGCACGCAATCCGGCACCACGCCCAGCACATTGAACCGGGCAAATATTACCGAATCCATAAACATGGCAAGCATCAGGGTAAGGCCAACGTACAGCCGGTGCATTATTCTTCCTCCTGAGCTTCCATGTTTACTATCATTACCTCCTCCAGGCGGAGGAAGTCTACCGAGGGCTGTATAACGGCATTCCTGTCCTCAGTATCCTCATTTGCACGGGATACCTCAGTGACCGTGCCCACTGATATGCCCTTGGGGAATATGCCGCCTATGCCGCTGGTAAGTATATTATCTCCCGGCACAAGGTCATAGCCGCTGGGCAGGTAATATAGCTCCAGGTTTTCATCGGCATCGGTATTCAGCAGGCCCCTTGCAAAGCCATAGTCCCTTGTGCGCTCCACCATTACGCTCACGTCCGACGTGCTGTCTATTATGGCGGTGACCTTGCAGGTGTTTGCGCTCACGCTGCTCACCCTGCCCACAAGGCCCTGTGAATTTACCACGGCCTGGTTTTCGGCCACGCCATCATTTCGCCCGGCGTTTACTGTAAATTCGCTGAACCATACGCCCTGGCTTTTGCCTATTACGGTGGCAGTAACGTATGTATAGTTTTCAGTTATATCCGTATAGTTCAGCAGGCCTTTGAGCCGTTCATTCTCCTCACGGAGCGTATTCAGCTCGTCTTCTATTATTTTATACTGGGCAAGCTGCACCTTGAGCTGCTCGTTTTCCTTATCCAGGTCAGTGGAGCTGAATACCCTTTCAAAAAAGGCGATTATGGAATTTGATGCCTTTACTGAAAAGGACTGTATGGGAGATACCACTGAATTTACCGCATCCTCAATAAAGGTCACCCTGGCTCTGTCGCTGTAAGTAACAGCCACCAGTATGGCCAGCACTATGATAGCCACCAGCAATATCACAAAGCCCCTGCTGCGAAAAAAGCCTCCCATCAATGCTCTCCTTCTGTATTCCTTCAGCCACAATGCAGGTACATTATACCCCATTAAACTTCGTTAATCATTATAAATGCAAGCACCGCCATGTGCAAGGCATGACGGCAAATCGTTACATTCTGTTTACCCAAAAAGCTGATTTTGTTATTTTCTATGCGCTCACCGCATCGCGGCACAGAACGCTCTCCTCTCCCATATCCAGCGCCATGAGCGCCCCCTTCACCACGCAGTTTTCAGGGTCCTCAGCTACGCGCACCGCCATGCCGGTCTCCCTGCTCACAAGCTCTGCCATGCCCTCAAGGCTGGCTCCCCCTCCGGTAAGGGTTATGCCGGTGGTATATATATCCCCTGCAAGCTCCGGGGGAGTCATGGCGAGGGTATCCTTAATGGCACCTATTATGCCCCGTATCTGCTCCTTTATGGCGTAGCTTATCTCCCCTTTGCCCACCACTATGCTCTGGGGCAGCCCGCTTTCCAGATTTCTGCCTCTAAGCTGCATATGCTCCTCCCCTCCCATGAGGGCGCTGCCTATGGCCAGCTTTACCTGCTCCGCAGTGCGCTCGCCTATGCCAAGGCGGTACTCCCTTGCTACAAAGTCGGCAATGGCCCTGTCTATATGGGTGCCTCCCACCTTAACAGACCTGTGGGCCGCTATGCCGCCCAGGGCCACCACGGCCGCATCCGTAGTACCTCCGCCCATATCCACCACCATGCTGCCCATTGGCTCAGTCACCGGCAGCCCTGCCCCAACTGCTGCGGCAATCGCCTCATTCAGCAGGGTTATTTCCCTTGCGCCGGCGTTTTTTGCCGCCTCCATAAGCGCCTTGCGCTCAATGTCGCTTACGCACAGCGGTAAGCACAGCGCCATGCGTATGCCCATGGGGCCTGCCTTGCGCCCCAGCGCCTCCCTTACGCAATATCGTATCATTGCCTCTGCCAGCTCCATATCGGATATTACTCCATCTCTCATGGGGTAGCTTACGGCTATCTGTCCGGGGGTGCGCCCCAGCATAAGCATGGCCCTGCCGCCTATTTCTATTATTTCCCTTTCCTCCCCTGTGGACACGGCAACTGCGCTGGGTTCACGCAGAACTATGCCCCTGCCCTTTATTGCAGCGAGGGTATTTACAGTGCCCAGGTCAAGGGCCAGGGCATCGGAAAACACATCCCGTAATATCTTCATTCCAAACACTTTATGGATACCTCCCGATAAGTTATGAGGAAAGTATTTCCATATATTGTTTCTGTTATGCATACAGGATTGTTTCCCCCGGCCCGCTGTGGTATCCTAATGCTGATAAATAAAAATGCAAGAGGTACACTATGGAGCTTATTCTCGCATCCCAGTCCCAGAGAAGGCGGGAGCTTTTTGATCTTATCGGCCTGAAATACACCTGCATCCCCAGCAATGCCGATGAAAACGTGGCCTTTACAAGGCCGGATCAATTTGTGGAGGAGCTTGCCCTGAGAAAAGCCGCCGCCGTAAAGGCCTCCCATCCCGGCGCCTGCGTGGTGGGCTCAGATACCATAGTATGGCTGGATAATGAAATAATAGGCAAGCCTAAAGACCGGCAGGATGCATACCGCATACTCCGCACCCTGTCCGGCCGTACCCATACCGTATATACCGGCATAGCTGTGCTCACAGATGACTCCACCCAGCTATGCCATGAGACCACCAATGTAACCTTTGAGGAGCTGTCAGATGAGCTAATTTGGGACTATATTGACACCGGCGACCCTATGGACAAGGCCGGCTCCTACGGCGTACAGGGCCTTGGAGCAATGCTGGTAAAGAAGGTGGATGGCTGCTATTTTACCGTCATAGGGCTATCTGTGCCGAAGCTGTGTGAAATGCTCAAAAACGTGGGCATATACCCTGAATGGCAGAAGCGCTGCGCCGGCCAGCCGGTATAAATAATCATGCAATTAACCTGGCTTTTCATATTTAAATCGTAAAATAGAAATAAAAAGCGGCAGGAGGGGCTATCCTTCCTGCCGCTGTTGTATATGTGTGGTATTAAAGCTGAGGCTATTCGTCCTCGCTCACCTTGTGGCTCATCTTGTAGGCAAGACATATGAGGCTGTCTGTCATGTGTATGTTTTCCACAGGCACCGGAGCCGCCACATCCACCGGAGCAAAGTTCCATATACCCTTTACGCCGGCCTGAACCATGCGGTCTGCCAGCTCCTGGGCTGCGCTCCTGCGGGCAGCTATTATACCCACGGTGATGTTGTTTTCACGGACGTATTCTTCCAGCTTGCTTATGTGCATCACAGGCTTGCCGTTTATCTCTGTGCCTATCAGCTCCTCGCTTACATCGAACAGGGCAGTGATGGCAAAGCCATTCTGGTCAAAGTTGTCAAAGCTTGCAAGCGCCCGGCCGATATTACCTGCGCCCGCCACGACTACCTTATGCACCTGGTTAAGGGCAAGTATGTTTTTGATCTCGCTGAGAAGGGTATTTACATTGTAGCCGTAGCCCTGCTGGCCAAAGCCGCCAAAGCAATTAAAATCCTGCCTTACCTGGGAAGCATTGAGCCTCATCATCTGAGCCAGCTTGCCGGAAGATATGCGCTCCATACCCTGAGCCTGCAGCATTTGAAGCTGCCTGTAATATCTGGGCATACGTCTAATGACCGCCTCAGAAACCCTGCGAAATTCCATACTTTTCCTCCATTTTTGCGTGTTTACCCACGCATCGTCATCATACGCTATTGCCCAATTATTATACATCTCCCATGTCTTTTTTTCAAGTGGGCTAGGTAAGTTTATAACGATTTGGGTAATTTTTTATCAATTTTTTCAATGCGTTCCCGGTCCCGCTTCAGTATGGGAGCAAGGTATCTGCCGGTATGGCTGCCGGGGGTTTCTGCCACCTGCTCAGGCGTGCCTGCGGCTATTACCATGCCGCCTCCATCGCCGCCCTCTGGGCCCATGTCGATTATGTAATCGGCGCACTTTATCACATCGAGATTGTGCTCTATCACCACCACAGTGCTGCCCCCATCGGCAAGGCGTCTGAGTATATCCAGCAGCCGCTCCACATCCGCCATATGAAGGCCGGTGGTGGGCTCATCCAGCACATACATGGTGTTTCCGGTATCTCGTCTGGATAGCTCCGTAGCCAGCTTTACCCGCTGGGCCTCGCCGCCGGACAGGGTGGTGGAGGGCTGACCCAGCTTGATATAGCCAAGGCCCACATCCTGCAGGGTCTGGAGCTTTCGCCGTATCTTTTCTATGGGCCAGAAAAATTCCAGCGCCTCCTCAACGGTCATATCCAGTACGTCGGCTATGCTCTTGCCCTTGTATTTCACCTCAAGGGTCTCCCTGTTATACCGCTTGCCCTTGCATAC
>CAYMPG010000001.1:0-90463 GCA_964392455.1 uncultured Clostridium sp. | reverse complement strand
TCAGGGCACATACACATCCGGCAGGAAGTGCATCTCTATCTTCAGCATACCGTCTCCTCGGCAGGCCTCGCATCGCCCGCCCTTTACGTTAAAGCTGAAGCGGCCGTTATTATATCCCCGCACCTTGGCATCCGGAGTGATGGCAAATATATCCCTTATCATGTCAAAAAGGCCGGTATAGGTTGCAGGGTTGCTGCGGGGGCTGCGGCCTATGGGAGACTGGTCTATATCTATTATCTTATCCAGCTGCTCTATGCCATCTATGCTGTCGCATACATCCCTGGGGCAGTGCTTTGCCCGGTTCAAATCATGGAGCAGGGTCTTTTTTATCACTTCATTCACAAGGCTGCTCTTGCCGCTGCCGGATACGCCTGTAACGCAGGTGAATACCCCGAGAGGAATATCCACATCCACATTTTTAAGGTTATTCACCCTTGCATTTTTCACCCTGAGCCATCTGCCGCCATTATCCTGCCTCTGCTCCGGCACGGGTATGAACCGGCGTCCGGACAGGAACTGGCCCGTAATGGAAGCCTCGCTGGCCATTACCTCCTCTGGCGTGCCCTCTGCCACTATCCTGCCGCCATGCTCTCCTGCGCCCGGGCCTATATCCACAAGGTAATCTGCGCTGAGCATGGTTTCCTCATCGTGCTCCACCACTATAAGGGTATTTCCCATATCCCGCATACCCTTCAGCGTATCCAGCAGCCTTGCATTATCCCGCTGATGCAGGCCTATGCTGGGCTCATCCAGTATATACAGCACCCCGGTAAGGCCGCTGCCTATCTGGGTGGCAAGGCGTATGCGCTGGGCCTCGCCGCCGGACAGGGTACAGGCGCCCCTTGAAAGGGTAAGGTATTCCAGCCCCACGTTTTTCAAAAAGCCCAGCCTTGCGCTTATTTCCTTTATAATGCGCTCGGCTATCATGCTCTCGGTTTCAGTAAGCGAGAGCCCGTTTATAAATTCGCTGGCCTGGGATACCGTCATGTCGCTCACCTGTGCGATGGACTTGCCGCCCACCGTTACCGCCAGACACTCGGGCTTGAGCCTTTTTCCCTTGCACTCAGGGCAGAGTATATTGGACATATACCCTTCTATGGCCTGCTTCATTCCCTCGGACTGGGTATCGTGATAGCGCCGCTCAAGGTTGGTAATTACCCCCTCAAAGGAGGTCTTGAAGGTGCCGCTGCCAAACTCCCGCTGGTAGCTCACATCTATCTTTTCCTCACCCGTGCCATACAGCAGCACCTGCTTTGCCCTTTCCGGCAGCTCCTCAAAGGGCGTATCCAGAGAAAAGCCATAATTTGCCGCAATGGCTCCAAAGTACATATCCGCCATGCTGCCGCCATTTGGGCCGCTTTGCCAGCCGCTTACGCTTATCGCGCCCTCTGCAAGGCTCAGCCTTTTATCCGGCACCACCAGGTCAGGGTCCACCTTCATAAGGGAACCCAGGCCGCTGCAGCATGGGCAGGCACCATAGGGATTATTGAAGGAAAACATACGGGGGGTAAGCTCTGGGATGCTTATGCCGCAATCCGGGCAGGAGTATTTTTCTGAAAAGAGCAGCTCCTCCCCGCCTATCACGTCCACCTTGGCAAGGCCGTCGCCAAAGGAGAAGGCAGTTTCCATGGATTCTGCCAGGCGGCTTTCAATGCCGGGCTTTATTATAAGCCTGTCCACCACCACGTCTATGGTGTGCTTTTTCTGCTTATTGAGGGGGGGCACCTCGTTTATATCGTATACCTCTCCATCCACCCGCACCCGCACATAGCCATCCTTGCGTATCTGCTCAAGCAGCTTTGCGTGCTCGCCCTTTTTCGCCCTTACGGCAGGGGCTATGACCTGTATGCGGCCCTCTCCCAGGGCCATTATCCTGTCCACCACCATGTCTATGCTCTGCCGCTCTATGGGCCGGCCGCACTTTGGGCAATGGGGATGGCCTGTCCTTGCGTAAAGGAGCCTGAAATAATCGTGTATCTCGGTCACGGTGCCCACGGTGGAGCGGGGGTTATTTGAGGTGCTTTTCTGGTCAATGCTTATGGCCGGTGAAAGGCCCTCTATATAATCCACCTCCGGCTTGTCCATCTGCCCGAGAAACAGCCTTGCATATGATGAGAGGGATTCCACATATCTGCGCTGTCCTTCGGCGTATATGGTATCAAACGCCAAGGATGACTTGCCGCTGCCGCTAAGGCCGGTAAATACTATAAGTTTATTTCGGGGCAGGGTTATATCCACGTTCTTAAGGTTGTGTTCCCTTGCGCCCTTGATTATAAGCTGTTCATTCATGCTATTTTCTCGTTCTTCCTCTTGCGTTTCGCTTGCTGCCGGGGGTACCCGGCGCAGTCTTTCTGGGTTTATCCTCCCCGGTAAGGTCAAAGAGCCTGTCTCTCAGCTTTGCAGCAGTCTCAAAATCCAGCTCCGCTGCTGCAGCACGCATCTGCTCTCTGATAAGCTCTATCTGTGCTTCCAGGTTTTCTCCTGCCTTCTCCTTTGGGCGGCCGCTTATCTCTATAATGTCATGAACGGCCTTGGTAACGCTCCTGGGCGTAATATTGTGGGCCAGATTGTAGGCCTGCTGCTTTTCCCTTCGCCGTGCAGTCTCATCTATGGCTGTACGCATGGAAGGGGTTATCTCATCGGCATACATTATTACCCGGCCGTCAACGTTTCTTGCTGCCCGGCCAATGGTCTGTATAAGGGAGGTTGCAGAGCGCAGGAAGCCCTCCTTATCCGCATCCAGTATGGCTACCAGCCCCACCTCAGGCAGGTCAAGGCCCTCCCTCAGCAGGTTTATGCCCACCAGCACGTCAAATTCGCCCAGCCGCAGATCACGTATTATCTCCATGCGCTCTATGGTTTCTATCTCAGAGTGCATATACCTTACCTTTACCCCCATGCCGTCAAGATACTCGGTGAGCATCTCCGCCATGCGCTTGGTAAGGGTGGTAACGAGAGTCCTGTAGCCATTCTGGGTGTTTTTTCTTATTTCGCCCAGCAGATCATCCACCTGCCCTGTTACAGGACGGATATCTATTTCCGGATCCAATAGGCCGGTGGGGCGTATCACCTGCTCCGCCACCCTTTCCGCAAGGCCCAGCTCATACTCGCCAGGCGTTGCAGATACGCAGATAAGCTGATTTATCCGCTCACTGAATTCATCAAACTTCAGCGGCCTGTTATCAAAGGCGCTGGGTATGCGGAAGCCGTATTCCACCAGCTCCTTTTTGCGGGAAAAGTCTCCGCTGTACATTCCCCGCACCTGGGGCAGGGTCACGTGGGATTCGTCTATTATCATGAGGAAATCCTCAGGGAAATAGTCGATAAGGGTGTATGGCGGCTGGCCGGGCTTGCGCCCGTCAAAATAGCGGGAATAGTTTTCTATTCCCTGGCAATAGCCTATCTCCCGCATCATTTCCATATCGTACTGGGTACGCTGCTCCAGCCGCTGGGCCTCCAGCAGCTTATCCTGAGCCTTAAGCTCCGCCACCCTGTCATAAAGGTCTTTTTCAATATCCCCCAGCGCCTGGACGAGCTTATCCCGCCCGGTAGCATAGTGTGATGCGGGGAACACTGCAACGTGGGCCCTGTCCAGCAATATTTCGCCGGTAATACAGTTCACCTCGCTGATGCGCTCTATCTCATCGCCAAAAAACTCTATTCTCAGCGCCTTATCAGACCAGTTTGATGGGAATATCTCCAGCACATCCCCCTTAGCCCGGAATGTACCGCGAACAAAGTCGTACTCATTGCGCTGATACTGTATATCCACCAGATGGCGCATCACCTCATCCCGCTCTATCGTCATGCCCTTTCTCAGGGATATGGACAGCTTAAGATACTCTGCCGGGTCGCCCAGAGCATATATGCAGCTGACAGAGGCCACGATTATAACGTCCCTCCGCTCATTGAGCGCACAGGTGGCGCTGTGGCGCAGCTTATCTATTTCATCATTTACCGTGGCAACCTTTTCTATATAGGTATCTGATGCGGCAATATACGCCTCAGGCTGATAGTAATCGTAATAGGATACGAAATACTCCACGGCGCTATCCGGGAAAAACTCCCTCAGCTCGCCGCAGAGCTGGGCCGCAAGGGTCTTATTATGCGCTATGACCAGGGTGGGCTTCTGTACCTGCTCTATCACCTTGGCCATGGTATAGGTCTTGCCGCTGCCTGTGACGCCCAGCAGCACCTGCAGCTTTTCCCCTGCCTTTACCCCTTCGCTGAGCGCAGCAATAGCCTCAGGCTGGTCACCCTGAGGCTGGAATGGGGATACTACTTTGAATTCGCCCATGCTTTTTTCTTTATCAGTCCTCAAAATCCACTGATATGCCGTTTTCCAGCACGGTATGGATATACTGCTTTACCTTAACATGCTCCGGATGATCCGCATACACTGCAAGATCCTCCCTGGATTCAAACTTGGCTATCAGGGCAAGGTCATAGCTCCTGCCGCTGCCCATAAAATCCGCCCCTGCTTCCATGCTGATAAGGCCGGGCACCTTGCCCACCAGAGCCTTGAGCATGGGGGCTATCTTCTTTGCCTCCTCACGGTCGGTGTACTTGTGGCATACGATGTGAGTTACCATTATTCTATCTCCTTGTGTGATGTATTTTTCCAATAATTCAACAGTGCCCTGTGCTTCCTATTATAGCACAGCACTCCCCACCCACGCACTATATTATTCCCCCTTTTCCATCCTTCCACTATCGCACCGCCATATATGCAGATGGTATCCTGCAGGTGTTACACCATATATCAAAGGAGGCTTAGCCATGACGCTGATTCTGCTATTCTACGCCGGGGCGATACCCCTGGTGCCCCTTATAGGCGCTGAAATATTTAAGCGCCGGAAGGATACCCTCCGGCGCAATGTATGCTATGTGCTTTTTATATTGCAGGTGCTGTTCAGCACGGGCTGCGTTGTGGATTACCTGTGCCGCTGAGGGCTATTTGTTCATCTCGTATATTCTTGCAAGTCCCTCTAGGGTAAGGGTGTGGTTCACCACATCTATGCGCTTTGTTTCGCTGGCTATCATGCCTGACATACCGCCTGTGGCTATTACGATGGGCTTTGCCCCCAGTTCCTTTTCTATCTGCTGAAGTATGTAATCCACCTGGCCCACATACCCCCTGATAACGCCGGACTGTATGCCCTCCTTTGTATTGGTGCCAATCACCTTTTCAGGCTTTACATACTCCACCTTGTGCAGCATAGCAGCCCGCTCCACCAGTGCATCGGCAGATACCATTATGCCGGGGCAGATAAGGCCGCCCAGGAAATCGCCCTCCTTTGATATTACCGCAAAGTTTGTGGCGGTGCCAAAGTCTACCACCACGCAGGGCCCACCATAGCGATGATAGGCCTCCACTGCATTGCATATTCGGTCTGACCCAAGCTGAGAGGGCAGGTCGTATTTTATATTGAGGCCAAGGTTCATTTCGCTGCTTACCACCATTACCTGGTGGTTTGGAAAATACAGCTCGCACATATGCTCCATGGTGTAGTTCATGGAGGGTATTACTGAGGACATTATTATGCCGTCCACAGCGGAGGTGGGTATATTGAGATGACGGAAAAAGTTTTCCATCATGGTGCCGTACTCATCGGCCGTGCGGCGCTGATTGGTCTGCAGCCTCCAGGAATTCCTGAGCTTGCCATCCACAAAAAGCCCGGTCTTGACGTTGGTGTTGCCTATGTCCATTACCATCAGCATAGGTGAATATCTCCAATCGCAGATTATTTGTTTTTGTTTCTGTCAGTGTAAAGGCTTAGGGCCTTACCCACAGCAGTGCATATCACCACGGCGGCAATGGCCTCTATTATGCCATTGCTGGCCACTATGCCAAGAAGCGCAGCCAGCAGCGCATTGCCTGCCACGCCCATTATCTGTGCAGACTGCTCAAAGGCGAGTATGTACAGGCCGCCCAGGTAAAATACCGTATTGGTCATGCTGCCCACAAATGCGCTCACCCCCATGGCGGCTATCTGCCGCCTGCCGTTTTTGCCAATGAGCTGGTAAATTGCGGCAGAGAAAAGGCCCGTAAGCACCCTGGGCAGGAATATCACCGCCAGTATCAGCAGCAGATTGTATGGGCCAAAGCCTGTGCCGGTGCCCAGTATTACGGCCGCCGTGGCGTCAGGCGTGGTAAAGCAGCTTATAAGGCTGGTAAGCCCAAAGAAAAAGCCCAGCACTGCGCCGCCCTTTTTGCCAAGGGTATAGCCGCCCACTATCACGGGAATGTGTACCGTGGTTATGGCAGCCATGGGGAGATATATGTAGCCCAGGGGGGTGAGCCCCAGCAGGAATATCACCGCTATAAACATGCCATACAGCACCATGGTCCTTACGCTATTCTCCCGCATGGGCAGATTACCTCCCTGTATAAATGCCTTTTATATCACAATAGGTTATTTTAACATCTGCCGCACCGTTATGCAATATATAAGCTGCCCCGGAGGAAAACTATAAAAATTAACAAATTGTATTGATTTTAGGGCCTCGCCGGGGCTTTACCTTGTATTCGAAATCGCATATAATGTAAAGGCATAGGCGTAGTATGCGCCTTTATGCTTTCAGCAACAATAACTACTAAAGAGAAAGCGGAGAATCAATGGAAACTAACGCCAGGGAAAAGACCTCAAGAAAAACCAAAAAGCAGCCCGCCAACAAGGCCCTCAGGACCCTGCTGATAGTGCTTGCAGTGCTGGTGGCAGTGCTGGGAACGCTGTACTATTTCGTAATATACAGGGAGCAGCAGCGGGTAGCCATAATGAACGGTACCACCTTCCATGAGGGTATTTCCGTAAACGGGGTGGATATTTCCGGCCTTACCATGGATGATGCGCGCACTCTCCTTGCAGGCTCCGCCGAAAAGGACATCACCTCCGGCGTACACCTTAACTTTACCTGCAACGGCCAGAGCTATACCGCAGATTCCTCCCGCTTTACCGTTTCCTTCAATACCGATGAGGTGCTTACGGAGGCCATGAGCCTTGCCCGTGAAGGGGAATATTCCGACCTTCGCGCCCAGATGCGGGATATAAAAGAAAACGGCCGTGATTTCACTCTGAGCTATACCGTTGAGCCCACCGGCGTGGAAGACTTTATCCACTCCTTCGCAGATGCCGTTACCATAGCGCCCACCCCCGCCTCCTACACCGTGCGTATGCCGGAAGTAAAAAAGGAGACCGGCGCTTCTGATACCCGCAACCTTGGCATTATAGGCGAGGCTGCAAAGGAAGCAAAGCTCAGCGAGGAAGCCATCGCCATTACAGACGTAAGGGATGTTTTCTTCGAGTTCACCGAGGCTGTGGATGGCTACGGCGTGGATGTGCCCGGCCTTATGGCAACGGTTCAGCAGCGCTGTGAAGCGCTGGACTTTGGCGATATAGAGGTGCAGATGGCCCCCATACAGTCCGATGTCACCATAGAGACCCTTAAGGAGGGCCTGGTGCTCAGGGGCTCCGCCTCCACCAGCTACAAGAATAAGCGCCGCAATTCAAACCGCTGCTTCAATCTTGAAAAGGCCTGCGGCATGGTATACGGCAAAACTCTGCTGCCCGGCGAGGAATTCTCTGCCAATGGCATACTTGGGGATCGTACCTTTGCAAATGGCTGGAAGGCCGCCCCTGCCGTTATCTCCGGCGGTGCAGATCATGAGGATCAGCCCGGCGGCGGCGTGTGCCAGATTGCCAGCACTGCCTATATGGCCGTGCTTTATGGCGATTATGAGGTAGTCTACCGCCGTGCCCACTCCACCCCCAGCGGCTACCCCAATGGCCTTGATGCCACCATAAATACCGTTACCGGCGAAATAGATTTCAAGTGGAAAAACAATACCGAGTCCCCCGTATATGTATTTACCTGGATAGATACGGTAAACTATGTAGTCCATTGCGATATATACGGCGAGCCCTTCCCTGATACCTTCGATGAAATAGAGCTCAGCTCCAAGCTGGTTGAAGAGCTTATCCCGGGCGAACCGGAATACGAAGTAAAGAACTCCCTCTACTCTCCCTACTGGATGGTAAAGAACAAGGCCGTTACCGGCTACGTTTATGAGTCCTTCAAGACCTACAAGCTCGATGGCAAAACCGTGGATACCAAGTCCATCGGCCTTACCACCTACAAAATGCACCCCACCCGTTACTATGTATGGCCCGGCTACGCAGGTCAGCCCCTTGACCCCATGAATCAGCTTGTGGCAGATGCCGATGGCAATCTCACCCTTGCCAATGCCACAACCGATGCAACAGGCACTGCCGGCGCCGCACAATAACCGGCCCAGCCATAATAATCAGCATTGTTTCAGCATCCGTACCATCCGGTGCGGATGCTTTTATATAAACCCGCATTATTCCTCAGGCGGCATGGCCGCACATGGCAAGAAATACATTGACTTTTATTCGCCCCCATGATAGACTTTATCAATGAAGAACTAACAAAACAGGAGGGGTATTCCCAATGAAGCATATTCAGACCATCGAGACCCGTAATCTGTGCCAGAGCGCCAAGAACGGCGGCTGCGGCGAGTGCCAGACTTCCTGCCAGTCTGCCTGCAAGACCAGCTGCGGCATTGCCAACCAGAAGTGCGAAAACAGCAATAAATAACCTGGCTTTATAAAAACGCCGCCTTTCAGGCGGCATTTTTCATGTGAGGAATAAAAATGATACACAGATATCAATTAAATGGCTATAACATCGTGCTGGACGTATGCTCCGGCTCTGTTCACGTGGTGGATCAGGTGGCTTACGACCTTATTGGCCTCTATGAGGATAATGATAAATCCCAGGCCGTGGCCCTGGTAAGCAGCATGCATCCTGATATTGCCCCTGAGGAAATTGCAGAATGTTATGACCAGATAACAGAGCTGAAGGATTCAGGCAAGCTGTTCACCCCCGATACCTTTGCCCCCATGGCAGGGGAGCTTAAGGCCCGCACGTCAGGCGTTGTAAAGGCCTTGTGCCTGCACATTGCCCACACCTGCAATCTTAATTGCTCCTATTGCTTTGCAAGCCAGGGCAAGTATCATGGCGAGCGGGCGCTGATGAGCTTCGAGGTGGGCAAGCAGGCGCTGGACTTTCTCATTGCCAATTCCGGCTCCCGCAAAAACCTGGAGGTGGACTTTTTTGGCGGCGAGCCCCTGATGAACTTTCAGGTGGTAAAGGATCTTGTTGCCTACGCCCGCAGCATAGAAAAGGATGCAGGAAAAAACTTCCGCTTCACCCTCACCACAAATGGTATGCTCATAGATCAGGATGTGATAGACTTTGCCAATAAGGAAATGAGCAACGTGGTGCTGTCGCTTGACGGCCGCCGTGAAATACACGACCGCTTCCGGGTGGATTACGCAGGAAATGGCAGCTTTGACCGCATCGTGCCCAAATTCCAGGAGCTGGTAAGACAGCGTGGCAACAGGGATTACTATATGCGGGGCACCTTTACCCACGCTAATCCCGACTTTTTGACCGACATAAAAACCATGCTTGACCTTGGCTTTACAGAACTCAGCATGGAGCCGGTGGTCACCTCCCCCGGCGACCCCTCTGCCCTCACCGAGGAGGATCTGCCAATAGTGCTTCAGCAGTATGAGGAGCTTGCCATGCTCCAGCTTGAGCGCTATCGCGAAGGCCGCCCCTTCACCTTCTATCATTATATGATAGACCTTACCGGCGGCCCCTGCATTTACAAGCGCATTTCCGGCTGCGGCAGCGGAACGGAATACATGGCCGTCACCCCCTGGGGAGACCTTTACCCCTGCCATCAGTTCGTAGGCGAGGAAAGGTTCAAGCTGGGCAACATATACGATGGCGTAACAAATACCGATATACAGCAGGAATTTGCCTCCTGTAACGTATACGCCCGCCCGGATTGCCATGACTGCTGGGCCAGGCTATACTGCTCCGGCGGCTGCGCTGCAAATGCATACCACGCCACCGGCAGCGTAAAGGGCGTATATGACTACGGCTGCAAGCTGTTCCGCAAGAGAATGGAATGTGCCATCATGGTGCAGGTGGCAGAAAAACTGGGGCCAAATGAATAATGAAAACGCCCATTTGTGATTTTGCTGCCTCCTATATGCTCAAGTCACCTGCCCGCTTCCATATGCCGGGCCATAAGGGCATTGGCTCTGCCAACATGGAGGGACTGGATATTACAGAAATCACCGGGGCGGATGACCTTTTTCACCCCACCGGCATAATTGCAGACAGTGAAGCCAATGCTTCCTGGCTTTTCGGCTGGCCCACGGTATACTCCGCAGAGGGCTCCAGCCTGTGCATCCGGGCCATGCTGTACCTTGCATATACCATGAATGGCTGCCGCGGGGCGGTGATAGCAGGGCGAAATGCACACAAGAGCTTTATAAATACCGCCATACTGCTGGATTTTCCCATACGCTGGCTCTGGGCCGGGGAGGATTATCTAAGCTGCCCCATTGGGCCTGAGGCTGTGGAAGCCGCCATACTCAATGAAGCGGAAAAGCCCTGCGCTGTGTACATTACCAGCCCGGATTATCTGGGCTGCATGGCGGATGTTTCAGCCATTTCCAGCGTATGCCATAAGCACGGCGTGCCCCTGCTCGTGGATAATGCCCACGGGGCTTATCTTAAGTTTCTTCAGCCCAGCCTGCACCCCATGGACCTTGGGGCAGACCTTTGCTGCGATTCTGCCCACAAGACCCTGCCCGTGCTTACAGGGGGCGCATATCTGCACCTTCGTGACAAGGGCCTTGCCATGCAGGCAAAGGATGCAATGGCGCTGTTCGGCTCCACCAGTCCCTCATATCTGATATTGCAGTCGCTGGATAAATGCAATCCATACCTTGAGACACTGCCCCTGAGCCTTGGTGAGTTTCTTCCCCGGGCCGAGGCGCTGAAGGCCCGGCTCATTACCCACGGCTTTGATACCATGGGGGATGAAAAGCTGAAGCTGACCCTGCTGCCAATGTCCTATGGCTATACCGGCGGCCAGCTTGGGGCAATACTTGAGGAGCAGGGCATTTTCTGCGAATTTCAGGATGAAAGCCATATCGTCTTTATGCTTTCCCCGCAAAATTCCCCTGAGCAGCTCAGTCGCCTGGAGCAGGCCCTGCTTACCCTGCCACGGCGCACACCCATGCTGCCCTGTGCCTACAGCTCCATCATACCTGAGCAGGCCATGACTCCGCGGCAGGCCGCCTTTTCCATAAAGCAGACCATCCCCGTGGAAGAAAGCGCAGGCCGCATACTGGCCGCCGCCTCTGTAAGCTGCCCTCCCGCAGTGCCCATAGTAATGTGCGGCGAGCGGATAAGCAATGAGCTTATACCTGTATTAAAGCACCATGGGGCAGAGCTTGTAACGGTAGTAAAATAGGCTTTCTTTCATAAAACAAAAAACGCTTTCTTCCCCTTTAACGGGGCGGAAAGCGTTTTATTATTGTGTATTTTTCCAAGCCTCATCTCCGGGCTATTGCTGATCTGCCCTGCGCTTTCTCACCTCGCCCAGCGCCCTCAATAGCTGTGCCGTATCCACCGGCTTTGACAGGTGCATATCCATGCCCGCATTCAGGCACTTTAGCACATCTGCCCTCAGGGCATTGGCGGTCATTGCGATAATGGGTATATCCCTTGCCCATTTCTCCGGCAGCGCCCGTATCATTCTGGTTGCCTCCACGCCGCTCATGTTTGGCATCTGCATATCCATAAGTATGGCATCGTAGGTATCCATTGCCTCCCGGAATCTTTCAAGGCAAAGCTTCCCATCCTCCGCACAGTCGCAGTTGACTCCGTGTATGGCAAGAAGCTCTGTAATGACCTCCCGGTTCAGCTCGTTATCCTCGGCTACCAATAGATGCATACCGGCGCAGGCCGTGGGGTCAACAGGCTCCGCCGCCGGGGCTTCCACCGTCTCCGCATCACTGTAGGGCACATCTATCTTTATGTAGAAGGACGTACCCTCGCCCTGCTTGCTGTATACGTCTATGGTGCCCTTCATCATGTCCACAAGCTGCTTTACTATGGCTAGGCCCAGGCCGTAGCCGCTCACCTGGTTTATGCGGGTATCCGTTCCCCGTTCAAACTTGGAGAACATCTTCTTCATAAACTCCTCGGACATACCTATGCCGGTATCCGTTATCCGGGAAACAATCCTCACCCTGCCGCTGCCGGGCTTTTCCTCCTGATACACCTCAAACTCTATGCTCCCGCCATCCGGGGTATACTTGGTGGCATTGGAAAACACATTTGAATATATCTGCTTCAGCCGCAATGGGTCTGCCTGTATGCAGTCATGGCTGATATCGTGAAAGTCAAAGTGCAGCTTCTGATTCTTCCCGGTCTTTGCGTGGCGCATGGATGCCGCAAAGTCGCCCAGCAGCTTTGTAAGGCTCATCTGGGTGGGCTCCAGCTTCATTTTGCCATGCTCCATGCGGGAAATATCCAGCACGTCATCCGCAAGGTCCTTAAGAAATTCACCGGCTGTGCGTATCCTTTTCAGGCTGTACAGTAGCTTTTCCCGGTCATCAAGGTTTGCCTCGGCTATCTCAAGGAAGCCGAATATGGAGTTCATGGGGGTGCGTATATCGTGGGCTACCTGGGATATGAACTCCGTCTTTGCCTTATTGGCATAATCAGCATACTCAGCCTTGGCTATCAGGTGCTCCTCATATTGCTTTTCATCGTCTATTACCTGGGAAACATACAGCACGTGGGTCACCTTGCCGTTCTTATCCCGCCGGTTTACTATGAAGCGCACCCTGTGCCAGCTTTCTCCCTGGGTAACGCAATCCGTTTCAATAAACTCCCGGTCGTCCAGCCGCTTTGCAAGATTGCTAAGGTCAAAGAAGGCTCTCATGCGCTTTGCATACCTTGGCTCCACTATTTTATCGCACAGGCCGGACATGAGCTTTGCCGCAGAGGTCTCCTGGGTATTATAGTAGCGCTTTACCTCATTGCGGCAGGCTATCTCGGTATAGGTATCATCCTCAAGGTTCATCCTGAATATGGCATGATAGTTCCGCCCCAGCGCCCGCATCACCTCATTCTGGTTGCGCTCACGCTCTATGCTCTCCTCAAGCTCAATATGGTGCTGCTGCTCAGCCGTCACTACGTCATCTATGCAGCGGAGGGTTATCAGCACATTGCCGTTTCCCGGGTCATCTGTCATGCGAAGGGCCTGCGTTTCAAAATACCGCTGCTCGTTGCTGGGTGTAACTACCCTGTAGCGGTAGCAGAACCTGGGTGCGCCCTCCAGCTTATTCAGTATGCTGTGAGCCTCCATTACCCGCATAAACTCTCCCTGCAGCGCAGGGGCCACCCGCTGCCTGCAATATTCGGATATGGTCTTTCTGAAATCCCACGGCTGCTGTAAAAGGGGTATTACCCTTTCATCCCGTGCTATACTGGGCTCCAGGCTGACGATATCCGCAGTATTATTATTAAGATCCACATGGTATACCAGCACAAAGTCGCTTGCCAGCACGCCCATGTATCGCCGCCAGATATCCAGCCTTTCCTGCTGCTGCCGTTCGGCGGCTATGGTATCATCTATCTCCTCGGATACCACCAGCACCTTGCCGTCAAATTCATCAGGGTTCACCCGCACCACGTGTACCTCGTAGTTTCGGTTTCCCTTGTCATTGGGCAGGCTCTCATAGCGGAAGGAGAAGCGGGGCGTCACCTTCATCTGGCTGACGATGTGCTCCCTGCTGAGCAGCCGCAGAAATTCCTGCTTGCTGCTTACTACAAACCGCTCTGTAAATTCATCCAGATGCCTGCTGAAGCAGAAGCTGCCATCCCTACGCATGGTGGATATGGCTTTCACGTTTGCATGGGGCGCAAGCTTTATCACCTCTGCGCTGTCCTCATACACATCAAGGTGATATACAAGTATCGCATTGCGGGTCATAACGTCCATGTACATCCGCTCTGCGTTAAGCCTTTTTTCGCTCAGCTCCAGCTCCCTGTTCAGCGTATCAAGCTGCCTTGAGCGCAGCTCCTCCACCTCATGCTGCCGCTTTTCCTGCTCTACGATAAACTGGGTGATTTCAGAAATGAAGCACTGCATCTGCTGCTCGCCATCCACCAGGGTCTTCATGGTGGTCTCAGCTACCCAGTGATACCCATCCCTGCCCGCAATGCGGTATACCATATTTTCATATCTTACGGCGCTTCCCTGTCCAATGAATTCCTCAGTCTGTCCCACCACCTTGTCATAATCATCTGGATGCAGCAGATTTACGAATGTATTGTTAAACTGGGAGCTTATATCCTCCTGCTTCCATCCCAGCATATTCAGGAAGCCATCGCTGGTATAAAGGAAAGGATACCCCTTCTCACAGGTGCAGCGATAATACCCGCCGGGCAGCTTTTTCATCATGGTTTCGGTGATAAAATGCTGCTGCTCCAGCTCGTTTTTCTGGCGCACGAATTCGGACATATCCGTGCACATGCTGACCACGACCTGCTCGCCAGTGCCTATGACCGTGACCCGGCTCCTAACTACCACCCAAAACCAGCTTCCATCCTTGCGGCGCATACGGCAGGTGGTTTCATTCACCCCTGTCATATCCTCATCCACGCCGCTCTGCGTAAACTGGGGCAGGTCGTCAGGGTGCAATGCGTTGGCAAATGCGCCATCCAGCGCCGCCATCAGCTCCCACGCATCCCTGTAGCCCAGCATCGCCACAAACTTATCATCGGCATAATATATGGGGAACACGCCGTCCATTCCCCTTGTGACCATGCCTCCAGTATGCTCCTGATGAAGGAATTCATTTTCAATGGCCTGCTGATCTTCCATCGTCAATCGGCTGTGCTGCATTGCTCCATCTCCTCTCCTCAGATAAAAGCTACTGTTTGTTTGCTTGCTTGCTTGCTTGCTTGCTTGCTTGCTTGCTTGCTTGCTTGCTTGCTTGCTTGCTTGCTTGCTTGCTTGCTTGAAGATTGTCCGCCGTCGTGCATAATTGTCAAGCCTCCCTGCGCTGATGTAAAGTTGCTCAGTGCCCCCGGCACAGCTCGCCTACCGCCTGCTCCAGTGCTGCCACGCTAAGCGGCTTTGATATATGTGCATTCATTCCGGCCTCAAGGCTGCGGCGCACGTCCTCCTCGAAGGCATTTGCTGTCATTGCGATTATGGGAATGGTTTTCCCCAGCGGATTAGCGCTGCTGCGTATGGCGGCGGCTGCCTCCAGCCCGTTCATATTGGGCATCTGTATATCCATCAATATGGCGTTGTATTCCCCAGGGAATATGCCTTCAAAGGCCTCCACCAGCTTTTCCCCGTCCGGGTATATCCTGCAGGTGGCGCCATGAGTCTCAAGGGTGGCCTCCAATATTTCGGCATTTATCTCATTATCCTCAGCGCACAGGAAGCGCATACCGTAAAGGGTACCCTTGCCCTCCTGCTCCTCCATACCTGCCCATGAGGTCAGGGCAAAGGTCAGCGTTACCATAAAGCATGTGCCCTTGCCCAGGGTGCTGTCCACACTGATTTCGCCATCCATCCGGTCAACCAGGTTTTTGGTTATGGCCATGCCAAGGCCGGTGCCCTGTATTTTATTGGTCACAGAGGCTTCTCCCCGTGCAAAGGGCTCAAACAGATGCTCCTGCAGCTCAGGGGCTATGCCGCAGCCATTGTCCTTCACCTGAAAGCTGATGCACGCATGGCCCGCCTGCTCACAGGGCAGCTCCCTCATGACAAGGCTTACGGTGCCTCCCTCCTGGGTGTACTTCACTGCGTTTGATAAAAGGTTCAGCAGTATCTGCCGCAGCCGCACCCCGTCTGCCATCACGGAATCATGCTTCAGCCCGTATATGCTTACGCCGAAAACCTGCCTGCGCTCCTCCGCAGCGGCGCTTACTATGCTTTGCACAAGCCTTATCTGCTCCGTAAGGGAAACCGGCTCAGGGGCCAGGGTTATCTGATCTGCCTCTATGCGGCTCATATCCAGCACATCGTTTATAAGGTCAAGCAGATGCTGGCTGGAAAACCTTATTTTCCCAAGGTATTTGTGTACCTTGTCCCTGTCATCCAGGTCACATTCCATAAGGTTTGCAAAGCCCACTATGGCATTCATAGGCGTGCGTATATCGTGGGATACATTGGCAAGAAAGTCGCTTTTCGCCCTGCTGGCCCTCTCAGCCCTGTCTGCAAGCACCTCAAGCTCTGCCGAGCGCTTCTGCTCAAGCTGTATCCTTTTCTGCCGCTCCAGCACCGTCATTATAAGGAAGCATATCAGAAACACCAGTGCGCCGGCGACAAGGATATGTATGGGGTGTATCTTTATCCAGGTGGTAAGATCCACATTCTGCGCCTTGTAGCTGGTGTATTCGGATGCGATGTTTTCAAAGGTGCCTGTAGGCGTGGCGTATATTGCCTTGGTGAATATGCCTGCAAGGGCGTTATCAAGCTGCGGAGCAAAGGCAATATGATAATCATACGTGGGCTCCTCCAGCATGGTATAGGTAAGCAGGCCCCGTGAATCCTGATTTACAAACTGCTGGGCGGTATAGAGGTAAACAAAGGTGGCATCCGCCTTGCCATCCAGCACCGCCTGCATGGCCTCCTCACGGGAGCTTACAGTCAGCCGCTCAGCATGGGGAGCCAGCCCATCCTCTATGCCAAAGAGGCCCTGGGCGGAGGATACCGCCAGGGTATCTATCCTGCCATCAAAGTCTCTGCGGGTAACCATGGCAAGGCGCATGGTGGTATAGGGCTCAGTGATGGCCCTGCCCCTTTCCTCTGCCTGCTGAAGACTGGAAAAGCGCCCATCCAGAAAAACGTTTGCCACATTCAGCTCCTCGCACCACCGCATATATTCTTCCCTGTCAGCAGGTGCAACGATGGTGTAGGGTATGCCCACATATTCTGCAAGCTGAGTAAAGTAATCTATCAGTATGCCCCTGGCTTCACCGTTTTCAAGGTAAGCATAGGGCTTTTTATCCGTGCAGACCGATACCACAAGAGACTTTTTTCCGCTGGTATACTGGCGTATCAGCTCCTGCTCCTCAAGGGTGAAGGTCAGATCCCGCTCCTCCTGATGAAAGTAATATTTATTATTCAGGTCGTTTTTCCAGTCCCCCTCCACTGAGTTGAGCTGGTCTATGGCGTAATTGAGCCTGTTCAGAAGGGCTGTGTCCTCCTTGCGGAGTATGGTATAAAACTGCTCCACCGCAAAGTAATCCAGCACACGCTCGTTCTCTATCTGGCGCAGAGAGCTCGTCATTATGGCATCCACCTGCCCTGACTGCAGGGCCTGCTCAAGCTCTGTGTGCAGCTCAAAATACACCGGTATGTAGGAAAAACCGCTTTCCGCAGCAAAGTTCTTAAGGTCATCATTGCGGCTGCTGCCCGTAAGCAGGCCTATGCGTATTCCTTCATAGGTGCTGTAATCCTCAGCAATGATGGGGCTGCCGGGGCGGGTAGTCAGTATGGCGGAGCTTGTGCCTATGGGCTTGGAAAAGGCAAACTCATCCATACGCTCCTGAGTCACCCGTGCCGAGGTCACCATATCTATCTCCCCGGCCCGAAGCATATCCAGCATATCCTCCCAGCTATTCTCATAGCCCACGTATTCGTAATCCACATCTATAAACCGGGATACCATACGCAGGAATTCATAGCCATATCCGCTTTTTACGCCATTTTCATCTATGGTATGATAGCCGTCAAAGGCAAAGAAGCCCACGCGAACAGGCTCCTGCTTTTCCTCTGCCAGCGCTGTAGCTGGAAGCAACAGCAGCACCGCCAGCAGAAAAGCCCACATCCCTCTGAATAGGGACAGGCGAACCGTTTTCATTATATTTTTCTCCCTTCCACCTGCTGCCGGTCAGCTATTCAGCCCGGCTATCAGCTCTATGGCCGTTTTATACGCATCGTCCACCGGCTCCACAAGGCCGGCATCTGGCATCCGGTCTGCGCCCCGCAGCGCCTCAGTAAGCTCCGACGCAGCGGCGGCAAGGGCATCCAGCCCCAAGGTTGCCCCGGTACCCTTCAGCGTATGTGCAGCACGGAAGGCTGTGGCAATATCCTCTGCCTCCAGCGCCTCCTTAAGCTGCCCATAGGAGGGGTCCAGCGTGAATTTATTCAGAAAGCGCAATACCATGGCCTCGCTTGGAAGCCTGTCCAATACCTGCTCGTAATTTCCGCCCACCTGGGAAAAGAATTCCTTCAGCTCCATCTTTTACTCCTTCATCTGAAACTTATCTCTATACATTTCCCTGTCAGCCGCATCTATTGCAGCGGACAGCGGAGATACCCGGTACGCCCCGCCGATGCTTATGCTGAGATTCATCTGCGGGTATTCCTCCACTGTGGATTGGTTTATGGCCTGCTTGATGTACTTCAGCCTTTCGTAAAAGGCCTTTTCGCCAATATCCTGAAACAGCAGCAAAAATTCATCGCCGCCATAGCGTATGAGTACGTCATTATCCCTTATGCAGGAATATATAACTGATGCGGTATGCTTCAGCGCCGCATCGCCTGCCAGATGGCCATAGGTGTCATTTATCTGCTTAAACTGGTCCACGTCCACCACGGCAACGCCCTTTGCGTTTTCAAGATTTGCCTGGAAGCTGTCAAGATACGCCCGGGAATAGGCCTCGGTAAGGGTATCCCTGTAAAAGCTCTGGAGGATAACGCTATCCGGCACAAAGCCCACCTCTCCGCTGCCCCGCTCCACGGTATCATCCATGCACAGGGCCACCTCAAGTATGCAATCCTCATCCCCATACTTTACATACCTTGAAAGCACGGAATAGATTCGCCCGTCCATAGCCTCCAGCTTTGTCATCCAGTCCTTATTATGGAGGGCCTTAAGGGAGGTGCAGTTTTTGCAGCCATCGCTCCTATTCCAGATTTCGTAGCAGTATTTGCCGCTGCGCTCAATGCTGCCATCCTCGCTGATGCTCAGCACCTGATGGCTTACAGGATCCACCAGCCGCACCAGGTCAAATACCCGCCGCATGGCAAGGAAGTTTTCGCCGGTAATATGCATTCCCTTTATGAGCAGGTCGTTTCCCTTTTTCACCATTTCATCATGAATATCGGTAAACTGGCCCACTATGCCCACGTAGCTCTCGCTGTCATCAGACCATATGCTCTGGGCTGCCACACGCTGCCACCGGGGCATACCATCCACCGGCACAAGGGCATTCATGGTGATCATGGGCTTATCACGGGTGGTGAGCCTGAGCTTCTTTTTAAGCAGCGTCCAGTCATCAAGGCTCAGAAGATAGGTGCCGGTATTTGACAGGTATATTTTCTCGCCTGCTTCATTATAGCGGGTTATGGAGGTGACCTTCTGGGCAACGGCATCGTACTCAAACTGTATACCGCCGCACTGCCCTGCAAAGAATTCCTTCTTGGCCCGCTCCCCCTCGGCAAGGTTCAGCATACGGTCGCCCACGGGCAGCTCCTCCTGCTCCAGCGCCTCATCGGTCAAATCCTGAATACTGTTTATGTAGCTGTACTCAGACTCGCCCCTGTCCAGCACCTCCACAAGCCTTTCGGATACCTCTGAAAGGCAGCGCAGCAGCAGCGGGTTAAACATGCCGCACTCGCCATTTTGTATCATTTCCACGGCGCGCTGGTGGGATATTGCCCCTTTATAGCAGCGGTCGCTGGTAAGGGCATCGTATGCATCCGCAATGGATACTGCCTGGGCGGAAATAGGTATCTCGTCTCCCTTGAGCCCGTCAGGGTATCCCTTGCCATCATACCGCTCATGATGGTGGCGGCATATTTCATGGGCCAGCACCATCAGCTTTTCGCTCTGGTCCACGGATACCTCCCAGAGCATTTCGTCACCCTTTACGGTATGGGCCTTCATAAGTGCCCATTCTTCCTTTGTAAGGGCCCCCCGCTTATTCAGCACCTCCTTCGGCACCGCTATCTTGCCTATATCGTGCAGGGCGGATACAGAGCTTATCAGGGCAATATCCTCCTCGCTCAGGAGGTATCTATCGGTTATCTCTACCAATCTATCCAGCAGCAGCCTTGTTATCTGACGTACACGCAGGGTATGGTCGCCGGATTCCTGGTTATTTACCTCCATTACGCGGCTCAGGATATTGATGAGCATATTGTTTGCCTTTTCCCGCTGCATCACCTGGCTTTCCACCAGCTTTACCAGCCGCTTATTGCGGGAATATACGTTTATCACGTTTTCCACACGGTGCTGCACCATGAATGCATCAAAGGGCCGCCGTATGTAATCTATTGCGCCCAGCCTGTAGGCATTGCGTATAAAGCCCAGATCGCTCTCTGCGGAAACGATGACCACCGGCAGCTCATCCGTCCAGTGATGGGCCTTCATTATCTTCAGCACGTCCATACCGCTCATGCGGGGCATATGCATATCCAGCAGCAGTATATCCGCCTGAATTCCCTCTGAAAGCAGCCTGAGCAGATGCTCACCATCCTCTGCAAAGGCGTATGTATAGGAATCTCCCAGCATTTCTGAGAGCATTTCCCTGTTCAGCTGAGAGTCATCGGCTATGAGTATTCGTTTCTTTTCGCTTGCGTGGGCCGTCTTTGCGGTCATATAGTCCCTCCGGAGGTGATATGTGGCTATGATACGGCTTGAGCTAATGTCACCTGCTGCAGCAACGCCTTTCTTTTTCCGGAGCAAGGGCCATTCGTCTGCATCTTTGCCCGCTACGCACAGTTTTTTGTGACCAAGCCGTAACCTGTAAGGATGAAATGCATTTATTGTGTGTATGCAGCTCTCCCGGCCCTATGTCCTGCAAAAAAAGGGCATAATGGGCTTACTTTATTCTAATATGCAGGTAGTAAAAAATCAATGAAGTTCCACGCAAAATGGAGATCTATGTAAAAAAGCGGCCGTTCCCAGTTGCGGGTTGGCCGTGTCATGAGCGTATTTACATTTTTGTCTTTGGGGTGCATATAAGGGCAAACAGATAGCCAAATACTATTGCTGCCGCCACACCTCCCGCCGTGGCGGTTATGCCGCCGGTAAAGGCACCTATTATGCCCTTTTCCGCCACTGCCTCTATGGCACCTCTGCCAAGGGAGTTTCCAAAGCCTATCAGCGGCACAGTAGCCCCCGCCCCTGCAAGCTCCACCACCGGCTCATACAGCCCAAAGGCCGACAGTATTACCCCCACCGTCACAAAGCAAACCAGTATCCTGGCAGGGGTGAGTCTTGTCAGGCTCAATAAAAGCTGGCCTATCACGCATATACCTCCCCCCACCACAAACGTCCATATATAATCCATGCCTACTTCCTTTCCAGCACCACCCCATGGGCTATTCCGGGTATGCTCTCGCTTTGCATGCTGCTGGTGGGACTTAGCAGTGCGCCTGTAGCCATGAAGAATATGCGCCTGAGCTTGCCCTTTTCTATCTGCTCAAGAAGGCGGCCATTTAGCACAGATGCGCTGCACCCGCAGCCGCTGCCGCCGCAATCCACCTTCTGCTCGGGAGAGAATATCATATTCCCGCAGTCCATATGCCTGTCCTTCAGGTCTATGCCCTTATCCCGGCACAGCTCCTCAAACATTTCGCTGCCAAATTTTCCAAGGTCTCCCGTTACTATCAGGTCGTAATCCATTACGCCCCGCCCGGTGTCGCTCAGGTGGGCTGCAAGGGTATCCGCAGCGGCGGGAGCCATAGCCGCCCCCATGTTATTTGCATCGGTTATGCCCAGGTCTATCACCTTGCCTATGGTGCCTGCCGTAATGAACACATTGCCGTACATACGCCTGCCGGAATACCCCGGCCCTGCCGCTATGCTGCACCCGGCCCCTGTAACGGTGCGCTGGGCCGTGGGCGTGGTCTGCCCGCCCATTTCAAGGGGATTCCTGTACTGTCGCTCGGCTGTGGAAAAATGGCTCACCGCCGTACAGGCCACCGTGCCCGCATACCCTCCATCCAGCAGCATACCGCCTATCAGCAGGGATTCCGCCATGGTGGAGCAGGCGCCATACAGCCCAAGGAAGGGCAGCCTCAGCTCCCTTGCGGCAAAGTTTGCAGAGATTATCTGATTGAGCAAATCTCCTCCCAGCAAGCAATCCATCCCGCCCGGCACCAGCCCCACCTTATCCATGGCAATGCGTACTGCCTGCTCAAACATCTTCCGCTCTGCCTTTTCCCAGCTATCCTCCCCCCAGGTATCCTCATCCAGCACCACATCAAAGCACCCGCCCAGCGGCCCCTTGCCCTCCAGAGGGCCCACCACCGTGCCTGAGCTCACCACTGCCCCGGGGCAGGAAAAAATCAGCGTCTGCCGGCCTGCCCGCTTGCCGGTCTGTATGTTAAATTCCATACCTTTTCCCCCCTACGCCATAAGCAGCCAATATGTGAGCCCCACCACCACAGAGCTGCCTATTCCATATACCAGCACCGGCCCAGCAATGGTAAACATTTTTGCAGCGGTGCCTGTTACAAAGCCCTCCCGCTTAAACTCCATGGCCGGAGATACTATGGAATTGGCAAAGCCCGTAATTGGCACTATTGACCCCGCCCCTGCCCATGCGCCTATCTTATCATATATGCCAAGGCCCGTAAGCCCTGCCCCAAGGAACACCATCACTATTGCAGTAAAGGCAGCCACTCCCTTTTCATCCAGCATAAGGCACTTTTCTCCAAGGTCCATCACAAGCTGGCCTATACAGCATATGGCCCCTCCTGATACAAATGCCCTTATACACTGGCTCAGCGTTTTGCTGCGGGGCATTTTTTCCTTTACCCGCTGCTGATAGTGCTGCTGCTCCGGCGTTATCTGCTTATTTTTCATAGCTGCTCACCTCTCTGTGGCGTAGTCTTTCACAATACTCCCTGTATCTTATCTCCGGCTGCTCTCTGCCCTCTCTGGGTATAAGCTCCATCTTTGGCAGGATAGCCCTTTCCCCTGCGGTATTCATCATTTGCGCCCCCTTTTTGCGGCATTTATAGTTATGGTCTATTCTGTGCAGCAGGCCGCAGTTTATGCATCACAGTGCCCTGTATCAGGGGGTAAATGCAAAAATTTCGTTAATATGAGGGGAACTTTTTACTCCCGGTGTTGTCCTGAGGGCATAAATAAGTTAATATAAATTTAATGACTTATCCAAAACTGTACATTATGGAAAGGAGTATACCCGGCATTTGAGATCCATCATTCGCACCGTGCTGCCTGAAAAACTGGCAGAATCATTAAAGTCCGTATTGCCTGTAACGGCAGTCATATTCCTGCTGTGTTTCTTTGTAGCGCCTGTTCCCAGCAGCGTTATGCTGGCATTTGTACTTGGCGCCTGTTTCCTCATAGTCGGCATGGGGCTTTTCTCCCTCGGTGCAGATATGGCCATGTCCAGGATAGGCGAGCACATAGGCGCCGTCATGTCCCGCTCCAAAAAGCTGTGGATCATACTCATAGTAAGCCTTGCAGTGGGCGTATTCATTACAGTATCCGAGCCTGACCTTATGGTGCTGGCCCAGCAGGTATCCAACATACCAAATCACATCATCATCTGGTCTGTAGCCCTTGGTGTAGGCATATTCCTGGTGCTGTCAATGCTGAGGATATTCTTTAATATCCCCCTCAGATGGCTGCTGGTGGGCTTTTATACAATGCTGTTCATACTGGCATTCTTTGTGCCCCGGGATTACCTTTCCACCGCCTTTGACTCAGGCGGCGTTACCACAGGCCCCATGACGGTGCCCTTTATAATGGCGCTGGGCGTGGGCGTTTCCTCCGTGCGAAGCGACAGCCGCGCCGGGGAAGACAGCTTTGGCCTGATAGCCCTCTGCTCCATAGGCCCCATAGTAGCGGTAATGATACTCGGGCTGCTGTACAGCGCCGAGGGTGGCACCTACTCCCCCTTTGTGGTGCCTGAAATAAGCAACTCAATGGAGCTGTGGCAGCTTTTTGCCGAGGCATTTCCCGAATACTTCAAGGAAGTGGCCATGGCTTTCCTGCCCATAATCGCCATATTCGGCATATTCCAGATACCCCGCTCCCGTATGCGTGGCAATGACCTTGTACGAGCCTGCGTGGGCATACTGTACACCTACCTGGGGCTGGTGCTGTTCCTGACCGGGGCAAACGTGGGCTTTATGCCGGTCGGCAATTACCTTGGAGAGCTGATAGGCGCCCTGCCCTACAGATGGATAATAATACCCGTGGGCATGCTGCTGGGCTACTTTATTGTTGCCGCCGAGCCTGCGGTGCATGTGCTGAATAAGCAGGTGCACGATATGACTGAGGGTACTATCCCTCCCAAGGCAATGAGCATAAGCCTTTCGGTGGGCGTGGCAATATCCGTTGGCCTTGCAATGCTGAGGGTGCTGACCGGTATGCACATAATGTGGCTGCTCATACCCGGCTACAGCATAGCGCTGCTGCTGAGCTTCTTTGTGCCCCCCATGTTCACCGCCATCGCCTTTGACTCAGGCGGCGTAGCTTCAGGCCCCATGACCGCCACCTTCCTGCTGCCCCTGGCAATGGGCCTGTGCGTAGCAGTGGGCGGGGATGTTTCCCAGGATGCCTTTGGCGTGGTAGCCATGGTAGCCATGACTCCCCTTATCACCATACAGATACTTGGCCTCATTTATCGATATAAGACCATGCAGGCCGCAAAGACAGCAGATACTGATGCCACCATCGACACCGTGGACACAGAAGAAGAAATCATCATCATGCTCGAAGGAGGAGAGGAATGAACGGATACAGCATGGCAGTAGCCATAATCCGCCGGGACCTTGGCGAGGAGTATACCGACTTTTTCCGGTATAACGGCGCCGGCATAGTTTACAGCACCCATTGCGAGGGCTCAGCCCGCAAGAAGCTGCTGGATATGCTGGGGCTGGAGCCAAAGGATAAGCAGATGCTGATAAGCGTCGTGCCCTCCTGCCGCATAAGCCAGATACTCAGGCATCTTAAAACCGAGATGCACATAGATACGCCGAATACCGGCATAGCGTTTTTTATCAATCTTGAGTGTATCGGCGGGGCCACTGCCTTGCGTACACTCTGCACCGAGGACATTATCATGGGAGACGAGGTAAAAAAAGTGAAAGACAGTAAGCATTCCCTCATCGTTGCCATTGTAGAGCGTGGTCATACAGATATAGTCATGGACGCAGCCTGTGAAGCAGGCGCTTCCGGCGGCACCATAGTACACGCCAAGGGTACCCTTGGCGAGGATCGTGCCAAGTTTTTCGGCGTATCCATTGCAGATGAAAAGGATATGCTGTATATCGTAGTTCCCACCGAAAAGCGCACCGACGTAATGAATTCCATAATACAAAAGGCAGGAGTCAAATCCCCCGCCCGCACAGTATTGTTTTCGCTGCCGGTGGATGCCGTTGCCGGCATACGGGTGCCCGATGAGGATCAGGAGAGCTGACGGCACTCCTGTGCCCACACAAACCTTGCCCCTTCATGAGCCTTCTGCTCAGGGCCGCCGCAAAGCAGCATAATCGCTGCCGCCACAGCCGCTGCGCCTATTATGAGCGCCAGCCACAGCGTTCGTTTTTTGGTCATTTCGGTTTCCCCCTTTTTCTTTTAATCTGCCCGGAATGTGCCATAAATATAAAACGAACAACAAATATTAAAGCAGCAGATGCTTACAAAAAGACCGCCAGCTTTTCGCAAATTGCGAGCAGTGGGCGGTCTGTTTTTTTGATATTCTGTTCGGTAAGCAGAATTTGGCCTTTTATTCTTCTTTTGCAAAGGCCATAACAAGGCCTGCTATTCCGCACGCTCCTCCTGCCAGGCACCAAATCATATAGGTTTCGCCCGCAGAAAATGGTTCACTTGCAACGCTCACTATTGCAAGCAAAATACCAAAAAGAATCAGGGCTATTCCTCTTAACTGCTTTTTCATACAATTCCGCTCCTTTGTCAAATTCTGCTTTTTTCGTTCTTTCGCTGAATAAAGTATATCAGAAAAATACGAATAAATCTGCTGTTTAGCTAAGGCCGCCTGGGTGGTTTTCGCCCGGGCGGCCTCGGTATCGAGCATAAATTGATTTAATCTTTACGATAGCCTCTTATGAGTGTCTTTTCACAGGCTCATTCTTTATCGTGTGCGTTTTTTCCCGGATGGGGCGCTGCCTTTGCGTGACTGCCCCTTTTGAGGATGCGCCTGCCTTTGCCTGCCGCCCTGTTCCTTTGCCATCGGCCTTTCCGGCCTTTGGGGCGGCACAAGGCAATCCCGGCCCGTTCCTATCAGATCCTCCCGGTTTGCCTTTATAAGGGCCTGCCTGGCCTTATCCCTGTACTGGGGCAGAAAATACTGCATGAGCGCCCGCTGCATTTCCTTTTCATGCCTGTCCTTTGGCACGTATACCTTTTCCATGGTGCGGGGGTCATAGCCCGTGTAGTACATACAGGTGGAAAGGGTGCCGGGGGTGGGATAAAAGTCCTGCACCTGCTCAGGCCGCTGGCCGGTTTTATGCAGGTACTCCGCCAGCTCCACTGCACAGCTAAGATCGCTTCCCGGGTGGGAGCTCATAAGGTACGGCACAAGGTACTGATCCTTGCCCAGCCTGCAGTTCAGTGCGGCGTATTTTTGTACAAATCTGTCATACAGCGCCCTTGAGGGCTTGCCCATGAGCTTCAGCACCCGGTCATCCACGTGCTCCGGGGCAACCTTCAGCCTGCCGCTCACATGGTGCTCCACAAGCTCCCTTAAAAATGCATCGGATTTGTCGTACATGGCGTAGTCATACCTTATGCCTGAGCGCACAAACACCTTCTTTATGCCGGGCAGCTCTCTCAGCTCCCGCAGCAGCTTTACATAATCCCTGTGATCTGCCTGCATATTCGGGCAGGGGTCATAGCCAAGGCACTGCCTTTCGGCGCATACCCCATGGGTAAGCTGCTTTTTACAGGCAGGCTGCCGGAAGTTTGCCGTGGGGCCGCCCACATCGTGTATGTATCCCTTAAAGTTTGGCTGGGCGGTAAGGAGCTTTGCCTCGTCTATTATGGAGGCATGGCTTCTGGTCTGCACTATGCGGCCCTGATGGAAGGTAAGGGCGCAAAATGAGCATGCGCCAAAGCACCCTCTGCATGAGGTTATAGAAAACTCTATCTCATCCATGGCCGGTATATGCTGCCTGTATGAGGGATGGGGCTTTCGGGTATACGGCAGGCCATAGGCTTCATCCATCTCCTCCTGGGTAAGAGGCATTGCAGGAGGATTAGCCACAAGGTACCCGTCCCCATGGGGCTGCACCAGCCGCCTGCCCCGTATTGGGTCCTGCTCACGATACTGGGCCATAAATGCCTCGCAATAGGCCCGCTTATCTGTGGATACCTTATCATATCCCGGTATAAGCTGATAATCGTATACCTGCTCCAGCCCCTTTACCCGGCAGCAGGTGCCGGGTATGTAGGTTATCTGCTCCACCGGCAGGCCCCCATCCAGCGCCTCGGCCACCTCCAGTATCACCCGCTCGCCCATGCCATACATGAGAAGGTCTGCTCCGCTGTCCCAAAGTATGCTGCGGCGCACCTTATCATCCCAGTAATCATAATGGGCAAAGCGCCTGAGGCTGGCCTCAATGCCGCCTATGAGCACAGGAACGCCGCTGTATGCCTCCCTTGCCCTGTTGGCATACACTATCACCGCCCTGTCCGGCCGCCTGCCCATTTCTCCGCCGGGAGTATATGCATCTGAGGTGCGGCGCTTTTTTGCCACGGTGTAATGATTCACCATGGAATCTATATTGCCTGAGCTTATGAGAAAGCCCAATCTGGGCCGGCCCAGCCGCCTGAAATCCTCTGCGCTGTGCCAGTCCGGCTGGGATATTATGCCCACGGTATAGCCCCTGCTTTGCAGCACCCTGCTTATTATGGCCGGGCCAAAGCTGGGGTGGTCTATATAGGCATCCCCGATTATGTACACAAAGTCAAGCTGGGCTATGCCCCGCCGTTCCATATCCGCCCGGGATACGGGCATAAAGCTGTCATATCTGCTATCCATACCTTAACTTTACAGCATGACAGGATATAATTCAATCCCCTCAGGGCAGCATATTCACCTCATGGGTCTGCCCGTCATCCACAAGCTCCACTCTCCCCCGGCTGCTGCCGGCAAGATGCAGTATATAGCTGCTGCTGCCGTAGCGGTATTCCACGGTATACCCTTCAAAGGGCACTGTTGGGGCTATTTCCAGGCTGCTGCCCCGCCGCCGCACCCCAAGCATATCCTCAAGGCACACCTTATACATCCATCCCGCGGCCCCTGTATACCACGTCCAGCCGCCCCGGCCTGCATTTGGCTCTGAATACACGTCCCCCGCCACAGCATAGGGCTCGGCCATATATCCCGCCGCCTGGGCCCGTGTGAGGGCATGGTTTACAGGATTCAGCCCATCAAACAGCGCAAGTGCGCTTTCTCCCCTGTTAATGGCGCAAAGACCCTTTACAGCCCACATGGCCCCATGGGTATACTGGCCGCCGTTTTCCCTTACTCCCGGTATATAGGCCTGAATATACCCGGGCGATCTTTCTTCCGGCTCAAATGGGGGCGTAAGCAGCCTGAGTATGCCATCCTTTTCCCCGTACAGCATACCAAGGAGGGAATCCATGGCTGTCTCCGCCCTTTCTCCGCCGCATATGGCTGCCCAGGCCTGGGATATGCAGTCTATTCTGCACATTGAGTTTTCGCTGGAGCCAAGGGGCGTTCCGTCGCCATAATACGCCCTCCTGTACCAGGCACCATCCCATGCCGCTTCCACGTCCGCCTTCAGCTTCTTTCTGCGGGCCGCAAAGCGCCTTGCATCTGCCCTTTTATTGAGCATACCTGCCATACGCTCCATGCGTTCCAGCACCTCCAGCATAAACCAGCCCAGCCATACGCTCTCGCCGCCGGCCTGTCCCACCCTGTCCATGCCGTCATTCCAGTCGCCCCCGCCCATAAGGGGAAGGCCGTGGCTGCCTGTATGTATGCTGTCCACCGCCCTTACGCAGTGAAGATACAGGCTTTCTCTCTCACGGCTGTCCTGCATATCACTATACAAGTCCTTTGCTCCCTCAGGTATCGGGCGATGGGCAAGGTATGTTACCATTTGCTCCAGTATGCTCCTGTCGCCTGTCATCTCCACATACTCCGCTGCAACATACGGCAAAAACAGCCTGTCATCCGCTATATGGGTACGCACTCCCCTGCTGGGACTGTGCCACCAGTGCAGCACATCCCCATCCTTAAACTGCTTTGAGGCGCAAAGAAGTATATGCTCCCTTGCCCGCCCGGGAAAGTGATGCATCAGCGGCAGCATATCCTGAAGCTGATCCCTGAAGCCATAGGCCCCGCCGCACTGATAATAGCCGCAGCGTCCCAGTATCCTCGATGCCCACACCTGATACATCAGCCTGCCGTTCATGAGCCTGTCCATGGATGGATCCGGCGTGTGTATGCAAACGCCGCCTGTCTTCTCCCGCCACTGCTCCTGCACAAGCCTCAGCTCCCTGTGAACATCCACCTCCACAGCCTCCTCTGCCCCCTTTTGGCTATCCTCACCAAGGCAGAAAAGTATCTCCCTCTCCTCCCCCGGCTGGAGCTGTATGCTCACCCTCAGGGCAGAGGCAGCATGGCCAGGGCCATGAATATCCGCCAAGGCATACCTATCCCACCCTGCCTGGAATATGGTAAGCCTATCAGAGCAGGCCTCTGCCGGCTCTGATGCCCATATGTACCCCTCCCGGCCATCACCGCCGGGCCGGCAATTCCGCGCAAATACAAAGCTGCCCTCCCGGTGGGTAAATATGGCCTCAGGCCGCGGTATATCCCCAAGGCACCATTCCACGCCGTACATTACGCTTATGCTTCGCCTGTGTGTGCCGGGGTTTTTCAGGGATAGCAGACTGTACTTTACAGGCTTTTCCCTGTGTACAAATACTGTAAGCTCAGTATGTAACCCCGCCTCCCCAGTAGTGAACCGGCTGTAGCCGTAGCCATGCTCTATCATTACACGGCCCTGCTGCAATGGCCCTCCACAGGGAGAACAGGTCTCCCCGCTATCTACATCCGTTATCAGCATAAACTCGCCCTGGGGGTCATTTACGGGGGAATCGTACCATGGGGTCAGCTTGTTTTCCCGGCTGTTTCCGCTCCAGGTGTGGCCTCCTCCACCTTCGCTGACTATGGAGCCAAATACTTCATTGGCCAAAACATTGCACCAGGGCATGGGCGTGCTCTGCCCCTTTTCAAGGAGTATCACGTATTCCCCATCCGCCTTAAAGCCGCCATACCCACAGAAAAAGTCCAGCTCCGGCCTTTGTATATCAAGGGGCGGATGAAGCGCACCTGAGTAGCTTCGGTATTCTCCCCACCTTATGGGCTTTGGGGTAAATTGCCTGTTCAGGCTGACGGAGGGGTCTATCTCCAGCATTGCAGCAGACCGCAGCGCATCGTATTCCCCTTCACAGAGCTCATAGCCATGTATCACACTTATGCCGGGAATAGCCTCCATGCGCTCCCTCAGCTCATTGCGGTATTCCATTGGGTACATCCCCACCGCCGCCACATCCACAGGGCACAGCCGCTGCTCCATATATTCAGCCAGCTTGCCCAGAGATTTCAGCATCCTCAGCTCTGTTACCCGGCTTATCCTCACCAGCAGTACCGGTCTGTCCCCGGATATTCCGTGCTTCCACAGTGCTGCAAGGCCCCCTGTACGGCCTGTGCCCTCTTTTTGAGGTATGCCCAGCAGCGCCCTTGCTCCTATTCTTTCAAACAGCTCTGCCTTGCCAGGCTCTATGGCCGCCATGTTAAGCATGCCCGCGGCATGGGCATCTGCCAGGGCAAAGCACTCTCCCAGGTCTCCCGCCATCTCCTCGCAATCCTCCAGCGCCTGCTGCAGGCTGTCTCCATAGCCCATAAGCAGCCACAGCTCCTTCCCCTCCCCCGGCTCAAGGTCAAGCTCAGTGCGGGCGGCGGCAAAGGGCAGCACAGGGGCTGATACCTCCCGCTGCTGCACCCTTTGGACCATGGCCTGCTTAAGAGACCTGCCCCGGCCCACAGCCTCCAGCATATTCGCCTGATATATCACCTCTCCCGATGATATGAGCCTGGTATAAAGATACCTTCCCTGCGCTCCCTCTCTGGGCCGCTTTTCAAATATCAGCGTATCCCGGCGCAGCATGGCATCTATTGTAAGCCTGTTAAAGCCGGGGTGGGCCACTTCTTCCGCCCAGGGGCAAAGGCAGGGCTCAAAGAACCCTCCCACGGCCACCGTTTTTTTCTCCTCGCCATGGTTTGCCACAGTGAGCCTGTATATCTCCCCATCCTGCCTTGGGGATACGCATACCTCCAGCTTGGTGGAAATGCTGCCCTCCTGCCGGGTAAACTCCGCCTTGTGGGGAAGAAATACCGTTTCCCCATCCTCCGCAGCGTCAAATACCCTTTCCCCGCAGCTTACCAGAATATGAACGCCTGTGATCTCTCTAAGGTAATCCGGCCGCCAGCGGGTGAGCATTATATCCCCCCGCTTTGAAAAGCCCTGTCCGGAATCCGTAATAAAGCGGGTATAGCTGCCATTTGTAAGCAATTGCCCCTCAGGCGCCTCAAGGGGCTCTCGTATGATGCGCCGCCGGTATGCTGATTGCCGCTTTGTGCCGGTATTTCTGCCTTCGCAGGAATGAAGGGCCTTTACCCCTATGCCATAGGATGGAATACGCTCCTCATTAAGTATGCGTACAGCGCCCAGCTCCGGCACACGCCAAAAGTATCCGCTCAATACGTCATTCAGCAGGACATTTGCCACTGAGCAAATGCCCATGCCCTGATGGTGAGCCATGTAGCTTTTTACTATCTCATACTCCTGACCCTGTGGCAGCCGCTCCTTAACGTAATCTATCGCCTCATACATGCCATACAGCCCCAGCGCACCAAGCCCATTCAGCCGCTGAAGGTTGGCAAGGGCAGCCTTGGGCGCAAGGGGCAGGGAAAGCAGCGTGGAATACGGGGATATTACCCGCTCCTGCCTTAGCCCCGTAAGGCTCAGGCAGCGCATACCAAAGGCACGATACTGATAGCGCATTTCCCTGTCAAAGGCATAGTAGCCGGACTCTGATATGCCCCATATCTGCCCGCCGGAATACCTGCGCTGGGCACGGATGGCGCTGTCGCAGCTTTCCCGTATAAGGGTGCCGGGCACCGCCCCTGTGAATATGAGGGGCATAAGGTATTCAAACATTGTGCCGCTCCAGGATACCAGGCTCCTGCCCTGCACCGGCGCCATAAGCCTGCCCAGGCTGAACCAGTGCCTGTATTCCACCTGCCCCAGCGCTATTGCTACAAGGCTCGTAAGCCTTGCCTCCGATGCAAGCAGATCATACCAGGCCTGAGAAAGCTCATGCCTTTCCCCATCGTAGCCTATATGGAAAAGCCTTCTATCCCTGTCATATAGGGGCGCAAATTCCATCCCATAGGCAAGGGCGCGCAGCCTTTTTGAAAGGCCCCTCTCCCCCGCCTCCTCCATGGCCTGGGCGGCAGTAAGCAGCGATGCTGCCAGGTTGCCGCTGTCCACCGTGGAAATATACCTTGGGTGCAGCACCTCCAGCGTATCCGTGCGATACCAGTTGTAAAGATGGCCGTGCCATTTCTCCATCTGTTCCATGGTATTTACGGCCCTCTCAATGCGCTCTGCACCGGCGCTCCTGCTTATTATGCCAAGCTCTGATGCGGCCAGCGCTGCCATGATACCCATGCCCATATTCGTAGGCGAGGTATTTATGGCAGGGCGCTTATTGGGGTGCTGCTGAAAGTTATCAGGAGGGAGGAAGCCGCTTTCCTCCGTGCAGAAGCTGTCGAAAAACCCCCATGTTCCCCGGGCAATATCCATAAGCAGCTCCCGCTCAGCATCTGTCAGCCTTTCCCTTTGATACGGGGCATCCAGCGCCCATATGATAAGAGGCATGCCTATCCACAGCACCCCAAGGGCCGCTGCAAACAGCGGAGTTTTGCCCAATATGGCCCCGGCCACCATCACTATACCCATGGCAGGGTTAAAGCACAGCGCACCATAATAGCCGTTTATATCGCCTGGCCGCCCGGCTGACTGATTTGCAGTCTGCCATTCCAGCATATGCCTGTGGGATACAAATACCCTGTACAGGGTACGGTTGCGGGCGGAGCTGCATCTGTTTGCCCCGTAGGGCAGGGTCACTATATCCAACAGCGCCCTTTGTGCAGGACGCAGCATATCCTTCACCATGCCTGAAGGGTCGGCGTTCCTTGCATTAGCCATGCGAAAGGGCAGGCTGATAAGGTCAAAGGCAAACCCATCCCACAGGGCCAGCAGCGCAAGCAGGCAGTGCCAGCCAAAGCCCGTATAGGGTATGAGCAGCGCCGTATACATTACGCCCCAGGGCAGCATGGAGCGGCGGAGGTTATCCAGTATTTTCCGCCGTGACAGCATGGATAATGGATTTTCCCGCCTTACCCCATGGGCATCCCTTACAGTATCAAACAAAAAGGGCAAAAGCTGCCAGTCCCCCCTCACCCACCTGTGCTGCCGCCTCCACCAGGAGATGAAGCTGGCGGGCTCGCTGTCAAACAGGGTCACATCTCCCGCATACCCTGCGTGCAGGAAGCATCCCTCCAGCAGGTCATGGCTCAGCACGGTGTTTTCGGGTATCCATTCCATTACCGTATCGCGAAATGCAGCCAGGTCAAATATGCCCTTGCCTCCAAAGAGCCCGCACCCGAATACATCCTGATAAAACTCCGGCCCTGTGGGGAAGTACCCATCTATGCCCGGCTCGCCAGATACCAGCCCAGCAAAGGGGCTCTTTGCAGCCCCCCGTGGCGAAGCCGCCATGCGGGGAGCTATAAGGCCATACCCTGCCCTTACCACGCCTGAGGATACCTCTGGCCTGTTCAGCGGATGCTCCATGCAGCCTATCAGCTCCCCTGCCCCACCTGGAGGCAGGATAGTATCAATATCCAGCGTAAGGCAATACTTTATATCCCCTGACAGCGGGCTGCTGATGCAGCAGAATGCATCGGCCCTGCCCTGGGATATCAGCGTCACAAGGTCGCATATGGCTCCACGCTTGCGTTCCCTGCCCATGTATATGCCATCTGCCCTGTTAAGCTCCCTGCAGCGATGCAGATAGTAAAAGCGGGGCTGTGCCGAAGGGTATTTTTTATTCAGCCCATCTACAAGCTCACCTGCAAGGCGAATAAGTTCCCTTTCTCCCTTCAGCTCCGGCTCATTAGCATCGGGAAAATCCCCAAGCACCGCATATCTGCACTGCTCCAGCCGGGATGCCAGCATATGCCTTTCCAGCTGCGCCACAGCCGTCCTCAGGGTATCCTCGCTGCATATCAGCGCAGGTATCACCACCAGCGTAAGCTCAGGGCCCAGCTCATCCTCCCCGAGCCTTGGAATATATCTTACCGGTGTTCCCGCCATAAAGGCCCTGACGCACAGCAGGCTGCTTATGCTCCAGCTTGGTATCAGGGACAGCACCAGCGGCCCTATGCCATCTGTGGCAGCAAGCCATATAAGCAGCAGCATTACCACCACCTCCGCCGTTACAAACCACCTGAGCCTGCGCCCCTCCACAGGCTTTCTGAACCTCTTATCCGGCCGAAGAGCGGCATAAAGCCTCTCTCTGCCATCCAAAAACAGATAATACCCGGCCTCACCTTCCTTGCCCTCCTTCCCCTCTGCAAGCTGCACCGCCTGCCGGGCTATTATCGTTTCCGCAGCGCCAAGCCGTGCAGCCAGCCGCTCTGTGCAGGCGCGGTAATACCCACGACTCCTTGCATCCATCCGGCAATATACCGTATCCCTGCACAGCTCTCTATGCACATGGCTGTGCTGCTCAAATACTGCCTCCCAGTCCATGCCGGCTATTACCCGCAGGCTGTGTATGGCGCTCTCCACCCTGATTTGGCTGCGTGCCCGTTCATTTCGTGCCTTTGTGCAAAGCTGCTCTATATCCTGATCCTCAAGCCGCAGCCGCTCCCTGAGCTCGGCTACGGCCCTTTCCATATCCCTTTCTGAGAGCAGGGTATACAGCCTCTCCGTAAGGGCAGGGTCATTTACAGGATCAAGCCTTTCCAATATGGCCCTGCATCTGCCGGGGGACGCTATCTTTATTAGCTGCTCCGCAGCCTCCCCTGCGCTTTGTTCCGCCTTCAGGCTATCCAGCGCCCTTGAGCACTCCACGCTCAGCAGCTTTATCAGCGCCGCAGTCAGCATATCCTTAAGGGCCCCAAGCTCGGCCATGGTAAGGGGCGTAACGCTCTGGTATGCGTCAAGAAATCTGCTGAGCGCCCCTTCATCCACCCTGCCATCCCTGCCCCCAACAAGACAGGCCGCAATATCATAGGCCCGGGGAAGCCCAGCCCTGCTGCCATGCATAAGCACCGGCAGCCTGAGCCTGTCACATTCCTCAAGGCCCAGCATGGCCCTTTCCACCACGTGAAAATCCCGCCTGAGCGCATCCAGCGCACCTGTGGCTCCGGATGCCTCCGCTTTTTTGTATGCAGCTATCAGCAGCCGCCTGTCTGCCCCCAGCATAAGATGGCAGCGGCGGTTCCCCCTTACCGAAAGCTCCGCCTGAAGCATGGCCTCTTCTTTAAGCTCTGCGGCTTTGCAGGCTCTATCCGTCAGGCCGTTATAAGTTCTGTTTGGCAGCATAAATTGCCTCCCTTATTTTTCTGCATATGCCTTTAGTATGCCTTGTAAGGGCAAATTTTAGCATACGAAAAGGGCCGGGATACCTCCCGGCCCTGCTTTGGGCTTTATTATGCTATTCTGCCTTATCAGAAGAAAGGGATATGCCGCTTGCCGCCAGCCGCTCTATGAGCAGCTCATTGCGTAGCTGCAGCATTTTTACCTCCTGCTCTCTGCGCTCAAGGTCCTTGGCTATCTCGTCCAGAAATTCATCCACCTCACGGATGTCATATCCCATGATGGCCCTGCTGAACCTGCGGCTTGCTATATCCTTTATCGTCATAGTATGCTCTACTCCGTTGATATTGAATTTGTGCGGGGCAGTATGCCCCGCACCATGCTCCGCTGCGGATGTATCTAGATTACGTCAACATCGGTATAGCCATCGTTGCCGATAACGTCATAGTTGGTGGGAGCTACGACAAAGATACCGCGGGAAATTTTGTAGATAGTGCCGTCCAGAGCGTAAATCGCACCGGCCATGAAGTCGAGTATACGCTGAGCGCAGTCGATTTCCAGCTCCTCCATGTTTACGATTACGGGCTTGCGGCTCTTAAGATTATCGATGATGTTCTGAGTATCCTCATAGCTTACAGGACGATAGACCATCATCTTCATTGGGGCCGCCGTGGGAAGGCTGACCACGTTGCTGCTGCCTGCTGCAGCAGTCTTTTTCCTGCCGCGATTGCCAAGGTTAAGTACATTATCCTCGGCTACGGTGCGATCATCTGCAAAGTACTCATCCTCGTAGATGTCGTCCATTTCAGCATCTTCTATGCCGATGAAATCCATTAGCTTATTGAGCAATCTTGCCATTGTTCGTTTCCTCCGTTTCAATTAAAAAGTTTGGTTTTTAATTGGCGCTTGGAGAAAAACTTATTATTAAAGCGGGCTCTGTCTCTCTCTACGCTCCCGCTCCTGCCGCCGGACGTGCCCCGAATATGGCCGTTCCCACCCGTACCATCGTTGCGCCCTCCAGCACTGCAGCTTTATAATCCCCGCTCATGCCCATGGACAGCTCCAGCATATCCACATTAGGTATATTCCTGCTGCGAATATCCTCAAAAAGCCGTCTCATTGCCGCAAAGTAGCTCCGTGCTCCATCCTCTCCCACAGCCGGAGGAACACACATGAGCCCCTTTATGCGTATGCCAGGCATAGCGGAAACTACCTCTATAAACGGGATAAGCTCATCTACTCTGATGCCGCCCTTTTGGGCCTCATCGCCTATATTCACCTCCACAAGGGTATCCTGTATCACTCCCCTGTTGGATGCTACACGGCTTATCTCCCCGGCAAGCTCCATCCTGTCCAGAGACTGAATGAGCACGCCATTTCCTACCAGGTATTTTACCTTATTTGTCTGCAATTGTCCAATCAAATGAACATCCAGCCCGTTATCATTGAAAAAAGCCTGCTTTTCCCGGTATTCCTGCACCCGGTTTTCGCCTACGCTCCTTGCCCCGGCAGCCACGGCCTCCCCGATGCGCCCGATATCCACGTATTTTGTAACGGCAATAAGCCTTACCTCCTCCGGCCTGCGCCCTGCCAATGCACAGGCTGAAGCTATGTTCTCCTTTATGCGGATATAGTTATCAGCTATGCTCATACCGTTCTCCTTCCCGGTGTTTTTTGCAAAACACCGCTATTTGCTGTATCTCATGCCATCCTGCAACCCGGCGCCGGTGATAAGCAGAGTATCCTCCTCTGCCGCCACCACATTCACCTGGGTATCCCCGACTGATGTTGAAAGGGTGCTTATGCCGTTTTTCACCTTTACCGCATCCCTGGATACCTCATAGCCGGTCATAGTGGCCGAAATGTTCGCCTTAACTGTGCGTACACTGAGAAGGTCTCCTATCTCCTCATCAAACTGCAATATGTTCACCACGCCCCCATCATACGCAACGGGTGACAGCGCAGTGCCTACGCTGGTCTTTCCATGTATGCCGTCAAAGGTAACGTGATAGCTCTGCCCCTCAAGGAGCCTGAGCCCCTCACCGGCAGGAGTAAGAAAAGCCACATACCATTTGTTTGGGTTTACCAGCCTGTAGAGCATATTGCCGCTGGAGGCGGTGGCTCCGGTCTCCCCGCTGAATACCATTTTTAGCACGTCCGCATTTACCATATCCAGCTTTTCTGCGGTAAGTATCTGCTCAAAGCCATCAAAGTAAAAGCTTACCACGCCTGTCATCTTGGCGCTGACGGTGCTGGTGTATTCGGCGAGCTGGGTGAGCTTTGTGCTTTCCTCGGTATAGAGGGAATTCAGGTCAACATCCGGCTGAACGAAGTTTTTTAGTATGGTAGCCCGCTGTGACAGCAGCGCCTCCATATCCCTTTCGAGCGAAAGCAGGTCATTATCGTTAGCGCCGTTTACGCAGTCCTTTATGGTGCTGCGAAGCTCTGATATCTGGGCATTTATGGAGGCAAGCTCCGTGGACTCTATTCCATCCAGTATGCTGAGCTGCTTTTCGTATATCTTCTGCTGTATGGTAACGAGGGACTGGGCCATCTCATCTGTATAGCCCCACTTATATACCGTTGCCACAGGCATTTCCGCATTTACCGCAGCTCCTTCATTCACAAGGTAATCCACCATGTCAAACTGCTCTATGGGGATGCAGCTTTCCTCCCTTATCACAGCCACGTCAGCATCAAATACTGCCTCCATGGTTCTGCTCCTAAGGGTGCCGCCTCCGCCGCCCGGCAATATCAGCGCCACCACGCCTATAAGTATCGCCAGCCCCAGCAGCATTATGTAAAATCTTCCGCTTACCCTTACTCGTCTGGTTCTTGCCATTTACGCTCCTCTGTGCTATGCCTGCTCAAATATCCTTTGCAGACTGCTCATATTTTTGCTGCGGCCCACTGCGCTGCACGCCATGCATGAGGTATCTGTCACCCTTGGAATAAGCTCCATAACGTCATCCATGGTCACAGCCTCAATGCGGCTGATCAGCTCCTCATCAGTATCCACCTTGCCCAGCATCAGCTCGCCCTTACCTATTGAGCTGCTGCGGGCGGATGTGCTTTCCAGGCCAAGTATATAGCTGCCCTTGAGCTGCTGCTTGCTGCGGGCAAATTCCTCTTTGGTAATGCCCTGGCTGCGTATGCTTTCCATTTCCTTGAGCATCAGCTCCATTACCTTTGCGGCCTGCTTTTCACCGGTGCCTGCATACAGGGTAAAGTAGCCGGTATCAGCATAGCTCGTGGGATAGGAATACACCGAATATGCCATGCCGTATTCTTCCCTTATCTTCTGGAAAAGCCTTGAGCTCATACTGCCGCCCAGGGCATTATTCAGCACCAGCATGGGAAAGCGCCCGCTGTCATCTGCGCCGCAGCCTCTGAAGCCGAGGCATATGTGCATCTGCTCTATATCCTTTTCCACCGGGCAGAAGCTGCGGCCCTGTATAAGGGCGCTCCGGGGCATGGCAGGCTTCTCTCCTGAGCCTGTGCGGGTGAAGCTTTCTGAAAGGACGGCCCTCAGCCTGTCCATATCAAAATTGCCGGCGCAGGATACTACCATGTTTGATGGGATATAAAGCTTGTCCATATAGCCGGTAATGTCCTCCCGGGTGAAGGCCTTTACCGTATCCTGAGTGCCTAGTATCGGGCTTGACAGGGGCGTATCCCCGTATATGGTGCGGCAGAGCTGCTCGTGGGCAAGATCCTCCGGATCATCCTCCAGCATGAGTATCTCCTCGCATACCACGCCCTTTTCCCGGCTCATATCCTCATCATCCAGCCTGGGGGAGCATATCATATCGCTCAGTATACCCGCTGCAAGGTCCATATTTTCGCCCAGCACCTTTGCATAAAAGCAGGTACATTCCTTGGCGGTATACGCATTCAGGCTGCCGCCCACGCCATCCATCTCTGCGGCAATATCCGCCGCAGTACGGCTCTCGGTGCCCTTAAACACCATGTGCTCTATAAAGTGAGATATTCCTGCCTCCCTGCCCTGTTCATATACAGAGCCCGCTCCGGCCCACAGTCCCATGGATACAGAGCGGAAGGAGCTCATCTGCTGGGCTACCAGCCTTATTCCGTTTGGAAGTGTTTCTCGTATTATCAATGCTGCTCTTTCAGGCCCAGCACATCGCCTGTGCAGGTGGCCTTTAATCCTTTCTCATCTAATGCCGCAAGTATTCCCGGCAAAGCCTCGGCGCATGCAGCCGTGGGCTGCAAAAGAATTATGCTGCCCTCTATGGGCTGCTGAGGTATGCGGGAGAGTATATCCTCGCCGTCTCCCCTTGCGGTAAGCAAATCTATAGTACAGGATAGCTGAGTGAGCCCCAGCTTTCTTGCCGCCGCCCCGGATGCCGACGTGCTGCGGCTGCCTATATAATAAAGGGTGGGCCTCTGCCCGCAGGCGGCCTCTGTGGCATCCAGCGCTCGCTCAAGGTCGTCCACCACCCAGGCCCTGCTGCCATCCATTTCAGGATAGTATCCCATTGTGGCTATTTCATGGCCATTATCGGCCATTCTTGTAAGCATATCGTGATTTTGCTGTGCCCATTCGCCGCTTACTGCAAAGGTGGCGCTCACCTGCGCCTCCTCCAGCGTATCCATTATATCAGACAGGGCCTTCGCATTCCAGCTTACAGCAAACTGCAGGGCGGCCCCATCTCCGCTGCCCCTGTGTACAACAGCCGCCGCCGGCACTATGCCAGTATCCGGCTGAGTAGCATGATACAGCCCAATTATCAGCGCCGCAAGGAAAATATTTGTAAATATGCTCCCAAGGCAGCTTCTTTTTCTCATATGTATACACCCCCTTACTGTTACAGCATATGAGGGCCTGTATACAAAAATGCCACGGCAAAAATCACTTGCGGGCGGATAATGGTCTATCCGCCCGCTGCTGATTGGGTATGTTGTTTATTTCTTTGCGTCGGGAAGCAGTTCCTTGCGGGTCAGGTCGATCTTGCCGTCAGGCTTGATGGCGATAACGCGAACGAGTATCTCATCGCCTATCTGCACCTCGTCCTCCACCTTTTCCACCCTGTAATTTGCAAGGCGGCTGATGTGTACAAGGCCCTTCTTACCGGGCTTAAGCTCTACCTGAGCACCGATGGGCAGTATGTTTACTACCTTGCCCAGGAATACGCCGCCCACCTCGATGTCACGGCATATATCGTCTATCATGCGCTTTGCAGCGGCAGCGGCCTCTGCATCGGGAGAAGCGATAAATACCCGGCCATCATCCTCCAGGTCGATCTTAACGCCGGTAGCGGCGATGATGCCGTTGATGGTCTTTCCGCCGGAGCCGATGACCTCACGAATCTTATCGGGATGGATGCTGAACTGCATGATGCGGGGAGCGTAGGGGGACATTTCCTCACGGGGAGCCGCAATCGTTTCAGCCATCTTGTCCAGTATGAACAGGCGGCCCTTTCTGGCCTGCTCAAGGGCACGGGTAAGGATTTCTTCATTGATGCCCTTAATCTTTATATCCATCTGGATGGCAGTGATGCCTTCCCTGGTGCCGGCAACCTTAAAGTCCATGTCGCCCAGGAAGTCCTCAAGGCCCTGTATGTCGGTAAGAACGGCGATATTGCCGGTGGTATCGTCCTTTATAAGGCCCATGGCCACGCCTGCAACAGGCTTCTTAATGGGCACGCCTGCATCCATAAGGGCCAGAGTGCTGGCGCAGATGGAGGCCTGGGAGGTAGAGCCATTGGAGCTTACCACCTCGGATACCAGACGCATTGCGTAGGGGAACTCGCTCTCATCGGGAAGCATGGGCAGCAGGGCGCGCTCTGCAAGGGCGCCGTGGCCTATTTCTCTGCGGCCGGGGCTGCCTACCCTGCGTACTTCGCCTACGCTGTAGGGAGGCATATTGTACTGATGCATGTACCGCTTGAAGGTGACCTCGTCGATACCATCAAGGTCCTGTCCCTCAGAAAGGGGAGCAAGGGTGGCGATGGTCATTACCTGGGTCTGCCCGCGGGTGAATACGCCGCTGCCGTGTACTCTGGGCAGCACACCCACCTCGCTCCAGATGGGGCGAATTTCATCCTGAGCACGTCCATCAGGGCGAATCTTGCGGTTGATTATCTTATCCCTGACGATTTCCTTGGTCAGGTTGTAAAGTATCATGTCTATATCGGCTGCAGATTCGGGATATTCCTCGGCAAAGTGCTGGATGACTTCTTCCTTTACCTGCTCGCTGCGCTCCTCACGCACCTTGCGCTCAAAGGTATCGAGCTGCCATTCCACCTTCTCACGGGCATATTCACGAACCTTCTCGGTGAATTCCTCATCGGGCTTGTAGATGTTTACCTCCATCTTGGGCTTGCCGCACTCGGCAGCGATGTTTTCGATGAAGGCAACTATCTTTTTGATTTCTTCGTGGGCCATCAGTATGGCATCCAGCATTTCCTTTTCGGTCAGCTCGTTTGCGCCGGCCTCAACCATCATCACGGCATCCTTGGTGCCGGCCACGGTCAGATTCAGGCGGCTGTTGGCACGCTGCTGCTGGTCGGGGTTGATGATATACTTGCCGTCTACCATGCCCACTGCAACTGCGCCGATGGGGCCCATAAAGGGAGCCTCGCTCATGGCCAGGGCTGCAGATGCACCTACCATGCCCAGTATCTCAGGCTGCACATCAGGCTCGCTGGAAAGTACGGTGGCGATGACCTGAATGTCATTGTAAAAGCCCTTGGGGAAGAGGGGACGGAGGGGACGGTCGATAAGGCGGCAGGACAGTATGGCCTTCTCGGAAGGACGGCCCTCACGCTTTATATAGCCGCCGGGTATCTTACCCACGGCGTACATCTTTTCTTCGAACTCGATGGACAGGGGGAGGAAATCCACGCCGTCACGGGGTGCCTTTGCCACAGTCGCATTGACCATAACAACGGTGTCGCCCATACGCACAAATGCGCTTCCGCCTGCCTGCTCACAGTATTTGCCGGTTTCGATGGTCAGGGTCTTGCCTGCCAGCTCCATTGAATAAACTTTTCCCTGCATATTCATGCTCCTTTTTTTCATTTCAACATAATCCAATTTATTATACATTATCTATCATGGAAAGGCAAACGTAAATGCGGCTTATTCCTAAAAAAATCCTCCGAAATTTCGGAAAATTTCGGAGGATATGGTTTTTATGAGTTTTTGCTCTATCAGGCTATTGCATTGGCTGCATTGTACCTGCGCTTCTGTACCACGAAGATGGCGGCTACGATTACGAAGCCGATAATATCGGATACTGTGCCGGGGATTATCATGCCCATGCCGCCGCCAATGAGCAGCAGCCGCTCATACCACTTGCAATGATCCTGCACAAAGCCCGTAAGGCCACCGGACAGTGCATACATTCCCAGCAGAGCCGTAATCACATTTTGTATGATTTCCACGATTGTGGTATCGATCATCAGCATGGCGGGATTCAGCACAAAGATGTAGGGCACGATGAAAGCGCCAATGGCTATTCGTGTGGCCGTTACGCCCGTTTTAAAAGGATCGCCCTTGGCTATTGCTGCTCCGGCCATTGCCGCAAGGGCTACAGGCGGGGTAATATCCGCCACAATGCCAAAGTAGAACACAAACAGGTGTGCGCTCATAATGATTGCCATGGTGGGCTCGGTAACCGGTACGCCACGCATCTGGCAGACCACGTTGATTATCGCGGGAGCGCATATGGTGGAGGTAATGAGGTAGTTTGCAGTGGTAGGCACGCCCATGCCCAGCACTATGGAGGCAAGCATGGTGAAGAACAGCAGCAGGTAAATATTATTGCCGGCTATCCTTGCAAGGCCCGTGGCAAACTTGAGGCCGAGACCGGTCAGCGTTACGGTACCCACTATCATGCCTGCCATAGCGCAGGCGATGACCACGGTAAGCACGCTCCTGGAGCCATTTATGAGGGCATCCACTATCTCAGCAGGGTCAATGCCCAGTGACAGCTCCACATACTCGTAAAAGGTCTTGCTTTCCCCTGCCTTCTTGAGCTTTGCCCGCACCACGAAGAAGCGCACTATGCAAAGCACCAACCACACGGCTATGGCAATAAGGCAGTAGGTAGTAAAGTGCATATCGGTATTCATGCCCACAGCTATCACTGCAACGGGCAGCACGCTCAGCCACTTGAGGCTGCTGGCCATAATGGCAATAAGTATGGCGCCCAGTGCTGCATAGGCAGGAGTGATGCGGCTGGAAAGCATGTAAATCATGAATGCAAGGGGCAGCAGCAGATGACCACGCTCTTTCATTACCTCGCCAACCTTTGGTATTTCCTCATCGGACATACCCCTAAGGCCGGTCTTGCGGGCCTCATGGTGTACGCTGATAAGTATGCCGGAGAAGTAAAGTATGGCGGGGATTATGGCGGATTTTACCACCTCTGCATAGGCAAAGCCTGTGCTCTCTGCCATGAGGAAAGCTGCGGCACCCATGATGGGGGGCATTATCTGGCCGCCGGTGGAGGCTGCCGCCTCAACTGCGCCGGCAAACTCTGCCTTGTAGCCCAGCTTCTTCATTGCGGGAATGGTAAATGAGCCGGAGCCCACGGTATTGGCAACTGAGGAGCCGGATACGGTGCCCTCAAGGGCGGAGGCTATTACAGCCACCTTTGCAGGGCCGCCTATCCTCTTGCCGGCTATGGCGTTTGCCAGGTCTATAAACAGCTTGCCTACGCCGGTCTTCTCAAGGAATGCGCCAAAGAGTATAAACAGGAAGATGAATGTGGCGGATACGCCCAGAGGGGTGCCAAAGACGCCGCTGAGGGTAAAGTACATATGGTTTACCACCTGGCGAACGGTGTAACCCCTGTGGCCGAAGGAGCCGGGAATCAGGTTGCCGAAAAGGGCATACAGCAGGAAGCAGCATACGATGATAAGTATGGGCATGCCCACTACCCTGCGGCAGGCCTCCATCAGCAGCAGTATGCCCACTGCGCCTACTATTATGTCGAAGGTGGTGTAGTTGCCTACCGCCTTGATGATGTACTCATAATTGAAGGGGATATACAGCACGGCTGCGGCGGCAAGTATGGCCAGCACATAGTCGTACCATTCTATCTTGTCCTTACGCATATGCTTGCCCGCGGGATAGAGCAGGAATACCAGCGCCAGCGCAAAGGCAAGATGTATGGAGCGGAGCATCTGGGCGGGAATCGTCCAGATGCTGGTATAAAGCTGAAACAGCGCAAAGGCTATCAGTATGGCGGATATCATCATGGTAATACCCTTGGGGAGCCTGTTGCGGAAGGAGGACTCTCTGTCGAACTCCTCAAGCACGGCGGCGGCCTCCAGCGCAGCGATTTCTTCCTCGCTCATGCCGGTGGTATCCACGTTTAGCTTTATCTCGTGTTTCTTGGGAGGGTTCTCTTTTTTCTTGAATATGCTCATTATATATCTCCGGTCAGATTTACTTGCTGGATAATTGTTGGCCAAGCGCAGAAAGTATGCTTATCTTTTCCACGCCGAGCTTTACAAATGCCGTTCCCTCGGCCCTGTCTCTCAGGCTTATCTCCTGCCCTCTGTACAGCAGGTGGTGGTCCGGCACCGCCTGCAGCATAATGGGGATAAAGCCCTCCTCCTGCACCTGGTCTATACCTGTGATGAGAAAGCCCTCATCGGTATTGTGCATTTCGGTGCCTATGCCGTCTGCAATTACCGGCATGCCTGCGCCAAAGGAGGTGAAAAGGCTGGTACGGGTAATAAGCTGCTGCCCTGTCCATTCCACTTCATCGGTAACGTAGGACAGGTTTACCGAATGGGTAAAGCGAAGCTTAAAACTCTCCCCCGGCTCTATTGGCAGGGCCATCATCAGCCTGCCGCTGTCATACCCCCTGAGGGTCAGCCGGGTGCAGGTGGGTGTTAAGAAAATTAACGTCCCTATAACTGTTATCAGGAGAGCAAGCAGCAGCTTGCTCTCCCGCATTGTTCTTTCGGTTTTGTTTACCGGGGTCATTTAGCTGATATGCTGATTACATAAGGCCCTTTTCAGTGTAGTACTTCACTGCGCCGGGATGATAATCTACGGTAACGCCATCGAATGCGCTGTCAAGAGTTACATCGTTGCCGCGGGCATGGCCGGCGATAAGGGCATCCTGGTTTTCAAAGAGGGCCTTGGTGATATTGTAAACCACGTCCTCATCCAGATTAGTGGTGCAGGCCAGTACAGCCATCATGGCCACGCTGTCAGCAGCCTCTACGCCATATACATCCGTACCAATGGTGGTCTTTGCATAGAAGGGATACTCGGCGATAAGGTTATCGGCAATCTCGCCATCGATGGGCACTACCACGATGTCGGTGTAATTGGCAAGCTCGGTGATAGCGCTGTTGGGCAGGGCGGAGGTAGCAAAGGCTGCATCCACGGTGCCGTTCTGCATGGCGGTGGAAGCCTCAGAGAAGCTGAGGTACTGTACTTCAAAGTCATCATAGCTGAGGCCGGCAGCAGCAAGCACCTGCTGTGCGTTTACCTCGGAGCCGGAGCCCTGGTCGCCCACGCATACCTTCTTGCCCTTAAGGTCGGCAATTGTGGTGATGCCGCTGGACTTGGTGGCTACGAGCTGAACTGCTTCGGGATAGAGGGAAGCTATTGCACGGAGGCTATCCATTGCGCCATCGTCAGCCATGGTCTCGGTGCCGGTGACGGCATACTGGAGAACATCGTTCTGAAGGATCGCAAGGTCTGCTTCATTGTTGTTGAGTGAGCGGGCGTTTGCAGCGGATGCGCCGGAGGTGGTAGCAGTAACTTCCACGTTTTCGGCCTTGTCGGTGATAACGCTGGCGATAACGCCGCCGAATGCATAGTAGGTGCCTGCGTCGCCGCCGGTAACCATTACCAGGCGATGTACATCGCCAGCAGCGCCGGAGCATGCGGCAAAGGACAGAGCCATGGTCAGAACCATAAGGATTGCGATGAACTTCTTCACGATTTCTTCCTCCAAATATTTTAATTTGATTTGCATACTCATGTTCTTGTATCCGTGTATACAATAACACACTGTCTGGTCTATTTCAAGAGTATTTTCAAAAAAAACCATATTTTTTTATTTGTTCATTGTGAATAAAGTAACATTTTTGTTTTTATTCTCTCAATCCTGTCTGCCCTCCCCCGCCAATAATGGGCTTGTGGCCTGCCGCTCTCAAATGGTACAATTCAAATATGGATAATACTTTTTCTTCCCGCAAGCGAATAACCATCGGTATGCTGGCCCATGTGGATGCCGGCAAGACCACCCTGTCCGAAGGGCTGCTGTATACCGCAGGCGCCCTCAGAAGCCTTGGGCGGGTGGATCATCAAAATGCATTTCTGGATACCCACGGCCTTGAAAAGGAGCGGGGCATCACCATATTCTCAAAGCAGGCCGTAATGGAGCTGGAGGATACCACCATCACGCTGCTGGACACCCCGGGCCATGTGGATTTTTCCACCGAAACCGAGCGCACCCTCCAGGTGCTGGATTATGCCATACTGGTAATAAGCGGGGGCATACAGGCCCACACCCGCACCCTGTGGCGGCTCCTTGAGCGCCATGGCGTGCCGGTATTCATATTTGTAAATAAATCAGACCTGCCGGGGCCTGCCCGGCCTGAGCTGATGGCAGAGCTGAGGAAGCAGTTAAGCGAGGGTTGCGTAGATTTTTCAGACGTCTCCGCCCTCCACGAAGCCGCCGCCATGTGCTCGGAGCACCTTATGGATGCCTTTCTTGAGCAGGGCAGCCTGTCGGATGAGCAGCTTGCCATGGGCATAGCAGCCCGGGAGGTATTCCCCGTTTATTTTGGCTCTGCGCTTAAGATGGATGGCGTGGATGAGTTTTTCCATGGGCTGTGCCGCTATTGCCGCAGCCGCAGCTACCCGGCCCAATTTGGCGCAAGGGTATTCAAAATCACCTACGATGGCAGCAACCGGCTTACCTGGCTGAAAATAACAGGCGGCAGTCTCCCCGTAAAGGGCCTGCTCACAAACCACACCGCCACCACCACCGATGAGGGCCTCTGGGAAGAAAAGGCAGACCAGCTCAGGATATACTCAGGCTCCAAATTTACCACCATACAGCAGGCGGATGCGGGCATGATATGCGCCGTATGCGGCCTTAGCCGCACATACCCCGGGCAGGGGCTTGGCTTTGAGCTGGATGATCAGCCGCCGGCGCTGGAGCCGGTGCTTTCCTGCAGGCTGCTTTTTCCCGATGGGGTGAACCTCCCCGAAGCATACCAAAAGCTGAAAAAGCTCCAGGAGGAAGATCCTCAGCTCCACCTTGTATGGGATGAGCAGCACAGGGAAATACAGGCCCGCCTTATGGGGCAGGTACAGAGCGAGGTGCTTCGCTCCCTGATAAAGGAGCGGTTTGCTCTGGATGCGGAGTTTGGCCCGGGTACTATTTTATATAAGGAAACCATCGAAAGCCCCGTTGAGGGCATTGGCCATTATGAGCCGCTAAAGCACTTTGCCCATGTGCAGCTTCTGCTGGAGCCTCTTCCCGCAGGGTCTGGGCTGGTATTCGACAGCGTTTGCAGCGAGGATATTCTGGATAGAAACTGGCAGCGCCTTATTCTTACCCATCTTCGGGAAAAGCAGCACCGGGGCGTACTCACCTGCTCCCCAATTACGGATATGCGTATAACCCTGCTCAGCGGCAAGGCCCACCTTAAGCATACCGAGGGAGGCGATTTCCGTCAGGCCACCTACCGGGCGGTGCGTCAGGGGCTTATGCAGGCCAAATCAGTGCTGCTTGAGCCATATTACGACTTTCGCCTTGAGCTGCCCCAGGAAAACCTCGGGCGTGCCATTACTGATATACGCCGCATGAACGGGGAAACAGACCCGCCGGAATCTGCCGGGGAGCTTGCCCTGCTGACAGGCAGCGCCCCCGTGGAAACAATGGCAGACTACGCACGGGAGGTCGCCTCATATACCCGTGGGCTGGGCAGGCTCTCCCTTTCCCATGGAGGGTATCGCCCCTGCCACAATGCGGATGACGTAATAGCAAGGCTGGGCTATGACCCGGAGGCAGATACAGAAAACTCTCCGGATTCGGTATTTTGCAGCCATGGTGCAGGGTTTGTGGTAAAGTGGAATCAGCTTATCCCACACCTTGCAAAGCAGGAGGCGGAATCTGCTCCCCCGGTCTCCCGGATAACGCCGGATACTGACGAGGCACTTATGGCCATATACGAGCGCACCTATGGCCCCGTAAAGGACAGAACATTCCTGCTGAGAAAGCGCCCTGAGCAGCCCGCCGATACACAGGCCATGCTCAAGGCAATGGATCCTGAGGAAAGCTACCTGCTCGTTGACGGGTATAACATAATCTTCGCCTGGGAAGACCTTAGAGCAATGGCCCGGGAAAGCATAGCCCTTGCCCGGGAGACGCTTATAAGGCTGCTGGTAAACTATCAGGGCTACAAAAAATGCAATCTCATACTGGTCTTTGATGCATACAAGGTCAGCGGCGGCGAGGAAAGGGTGGAAAAAAACGGCGGCATATATATCGTTTACACCCGGGAAGCGGAAATAGCCGACATATACATCGAGCGGGTCACAGATCAGCTCAAAAAGAACACCGGCATGGTGCGGGTGGCCACATCCGATGGCCTTGAGCAGCTTATAGTGCTGGGCCGCGGCGCCCTGCGTATACCTGCCCGGGCATTCCGGGAAGAAGTGGATACGGTATGCGGTCAGCTCACCCAGCTTATGGAGGATATGCGTGCCCACAATAACGGAGGCTATACCATATGGCAGACGCTGAAAAACAGCAGCTTATAAACCGCCTTGACGAGCTGGCGGCCCGTGCCGACAGGCAGGGCTTCTGGACGGATACAGAGTTTCTCACCCTGTCTGAGCAGGATACGTTAAGCACCCTCAGGCTGCCCGTGCCCTATTCGCTGCACGCAGGATATCCGGACGGCGAGCGCAAGCTTGCAGCCTTTGGCAGTGAGGAGCTTTTCGGCTGCGCCTATCCCAGCCCCATAGTATGCGTAAAAATAGCCCCCGCTTCCCAGAAGTTTGCAGAGGCCCTCACCCACAGGGATTTCCTTGGGGCACTGATGGGGCTTGGCGTAAGGCGTGAGGTAATGGGGGATATACTGATACTGGATAATGTGGGGTATCTCTTTTGCCTAGAGACCATAGCGCCGTATATAATAGATTCCCTTTGTGAGGTAAGACGCACCGCCGTGCGCTGTGCGCTGTCTGAGCCGCCAGATGGGCTGCTCCAGCCCCCTCCCATCACCTCCGCCATAATCGCCTCCGAAAGGCTGGATGCCATAATATCCGCCGTCTATCAGCTATCCCGCAGCGGCGGTAAGGAGCTGATACAGCAGGGGCGGGTATTTATAAACAGCCGCCTTGTGCAAAACGCCTCCGCAGCTCTTTTCCCCGGCGCACTCATCTCCGTAAGAGGCAAGGGCCGCTTTATATACGAGGGAATAGACCGGGAAACCAAAAAGGGCCGGCTGCGCGTTCTGGTCAGAGTATATTGAAAGAGCAACATAAAAGCGGCGCTGTCTTTTAAACAGCGCCGCTTTTTTGCTTTATTTGGCCCTTATCAGATAGGCAGCTCGATATGGATGCCCTTGCCCTCGGCAATATTGAGCACCAGTACGCCGCCGCATACCTTTACCTCAGCGCCCTGTACAGCGCCGCCCACAGCTACCTCTGCTGCGGGAGCTGCTTCGGCTGCAGCCTCCTCGGGCTCGTCAGTCTGCTCATTTATACCCTCTACCTTATCGGCAGTAAGGGGAGTAAGGGAATCAAAGGTGCCGGTGAGCTTTGCATTGAGCACCTGGCCGATGGTCAGTGCGCCGGTAAGATCCAGCAGGCCGCTGTCCACCAGGTCATCAAATATGGCGGGGTCCTCAAGGTTGTGCTCGGTGATGGTGATGCCACCCTCGGCACGGCAGCACAGAACAGCAGGCTGTTCCTTATTGGCAAGAGCGTATTCCAGTGAAATTGACATATCAGCTTCTCCTTTTATTGCTTTTAGGTGCTTTTACGCACATATTTATGATAGCATGACATTATTTTTCTGTTAAATTCAGATATGCAATATTAAGAGCAGCGTTATTACTTTTGCAGATAACGTCGAATTTTATGCGTCTGTTTGCTGGCAATAAATATTACGGGAGAAAGTCCATTTATCCGGGCATACTGTAAAAAGAATATACGCCCGGGCAGGCATATCTGCCATCCGGGCAGCTACAGGAGCATTTTTTATGAAACCTTCAGCCGATAAAGAATACATGAAGGGCTTTCTCCCTTACGCACTTGCCGCTCTGCTGGTGGGGCTGGTTGGGGGCTTTTCCACAGTGCTGGGCCCCGCCTTTGTAAGCGACCTTGGCCTTCCCTATAACAATACCACCTGGACAGCCCTGGCCACCGCCATGTCCACCGCCGCCTGCGCCCCCATACTCGGCAAGCTGGGGGATGCCATTGGCCGGCGAAAGACCCTGCTATTGGGTATGCTGGCCTTTACCCTTGGAAATTTTCTCACGGCCATTGCCCCTTCCCTGCTGTTTATGCTCATTGCCCGCTTTGTGGTGGGCATAGGCTCCGCAGCCATCGCCCCGGTGGTAATGGCCTATATTCTCACGGAATTCCCTCCCGACAGCATAGCAAAGGGCTTTTCCCTGTATATGCTCATATCCAGCGGCTCGGTGGTCTTTGGCCCTACCCTTGGAGGGCTGCTCATAGCCTCCCTTGGCTGGCGGGCAATGGTATGGGTATGCGTAGGCATATGCGTAGCGCTGTCTGCGGCCTGCCTGCTGCTTCGGGAGCGCAATGCGCCCGCCCCAAAGGGCCTGGGCGACTTTGACAGCCTTGGCGGGGCGCTGGTGCTGGTGTTTTTCAGCCTTGTGCTATGCATACCCTCCTTCGGGCAAAATCTTGGCTGGAGCTCCCTGCCCTTCATTTCCGTGCTCGGGGCAGCCATACTTTCCCTTGTGGGGCTGATATATGCCGAGCGCCGTGCTGCAAATCCCATACTCCCCGGCAGCTTCATGGCACGAAAAGCGTTTCTGCTGTCTGTTGCCGCCCTGTTTCTTACCCAGGGGCTCATGCAGGCCAATATGACAAATATAATAGTATTCCTCATGTACACTCAGCCGGAGAATACCATAATCTCCAGCTACTCCATCTCCATAATGTATATAGGCATGGCGCTGGGCGCATTGCTACTGGGGCCCCTGGCAGACAAAAGGGAGCCACGGCTCGTGCTGACATTTTCCCTGCTGCTCACCGGAGCAGGCTGCGCCCTCATGCTGCTATTTAATGAGGCGGCGTCTGTGCTTATCCTTGCCCTGTCCCTTGGCATACTGGGCTTCGGGCTGGGAGCTAACGGCACCATATTCATGAAGGTGGCCCTTTCCGGCGTCTCCACCCAGCAGGCCGGCGCAGGCACAGGCACCTATGGCCTTTTCCGGGATCTGGCGGCGCCCTTCGGTGTTGCGGTATTCGTTCCCATGTTTACCAATCGCATATCCGCCGGCATAGCCGCAGGGGCATCCGGCGGCGCAGCAGCAGTTTCCTCCATACACACCCTTGCCATTGCCGAGCTCATATGCGTGGCCGCAGGCATAGGCATAGTGCAGCTCCTCCCCCGCATACACGCTAATACCCCCGGCAGATAGGCTGTCATTTATATGGATACAAAAAATATGACTGTAAGCTATTGGCCTACAGTCATATTGCGGTGTTTTTATGACAATACGTATGTTTACAGCATATACTTGATTATTGCAACATAGTGCATTACGCTGCCTATCAGCACAAATACGTGAAACACGGAATGCATATATCTGCGCCTGCTGCCCAATCCATACAGCATTGCTCCTACTGTATAGGCTATTCCGCCCCAGAAAAGCCACCCAAATGCCTCCACAGGCAGCATGCTGAGTATTGGCCTTGCGGCCAGCGCAACGCACCAGCCCATGCCAATATAGCATATCATGGACAGCGCTGCGTATTTCTTAAGGTCGATGGCAGTGAATACTATTCCCACCACCGCCGCACACAGCACCACCCCATACAGTCCCCAGCCAAGCATTGGGGAGTATTCCCTCAGCACGCACAGCGCTATTGGGGTATACGTGCCACATATCAGCAGATAAATAACACAGTGGTCTATTATCTGCATCACCTTTTTGCCGGTATTCCTGCCCAGCCCGTGATATACGCTGGATACTCCATACAGCACTATCATGGATGCGCCGTATATGGCTCCGCTTACCACTCCCCATACGCTATCATGGCCTGCGGCCTTTATCACGCAGGACACCAGCACATATATGCCAAACAGCGCCCCTATTCCATGGGATACCATATTGAATATCTCTTCTCCCTTTGTATAATCAGGAAGCATTCTCTCATTAATCGGCGTTCTTTTCATCCTTCCTCTCCTTTACAATGCCCATCCAAAGGCGCTGAGCCTTGGCAGCCCGGCTGCACGTTTTTTGGCTCACACCTTTCTTGCAGGCGAATTTTTATGGGGAACCATTTTGTTTATAATACCATATACTCAAAAAATTTTAAATATCCTGCCGTTCCAGCTCCCCGCTGCCGTTTGTTTTAAGCCGGGGTATGTTCTCGCTCTAAGCCGGGTAATGTGTCCTTTCAAAAGCGATTCCCACTAAGTCCTTTCAAGATAAGAAAGCGGAGCGGGTGGGATTCGAAATCGGTCATCGGCATCGCTTTGCTTGCGCTCTGCGCTACGCAAAGCGGCCTGACACGATTTCCCGGGGCGGGAAAAGGCACCACTGGTGCCTTTTCTTATCCGCCCTTCGAATCCCCCCATTATTCAGGCCACTAAAAAAACACCACTTTGTGGTGTTTTTTTAGTGGCGGAGCGGGTGGGATTCGAACCCACGTGCGCTTTCGCGCAAACTGATTTCGAGTCAGCCCCGTTATGACCACTTCGATACCGCTCCATATACATATGCAATTGTATTGCGGATTCAGCCCCTCAATACCATTACCAGCGTAAGTACGCTGTATACCGCCATCAATCCGCCGAAAAACAGCATACTGCGGGAGGTATTACGCAGGCGGGCAAACTTGCGGCAGTAAAGCCCCGCCCCGATAAACACCAGAGCCAATGCGGCAGATACCCCAAGTGTCATTTGTATGCCCTCCTCCTTTAAGACGCTTTTACTATTTTAATGTACAATCCCGCTTTTATCAAGTGCCAATGAAAAAAGGCGGCATATGCCGCCACAAGTGCTCTCCGTATCACCCATTCAGCAGGTATACTCCCATATTGAGATACCCTGCAAATACCAGCCACAGTATATACGGTATCTGGATAAGGCCCGCCGTTCTGTTTGCCCGGCCAAAGGATATGGCCATCCATACCGCAAGGCAAAGCAGCAGCACCAGCCAGAAAAACGCAAACAGCCTTGCTTCCAACAAAAAGAACAGTATTGTCCAGAAGAAATTCACTATAAGCTGCAGCCCGTATATGGCAATGGGCTTTTTCCCTGAGGAGCTGCTGAGATAAACCATGGCTGCGCCCACACCCATCAGTATAAACAGCATCGTCCATACCACAGGGAATATCCACCCCGGCGGCGATAGTGGCGGCTGACGCAGGGCGGCGTATTTTTCCATGCTGTCTCCCGTCAGCAGGGCAGAAAGCCCGCCCACCGCAAGGGCAGCGGCTATGGATACTATATAGGTCTTTACCTTACTGTGCATATTTGCTCCTCCAAAGGCCATAATGGGCTTTTTCCTTAGTTTACGCCGGCAGGCCGAAAAAAATGCGGACGGTTACCGCCCGCACTTCCGGCCGGGATGCAGTATCAGCAGAGGACGGGGAGATTTGAAAAGCTGAAGCTGCCGGAAACCGTTACATTGGTCTTGCCGCTACACCCGCAGGGCTTTACCGTTACGGTAATATCCGGCGTAACGCTGCAGCAGGATATTTCCGTAAGCTCGGGCTCGCTGTCTCCGCAGGCATAGCCCACCACCTCGTCTACCATCGTGCTTCCCTGAATGGCCAGGCACACCGGGTCGCCGCAGCCGCTTTCCACCTGACCCACATTTACAATATAGGGTATGGCTCCGGTAAGGCTGATGCGATACACCATCACCGGACAGGAGCAGCCGCAGGGCAGGCTGGCATTCATAGTCTGCTCCTCCACGGTATACCCGAGGAAGGATGTGTCATACGCTATTTTTGCAGACTGGGTGCATACATTGCTGGCGTCAAAGGATTCATGCAGGGTCACGGTCTCGCAAAAGTCCACGCTCCTTGCACAGCCGCAGCTCTCTGCTGCCCCGCTTCCGCCGGTGCAGCCGCAGCCCTCTGCCGCGCCCGCCGCTATCAGCTCCTGAGCTTCCCCTGCAGCGGCAGGGGGAGCAGGCATCCTGCGGCTTCGGTTTCTGTCCACATAATTGATTCTTGCGCTCATTGAGATAGAATTCCTTTCTTGCGTCCCATTTTGGCCTGAGGGACATAGGGTTGCTATATAATATGAAAGGCAATATATTTTTGCTATAAAAAATGCTTCCTCTTCACAATTTACGCCTTGACATTTGGAGGCGCTTTATGTATAATTGTTTTCGTTGCAAAACTTAATATGCGGCCATGGCGGAATAGGCAGACGCGTACGTTTGAGGGGCGTATGGGAGACCGTGTGAGTTCAAGTCTCACTGGCCGCACCAAATACAAAAGGCATCCATTGGATGCCTTTTGTGTTGTATTAAGCGGCCAGGGGGACTTGAAGGGTGCGACCCCGGCAGGGGGAAAATCCCGCCTGTGACGGGATTTTAGCACCCCGAGCTGGCCCGCCAAAACAGGGCCTTGTAGCGCAGCTTTTTCCTGATTGACACGGTTTATTCACTTATTTGCCAAATTAATGATTTGTTAACTTGCCATATAGTATGGGTGCAGCTAAAATTCTATATATGATAATCCCATCCAGGAGATAAAAAGATGGAGCAAAAGCCTATCATCAGCGTCCGTGACGCAAAGAAAACATACCGGGTGGGCACTGTGGACGTTCACGCCCTGAGAGGCGTGGATCTTGATATAATGCCCGGAGAATTTTGCTGCATAATCGGCCGCAGCGGCAGCGGCAAGTCCACCCTGCTTAACCTGCTTGCGGGGCTTGAGCCGGTCACCTCAGGCCAGGTAATAATAAACGGCAAGCATCTGGAGCGCATGAACCAGAGCGAGCTTATTCTTTTCCGCCAGAAATACGTGGGCTTCATATTCCAGTCCTTCAACCTTATGCCCTATTATACGGCGCTGGAAAACGTTGCCCTGCCCCTCGCCTTTAAGGGCGTGCCCTACAATCAGCGTATGCGTATTGCAAAGGATGCCATAAAGGACGTGGGGCTGGAGAGCCATATGGCCCATATGCCCGGGCAGATGTCCGGCGGCCAGCAGCAGCGCATAGGCATAGCCCGTGCCCTTGCATCTGACCCGGATATAATCTTTGCGGATGAGCCCACCGGAAATCTGGATTCCGCCACCTCCGATGAGGTAATGTCCAGCATCAGCCAAACGGTACGCAGCCATAATAAGACCTTTATAATGGTCACCCACGATCCCAATATGGCAGAATATGCCGACAAGGTCATCAGAATACTGGATGGCCGCATAACCGAGATAACCTATAACTCACACCCTGTTACAGCACAGAATACTTGCCCGGAGGCTAACGATGAACAGAACTAAGCGCTTTATCTCACTTATACTTGTTATGGGGGCCATGTTGTCCCTTTGCTCCTTTGCAATGGCAGATGACGGCATATCGGTTTCTGCGAAAAATCGTACCTTTACAGAAAACAATGGCAACCTCGCCATGACTGTGGAAATATCCAATACCAATACCTATCCCATTAAGCTCGCTGCGGTGCAGCCCAGCAATGGTGCAATAGTTTCCGCCTCGGCATCCGATGCCACCCCGGGCACCAGCTCCGGCGTAATTGAAATACCTGCAAACAGCACAAAGGCCATAAATGTGGATGCAGCACTTGCAGGCAGCGGAAGCACCGCGGGAGACCTTACTTTCCTCTTCAACTATGAAAATGACGGCAAGACCCTCGTGGCATCTTCGAGTTGCTCGGATTTTTCCATATCCCGTACCCCTGCCGCCACCCAGGCTCCTGAGGAGACCCCCACTGCTGATACGGAATTCCGCATCAGGGCCAGCAATGTGGATCCCTCCGGCGCAACCGTATCCACCCCCTCCGGTGACTACGGCGAGGATATTACCATCCGCCTGCCCCTTGTATGCACAAAGGGCTATGTATACGACGTAAAGGTCACACCCGTGCTCAGCACCGATGTGGAAAAATTCCCCTTTGATATCGACCTTGTGGATTATACCCTCAGCTTCCCCGGCACCATGTCCGCAGGGCAGGTGATAGAATTCATGTACCCCCTGCGTATGAGCAAAAAAGCCACAGTGGGCGTAAAGCAGGTAGATTTCACCGTTACCTACCGCAATGGCGATGGTGAGCTCAAGAGCGGCACCGTAAGCATATTTGTAAATGTACGCAAGGGCCTTACCGCCACCACCGGCGATGCCTCCTCAGCATCGGTGCCCCGACTGATAATCGAAAGCTACTCCCTCAGCTCTGATAAGATATACGCCGGCGAAACCTTTGAGCTGGACTTTACCCTGAAGAATACCTCCTCATCTGAAACCATACAGAATGTGCAGATAAGGGTAAAGGATGCAGATGCCACCTCCGCCACAGTAGTACCTGCAAGCGGCGGCAGCAACTCCCTTTACGTTTCCAAAATATCCCGTGAGGGCAGCTCCTCTCAGAAGATTTCCCTGCAAACTGCCCCTGATGCCGAGGCGAAGGCATACACCTTGAGCCTTGAATTCACCTATGAATCCGCCTCCACCAATGCATCCCATACCACCACTGAAACCATCTCCATACCCATATTGCAAAAAATCCGCCTCAAGTGCGATGACCCTGTGATATACGATGAGATGGGCTGGGTGGATTCCAGCTGCTCCATGTATGTACGAATGTACAATATGGGCCGCTCCAGCGTGTATAACTGCATGGTGGATGTTGAAGGCCAGGGGCTCAAGATGGAGGAAAGCTACTTTGGCGGCACCCTTGCCCCCGGCGCTACCCTCTCTGCCGACTTTGCCATCATCCCCTCAGAGGCGGGAGATATAGCAGGCGAAATAGTCATATCCTACGAGGATGTATACGGCGAGCCCGGCGAGGAGCGGCTCCCCTTCACCCTCTACGTTGAAGACCCTGCCGCCATGATGCCTGACCCCATGGAGGAGGAAATGATGCAGGAGCCTGAGGCCGAAAGCAAGGGCTTCCCCTGGTGGGGCTGGGTACTCTGTGCAGGCGCTGCCGGTGGCGGCGGCACTGTGGGCGTAAAGGCGCTGCGTAAGCGCCGCGAGCGCATGCTGGAGGAAGATATTTAGGAATGATTTTTTCAGACCTTCTAAGAATGGCCTTCATGAACCTGTGGAGGAGAAAGCTGAGAGCCGTGCTTACAGTGCTTGGCATGGTGATAGGCGTATCCTCCATAGTAGTAATGATGTCGCTGGGCGTAGGTATACGGCAGGCCACGCTGGAGAGCTACGAAAGCATGGGCAGCCTTACCAATATAACAGTAAGCTCCTGGCGGTGGGTGGAAAACCCCGATGGCAACGGCGGCTCCAGCACCGAAACGAAGCTGGATAAAAAGGCTGTGGAAACCATCCGCCAGATACCCGGCGTAACCGCCGTTATGCCCCGGATAACCGCCTATGGCATGCTCAAAAGCGGCAAGTATGTATCGGATGTAAGCATACTGGCTGTGGATGGCGAGGTTGCCGGGCAGTTTGGTATAGAGCTTTCTGAGGGGCGTTACCCTGAATACAGGCGGGGCGGCTCCACCTACGAAATAGTTATGAGCGAGGATGTGCTCAATTGGTTTTACAATCCGGATAGCGGAAAGCAGGCCCTTGACAAGGATGGCAATCCGAAAATCACCATGGAATCCCGCTTTCAGCTCACCTTTGATTACAATACCATATACGGCACACCGGATTCAGACCCCAATTATGTGCCCGGCAAGACCTACCGCATAGAGCCTGTGGGCATGGTATCGCCAGATAATAACGAATTTAGCTGGTACTGCCTTATGGACATCGATGCCCTGCAAAAGCTCGCCAAGGAAAACGAGCAATTCATGTCCCTCAATACCTCAAACTACGACAGCGTGCTGGTAAAATGCGACAGCACTGATTCCGTAGCCACGGTAAAGGACGCAATAGACGCCATGGGCTACGGCACCAACAGCCTGCAGGATTCCCTCGAGCAGGCCGAAAAGCAGATGCAGCAGATACAGTACCTGCTGGGAGCCATTGGCGGCGTATCCCTGCTGGTGGCGGCCATCGGCATAATGAACACCATGATGATGAGCATATACGAGCGCACCCGTGAGATAGGCATAATAAAGGTGCTGGGCTGCCGGATGGATAATATTGCAGAGCTGTTTCTTGCTGAGGCAGCCTTTATCGGCCTCCTTGGCGGAGCGCTGGGCCTTGGTATAAGCTACGGCCTTGCAGCCCTGATAAATCACTTCATAGGCTCCAGCGGCTTCAGAGCCCTCATACCCCTGTGGCTGGCAGCCGGCGCGCTGGTATTCTCCATAGGCGTGGCTCTTGTTTCCGGCCTTTATCCTGCCATACGTGCAATGCGCCTCAGCCCTCTTACCGCCATACGAAACGAATAGGAGAACTACATCATGAAAAGCATAAAGCCCGGCCGAGGCCCTTCCGGCATGAATGCCATGGGCTCTGTAGTGGGAGTAATATTCGGCATTATCTGGACTATAATGGTGATTTCAGCAGGCGCACCGCCAATGTTTATCCTGTTTGGCGTGCTGTTCATAATAATTGGCGTAGTCAATGCCGTATATCACTATAAAAATGCCACCGGGGAAAACCGCTACTCTGCCTACGATATTACGGACAGCACCGAGGAGCCCGACCCCCTGAATACACGCTTTGGCAGCCAGCAGACCTACCGGAGCGAGCCCTCAGATGCCGCAGGCTTCTGCCCCTACTGCGGGCGCAGCGTTGCGGCGGACTATGATTATTGTCCCGGCTGCGGCAAAAGGCTGCCGGGCAGATAAAAGCTGATTTGCAACCGCCCGGGCTGAAGCTGCCCGGGCGGTATAATTTTCTCCTTTTTCTCAATGCTCTATCGACAGGAGATAAGACATGAAAGTCAGAGACGCACAAAGGCGGGGGTAAGGTTGATCGATATATCAAAGCACGACATCGGCAGCACCATGCATCCCTGATGATTTGTTTTCCCCCGAAAAATAGAAACACTAAAAATGCCCCTACCAGGGGCATTTTTAATTTAGCGCTGTTTGCAGTATTCCTCTATGGCCCGGGCGGCAAATTCCGCCGTACCCTCGCCGCCCGCCTGGTCTATGTTGCTGCGGAAGCGCTCATCCCCCACATACATTTTGCCAAGCTGTGCAAGTGTTTCCTTTGTACAGCTAAAAAACGTGGCAGTGATGGTATCCTGCAGCTCCTTTACCTGAAGCTGCACCTGCTCAGCCGCCGGCTCCATATCCTTAAGCCCGCCAAGGCCCACAAAGCAATCCATTATGGCCTGAGCTGCGTTTTTCCATCCGGCTGCCCCCTGCTGCTCCATGCGTTTTTCACTCTCCCTGTACTCAGGGGTATTTCCCCAGCGTTCCTTTGCCTCCTTTGCATATTTATCTATGCTGCTTTTATCAAATGCCTTAAGATCCACTATGTTTTCTCCCTTTCTTATTCTTTCGGCAAGGGAAATAAGCCCTGATAGCCTGTTGCGCTTCATTGTCAGCAGGCGTATCTGCTGCTCCATGGCGGCAGCCTTATCCACCTGAGAGGCATCCAGTATCCTCATTATGGCCTTAAGAGGAAATTCCAGCTCCCTCAGCAGCAGTATGCTTTGCAGCCTCAGCAGGCTTTCATGGCTATACAGCCTGTATCCTGCCTCGGTAACGCCATCTGGCCTCAGCAGGCCTATCTGGTCATAATAATGCAGCGTGCGTACGCTCACGCCGGCTTTTTCGCTTACTTCCTTTACTGTCATCATGGGCATAGCTTACTCCATTACGCAGGGTGAGGGTCAATACCCTGGAATAAAAAATTTCCGGGGAGATATTTCCCCGGAAATCCTGTCTTATCAGAAGCCCAGCACCTCTTTGTAGGCATATATGCGCGGCTCCTTATCCAGCAGGAAAAGTATGCCATCCAGTGAGCCCTTGGCAAAGGTGCCGAAATCGTAGGAGCGGTGGGTTATCTCAATGCGCTCGCCCTCCATGCCGAACATGAGGGTATGTGTGCTGGAAATATCCCCTGCACGCACGGAGTGATAGCCTATATGGCCCTTTTCCCGCACGCCCCTGCCCTTGCGGCCAAAGTCTGCAACGTCCATAAGGTTTACGCCCAGCTCCTCAGCTATGGCGCTGCCCAGCTCCTTGGAGGTGCCGCTGGGAGCGTCCAGCTTTTTGTTGTCGTGCATTTCTATTATTTCAATATCAGACTCTGCGCCCAGCGTCCTTGTCATTATGCGGGCCAGCTCATATATGAGGTTTACCGCCTTGGAGGTATTGTGGGCCACAAGTATGGGAATAACCTTTGCGGCCTCCTCTATTTCCGCCTCCTGCTCCTTGCTGAAGCCGGTGGTGCCCAGCATAAGGGGCTTTTTATACTTTACACAGGCCCTCAGCACCGCCATGGAGGACTCCACCGTGGAAAAATCCACCACGCCGTCACACATGGCCACTACCTTTTCGGCATCATCATAGGCCAATGCGTTTGCGTGGCCTGTCCTTGCCACGTCGCCTATATCCTTGCCGATATAGTCACGGCCGGCAGGAGCGATTGCGCCCACTATCTCAAAGTCATCCGGGCGCTTAAGCGCTTCCCTTATCACCAGCCTTCCCATCTTGCCATTTGGTGCAGTTATCGCCAGCTTCATAATGTGTTTTTTCCTCCTTAGCCTGATTATATCTATTTTACCTCTATCGCCCGCTCTGCCCTGGCCTTCATGCGGCCTATTATGGCTGCCTCCGGCGCAAAGGAGCGAATATCCTCAAGGAGCCTTACCGCCTGAGCCTCAGGCAGGCTAATGAGCAGGCCGCCGGAGGTCTGTGGGTCAAAGAGCAGGTCTGACGTGGAGCGCTTTACGCTCTCCCCTATCAGCACCCTGTCCCCTGCAAACTCCCTGTTGCGGTATGCACCGCCGGGGATTATGCCCATATTTGCAAAGGGCACAGCCGCCTCCATCAGCGGCACATTCTCGGCAATTATCTCGGCGGTGAGCCCGCTGCCCTCCGCCATCTCCCTGAGATGGCCCAGCAGGCCAAAGCCCGTTATATCGGTGCAGGAATTTACGCTGTAATTGAGCATGGCCTTCTGTGCGCCGGAATTCAGCGTGGTCATCACCCTTATCAGCAGGCTGTACGCCTCATCATCCAGCAGCCCCGCCTTGGCCGCCGTGGTAAGCACGCCGCTGCCTATGGGCTTGGTAAGTATGAGCAGGTCTCCCTCCCTTGCAGAGGAATTGGGCAGCACCCTGTCGGGATGTACAAAGCCTGTGACCGCAAGGCCGTACTTTGGCTCAGGGTCCTCTATGGTATGGCCGCCGCAGAGGGTGGCCCCTGCCTCCAGCACCTTATCAGCTCCCCCTGCAAGTATGCCCTGTATGGCCTCCCGAGAAAGCTTATTTGACGGGAAGCAAAACAGATTCAGCGCCAGCTTCGGCGTGCCACCCATGGCGTATATATCGCTGAGGGCATTTGCCGCCGCCACCTGGCCGAATGCATAGGGATCATCCACCATGGGCGGGAAAAAGTCCACCGTCTGTATTATGGCAATATCCGGGCTTACCCGGTATACTGCGGCATCATCCGCCGTATCAAAGCCCACCAGCAGATTAGGGTCAGGCGTTTCGCTGCGGGGCAGGGCTGCAAGCATCTCGTCCAGGGTCCCCGGACCTATCTTGGCCGCTCACCCTCCGCAGCTGGTCATACTGGTAAGGCGTACTTCATCCATAGCGCAAAAAACCTTTCTTATGCATATTATCATTTTCATTATATCACCATGGCATATATTTGTAAAAAGTAAAAAGTGCTATTGGGTTTTATATGCTTTGCGTAAATTTTGACAGTTTTTTATCTTTACCCTTGTATTCGGGCAAAATGCATTATACAATTTAAAGTACACGATGAGTTATTCTCATATTTATTCCAGATTTTATTTCTTTCATTTACATTTGAGAAAGGATGACCCAATGGATACAAAAAAGCTCGAGGTGCTGCTCAAGGCCATTGAGGCAGGCAACCTTACCGCCGCCGGGGATGAGATGGGCTTCACCCAGTCCGGCGTGAGCCATCTTATAAAAAGCATAGAAAACGAGCTGGGCTTTCAGCTTCTCATCCGCGGCAAGGGCGGCGTGCGCCTTACCCCTGACGGGGAGGAGCTGCTGCCCACCATAAGGGAAATAGTAAACGCCACAGAGCGCCTCTCCCAATACGCCTCAAACATACGGGGCATGAGCTCAGGCCGCATACGCATAGGCACCTACACCAGCGTATCCATATTCTGGATGCCCCGGATAATACAGCGCTTCAGCCAGGATTATCCCGGCATACGCATAGAGCTCGCGGAGCTGGATAACGACCCCCTCATCGAAAAGCAGCTCAGCGATGGCACCATAGACTTCGCCTTCATGAGCAACCCCAGCGGCGTTAACGAATGGATACCCCTTGCAAATGACAGAATAGTCGTGCTGCTGCCAAAGGGGCATCCCCTTGCACAGAAGGATGCGCTGGTGCTTTCAGATATAGCCAATCAGCCCTTTATCATGCCCTCCGCCGGATTTGATTCGGATATCAAGCACATTATAGATGGCCTTGAATCCGGCCCAAGGGTGGTATTCTCCTCAATGGATTTCAGGGCCATAGTGGCCATGGTGCAGCACGGGCTGGGCATAAGCATGGTGCCTGAAATGATACTGGCGGATATAAATACCGATGTGGTAATAAAGGAATTCGCCCCCTGTCAGTACCGGCCTCTGGGCATAGCCGTGCGCTCCCTTGCAAACGCCCCCCTTGCGGCCCGTACATTCATAAAATACGCCCGCACTGTAATAATGGGCATACCCATGGAAGAATACCCTGCACAAAGGAGCCTGGATAATGAAAACGATATGTAAGCGGCTGCACCGTGGGCAGGATCTGCTTGTGGAAATAAAGCACCTCTGCGTAGAGCAGAGCATCTCAGCCGGGGTAGTGCTTTCCGCCGTGGGCTGCGTATCCCATGCAAGGCTGAGGGATGCTTCCGGCGTGAATATACAGGACATAGACCGCCACCTGGAGATAGTCTCACTGAATGGCACAGTAAGCGCCGCTCGCTGCCATCTTCACGCTGCCTTCTCCGCAGAAGACCTTACCACCATAGGCGGGCATCTGGTGGAGGGCTGCATAATAAACACCACCTGCGAGCTTGTGATAGGCCTGCTTGAGGGCATGGAATACGGCGTAGAGCAGGATGATGAAACGGGCTACGACGAAATAGTATTCAACAGCATACAGGCATAAAAAAGAGCCGAATATCGGCTCTTTTTTATGCCTCATCACAGCCAGGTAAACCACCGGGCAATATTCAGATTGAACCAGCTATAGCCTAAATCATACTTTGGAAGGTGCCCTGCACCCATGAGCATCCCTATTCCATACCACAGCCCTGCCGCCACCAGCAGCAGCAACACCCACTGCCAGAAGTCCATGCCCCTATGAGCAGGCTCCTGCTGCACGGCCACAGGTATATCCCCATTGGCCTGAGGGAGTGTGTATTCCGTATACTCCTCCATGGCGGGCTCCGCCTTAAGCGTGGCAGGCTTTTCCGATGCAGGGAGCTTTACAGTCTCCTCAAAGCACTCTGAGCTGAGCCTTGCAGCCTGCCGCTGAAGAAGCTCCCTCTGCTTTTTCTCTCCAAGGCTATACAGCAGGCTTTCCAGCACATCCGGCCCCTGCTGGGAATTGAGCGCCATATACAGCTCGGCAAATGCGGCCTTGGTGGCCTGCCGGGCAGCCTCAGCATCGCCGGATGCTGCATACAGCTTTATGTACAGCCCCTTGCCATATTCCTTTACAAGCTCACGAAAGGCAGCCTTATCCTGCTGCTTTATGCTGGTCAAAACACCTTGTATATCCATATTTCCTCCGGGTAGATAGTGGGAATAATACCTTCAGCTTTGCATACGGGCCTTTTGATATTGCCCGCCGGTTTATCATATTTTTATGTAGCGGCTTATTACAGGCACCAGCCTGTCCGCCTCGGCAGGAGCATATCTTGGCGATATGGCCAGAGTAACATAATCATAGGGCATATCCGCCAAAAAGCTTCTGTAGTCATTATATACGTTAAAGGGCACCTCCGGCTCCCTGCCATTCACTTCCTCTAACAGCCTTGCAGCAAAGGAGGTAAGCTGTATGCAGTTCTCCCGGCCGGGGGCAAGTATATCCCTTGGTATATCAGGGCGGGATTTGGGATTGCGTACATTATCCAGCGCCGCTATCCATCTGAATGCCAGCGCAAAGAGCAGATAGTTGGCCTCATCAAGCTGGCCCTGCTCATAGTATCCTTCTATATCCGCCCTTTTATCCAGCAGCCTTGGCAGCACGCCGTTCAGCACAAAGCCGGGGCCGGGTCTGCCTATGGCAAGGTCGCTATGGGCATCCACATGGGTAACGTGAAAGGGGGCAGTAAGCGTGCCATCCTTCAGCCTGTCCCGCCAGTATAAAAGGGCCCCATCATGGGTATCAAATACTGCGCCCGGCACAGGCTCATTTGCAGACAGGCGGCAGTTTTCCTCAAGAAAGGCTATCACCTGCTCCTCAGACCATGGCTCATGCCCCTCAAGGCAGGGCCGCCGGCCCGGCTCAGCCAGCGGGCAACAATCTGCAAGGAAAAAATCAAGGTCAATATCCAGTACCCGCAAGGCCTGCCTCCTGTTTTTTGTCTTCGCTTTTTATCATATCATACATATCCGCCGCCGCACATGGTTTTTGTAAAAAAAGCCACCTTTCGCCCCTTATTGGTATTGACAGGGGCTATATCATACACTATACTAAACATATATTTAGTTCATAAATATTTGTTGCAAAGGATGGCCGTAATATGACCAATCGTGAGCGGGAAATACTGGAAATAATAAAGCAGCAGCCTGATATAGAGCAGAGCGCGATCGCCGCTCGGCTGAATATCGCCCGGCCCTCTGTGGCAGTGCATATATCAAACCTGCAAAAGAAGGGCTACATTGGCGGACGCATTTACCTTGTAAACGATTCCCCGTATGCAGTGGGCATAGGGGCTGCCAATGTGGATATTTGCGGGCGCAGCAAGAAGCCCATAATAATGCACGACAGCAACCCGGGCAAAATGAACATATCCTCAGGCGGCGTTACCCGCAATATCTGCGAAAACCTTGCCCGCCTGGGAGGCAGCGTTCGCCTTATCTCAGCCCTTGGCAACGATGTATACGGCCGCATGATACGTGAGGATTCCGTTGCCGCCGGCATAGATATGAGCCAGTGCATGGTGGTGGAAAACCATTCCTCCTCGTCATATATATCCATGCTGGATGATCACGGGGAAATGTACGTTGCCCTGTCTGATATGACGGTGCTTCAAAATATGAATATGGAGTTTATCCGCCGCCGTGAAGGTGTCATAAAGGGCGCAAAGCTGATAGTATTCGACCCTGCCCTGCCTGAGGAGGTTATAGACGGCATAACCCTCACATATGGCAGCTCCATCCCCCTGTTTTGCGACCCGGTCTCCTCTGCCTACGCCGCACGGCTAAGGCCCTACGTGGGGCGCATACACACCCTCAAGCCCAATCTTATGGAGCTGGCAGTTCTCAGCGAGCATGATGTAAGCAGCAAAAATGAAGCCATAAAGGCCTGCGAGATACTTATAAACAAAGGCGTGCAGCGCATATTCGTATCCCTTGGGCAGGATGGCTGCCTGTATATGGATGCAAAGGGCCGCACAATATCCCGTGGGCTGCGCCCTGTGGATGATGTGATAAATGCCTCCGGTGCAGGAGATGCATTTATGGGAGCTGTGGCCTATGGCTACCTTATGGATATGGATATCTCATCCACCCTTGATTATGCCCTTGCTGCCGGTATAGCAGCAATATCAGACCAGAATACTATTAATCCCCGCATGAGCGTGGAAATAATAGAAAAAATTATTGCCGAAAGAGGATAAATACCATGACTATGAAAGACTATCTCAGCGTTACCCCCGAGATCCAGCAGGCCATCGACCAGGGCCGTCCTGTGGTTGCCCTTGAGAGCACCATACTCAGCCACGGCATGCCCTTCCCTCAGAACGTGGAATTTGCCCATAAGGTAGAAGAAATAGTCCGCAGCGAGGGCGCCATACCTGCCACCACCGCCATCATCGGCGGCAAGCTCAAGGTGGGCCTTACCTCCGATGAGCTGGATATCATGTGCAAAGCGGAAAACGTAGGCAAGGTAAGCCGTCGTGACGTGGCCGTGTATCTTGCCACCGGTAAGACCGGCGCTACCACCGTTGCCACCACCATGATGATAGCCGCAATGGCCGGCATCCCCATCTTCGCCACCGGCGGCATAGGCGGCGTACACCGTGGCGCCACCGAGACCATGGACATCAGCGCAGACCTTCAGGAGCTGGCCCATACCCCCGTTGCAGTTATCGGCGCAGGCGCAAAATCCCTGCTTGATATAGGCCTTACCCTTGAATACCTTGAGACCATGGGCGTGCCTGTAATAGGCGTTGATACCGAGGATTTCCCCGCCTTCTACTGCCGTAAGAGCGGCTACAAGGTGGACTACAGCGCCAAGGACGCCAACGAGATTGCCCGCATCCTCAAGACCAAGTGGAATCTGGGCCTGGAAGGCGGCGCACTTATTGCCAACCCCATCCCCGAAGAGTTCGAGCTGGATTTTGACGAGATGGAAACCGTCATCAACAACGCCCTTAAGCTGGCCAAGGAGCAGGGCATCCGTGGTAAGGACACCACCCCCTTCCTCCTTTCCCACATTAAGGACATGACTGACGGCGTATCCTTTGCCTCCAATTTGGAGCTTGCCTATAACAACGCCCGTGTTGCTTCCCGCATCGCCGTGGAATTCAGCAAGCTCTCCTAACAGTACCATTACCATATAAAATAAAAGCTCCCCATATTGGGGAGCTTTTATCTTAGCAATGCTATGCGCTGTGCCTGTACAGGAGCATCCTGTCTGATTCCACGGAGCTGCCTGCAAGCTCTACGAATTTATTCATAAGGTCCTGCCTGGTAAGGCGTTTCTTTTCCTCGCCCTCCACGTCAAGTATTATCCTGCCCTGGTCCATCATTATCAGGCGGGTGCCATGCTCTATGGCGTCCTTCATATTATGGGTTATCATCATGGCAGTAAGGTTATCCCGCTGTATCAGCTCATCCGACAGGGCCAGCACCTTTGCGGCGGTGGCAGGATCCAGCGCAGCGGTGTGCTCATCCAACAGCAGCAGCTTTGGCTTTTGCAGCGATGCCATGAGCAGCGTAAGAGCCTGACGCTGGCCGCCTGAAAGCAGCCCCACCTTTGCGGTCATCCTGTCCTCAAGGCCAAGGCCAAGGCTGCTGAGTCGCTCTCTGTATTCCTGCCGCTCCCTGTCTGTAACGCCCCAGCGCAGGGTGCGGCGCTGGCCTCTGCGGAGGGCAAGGGCAAGGTTTTCCTCTATCTGCATATTTGGCGCAGTGCCCATCATGGGGTCCTGAAATACCCTGCCTATATGGGCCGCCCGCCTGTGCTCACTCTGATTTGTAACATCCTCGCCATCTATTATGATGCTTCCGCTGTCCACAGGCCATACCCCTGCAACGGCATTCAGCATGGTGGATTTGCCTGCGCCATTTCCGCCTATTACCGTTACAAAGTCCCCCGGCTTAAGGTGCAGTGACAATGATGACAGTGCAGCCTTTTCATTTATAGTGCCCCGGTTGAAGGTCTTACATATATCCTTGAGTATCAGCATGGTATCATTCTCCTTTTGCTCCCGGCCGGGCGGCACCCCTGAAGGAATGCTTTGCCCGGGCCTGAATATTTGGCACCGCCAGAAATACTGCAACTATCAGCGCTGTGAACAGCTTAAGGTCATTGGGATCCAGCTTGAGCCAGAGTATCACCACCATTACCAGGTAGTACACTATGCCGCCCAGCGCCACGAAGCTCAGCTTTACCCAGAAGCTGCACCCCTTGCTGAACAGCCCATCGCATATCACCTCGCCTATTATTATTGCGGCAAGGCCAATCACTATGGAGCCACGCCCCATGTTTACATCTGCAAAGCCCTGATATTGGGCCATAAGCGCCCCTGCAAAGGCCACTATGCCATTTGACAGGGCAAGGCCGATGAGCTTCATATTATCGGTATTTATGCCCTGCGCCCTGCTCATTGCAGGATTTGACCCTGTGGAGCGTATGGCGGAGCCCTGCTCAGTGCCAAAGTACCAGTACATTACCGCCACCAGCGCCGCCGCTATGATGATTCCCTTTAATATGGCCTCCGGTATGCTCCTCATGCTTATCAGCAGCCGGTATGCATCGGGATTGGCAGATTTATTTGCCGCCATGCCCATTATGCGAAGGTTTATGGAATACAGGGCAAACTGGGTAAGTATTCCTGAAAGTATTGCGGGGATGCCCATTCTGGTATGCAATAGCCCTGTGCACATTCCAGCCAATGCTCCTGCCGCCATTGCGGCCAGAGCCGCCGCCCAGGCAGGCCATCCTGCCAGTATCAGCATTACGGCCACTGCGCCCCCTGTGGCAAAGGAGCCATCCACAGTAAGGTCTGCTATATCCAGCAGCCTGAAGGTTATGTACAGGCCCAGGGCCATTATTCCCCAGAGCACGCCCTGAGCTATGCCGCCGGGCATACGTGATATAAGATTTCCTATGCTGGGCAGCGCCAGACATATTGCCGTATTCATGGTAAATATCCTCTATGCTCTCCCCGCCCCGGAATAATCCGCACGCCGGGGCGGTATTGTGTGTTTTTCTTAGTGTGTTATTCGCCTATGGCGGTGTAACCCTCGGGAATCTCTATGCCAAGCTGAGAAGCTATATCCGCATTGTACTTCTTGGTGGGCTGGGGTGCGTAGCCGATTTCAAGCTGTGATATATCAGCCTCGCCCTTAAGCACCTTTACGGCCATCTCGCCGGTGGCACGGCCAAGCTGATAGTAATCGATGCTGAGGGTTGCCACGCCGCATCCGGTGCAGATGCCCTCCTCGCCTGCAATGATGGGTACGCCTGCGGGCAGCGCCACTGCGTTTATAGACTCGGCGCAGGATGCAGCCGTGTTGTCAGTGGGAATGTACAGGGCATCGCACTCGGAGCAGGCGCTGGTGGTAACAGCGGCAATATCATTGGAATCTGCGAAGGTGTATACGTTTACCGTAATGCCCTCAGCCTCAAGGCAGCCCTTTACCACATCCGCCTGGTATACTGAATTTGCCTCGGCGGAGCAGTACAGTATGCCCACGGTCTTTGCATCGGGCAGCAGCTCTGTAATCATTGCAGCCTGCTGATCCAGCGGGGCAAGGTCTGAGGTGCCGGATACATTGGTGCCCACCACGCCGGTGAAATCATCTATGCCCAGGGCAACACCGTATTCTGTAACCGAGGTGCCCAGCACCGGTATGCTGTTTGTAGCGGCAACGGCGGCCTGAAGGGCGGGGGTGGCGTTTGCCATTATCAAATCCACATCAGATGCTACGAAGCCGTTGCAGATGGTAGCGCAGGTGGGAATATCATTTGAGGCATTCGCCTCCTCTATGACCACGCTGTCCCCAAGCTGCTCTGTAAGCACATCCTTGAAGCCCTGCGTGGCAGCATCCAGCGCAGTGTGCTGCACAAGCTGACATATGCCCACGGTATAACTTTCGCTCTCTGCGGCACAGCCGCACATACCCAGCAGCATGGCTGCCATCATCATGATTGCAATAACCTTTTTCATTGTGATTTCCTCCTGAAAAACTTAAAATAATATATAAAGGGCTGCACGAGGTCTTTCGTGCAGCCCTTAGGTAACTCCTTGGAGTGGCCTTTTTTATTTTTGTGCAGCACTCAAAACCCCTACTTTATTTGCATAAAAGTAAAAGTAAATGTAGCCTGCAAATACAAAGCGGGTGTTCATCATCGCTGCTGTCTCCTTTCTTTATCGCTGGGGATACTTTACTACCAAATCCCGCCCGTGTCAACACTTTTCTCAAAATTTTTATTTCGCTCCTGTCCCTGCCCCATGGGCTATGTAGCGGACGGCAGGTAAAATTCCTAAATTTATCTGTGATTATTCATGCATGATTCTGTGCATATTTATGCTCGTCACCTTTTCACTTCCAGCCAGTGTTCTCAGGCTGCACGTTCCTGCAAATATCAGATATTATATATAAACCTTCCTTATTTGCCTTTCCCTCGGCGATTGACTTTTATGCAAAAAGATTGTACCATCAGCATGTGCGGTGCGGCATAAATGCCGCCTGTCCATCCTCAGAAAAAAAGGAGAGCAATATGACTGCCACCCAACGCTTCCTGAAATACGTATCCTACGATACCTCATCTGCATTTGATTCTGACACCTCCCCCTCCACCCAGAGCCAGAAGCTGCTGGGCAAGGTTCTCATGGAGGAGATGGAGGCCATCGGCCTTAAGGACATTCATATGGATGACTGTGGCAACGTAACAGGCACCCTTGCGGCCAATACAAGCGCCCCCATTCCCGTGATAGGCCTCATTGCCCACATGGATACTTCTCCCGATGCTCCGGGCAATGGTATCAACCCCTCTATCATCACCTACCAGGGTGGCGAGCTGAAGCTTTCAGATACCGTATCCCTTAATGAGGCCCTCTGCCCCGGCCTTGAGGAATATGTGGGCAAGGAGATAATCGTAACCGACGGCAGCACCCTTCTCGGTGCCGACGACAAGGCGGGCATAGCCGAAATAATGGCCGCACTGGAAAAAATGGCATCCAGCCACAAACCCCATGGCGAGATACGTGCAGTATTCACCACCGATGAGGAAATAGGCGCCGGTACGGACGGGCTGAATGTGGAGGAACTGGGCTGCGAATTTGCCTACACTGTGGATGGTGGCCCCATAGGCGAAATAGAATACGAAAACTTTAATGCAGCCAATGCCGTGGTATCAGTAAAGGGCATAGGCGTTCACCCCGGCCACGCAAAGGGCGTGATGGTAAATGCCATCACCGTTGCCATGGAGCTTAACGCCCTGCTGCCCCCTGACGAGGTATGCGAAAAGACAGAGGGCTACGAGGGCTTCTTCCATCTGCACACCATATCCGGCAGCGCTGTGGAAACAGACCTTCACTACCTGATACGCGATCATGATATGGCCGCCTTTGAGCGCCGCAAGGAGCAGCTTAAGGCCGCCGCAGAGGAAATAAACCGCCGCTATGGACCCGGCACGGCCACCGCCATAATTCGAGACAGCTATTACAACATGAAAGAAAAGCTGCTGCCCCATATGCACCTTATCTCCCGGGCTGAGGAAGCATTCCGTGCAAACGGAGTTGCCCCAAGGATAATACCCATCCGCGGCGGCACAGATGGCGCCCGCCTTTCATGGGATGGGCTTCCCTGCCCCAATATTGCCACCGGCGGATACAATTTCCACGGTGTACGGGAATGGATACCTGTAAGCAGCCTTGAAAAGATGGTGGATGTTATTATCTCCCTTGCAGAGAGCTTCGCAAAGTAATCATATAAGCATGGCCCCATACGCACTGTATGGGGCCATTTATGTTTTTATCAGATCAGGGTGTATTCCAGCATTTCATACTTTAGGCGGCTTCCTTCATCCGCCTCAGGCGGCAGCAGCGCCCTTGCGATGAATAATTCCTCCTCGCAGGGCACATCTGTGCGCTTAAGGTATGCATAGTCAGATTCTATGCGGGTAAGAATGTATTCCCTGTATTCCATAGCTATCCTCCCGGGCAAGTATCATGCCCTGTCCTCCGGCCTATCTTCGGCATTACAGAGGGCATCTACGGCGTATTCCTCGGTATTCTTTATCCTGCCGCCATACTGGGGATATTCCCGTATGAAGCGGCCTATCACCTCAGGCTGCTGCCAGTAATGCATTGGGTATACCTGGGCAGGCTCCAGCGCCGAGATAAAATACGCCATGCCGTCAGCGTAATGCTCGCCCTGCCGTGAATCAAGGGGCAGCATGGCAATATCTATATGGGTCCCCTTAAGCTCATCTATGCGGCGGCGGTAGCAGCCCCGTATCTGCCTGTTAAAGCTCTCATCCTCATCGGCCCATGTCCAGTCATTAAGGTCGCCCCCGTGGTATATTACGCCCTCAGGGGTAGTAAGCAGAAACGCCACCCCGGAATCTGTGGAAATGAGAGTATGCAGCTTTTCCCCGCCAGGCAGGATATAATCCTGCTTGCCTCTTGCCTTTAGCACCTCCACGCCATCGGGATACCGTTTGGGAGAAATATCCCGTCCCAGCACAGCATATATGCTGCCTATGCCCCTATCCTTCAGCAGGGAGAATATTTCCGGATTGTAGTGATCCTCATGGTGATGGCTGGCGAATACCACGGCAGGCTTGCTCTTATCAAGGGGCGGCAGGCTGCCCTTATAGTAATCGAATACATAATAGCTGCTGGCTGTTTCTATTAAAAAGCCGCTATGAAAAATATAACTTACCTTCATGCTCACAGTATAGCACACCAGCGCCGCATCTTCCATACCCTCCAAGAGCGCCCTTGCGGCAGGAGAAATATGGGGGTATACTTTATATATACTTTTTTGCACTTCAATGTCCCCCGTCCATACGGGGCATCGACCATAATCTACATCTATACGGGAGGGCAGCTCATGGCCGGAAAATATCTGCTTGCGCTGGATCAGGGCACCACAAGCTCCAGGGCGATAATATTCGATAACAGACAGAATATCATAGGAGTATGCCAAAAGGAATTTACTCAGCTTTATCCCCGGGAGGGCTGGGTGGAGCATGACCCTATGGAAATATGGTCATCCCAGTACGGGGTGATGATGGAGGCAATAGCCCAATCCGGCATTTCCCCAAAGGATATAGCCGGCATCGGCATAACCAATCAGCGGGAAACCGCCATCATATGGGACAAGGCCACTGGAAAGCCCATCTATAACGCCATAGTATGGCAGTGCAGGCGCACGGCAGACATAGTGGATGCTCTGCTGAAGGAGGGCCTTGGTGAGTACATAACCGCCGTAACAGGCCTTGTGCCGGATGCTTACTTTTCCGGCAGCAAGATAAAATGGATACTGGATAATGTGGAGGGCGCAAGGGATAAAGCAAAGCGTGGGCAGCTGCTTTTTGGCACGGTGGATACCTGGCTGCTGTGGCGGCTCACAGGAGGTGCCGTGCATATTACAGACCAAACCAACGCCTCCCGCACCATGCTTTACGATATACACAAGCTCTGCTGGGATGATACCCTGCTGGATGCGCTGGATATACCCCAGGAAATACTCCCGGAGGTACGCCCCAGCAGCGATATATACGGCTATACCGAAATACTGGGCCACAGCGTGCCCATATCCGGAATAGCGGGAGACCAGCAGGCTGCGCTGTTTGGTCAGGCCTGCTTTGGCCCGGGCGAAGCAAAGAACACCTACGGCACAGGCTGCTTCCTGCTGATGAATACGGGAAGCACTCCCTGCGTAAGCAAAAACGGCCTTATAACCACCATAGGCATAGGCCTTGGCAGCAGCATAGAGTATGCGCTGGAAGGGTCGGTATTTGTAGGCGGGGCGGTAATACAATGGCTCAGGGATGAAATGCGCTTCTTTGCAGAAAGCCGGGATGCAGAGTATTACGCACAAAAGGTCAGCGACAATGGCGGCGTATACTTCGTGCCCGCCTTTACGGGGCTTGGTGCACCCTATTGGGATATGTACGCACGGGGCAGCATAGTGGGGCTTACACGGGGCACCAAGCGGGAGCATATCATCAGGGCGGCGCAGGAATCCATAGCCTATCAGGTGGCAGACCTTGTGGAGGCCATGGAAAAGGATACCGGCATACCCATGCATGGACTAAAGGCAGATGGCGGTGCCAGCCGGGATGCTTTCCTTATGCAATTTCAGGCGGATGTGCTTCAGCGCACAGTCCATCGCCCTGCCATAAGGGAAACCACCGCACTTGGCGCAGCATACCTTGCAGGGCTCAGCACAGGCGTATGGAAGGACAGGAATGAGATAAAAGAGCTGTGGCGTGAGGATGTGGCCTTTAAGCCTGAAATGGACAGGGCGCACAGTGCCGCCCTTATGGAAAGCTGGCACAGGGCCGTAGGCTGCAGCAGAGGATGGGCAAAGTAAGGAGGACATTATGACAAAGCGTGAATTCACATTTACCTCCGCAGATGGCAAAACCGCCGTAAGGGCGGCAGAGTGGCTGCCGGATGGAGAACCCGTAGCCGTGTTTCAGATAACCCACGGCATGATTGAGCACATAGACAGATACGATGGCCTTGGGGAATACCTGAGCAGCAGGGGCTTTTATGTGGTAGGCCATGACCATCTGGGCCACGGCAAGACCGCTGCCACCCCTGAGAACCTTGGCTACTTTGCAGACGGGGATGGCGACAAGGCTCTCCTTGCGGATATGGATAAGCTCCGGCGCATCGCTTCGGAGAAATACCCACAGCTTCCCTATTTCATGTTGGCCCACAGCATGGGCTCGTATTTTCTCAGGCGGTATCTTGCCACATGGGGAGAGGGTCTCAGCGGTGCCCTCATCATGGGCACAGGGGCAAACCCCGGCATAGTCGCCATAGGCGGCCTTATAGTGTGCAACGCCATCGCCCTCTTTAAGGGCTGGCGCTACCGCAGCGTATTTATGGAAAGGCTGTTCTTTACAGGGGCCTTTGATAAATACGATAACGATGGAGGCCGCCCCGAGCTGAATTGGCGCAGCAAGGAGCCCTCGGTGGAAAAGGAATGTCTTTCAGACTACCGTTGCAGCTTCAAATTCACTCTTAAGGCCTACCGGGATTTCCTTAAAACTATATTCTTTGTAAGCAAGCGCTCCAGCGCGCAGGCAATTCCAAAGGAGCTGCCCCTGTTTATACTATCCGGCGCTGAGGACCCCATTGGCGGCATGGGCGAGGGAGTAAAGAAGGTATACAATATGTACAGGGATGCAGGCGTAAAGGATGTGACCATGAAGCTATATCCCGACGACCGGCATGAGATCCTCCTGGAAACCGACCGCAATAACGTAATGTCAGACATATTCGGCTGGTGCAGCAAAAGGCTCGGCTAAGGGTTACAATACGGTCATATATGAAAAGCCCCATACACGGTAATGTATGGGGCTTTTTTTATTTATAAGCTATTCTGCGCTCTTAAGGGATTCCACCATGGGGATGGCCTTCATCTGCCGATGGGCAATAATATTTACTATCACTGAAAACAGCGCCGTAAGCCCCCCTGAGACCACATAGCACATGGGCTTTACCTGCCTGCCAAACATCATTATATCTATCTCCACAGAGCGTATCAGCCAGCCGTGAAGATATTTGCCCATAAGGCAGCCCAGCGCTATGCCTGCTGCTGTAAGGAGTATATTCTCCCTGTACACATAGGCGCTTACCTCTCCATCGTAAAAGCCCAGCACCTTTATTGTGGCAAGCTCACGCATACGCTCGGTCATGTTTATATTTGAAAGATTGTAAAGCACAACTATTGCAAGGGCAGCGGCGCACAGTATCACCACTACCACCACAAAGTCCACCCGCTCCATGCTATTAAGGTAAACGTCCTTGGTATCTGCCGCCCGGGTGATGGTGGATACGCCATTCAGCTTCAGCAGCTCTGTGCTGACCGCCTCGCAGGCCTCACGGCTGCGGTCTTTTAACGTAAGCATGGCGCCATTCAGCTCAGGCGCACCGCCGAATATTTCCTCATATGCCTCAGGCGTAAGATAGATAAAGTGGGCCACGTAGTTTTCATATATGCCCATTACCTTTGCCTGATACATACCGTCGCTGTCTATGGTAAGGCTATCCCCCACCTTCAGCTCCAGCAGCTCGCTGAGCTTTTTATCCACCAGGACGCCTGATGAGGGAAGCTGTAAGGGTTCCTTTGTATCATAATCCCTGAGGGTGATAAACTGGCCCACCTCATCCCCATTGAATACCTCAAGGTATGCACCGGTGGAATAAGCATCGGTTTTAGCGGTAACGCTGGCTGCGTATATCTCAGCATGTGCGCTTACATCGTCATTTGCCTCAAGCTGCTCATTCACCTCACTGCGCTCGTCATCCAGTATGCCCTCTGCATAGGTAAGCTGAGCATCGTAGCTGAAAAGCTCATCATACTGGGTATTCATTGTCATGGTAAGGGAATCCCTGAGGCCCACTCCCGCTATCACAAGGGCGGTGCAGCCGCTTATGCCTATAACGGTCATCCAGAAGCGCTTTTTATAGCGGAAAAGGTTGCGTATGGTTATCTTCCAGTTAAAGCTCATGGGGCTCCACAGGGCCGGTATGCGCTCCAGCAGCACCCGCTTGCCGGGCTTTGGTGCCCGGGGACGCATAAGGTTTGCAGGGGAATCCTCAAGGGTGGACAGGCAGGCCCACAATGTGGACAATGTGGCGCAGGCCACCGCCGCCAGGGTGGACATTATGCTGAGCCCCGGATATACCCTGAGGGTAATATCCGGCATTTCGTACATTATCTGATAGGATACATATATCATCACCGGAAACAGCGTATGCCCTATCACAAGGCCAATAAGGCTGCCTGCAAGGCTGGGCAGCAGCCCATAGCAAAGATACTTTGCAGATATTGCAAGGCGGCCATAGCCTATGGCCTTCATAAGGCCAATCTCTGTACGGTGTTCCTCCACCATGCGGGTCATGGTAGTAAGGCACACCAGCCCCGCCACCAGGAAGAATATCACGGGGAACACAGTGGCAAGGTTTGCCATGCGCTCTGCATCCTGACCAAAGCCGGTATAGCCCGGATTATAGTCTCGGGAAAGGATATACCACTCTCCCTCCTCGATTTCTGCGACCTTTCTGCGGGCATCTGCCAGCTTTTCCTTTGCGTCGTCTATCTCCTCCTGGGCTTCTGCCTTTGCTTCCTCAAGCTCCTTCAGCCCATCCTCATACTCTGCCTCGCTTTTATTGAGCCTTCGCCGGGCCTTGGGCAGTTCCTCCATTCCCTCCAGATATTCATCCCAGCCATCCTCAAGCTCCTTTTTGCCCTGATAATACTCAGCCCAGCCCTTATTTAGCTGCTGCTTTGCCTGGTCGAGCTTTGCCTTGGCCTCGTCCAGCTTGGCCTTTCCCTCATCAAGCAGTGGCTTTCCCTGCTCAAGCTGTACAATCGCTCCCTCCAGCCGTGCCTTATTGGCCGCAAGCTCCGCTTCATTCACCCCGGAGGTAAGGGCTGAGAGCCGGCCCTCCAGCTCTGCTTTATTTGCCTGTGCAGCCGCTATGGCCTCATCCTTTGTGTCATAGCCCTCGTCGCCCTCGGTAAGCCCATTGAGCCTTGCAAGCTCGCTGTCGCAGCCGGCTATACCCTGCTCAAGGGCGGCCTTGCCCTCATAGTATGCATTTATTTCGCTGATATTGGCAGTTACCTCTGCCCTGCTTTTCTGGTATTCTGCAAGGTTCTTTTCGTACTCCCCAAGGTTTGCCTGATACTCCTTAAGGCCATCGTCGTATTCCTTTTGCCCATCCTCAAGCTCATAGTAGCCATCCCACAGCTCTGCCTCGCTCTTCACAAGGTCAGGGTATGCGTCCTCAAGCTCCTTTTTGCCCTTTCTGTACTCATACCAGCCATTGTCCAGCTTTTTCCTTGCATCCGCCAGCTCCTGCTCGGCCTCGGCCATTCTGTCCGCCACCTCCTGCTCCGCATCAGCCAGCTCCTGCTCGGCCTCCTCTATTTTATCCGTGGCCTCGGTTATCACCTCATCATGGCGAAGCAGCGCCCGCTTTTCGCCCAGCGGCTCCAGCTCATCTATCACAGCCTCTATATAGTCATCATATTCCTCAGTGAAAGCCGTAAGCTCCATGGCGCCCTTGATTTTTAGGTACGCTATGGTATAGCAATCCGTATTAAATGCGTTTTCCTTAAGATAAACATATCCCTGCACCGAGCCTGAGCCTATTGAAGCAGAGCCCCTTTCCACGCTTATGTAATAGGGGCTGCGTACTGTGCCCACTATGCGAAAGCTGGAAAATACAAGGCTGTCCTCGTCGTCCTCAGAGAGGGTCACGGTAAGCGTATCCCCTATGGCAAGGCCCAGCCTTGAAAGCAGCCCCTCATCCAGCACGCACTCCCGGCTCACCACCGGCAGCCTGCCCTCCATAACGGTCAGCCTATTTACCTGATCGGTAATGGAATACACCTTGGCCACTGCATCGCCAGCCCAGGCATCCAAAACATAAGCCCCCACAGCATAGTCCACGCTATTGCTGCCATACAGCGCCGCCACGTCCTCATCCGTTATGCCCAGGGTGGATATGACCTGCACATCCATCAGCCCCATGTCATCAAGGTAAAGGTCGCCGGTGGTTTTCATATCGGGAGCCGTTACCTTAAGGCCGCTGAGAAAGGCCACCGCCAGCATGGACAGCACCATTATGGCAAGAAAGCGATTTTTGCTGCCTTTTATTTCCCGGAGAATATCCTTTTTTACCGCAGAAAGCACAGCAGCTTTCCTCCTTTCACAGGCTCGGCCCGGTTACCACTCTATTTCTTCCACAGGGGCAGGGGTGGGATTGTATTCTTCCTTATCCACCCTGCCATTGCGTATATGTATCACATGATCTGCCATGGGTCGTATGGCTCCATTGTGGGTAATGAGTATTACGGTCACTCCCTTGCTACGGCAGGTATCCTGCAACAGCTTCAGTATGGATTTGCCGGTAACGTAATCCAGTGCGCCGGTGGGCTCATCGCAAAGGAGCAGCTTTGGGTTCTTCGCCAGGGCGCGGGCTATGGATACCCGCTGCTGCTCGCCGCCGGAAAGCTGGCTTGGGAAGTTATTGCTCCGCTCCGCAAGGCCCACTCCCCTTATCGCCTCCATGGCATCCATGGGGTCACGGCATATCTGGGCGGCCAGCTCCACGTTTTCCAGGGCAGTAAGATTCTGCACCAGGTTGTAAAACTGAAATACAAAGCCCACATCATGCCTGCGGTATGTGGTAAGCTCCCTTGGCGAAAGGCCGCTTATGGTAACGCCATCCACAGTTATCTCTCCATCCGTGCAGCCATCTATGCCCCCCAGCATATTGAGTACGGTGGTCTTTCCTGCACCTGAGGGGCCCACTATAACGCAAAACTCACCCTTTGCAATGGAAAAGCTGATATTATCCACCGCTTTTATGGTGACCTGCCCCATCTGATACTGCTTGGATACGCCATTGAATACTACAAAATCCTTCATAAGCCCATTCCTTTGCCATACTGATATATATTAATTATAGCACCCTTTACCCGCCGCACAAGTGGACATATATGGCGCAAAAGTGATAATTTCGCCCCTGTCCGCTCCACCAAAAGAGCCGCACCCATAGAAGTGCGGCCCTGTGCCTGATGTTACTCTGTGTATTTCATCGGGGTAAACGTCATGCCCTGCTCTGTTACCTCAGGGCCTGTCACCTTAAAGCCCATGCGCTCATATGCCCCCACCCCATAGGGGGAAGCATTTACAGTAAGGGTACGCTCCGGCGCATCCTGTATAAGCGCTGCCATGAGCCCCCTGGCCACGCCCTGCCTGTGATATGCCTTATCCACAAACAGCAGCATAACGTGGCTGCCGCCCATGCGGCTTGCCGCCATGCCCTTCAGCAGCGCCCCTTCAAATGCACCGTAAAATACATATTCGCCACCATGCCAGCGGCTGACGTTTTCGCAAGGATCGGTAGCCATGTAAAACGTATCCCGTCCCCGGGGCTCATAGCCTACCGCCACAAATTCATCAAATACCCTTCTGCTAAGCGCAAGGGCTGCCCTTACCTCAGCTTCGGTGGTAAGCCTTCTTACTTCTTCCACCAATCCAGCACCCTTAGGCTGCGGTCTGACTTATTGAGCACCTCAGTCTCGCCCTTTTCGTTTATGCACACTATGTTTTCAATACGCATACCAAAGCGCCCTGCAAGATATATGCCCGGCTCTATGGAGAAGCACATGCCCTTTTCCAGCGGGCGGTGGTTTATCTGGTTGATATAGGGGCCCTCGTGTACCGAGTAGCCTATGCCGTGGCCCACCCTGTTGACAAGAGTTTCGCCATAGCCAGCCTCCTCTATCACGCCCCTTGCGGCGATGTCTATCTCGGGTATGTTTACCCCTTCCTTTACGGTGGCCTGGCCCTTGAGCTGGGCTTTGTCCACAATGTCATATATCCTGCGCTGCTCGTCGGTAATGCTGCCAACGAACACAGTGCGGCTGGTATCAGACATCATTTCATTGAGGGCGCACCCCCAATCCAGCACGATGCAGTCCCCTTCCTCTATCACGCGGCTGGTGCCCTCATAATGGGGGTAGCTGGAATTGGGGCCTGAAGCCACTATGCAAAACAGGTCATTTCCGCCGCCGCCCTGCTTTGCCATTTCGTTCACCATAAAGTCCTTGATATCTCCCTCGGTGATGCCGGGGCGTATCATGCCGCACACCTTATCGTAAACGCTATCTGCCACCTGGGCAGATTTACGCATTTTTTCCAGTTCCTCATGGGTCTTATGTATGCGTACCTCCTCAAGCAGAGGCTTGCCGTTTACAAAGGTTATGTCGCAATTTTTAGCTATATCCAGCACATTAAAGGCCTGAGCGGAGCTGTTTACCCCTATGGTGCTGCCCCAGAGGCCATTCTCCTTAAGAATACTGTATACCTTGCTCATGCCCTCATTGTCATGCCAGGTATATATGGGGCATACGTTCTTCAGCCCCGCAGTTATCTCGCCGCCGTAAAGGATATTGCACAGATAGAAGAAGCTGCCATCCTTCTTTACAAACAGCCCCTGAAACCGCTCGCACTGCATGGGAGAAAAGCCCGTGAAAAACAGCAGCTCCTCAGATGGGCATATAAGCATGGCATCATAATCCATCATGTCAATAAGCTTTTTAATGTACTCGGTTCTCATTTTTGCTCCTCGCTTTCTTTTTTTGCAAAAATACATAAAGGTTGCCCCGAAGGACAACCTTTATTGAAAAAGCATATTAGTCTTTCATCATTTTTACGGCATCCTCGGGCTCGAGGGTAAGCTTGCTCTTCTTATTTGCCTTCCATACATACAGACCCAGTGCCAGGCCGATTACGCCGTATACCATGAAGGTACGGAAGTATTCGCCCAGTATGGCCTGGCCAAATACGGCGCGGCCAATCTCGGGGCTGAGTATGAACATGGAGTGGAACAGCAGCGTTCCCATTATCGCCTGTGATACGGTAGCCTTGCTTACGGATGCGCCGCCTACCAGTATGGCTGCTACGGAGAAGAAGCCTATCTGGTTGTGTGCGGTGTAGGTATTGAGGGTACCGATATTCTGCATATATATTATCATACCCCAGGCCGCAAATACAGTAGAAATAATGGTGGCAATGATACGGGTGCGGTCCACGTCTATACCATTGGACTCGGCGATATGCTGATTCTGTCCGCAGGCACGGAAATCCTGGCCCAGCTTGGTGGTCATTATCCATTTATTGAATATGGCAATGAGGGCTATTACAAACATGGTGCCCATAGGAACCTTGCGTACCATGGTAAGCCTGCCGCCGGTGAGCATATTGTAGCCAAATACGCCGAATATCACGGCACAGATGACTATATACAGCGCAAAGGTGATATTGCTCATGCGTGCCTTGCCGCCCTTGAGCTTGCGGAAGAACTTATTCCATACAAGGTAGAGCATTGTGCAGCCAGAAGCAACGGTGGCAAAGGTGGCGAAGGGCACCTGCCACAAATCCTCAAGGGCATACTTGATGGAGCCCATATCCACGCTCATACGAACGCCCACGTCGCCAGGCAGTATCATGGGATGGCCGGACTCTACGGGGATGATGGCGCCTATCATGAACAGCACTATGAACATATACACGCCATTGCCGAAGTAGCCAACTATCAGGGAGGTGATCATCTCCTGGCCCTTGGTCTTGTTGTAAAGGGCGCCGGTAAGCCAGCCCACCAGCACAGCTATAGGCAGGGCGATGAGCATGCACAGCATCAATCCGCCGAAGCCGCCAATATCAAAGTAACGCACAAGGATTATGGCAAGCTGTCCGGAAATTGCACCTACCACAATACCAAAGTTCAGGCCCAGACCGGCGATTACCGGGATTATAAGGGACAGCACCAGGAACGCATTGCGGTAGAAGCGGTTGCTCAGCTCAGTGAGGAACCAGTTGAAGGTAACGCCTTCTGCAAGGGCAAAGCCCAGCAGAATGAATACCCAGAAGATTATGGTGACGATATTGTCCAGCACGAACTCCTTAATGTTGAACTTGCCGGATTCGTTTTTCTTTACCATATCGGACATTACCGTTCCCCTCCTTTCTTGACCTGGGTGAGGGCGTAGAGAATAACGCCGTTCTGTATGATCTGACGCATAATGTCGGAAAGGTCAGTACCGGTAAATAGTGCGTTTGCCACAGGCATTGCAGCAGTCATAAGGCCCTGGAAAACGCAGGTACCCACCAGCACGTGTATGCAGTTTGCTGCGGAGGCGGTTGCACCGCCGATAAGCACTGCTGCTACTGCGGGGAAGGCCATATTCATGGGGCCATTGTAGAGCTGTGCGTAGCCATAGCCCTGGGCGTATACGATGATACCAAGGCCGGCAATAACTGTGGAAACGATATTGGCAATTATGCGGCTCCTGTCTATATCCAGGCCGGCAGCATCTGCAAAGCGGGGATTTACGCCGCCTGCATAGATGGCAAGACCGGGCTTGGTCTTAAAGAAGAAGCTGACTATAAGGCAGCATACTACCAGCAGCACCAGCATGCCGGTGGGCACGCTTACCTTGCCGATATTGAATGCACCAAGCTCTGAAAGTATCTGAGCTGCACCAAAGCTGTCAAGCTGAATGGTCTCACGCAGGCCGCTGCCCAGCATCCAGCCCATCTTACGATTGGAGAAGGGGAGCACCAGCCAGAGTATATTGAAGAATGCAACTATGGAGAAGCCGGTGTAGGTAGCTATGGTCATCTCAGCGCCCTTAACGGCATTGAGCAGCTTACCGTATGCCCAGCCCAGCAGTGTGCACAGCACCACAGCAAGAGCCATTGAGCAGAGTATCAGCTTCCAGCCGGAGAAGTCCAGCTGCATGCAGCATACCAGTGCAAACAGGCCGCCCTCTATGCCGATAGGCAGGGCGAAGTTGGGGCCGGTACCGGACTTGATGGAGGGCACCATGGCAAGCACCAGCAGGCCATTCATGCCAACGCGGCGAAGTATATCGCCGAATATGGTGGACATATTCTGTCCCATGGAGGCGGCAGCCGCCAATACCACGATGAGCAGCAGAGTTACCGCGAAGGTAGGTATGCCCATCTTACGGATCATTTTGCCTATTTTAGCCATCAGTTCTCGCCTCCCTTCTCGTCATTGCCCACTCTTGCGCCGGACATCATCAGGCCGTATTCCTCATCCGAAGCCTCGGGGGGCAGCTCGCCTGCCACCTTGCCCTCGCAGATGATGAGCACTCTGTCGCAGATGCTGCGAAGCTCGGCAAGCTCAGAGCTGGTCATAACGATGGTCATGCCCTTTTCCTCAGCAAGATGCTTGAGCAGGTCAAGTATCAGCTTCTTTGCGCCTATATCGATGCCTCGGGTGGGCTCGGATACCAGCAACAGGTCAGGCTCCTGGGTAAGGGCCCTTGCCACGCACACCTTCTGCTGATTGCCGCCGGAAAGGCTCCCGGTATTCTGGGCGGCAGAGGTGCAGCGTATATCCAGCTCCTTTATCATCTTATCCGCATGCTCACGGATGGCCTTTTTATCTCTCCAGCTGAAGGGGCCAAACTTTTTAAGGAAGGCGTCCTCAGTCTGAAGGGCTGTAAAGGCGATATTAAGGTCTATGGGGCTGTTGAGCAGCAGGCCAATGCCCTTACGGTCCTCGCTCACGAAGGCAAGGCCGCCATTGAGGGCAGACCTTGTATCATTCAGCTTAAGCTCCTGCCCCTTGAAGGTGACAGTGCCATCTGCGGGATACAGGCCCATTATGCCGTTTGCTATGCCCAGCTTGCCCTGGCCGGCAAGACCGCCTATGCCCACTATTTCGCCCTTGCGAACGGTAAAGTTTACTCCCTTTACCACCTCGCCCGGCATATTTACCCGAAGGTTCTTTACCTCCAGCATGGGCTCGCCGCTTATCTGGCGCTGGGTCTCGTTTCTATCCAGAGTGAGGGCACGTCCCACCATGAGGCGGGCGATTTCAGCGGCGGTAAGCTCCTTTGTGTCCTTGGTAGCTACCCACTCGCCGTCTCTCAGGATGGTAACGCGGTCGGATACGTTGATTATTTCATCCAGCCTGTGGCTGATGAATACTATACCTATGCCCTGTGCTGCAAGCCTTCTGATGGCTGCAAGCAGGTTTTCGGTCTCACTCTCGGTCAATACAGCGGTGGGCTCGTCAAATACAAGATAGCGTATGCCGGTCTTATCTATTTCACGGGCAATTTCCACAAACTGCATATGACCTACTGGCAGGCCGTGTACCAGGGTATATTCCTCAATGCCCATTTCCATGGTATCCAGAGCCTTGCGTGCATCTGCATTCATGGCATCCATGTCCAGCGCCTCAAGTCGCTTGCCGAAGGTCTTGGAAAGCAGATTGGGTCTGGTGATTTCACGATTGAGCTTGATGTTTTCGGTAATGGTAAAGCCGGGGATAAGCATGAATTCCTGATGAACCATGCCGATGCCTTTTGTCATGGCATCATGGGGAGTCATTATATGAGCATCCTCGCCGTCTATCTCAACGGTGCCTTCAAAGCCGCCTGTTTCATGTATCACAGGCATGCCGAATAGGATGTTCATCAACGTGGATTTACCGGCGCCGTTTTCTCCGATGAGAGCGTGTATCTCGCCGGGGCGAACGTCCATATTGATGCCCTTGAGCACCTGGTTGTCGCCGTAGAATTTACCCACGTTTACAAAACGCAATATTTGTTCTGCCAAAGCCTGAACCCACCTTTCTTGTTCGGATATGACACCTTCAGTGTAAATCAGAGCGCAAGAAATACATTTCCTGCGCGCTAATGTACACCGAAGGCATTACAACTAAAAGAAACGGGGGGCGGAGCCTTAGCGCCGCCGCCCCGTGTTCTGTTCATTAATACCTATCGAATGATAGTTATTAGAAGGTGAGGTAACCGAGCTGATAGACCAGATAGTTATCGGTGACAACACCGGTACCGGGGTCTACGAAGGACTCGAGGCTAGCCTCAGCGCCGCAGTAATCGCTCAGCAGAGCTGCGAGAACGTCAGCATCGCAATCGCCTGCCAGGCCGGCCATCCACAGGAAGGCATACTCGGTGCTGGCTACGGTGTTGGCGATGGAAGCGGGAACTGCCCAGGTGGAGAAGTGGCCAGTCAGGCCTCTCTCGGCAACATATGCCTTCTCGGCTTCGATGGTGGCCTCAAGACCGGTTACCAGGTCTTCAGGGCTCTCGATACCGAAAGCATTGGGGAAGCCATGATAGGGGCTGGGGCAGCAGGGCTGTACAAAGTAAGCGCCAGTGTCAGCAACGGCCTCAATCAGGGGAACCTGCATGGAGCAGTTGGTGGAGAAGAAGGCGGTATCAGTGCCGTACTTTTCTACCATCTTGGGTACATCCTCAAGGATGAACATCTGGGCGCCAGTGGTGCCGGAGTCACCAGTGGGATCGGGAGCGGTGGCATCTACGAACTCAATGCCCAGCTCAGCGCACTTCTCAGCGATCTTGTCACGGCAGCCAGCCAGGGTTACCTGGGCCATGTGACGGGGGAAGCTGTAGTGTACGAAGGTGGTGCAGCCCATTGCTGCGGCCTGCTCGGCCATGAAGGTGCCCTTGTTTACTTCGTCAACGGATACGATGATGTCCGCACGGGTGGCGATGTCTTCAGGGTTCTCCTGGGGAGTGCAGTAAGCAACAAACAGGTCGTTAAGATCACGAACCTCAGCTACCTTATCGATACCGGGGTTGGAACCGGGGCAGGCCTGGTTGATGATGATGGCCTTAACATCGGGGTCGGTGCCGTACTTGTTGATAACGGAGATGAACTGCTCCTGCTCAGCCATGAAGTTGTCGGGCATGGTGTCATGGATAACACGATCGCCGTACTTTTCTACCATAGCCTGGGCAGAACGGTATTCTTCCTCGTTCTGGGATACGGTGTTGGTGATGATGGCGATCTTGCCATCGGTAGCAGCAACGGCTGCTTCTACGGAAGCCTGAACGTTTTCAGGATCCCATACCAGCTCGGGAGCCTCAGCGCCTTCCTCGGCGGGAGCGCTTTCGTCAACTACGGGAGCTTCCTCGGCGGCGGGCTGAGCGCAGGCTGCAAAGGACAGAGCCAGCGCAAGAACCAGCATCAGAGAGATGAGCTTCTTCATTCTGTTTTTTCCTCCTTAAAAGATTGGGTAGTGTTGCAGACGATTGTTATTGCTATAACACGTCCTAAATAGTTTATCAGCATACACTTTTATTGTCAATCAATCTTTTCATTTTTGTCCTTTTTGGCGTGCATAAAATATCAATATTCAGCCTGTTTTTAGCCATTTTATCTGTCCTCAGTCTGCGGACACGGCAATTAAACGCTGTAATTTGTTCACAAATTTGTTGTATATTCCTCCCTCCGTAAACGCATATCAATGCACAAAAATTATAATTATGCATTTTTGGCATCCTTCTTGCATCATCCTGCCCCATTTGGCCCGCCGCTCGCTTTATGCAGCGGGGCTGTGGTTTTTTCCGCCGTAGGTGACATTATCACGGAGTTTGTGGTATTGTATTGGTATGATAATCTTACAGGCTCAGCCAGTCTGGCCGGGCCACAAATAAATATCAGTTATCGTCAAGGAGGATACCATGTCAATTGTCCACGTTACAGAGGAAAACTTCAATAGTGAGGTCATGGAAAGCAGCGTGCCTGTTCTTATAGATTTCTGGGCCACATGGTGCGCCCCCTGCCGCATGATTGCCCCCCATCTGGAGGCAGTGGCACAGGAGCGGCCGGATATAAAGGTATGCAAGGTAAATGTAGATGAGCAGCCCGCCCTTGCAAACACCTTCCGTGTTTCCAGTATACCCATGCTGGTGGTAATAAAGGACGGCCAGATAACCAACAAATCCCTTGGGCTCATCCCCAAGGAACGCATACTTGAGCTGCTGTAGTGCCGCATATGAGAAACATAGCCGTATATGTGCCGTATGTTCCGGGCCGCTTTGACAGCCTGATAACCAGCCGTGCAGCAGCCCTGGGCTTCAGCGTGGATTATTATGAAGATATACACAGCCTTAGGCAAAACATAGGTCGCTACGAGGTGCTTTATGGGGATGCAGGCCCTGAGGTAATAAAAAGCAGCCATCTGCGCTGGGTATGCAGCCACAATGCAGGCGTGGAAAAGTACCTTTCCGATGATGCCATGCCCAAGGGCTGCCTCCTTTCAAATTCCTCCGGTGCCTACGGCCCCACCATAGCGGAGCACATAATCATGGTGCTGCTCATGCTCATGCGTAGGATGCCGGAATACCAGTCTGCCATGGTGGGCAGGAGCTGGCCCTGCTTTTCCCCCATACGCTCGATTGCAGGCAGCAGCATAATTATGCTCGGCACAGGCGACATAGGCTCCAACACCGCCCGCAGGCTCAGCGCCCTTGGTGCAAGGGTCACCGGGGTATGCCGCAGCGGCAAAAGCCCGGAGCCTGCATTTTGCCATGTGGCTCCCATAGACGAGCTTAACAGCCTCCTGCCCCATGCAGACGCCCTTATAATGGCGCTGCCCTCCACTCCCCACACCCAGGGCATACTGAGCCGTGAGCGCATAGCGCTGCTCAATAGCCAGAGCCTTGTAATAAACGTGGGCCGGGGCTCCGCCATAGACCAGGACGCCCTTGTGGAGGCCCTTCAGAGCAGGCGCATAGGCGGCGCTGCTCTGGATGTGATGCAGCCGGAGCCCCTGCCTCCCGAGCATCCCCTCTGGAGCTGCCCCAATACCATAATCACCCCCCACATATCCGGCAATGATGCCCTTGACAGCACCTGCGAAGCGGACGTATCCATGTTCCTTGCAGACCTTGAGCGCTATGCCCGTGGAGAGGCCCCCCTGCATCTTGTAAACCGCAATACAGGCTATTAACCCTAACAAATAAGGAGACCGCAGCATGCTTATACTTCACGTTACCTACACCATGAAGTCCGGCACAGCCCAGCAGCTCATATCCGAGCTGGAGCTGGGCCCCGCCCCCACCGTCCGTGCCGAGGATGGCAACATCTGCTACAGTTACTTCTACTCTGCCGCAAATCCGAACCAGGTGCTTCTGGTGGAAAAATGGCGCGACGAAGCCGCCCTTTCCGCCCACCTGCAAACCCCAAACATGGCCACCATCCGCACCATAAAGGAAAAATACGTGGAAAATACCAGGATGGAGAAGTATGGTGTACAGGATTAACCCATCCTTTGTATGCGAAGATAAAAGCCTTCCGGCTCTGCCTGCCGAAAGGCTTTTTTATTTCTTCATTATTCTATGACGCTACTATTCCCCGCCCTGCTGGGCGACGCTCTCGCGGACAAGGGCACGGCGGAGCCGGGCTTCTGCAAGGCGAAGCTGCACATCGTCAGCCCTGTGCTGCTCAATGGATTCCAGCGCACGCCTGTGAGCCTGCTGTGCACGGGGCAGGTCTATATCCTCTGCCCACTCAAATGTTGTGGGCACAAGGGTGACGGCGCCATCTGTCACGCTCAGCATGCCGCCAATGCAGGCAGCAGTTCTGCGGCGGCCATCTGCCTCCACCACAGCACGGCCCATGCCCAGAGGGCATACGCAGTTTATATGGCGGGCAAGTACGGCCATGTCTCCAAGGTTTGTGCGGACTATGAGCTTTTCTGCCATGCCGTCATATATGAGGCCATCGGGGGTGACTATCTTCAGCGGAAAGCTCGTCATGGCTATGCCTCCTTGCTGTAGGCCTCTACTACCTCATCTATGCTGCCCTTATACAGGAAGTAGGATTCGGGGATATTATCATGCATGCCGGATATTATTTCCTTAAATGAGCGTATGGTCTCCTTCAGGGGCACATACCTACCCTTGTAGCCGGTGAACTGCTCTGCCACCTCAAAGGGCTGGGACAGGAAGCGCTGCACCTTGCGGGCACGGTTTACGGTTATCTTATCCTCCTCGCTCAGCTCGTCCATGCCCATTATGGCTATGATATCTTGCAGCTCCTTATAGCGCTGCAATATCTGCTGAACTGCCCTTGCAGTATCATAATGCTCCTGACCAAGCACCTCGGGAGAAAGTATCCTGGAGGTGGAATCCAGCGGATCCACCGCAGGATAAATGCCCAGCGATGCAATGCTGCGATCCAGCACGGTGGTGGCGTCAAGGTGGGCAAAGGTTGTGGCAGGAGCCGGGTCTGTCAGGTCATCTGCAGGCACATATACCGCCTGAACGGAGGTTATGGAGCCATTCCGTGTGGAGGTTATACGCTCCTGCAGGGCACCCATCTCGGTGGCCAGCGTGGGCTGATAGCCCACGGCGGAGGGCATACGCCCCAGCAGTGCCGATACCTCTGAGCCGGCCTGGGTAAACCTGAATATATTG